>JACPVI010000048.1 GCA_016191815.1 Myxococcales bacterium
GCGGCGCCGAAGAAGCGCTTCGGCCGCTGCAGGGCGTTGCTGTCCACCCCACCCGACAGGACCTTCCCCGAGGGGGGCACGATGGTGTTGTAGGCCCGGGCCAGCCGGGTGATGGAGTCGAGTAGGATGACCACGTCCCGCTTGTGCTCGACGAGGCGCCTGGCTTTCTCCAGGACCATCTCCGCCACCTGGACGTGGCGGGTGGCCGGCTCGTCGAAGGTCGAGGAGACCACCTCGCCCTTCACGTTGCGCTCCATGTCGGTCACCTCTTCGGGCCGCTCGTCGACGAGCAGCACGATGAGGATGATGTCCGGGTGGTTGGCGGCGACGGCGTGGGCGATGTTCTGCAGCATCACCGTCTTGCCGGCCTTGGGCGGGGAGACGATCAGGCAGCGCTGGCCGAGCCCGATCGGGCAGAACATGTCGATCACCCGGGTGGTGTACTCGCCCGAGTCGTGCTCCAGCGCGAGCTTCTTCGTCGGGTAGAGCGGGGTCAGGTTGTCGAAGAGGATCCGCTCGCGGACCTCCGTGCCCAGCGGCTCGGCGAAGTTGATCTTGTCCACCCGCTGCAGGGCGAAGAAGCGCTCGCCCTCGCGCGGCTGGCGGATCGGCCCCGCCACCGTGTCGCCCGCCCGCAAGCTGAACCTCCTCACCTGCGAGGGGGAGACGTAGATGTCGTCCGGGCTCGGCTGGTAGTCCGAGTCCGCGCTCCGGAGGAAGCCGAACCCGTCCGCCAAAAGCTCCAGCACGCCCTCGGCGTGCACCTCGTACCGCTTGTCGGCGATGCCGGAGAGGATGGCGAAGAGGAGGTCCTGCTTCTTGAGCCCCTGGGCGCCCTCGATGTCGAGCTGGTGCGCCATCCGCGACAGCTCGATGATCTTCATCCGCTTGAGGTCGTTGAGGTAGATGACCTGCATCGGCCCGCCTTCGCGCACCTCGGCGATCGGCGGCGCCTCGGGCGGGGGCGGAAGGTGGGCGGCGGGTTCTGCCTCCAGGGCCTTGGGCGCTCGCTCCTCCTCGCCGTTGGCCGGCGGGCCCTCGGCGAGAGGCTCCATCGCGGTGAGCACCGGGCGAACCGGGGCCTCGGCTCCGGCGCCGTCTTCCTCGCCGTCGCGGCGGGGCCGCCTCCGCACGCCGTCGACCTCCTCGCGGTCGGGCTTCTTCCTCGCGGCGCGGCCCTTGGCGGCGCGGGGCTTCTCGTCGGCCTCGGGGCTCCCTTCGAGCTCCTCGACCTGGGTTTCGGGCTCTTTCTCTCTCGTCGTGCGTGCCTTGCGCATGTTCACGGGTGCCTCGGCAAATGCCACAGGGCCGACGGCTGAACCCCCTTGCGGGGAAGTCCGGGGAGTGCGACGTTGCTCCGGGAAGAGGCGGCACCCGAGCACAGGGCGCCGCGTGAAACAGCGGTCAGGTTATTGACCGACCCCTGCCGTGTCAAGGCGGTCCTCCGAGGAGAACCGAAACGTGGACAAGGCCGCGGCCGAGGTGCGCATCGCCGAGCTCCACAGGGAGATCGGCTACCACGACCACCGTTACTACACTCTCGACGATCCGGTGATCAGCGACGCGGCCTACGACCGGCTGATGCGGGAGCTTGTGGAGCTTGAGGAGCAATTCCCCGACCTGGTCACGGCCGATTCACCCACCCGGCGGGTGTCCGGCTTGCCGGCAGACCGGTTCGAGAAGGTCGTCCACCGCCTGCCGATGCTCAGCCTCGCCAACGCCTTCGATGACCAGGAAATTTCGGAGTTCGACGAGCGGGTGAGGAAGGCGCTGGGAACGGCCGAGGTGGAGTACGTCTGCGAGCCCAAGCTCGACGGCCTGGCGGTCGAGCTGATCTACGAGGGCGGCCGGCTCTCCAAGGCCGCCACCCGGGGAGACGGGGAGGTGGGCGAGGAGGTGACCCAGAACTTGCGCACGGTGAAGAACGTACCCCTCGAGCTGGCCGGGCAGGCGCCCCGGTACCTCGAGGTGCGCGGAGAGGTGTTCATCAGGAAGGCCGACTTCCTCCGCCTGAACCAGAAGCGCGAGGAGGCGGGCGAGCCCCCCTTCGTCAACCCGCGGAATTCTGCCGCGGGCTCCTTGCGCCAGCTGGACCCGAGAGTCACCGCCTCGCGGCCCCTGCGCTTCTTCGCCTACGAGATCGGCCACGCGGACGGGCTTTCGTTCTCCACCCACCTCGAGAAGCTGTCCTTGCTCGAGGGCCTGGGCCTGCCGGTCAACCAGTTCCGCCATCGCGCCGCCGGCCTGCCCGGGGTGCGCGAGGCCTACCGGGCGCTGCTCGAAAGAAGGCACCAGCTCCCCTACGAGGTGGATGGGCTGGTGGTGAAGGTGAACGAGGAGGACCTGCGCAAGCGGCTCGGCCAGGTGTCGAGGAGCCCGCGCTGGGCGATGGCGTACAAGTTCCCTCCGGAGGAGGAGCAGACTCGGGTGGTGGAGATCGAGGTCCAGGTGGGGCGGACCGGCGCGCTCACTCCGGTGGCGAAGCTGGAGCCGGTGTACGTTGGAGGGGTGACGGTGTCGCGGGCCACCTTGCACAACGAGGACGAGCTTCGCCGCAAGGACGTGCGGGTGGGCGACTTCGTCTTCGTCCGCCGGGCGGGCGACGTCATCCCGGAGATCGCCCAGGTCGTCCTCGACAGGCGCACCGGCAGCGAGCAGACCTTCGAGCTTCCTCAGAGCTGCCCGGCCTGCGGCGCCCCCACCGTGCGCGAGGAGGGAGGGGCCATCACCCGCTGCAGCAACGCCTCCACCGCCTGCCCGGCGCAGTTGGTGGCCGGCATACTCCACTTCGCTGCTCGGGGCGCGATGGACATCGACGGGCTCGGCGAGAAGCTGTGCGAGCAGTTGGTGGGTTGCTCCTTGGTGAAGACCCTCTCCGACCTCTACCGGTTGGACCTGGAGAAACTGCTCTCGCTCGAGCGGATGGCCGAGAAGAGCGCCCAAAACCTCCTCTCGGCCCTGGAGCGCTCCAAGAGCACCACCACCCGCAAGCTCCTCTTCGCCCTCGGCATCCGCCACGTCGGGGAGGCCACCGCCCGCCAGCTCGCCGAGCGCTTCGGCGATGTCCGCTCGCTCTTCTTTGCCACCGAGGAGGAGCTGACCCTGGTCCGCGACGTGGGGCCGCAGATGGCGAAGGAGATTCACGCCTTCTTTGTGTCGCCCAAGAACCGCCAGGTGATCGAAGAGCTCTTGGCCCTCGGGGTCACTCCCAGGCCTCCCGAGGTGCCCAGCGGAGGGCCCTTCGCCGGCAAGACCGTGGTACTCACGGGCGGCCTCTGCTCGATGACCCGAGAGAAGGCGAAGGAGGAGATTGAACGGCGGGGCGGAAAAGTGGCCGGCAGCGTATCGAGGAAGACAGACCTCATGGTCGCGGGCGGTGACGCAGGCTCGAAGCTGAAGAAGGCCGCGGCGCTCGGGGTTAGAGTGGTGGACGAGAAGGGCTTCCTGGCCCTCCTCGAGGGGTAGCGTTCGAGTGGAGAGAAAGCGGGTCAACTTGCGCATCGAGGGCCTTGTCCAGGGCGTGTGGTTTCGCCAGAGCGCCAAGCACGAGGCCGAGCGGCTCGGGCTGGTCGGCTGGGTGAGGAATCTCGCCGGCGGCGAGGTGGAGGCGGTGGCGGAGGGGCCCGAGATGGAGCTCGAGCAGTTCGTCGCCTGGTGCCACAAGGGACCGCCAGCGGCCCAGGTGGCCGAGGTTCGTCTGGAGTGGGGCCCACCGAGCGGCTCCTTCACCCGCTTTTCGGTGGAGCGCTGAGCATGCCCTACCTGCTCGCCCCTCTCCCGTCGATGCTCGGCATCCGCCAGGGCTCGAAGGTGTGCGTCATCAACCCGCCCAAGGGCTTCGTGCAGAAGCTGAACCCCTTGCCGGACGGGGTGGAGTTTTTGATCACCGCGCGGACCGGCCTCGACGTCATCCTCTTCTTCACCGAGGACAAGCTCGAGCTGGTCGAGCGGCTGCCCGCCCTGGCGAGGGCCATGGCGGTCACCGGCGGCATCTGGATCTGCTGGCCCCAGGGCGCCGACGCCGCCAAGCGCAACGCCCTCTCCGAGGAGTTCATCCGGCTCGCCGCGCTGGAGGTCGGCCTCGTGGACAACAAGCTCTGCACGCTCGACGAGCTGTGGTCCGCCCTGAGGCTGGTCTGGCGGCCTCACCGGCCAAGGCCCGAGCGCCCGGCCCGCAAGCGGGCCTCGGCAGAGGCGTGAGGCGGATTCCTTTGCATCGCCGCCCCCTTTCGTGAAAATCTGGGGCGGATGCGCTCGCCCCAAGCGCCGGTCGCCGGCCCAAAGGGCGGGCACGAAAGTTACGACGGTAGGCCTTCCCTCGGCGCGGTGCCGAGCCGGGCAAGGGTTGTCGGTGAACCGGGTGGGGCTCAGCGCGAATCCGGAGTCCAAAGGCCGCTCAGGCGCGCCGCGCACCCCACCCTTTGCGCGTGGTGAGGTCCCGAGAGGCGCCGTCCACCGTCCGGTGGCCCTCGGAGGCCCGCGCGCGCGGTCAGGTCTTCCCCATGGGCAGCATTCTGGTGATCAACGCCGCGGGCCGGGAGACCCGCGTGGCGCTGGTGGAGAACGGTCACATCGCCGAGTTCTACCTCGAGCGTAAGAAGGACCGGGGGATCGTCGGAAACATCTACAAGGGCCGGGTGGTCCGCGTGCTCCCGGGCATGCAGGCCGCCTTCGTCGACATCGGCGAGGAGAAGGCCGCCTTCCTCTACGTGAGCGACGTCTTCTACGACCCGGAGTTCGCACGGGCCCAGTTCGACCTCACCGAAGGCGAGCACGGCGAGCCTCCCGAGGAGCCCGAGGTGGGGGAGATCGGCGAGTCGACCGAGGAGAGCCTCGCCCAGGCAGCCGGGCAGGAGCTCTCGCCCGAGCCGGCCGAGCCTTCGGCGCCGGAGGGGAGCACGCCCGAGCGAACCGTGAGCGGCGAGTTCGAGGCTTTGGCCGTCCCCGCCTCGGCGGCGGAACCGGCGGCCCCGCCCGACTCCGCAGCGCCTCCTCCCGCCCCGCCGGTCGAGCTCGGTGCGCCGAGCGCCGAGACGGCGCCGAAAGGCTCGGAGGTGGTGGCGGCTGCGCTCGCGGAGACCGCTTTGCCCCGCGGCTCCGAGGTGGTGGCGGCCGCGCTCGCCGAGGCCGCGCCCGCGGGCGAGCGGAGGGCCCCGCGAGACTCCCAGCGGGAGAAGTTCCGCCGCGACCGGGAGAGGGGCCGCCGCGACGAAGAGAAGCCCCGGCCGAGAAAATCCGCCAAGATCGAGGAGCTGCTCAAGATCGGCCAGGAGGTGCTGGTGCAGGTCTCCAAGGAGCCCATCGGCACCAAGGGGGCGCGGCTGACCACTCACATCTCCATTCCCGGGCGGCAGCTGGTGTTCATGCCCACGGTGGACCACGTCGGGATCAGCCGGCGGATCGCCAACGAGAAGGAGCGCCGGAGGCTCCGAGAGATCGTCGACCGATTGCGGCCGCCCGGGACGGGCTTCATCGTCCGCACCGTGGCCGAGGCGGTGCCGCAGGAGAAGCTCGAAGCGGACATCCGCTTCCTCATCGAGGTCTGGAACGAGACGGTCCGCAAGAACGAGAAGCAGAAGGGCCCCGGCATGGTCCAGCCGGAGCTGGACCTCATCCTGCGCGCCACCCGCGACCTGTTCGCCCAGGACATCGAGCAGTTGGTGGTCGACGACCGCGACGAGTACGAGCGGGTGTCGACCTTCGTGGCCGCGCAGGACCCCGCGCTCAAGAGCCGGGTCTCCTTGCACGACAACCAGGAGCCCATCTTCGACGCCTACGGCATCGAGCACGAGCTGCACCGGGCGATGCAGCGCAAGGTGTGGCTCAAGTCGGGCGGCTATCTGATCATCGACCAGGCCGAGGCGCTCACCGCGGTGGACGTCAACTCCGGCCGCTACGTGGGAAAGAAGAGCCTGGAGGAGACGATCACCAAGATCAACGTCGAGGCCGCCAAGGAGATCGTCTACCAGCTCAGGCTGCGCAACATCGGCGGGATCATCATCTGCGACTTCATCGACATGGAGAAGCCGCAGAACCGCGACAAGGTGTTCAAGACCCTCCAGGAGGCCTTGGGAAGGGACAAGGCCAAGACCAACGTCCTGCGCATCTCCGAGCTGGGCCTGGTGGAGATGACCCGCAAGCGGGTGCGGGAGTCCATCGGCAGAGTGCTCCACGAGGACTGCCCTTACTGCGGCGGCAATGGCTACGTGAAGACCTCCACCACGGTCTGCTACGAGATCTTCCGCGAGCTCCGCCGGGAGGCGCCGTCGTACCGGGACCCCATCCTGGTGATCAGCTGCGGCGCGGACGTGGCGATGCTGCTCCAGGGCGAGGAGCGGGAGGAGCTTCGCCACCTGATGGACCGCTTCAACAAGACCATCCAGGTGAAGACGCAGCCCAACTTCCACCGCGAGCAGTACGAGATCTACGGCCGCAGCTCGCAGGGCGCGGAGCACAAGCTCTCCTCCTCGGGCGAGGACTTCGACGCCGCGGGCTACGGCGGCACCCGGAGGCCCCCGGAGCGCCCCGAGCCCAGGGGCCGCGAAGGGCGCAAGGACCGGCGCGACCGGAACCGCGGCGGCGGCCGCCCGCCCTCCAGGCCCTCGGCTCCTCCTCCGCCGGCGCGGGAAGAGCCGGAGGAGAAGAAGGCCGAGAGCCCTCCACCTCCCGCCAGCGCAGTCCGGAGCTAGCATGGCGCACACCTCTCGCAAGGGCGGAATCCCCGGAGCCGTCGATCGCCGGACCGAAGTGCGGCGCACCGTGAACCGGGAGTTCGCCTCGGTGGACGAGTTCATCGCCGAGTACGTGAGCAACCTCTCCCGGAGCGGAGTGTTCATCCGCTCCGACGACCCGCTCCCGGTGGGCACCAAGGTGACCTTGCGTTTCACGGTCATCATGGAAGAGCTGGAGACCATCGAGGGGGTCGGCGAGGTGGTGCGGGTGGTGCCCAGCGGAGGCCAGGCGCCGGCGGGGATGGGCGTGGTGTTCGTCGAGCTGACCAACGTCTCCCGCCAGCTGGTCGAGAAGATCCTGGTGCGAAGGTAGCGGCCGGCCGTGGGGCTCCTAGGCAACACCGCCCTGGGCCGCTTCGCCTCCGACACCTATCGCGCGCTCCGAGGGCTGGTCCACGGCTTTCGGGGAGAGGCCATCACCCTTCGCGCCGGGAGCCTCACCTTCCACAGCCTGTTCGCCCTGGTGCCGATGCTCACCGTGGCGCTGGCGGCGGTGCAGCTCTTCCACCAGGCCGCCTTCCAGAAGCAGCTCACCCGCTTCGTGCAGGACATGCTCGCCCCGGGAGTCCAGAGCGAGTCGGCGGCCTTCCTCCAGAGATTCATCACTGCCGCCAGCTCCCGGGCCGCCGGCGGGCTGTCCTTCGTCTTCGTGATGATCTCGGCGGCGTTGCTGCTTCGAAACCTCGACGCTTCGCTCAACGAGATCTGGGCGGTGCGGAGGCGGCGACCGCTGTGGATGAGCGGGCTCCTCTACGCCCTGCTCCTCACCTTGGGGCCACTGGTGCTCGGGCTGTGGCTCGGCACCACCGCCGGGCTCCGAAAGCTCTTGCTGGGGGCCGACCTCCCCTTCTCCCAGCAAGCGCTCAGGCTGGGCGCGGCGGCGGTGTCGGTGTTCGCGCTCACCGCCATCTACAAGCTGGCGCCGCACGCGCCGGTGCGAGTCCGCTCCGCTCTCGCCGGCGGGCTTTTGGCCGGGCTCGGGTGGGAGCTCGCCAAGACCAGCTATGCCTCCTTCGCCGAGCTGGCTTTTCGCTACAACCCGCTCTACGGCTCCCTCTCGGCGGTCCCGCTGTTCCTCGCCTGGGTGTACGTCACCTGGTGGCTGGTGCTCTTCGGGGCCAGGCTCTCCTACGCGGTGGAGCACGCGGAGTTTCGCGGGGAGTTTTTGGACCTGGTCTACCACCCGCGGGCGCGCGAGCTGATCGGCGCGGCGATCGCCAGGCACGTCACCTCGGCCCTCGCCGCAGGGCGCCCCGCCCCGACCGGGCGGGAGATCGCCCGCCAGATCCGCGTCCCCGCGCAGATGGTGCTCGAGGTGGTACACCTTCTCGAGAAGGCCGGGCTGTTGGAGCTGCGGCGCGGAGGGCTCCTACCTGCCAAGGAGCCGTCCACTCTCAGCTTGGCCGATGTCTCGGCGGCGGTAGGCGGAGTGGCCAAGCTCCTCCGGCCCACTTCCGCGGTCCAGAAGATCGCCGAATTCCAGGAGCTTGAGCGGGTCTTCGGCGCGGTGGACGACGCCACCGTGGAGCGGCTCAGCAAGGTCAGCTGGTCGAGCTTGGCGGCGCTCGGCCGCTCGGCCGCTCGCCCTCAGCGCGCCGGAGGGTGACCACGCCCGCGTCCACCTGAAAATCCGTAGTGGTCTCGCTATGTTCGGATGCTAGATGGCTTGCAACCAGGGAGCCTTCTGGTATTCTTGGTTGGCAAAGTGTCCTGATTTCGCGGGCATCAGGAGCCCCCATGCTCAAGTCGGATCTCGTCAACATCCTCGTGGCCAAGCGCGGAGTCACGCAGAAGCAGGCCGAAGCGACCATCGAGACGATCTTCGAGGCGATGAAGGAGGCACTGTGCCGCGGGGAGAACATTGAAATCCGCGGGCTGGGGGCCTTTCACGTCAAGCGCTACCCCGGGTACCAGGGCCGCAATCCGAAGACCGGCCAGGTGATTCCGGTGAAGCCCAAGCGGGGGCTGTTGTTCCGCACCGGCAAGGAGCTTCGGGACCGGGTGAACCGTTCGGAATCGCCGGTGCCGGGCGCGAGCGAGCCGGGCCCGGGAGAGACGGGGACCGGCGGCTCCTTATAGGGCCTCAGGCCTGAGCGGAGAGGCGTCCCACCGGGCGGATTTGCAGCTCCGGGTCCAGCTCGCCGTAGGTCAGCACCGACACTCCGGGGAAGGCGCCCTCGAGGAGCTTGCGGAGGGAACGCCGGACGTCTGGCGCACAGAGGAGCACGGCCTTTCCACCTGCGGCGATGCGATGCACGGCCTGGAGGATGGCGCCGACTCGCTCCGGCTCGAGGGCGGCGCTGGCCCCGTGGGCGCGGAGGTCTTCCTCGATGGCAGGGTCCACCAGGTAGGCGTAGAGCGGGCCGGTGGGCGCGTGCTTGTGGCTCAAGTAGCGCCGGAGCGCCTGGCGGCAGCGCTCGGCGAGCGCGGAGGCATCGCCCTCGGCGGTGGGCGAGACCAGCGCCTCGAGGATTGCGCGCAGGTCGCGGATGCTGACCTCTTCTTGCACGAGCTTTCGAAGCACGTCGGTGAGGAGCGGCAGCGGCACCTTGTTCAGCGCCTCCTTGACCAGGGCTGGGGCATGCGGCTCGAAGGCGTCGAGGAGCGCCTGCACATCCTGGACTCCTATGAGGTTGGACGCCTGCTTCCGCACCATCGAGAGGAGGTGGTCGCAGATCAGCTCGCTGGAGGTGCGCAAGGGCACCTGGGCCGCCTCCAGGGTGGACCGAGCCTCGGGAGGAACGCGGCTGATGGCCTTTCCGGTTCCGGGGTCGACCGCCGGCTCGGGGGGGATTCCGAGGAAGGACAGCTCCGAGGCCGGGGCCGTGGCGTACAGGGCGCCGGGGGCCACCTGGCCGCGGCCGCAGGGGACTTCGTCCAGCAGCAGGGCGTAGGTGCCCGGAGCGAGGTACGCGGCGCCGACCCGGATGCGGATGCCCGGAGAGCGAACTCCCAGCTCGGCGAAGAGCTGCTCGCGCAGCTTCTCGAGATCGACTCGGGCGAAGCGCTGTCCGTCCTCCTCGGCCAGCGGCGAGAGGTCCGGGGAGAGGTCCAGGGTGAGCGGGGAGACGCCCACGGGAAGCTCCTTGGGCTCCCCGTCGGGCTGGGCCTCGGTTGGCGGCTCGGCGGGAGCGGCGGACCTGGACTTCCGAAGGAAGAAAGCGGCGCCCCCGGCGAGGAAGGCCACCACGGCGAAGGTGAAGGTCGGCATCCCGGGGACGGCGGCCAGGGCCAGGCACAGCCCGGAGACGACCACGAGCGCCTTCCAGTGGCCGAACAGCTGCGAGGCGATGTCCGCCCCGAGCGAGGCCTCGTCGCCCTCGGAGCTGACGCGGGTGACGAGAAGGCCGGCGGCCACGGCGATGGACAGCGAAGGAATCTGCGAGACCAGGCCGTCCCCGATGGCGATGAGGGCGTAGGTGGAGGCGGCTTCGGACAGCTCCATCCCCTGGCTCAGCACGCCCACCGCCGCGCCTCCGAGGAGGTTGACCAAGACGATGATCAGCCCGGCGATCACGTCGCCCTTGACGAACTTCATGGCGCCGTCCATGGCGCCGAAGAGCTGGGACTCCCGCTCCAGCTCGCGGCGCCGGCGTCGGGCCTGCGCCTGATCGATCGCACCGGAGCGGAGGTCGGCGTCGATGGACATCTGCTTTCCGGGCATCGCGTCCAGGGTGAACCGCGCGGAGACCTCGGCCACGCGCTCGGCCCCCTTCGCCACGACGATGAACTGCACCAGCGTGAGGATGGCAAACACCACCGCCCCGACGACGTAATCGCCGCGCACCACGAACTCGCCGAACGCCTGGATGATCTCCCCTGCGTGCCCTTCGGAGAGGGCCAGCCTGGTGGACGAGACGTTCAGCGCCAGCCGGAAGAGGGTGGTGAGCAGGAGCAAGGTGGGAAAGACGGCGACCTGCAAGGCTTCCCGGGCGTAGAGCGCCGCGACCAGCAGGGCGGCGGCGGCGGCCAGGTTGAGGGCGATGCCGGCATCGAGCGCCCAGGTCGGCAGCGGCACCACCATGGCTCCCAGGATGGCGGCCATCACCACCGCGAGCACCACGTCCGAAGACGACTTCGCGCGAAGGAGGATCCTCGAGATCAGGTTCATGGCGTCTCCTGGGATGGACGGCGAGTCCGCACTTCGAGACGGCTGCCCGTGCCCTCCGAACCGGCTCGGGCATCCGCGTGCGCCGCTTTCGGGCGGGGCGTCGGGTGAGAAGCCTCGGAGTTCCCATGGCTTCCGTCCCGGCGCGCGATGGCTCCACTTCGGGAGGCGGAGATCGTCGCCAGGGAGCTGCAGCCGACCGGCGCGTGCATGGCGGGCGGTTGTGCACCGGGTGTGCCGGACTGTACCTGTGCGGCTGGAGCTTCGCTGGGAGCCCCCGCCCAGCCTTTTCGCTCAGCCGCGCGGGGTCTCCGCCTCTCGGCGCTGGTCGACCGCGGCCTTCAAGACCGCTGCGGCCGCCTTGTACAGCTCCTCGGGGATCTGCTCGCCCACGTCGTAGTGCACCAGGCTTCGCGCGAGCGGGATGTCCTTCACGATGGGGATGCCGAGCCGCCTTGCCTCGCACCGGATGCGCAGGGCGTCGTCCTCCCGGCCCTTGGCGACCAGGTAGGGCGCGTCGCACTCCTTCTCGTCGTACCTGAGCGCTACCGCGATGTGCGTCGGGTTGACCACCACGCAAGTGGCGCGCTGGACGCCGCGAGCCGGGCCGCCCGACGCGAGCTGCCGGTGCATCGCCTTTCGCGCCGCCCGGTGCCGCGGATCTCCCTCGGCGTCCTTGTGCTCCTGCTTGACCTCCTCGCGGGTCATCATCAGGTCCTTCCGGTGCCGCCGGCGGGCCAAGGCGTAGTCCGCCGCTCCCAGCGCCAAGGCGACCAACGCGCAGCGGCCCAGCGCGCCGGCCAGCCGGTCGACCACCACCAAGAGGCCGGCGGCGCCTTCGAAGCGAACCGCCCGGAACGCCTCCTGGGCGCTTCCAGCCAGCGAGGCCCACATCGCCCAGGCCAGGATGCCGGCCACCAGCGCGCCCTTGAGCAGGTCCAACGCTTGCCGAGCCGACACCAGCCGGCGCAGGCCCGCAGCTGGATCGATCCGCTCCAGCTTGGGGGCCAGCGTGGCCAGGTTGAACTGGAAGCCCGCGCAGGCGACTGCCGCCAGAGCCGAAGCGGCGAAGGCGCCTGCGAGGGCGGGCGCCGCGAGCGCCGCCAACACCCGCGTCCCCTCGGCTAGCGCCGAGGCAGGCGACGCCTCTGGCCGGGCGAACAACTCCACGGTCCAGCGTGACAGCCGCGCGGCCGACTCCGGGGCGAACGCCCACAGGCCGCAGAGCCCTCCGGCCGCGGCCGCAGAAGACGAGAGCATCCGGCTTCGCGGCAGTTGCCCCTTCTTTCGCGCGTCGCGGAGCCGCTTCGCCGTCGGCTGCTCGGTCCGCTCGCTCATCGGGCCACCTCGAAGAGCACCTCGAGCGCCGTGCTCGAGCCGGCGACCTCCGACAGCAGCCGATCGCAGATGACCCCCAGCCCGAGCCAGACCACCGCGCCGCCGCCGAGGATCCGCAAGGGGGCGCCAACCTCGGCGAGGTTCATCGGCGCCGCCACCTTCGAGGCCATCGCCACCAGCGCATCCGCCGCCATCACTGCTCCCGCGATCGGAGCCCCCACCGCCAGCCCTGCCGCCAGCGCCGCCCCGCCAAGCCGCACCACGTGCATCGCCGCCACCTCGGTGGGCACGTACGCGCCGAGCTTCACCGCCGCGAAGCTCTTCCAGAGTGCCCCGAGCACCAGCGGGAACGCCACCCCGGTGACCGCCAGCGCCACCAACATCTGGTAGAGCCCGTCGCCGGTCGCCGACTCGCGAGTCCCCGCCACCGGCAGCGCCGCCTCGGCCGAGGTGCCCCGGACCAGGTCGATGAGGCGGCCTCCGATGCGCGCGGCATCGAAGGGCAGCGAGGCGATCAGCCCCATCGCCGTCCCCAGTGCCAGCTCGCGGCCGGCGAGCCCGGCGAACACCCAGGCGTCCTCCACCGGCGAGACCGGGGCGACTCCGGCCGAGAGGTGCAGCGCGAGCGAGAGGCCAAGGACCAGCCCCAGCCGCACCGTGGCCGGCGCGGTGGCTCCGCCGAAGAGGGGGCAGAGGAAAGCCACCGGGAAGAGCCGCGCGGCGCACAGGGCCACTGCCGCCACGTGAGGCCAGAGCGCGGAGGCCAACTGGAGGAGGTCGCCGCTCACGAGCCGACTCCCGGCAGCGCGAGCAACAGGCTCGTGGCGAAGCGCGAGAGCTGCGCGGCGATCCAGGGCCCGGCGATGACCAGCGCCGCCACCGCCGCACACAGCTTCGGAACCACCGAGAGGGTGCTCTCCTGGATCTGGGTGGTGGCCTGGAAGAGGCTCATCGCGAATCCGACCAAGAGGCTCGCCCCGATCGGGGGCAGGGACGCCAGCACCATCAGGAGCAGCGCCTCGCGGCCAACGGTGAGGATCATCTCCTGGGCCATGGCGCTCACCGGTACCCGAGGATGAGGCCCTGGGCCAACAGCCCCCAGCCGTCCACCGCCACGAACAGCAGCACCTTGAAGGGCAAGCTCACCTGGCTCGGCGAGAGCGTCTGCATCCCCAGCGCGAGGAGCACGTTGGCGATCACCATGTCCAGCACCAGGAACGGCAGGAACACCAGGAAGCCGATCTGGAACGCCTCCTTCAGCTCGGTGATCACGAACGCCGGGACCACCACCGCGAGGTCGTCCTCCGCCACCAGGGCCGCTTCCTCCGGCGCGCGAAGCTCCCGCGCCAGCTCGGCGAAGCGCGCCCGCTCCTCGGGGTCCCCGTGGCGGAAGAGAAACTCGCGCAAAGGCTCGGCCACCGTCCCCGCCGCCGCAGCCAGCTCCGCTCCCGAGCCCGCCTCGCGGAAGGACCCTCTGCCGGCCTCGTGCATCCTTCCGAGCACCGGTGCCATCACGTGGGCAGTGAGCACCGCGGCCAGCCCGGTGAGCACGATGGTCGGCGGGGCCTGCTGGGTTCCCATCGCCGACCGCGCGAAGGACAGCACCACCGCGATCTTCGAGAAGCTGGTCAGCATCACCACCGCGAAGGGGATCAGCGCGAGCAGGGCCAACAGCGCCATCATCGAGAGCGGCTGGCCCGCCATGGACAGCTCCGGCTTCATCGGGTGCCTCCCTTGCGAATCCCGCGGCTGGCGCGGCGAGGAATCCGGGGGCGCCGCGCCTTCACCTTGAAGGACGGCGCCTGTGCCACCTCCGCGTACCCGTCGCCGTGCACCACCAGATAGGTGCTCCCATCAGCCTCCAGCAGCGCCACCCCGCACCGCTGGGAGAGCCCCGCCCGGGACACCACCCGGAGCCTAGCGAGCTGCGGCTCGCCGGACTGGCCCTTGACCCGCCGCATCCAGAGTGCGATTGCGACCGCGGCGCCGGCCACCAGCACCCAGCGGGCGATCGAGGTGGCGCCGATTCCTCCCAGCGAGCCGGCGGCGACCAGGGCGGCCAAGAGCGCGGCGGCGGCGATGATCTTTCCCTTCGGAGTCCGGAGCAGTTCCACCTTCCACCTCCTCACGGCAACAGCGCGATCACCCGCGCCCCCACTTCTCCCTCCACCTCGACCAGCTCGGCGCGCGCCACCGAGCGATCTCCGACCCTGAGCACCACCGGCTCGGCGGCGTTCATGTGCAAGGGGAGCACCGCGCCCGGCTTGAGCAGCGAAAGCTCGGAGAGCGTCATCCGGATGCGGGTGAGCTCCACCTCGACCTCCACCGGCAATTCCTTCGCCTCCACTTCGGTCTGGGCCATCGTCCACTCCTGCGGGTAGGCGCGCGGCACCGCGCGCGAGAAAGCGAAACCACCAGGTCCGAGCTGGCCGCGAAGCTCGAAGGTGCGGCCGAGGAGCCGGCACTCACCGCTCAGCGCGCCGTGCCGCTGCCAGAGGCCCTCGAGCATCGCCACGTCCCCCGGCGCCAGGTGAGCGAAGTCGGTCGGGTCCAGCCGGGTGCGGCCCGCGAGGACCCGAGCCTCGACCGAAGCCGCCAGCACCTCGGGAGCGATCTGCCCGGGCAGCTCCTCCTTGGCGTCCTGGACCGCGGTCTGGAGCTGCGGCGCAGGCAGCAGCACCCGAACGAGCCCGGCGGCAGAGCCCACCGCCACCGACACCTCCAGCGAGACGTAAGGCAGCGTGCAGTCCAGCCGCTCCAGCACCTCGCCGCGGTCCGCGTGCACCGAGACGAGCCTGGGTGAGAAGCGCCGCTCCAGCCCCGCCTCCGCGCGCAGCGCCGACAGGGCCAAAAGGCACAAGTAGCTGAACCCGGCTTCCTCCACCCGGGTGAGCTTCGAGGCCGCCGAGAGCCGCCCTTCCCCGCCCGAGAGGCGCTCCAGCACCGCCGCCACCAGCGCGGCGTCCAGCTCCAGGACCGCCTTGGCGCCGATCGCCGACAGCTCCACCAGGCCGAACACGCTCGTCCGGGCGAGCCCGCCGAATGGGCTCACCGCCGACTCGAGCAGCCTCCCGGAGAGCGAAACCGCGCAGGCGAGTTGCTTCTCCAGGCAGCCGCGAACCGCCTCCAGCCCGACCTTCGCCTCTTTCGCCAAGGCTGGCCGCCGGGACAAAGACAGGTGCGCCCGCGTCAGCCGCCGCACCCCGAAGCGCTTGAGCCGGAGCGCCTTGGCGGTCGCGCTCGCCGTCTCCTTGAGCGGCAGCGTGATGGTGTCCTCGGCGTCGGTGCGCATCCGCGGGGCCTCCGTGGGGAATGGCCTCTTCACGGGGCTTGCCAAGGAAAAGCTGCCTGCTTTCAGTGGGTTGTGATGCCCGGTCGGTCTCAGACCGTCTACGCCGGAGATGGGAGGCCGTTCCCGCGGACGGTCAGTGGCAGGCCTCGCGGACGATGCGGCGGGCGAGCGCGGCGAGAACGGGGCAGGCCGGATCGCCAGCCGGATTAGAGGCCTGCTCGGGGAAGAGGGACTTGAGGTGGACCGGAAGCAGGCGGAACACCTCCTGGCGCAGAGCCGGCCCGGCCATGGACATCGCCTCGCGCAGCTGCCGCACCGCTTCGGGGCGCTCGCCGTAGGCGAGCTGCAACCTCGCCTGGCGGGTGGCCGAGTCCCAGCTCATCGCCTCCCGGGCCTGGGTACGCGCCCTGGAGCGGAGCGGCTCGGCCAGGCCGTCGAGCAGCTCGAGGGCGCCTTCGCGATCCAGCGCCGCGCAGAAGAGGGCCACTTGCTCTGCGAAGCCGAGCTCCGCCCGGGCAGGCGGCCGGAGACGGGCCTTGGGAAGCACCAACCGGGTGCCTTTCATCGCATCGGCGGCCATCGGGCTAGGCCGCCCTTCTCGCAGGGGCGACCACCGGCTTGGGCGGAGCGGGTGGCGTGGCGGCGGCGGCAACCCGCGAGCGGAAGCGGCGCAGCCTCAAGGTGAGCACCACCAGGGCGACCGCCAGAAGGGAGGTGCTGACCGAGAGCAGGATCACCAGCCAGCGGAGCCGCGCCGCCGGAGTGGGGCCGCGCACCGGCGTCGGAACGGAGCTCTCCACCTCACTCAGGAAGAGGGTCACCTGCTCTTGGGCGAGCCCCTCGACGCTGCCGGCGATGAGCGCCCGCAGCTCGTCTCTCTTGCCTTCCAGACGCGCGGCGGCCCCGGGCCGGACCCGGAGGAAGGCAGAGGCCTTGGCCTGGCCGGCCGCCTGCCCTGGCCTCGCCGGAGGAGGAAGCGCGAGGTGCACCCGGGCGGAATTCACCCCGTCGACCGTCTCCAGAGTGGCGGCGAGATCGCCGGCGAGGCCGACCATCTGCCGGGTGCGCTCTTCCACCGGAGTGGGGACCAGTCCGCCGCTGCCGAGGACATCCAGCGTGGTGGGAGTCTTTGGCCTCGGCAGCCCCAGCTCGGCGAGGACCCTCACCGCGTCGGCCGCCTGCTCCGAGGAGACTTCGACTGCCCAGCTCGGCTTCTTTCCCTTCTCTGGCACCTTCTTCGCCTCGAAGCCGCGCTCGCCGAGGGCGCTCTGCAGCTCGTTGGCCTGCCGCTCGTCGAGGCCGTGCTGGATTCGCTCTGCGCAGCCGGCCAGTGCCGCGGTGAGGGCCAGCGACAATCGGGCGAGTCTCATCTGCTCCTCCTCTCAAAGCTGGGTCTGGAGCACCTGCTTGACGCCGGAGGTGGCCTTCTCGACCACCTTGCCGGCGAGGTCCAACTCCTGGCTCGAGCGGTAGACCTGCGCCTGCATGGCGAGCAGCTCCGCCGGGGTGAAGGTCTTGCCCGACTGAGCCAGCTCGAGCACCTTGTCGATGCGGCGCTGGGCCGCGGCCACCCGGTCGAAGGCCTCCGCGGGCCTGACCTGCTCCGGAGTCTTGGCAACTGCCGGCTGCGGCGCGTGGCGGGGGCCCAGCCGTTGCGGGAAAGGCCCCAGCGGCTTGGCCGGCGCCTCGGAGCGAGCGGCTTCGAGCACCTTGCCGAACTTCTCCTGTCCGGCTGTGACCGAGGAAGACGATGGAGCGGAGACGACACTCGAGAGCTTGTCGATGGCCATCGGCGTGCCCTAGCGGATGTTGTTGATGGCGGCCTTGGCGGAGTCGTGGCGGACTTTGAGGATGTTGGAGATGGCGTTGAACTCCCGGCTCTCGCGCTGCATCTCGTTCTGGAGAGCGAGGTACTGCTGGCTCTGGGAGGACTGGGCTTGCAGGAGGTCCCACGCGTCGCCGCGGAAATCGCCGGTCGCCGGAGCTCCCGCCGCCACCGAGGAGGGAGCCCGGCTGCCCACCGGCGTCACCGCGGCGCCCGAGGCGGACACCACCGAGGCCATCGCGCTGATGCCCGATACCGCTGCGCTGACCACTGGCGAGCCGCGGGTGACTCCGCTGAGGATCATCGAGCCTACCCCGGCCATGGTGCCGAGGCTCTGGGCGAGCACGTCGCCGAATTCGGTCTTGGGGGTCTGCCGGGAGACGGTGGGGACAATCGACGTCGGGCTGATCCGGCTGGGCTGCTCCATTGGGTGCCTCCTTCGAGTCCGGGGCGGCGTCTGTTCACGCCGCGTGCCGGGGCGGCGGGCTCGTGTTTCCGCGCGGATGCGCCGAGCCGATGGGCGAGCGGTGGACGGACCGTCTCCGCGCGCGGACGGAAAACTTGCGGGCGCTACATCCTGGTGGAGAATTCTTCGGGCCTGTCGCACCGAGGAGGCGCACGATGGAAGTCATCGAAGGGACTCCGGTCGAGGCCGAGCGCTTTCACCCGCGGGTGGAGGCGTCCCTGATGGTGAAGCTGCTGCTCAACGGGAAGGCGATCCTCGCCACGGTCCGCGACCTCTCGATGGCCGGCTTGTGTCTCACCGGGGTCCCGGAGCTGGGCCGGGAGCGGGTGACCGTCTCCATTCCCTTGCCTCGCGACCGCGAGGTGGTGACCGGCTGCACGGTTCGCCGGCGGATGGGCGACGTGATGGCGCTGGAGTTCGACCAGCTCGACTGGGAGGACCTCTTCGCCCTCGCCCGCTTCGTCCACCCGAGGCTCCCCTAGCTCAAGCCCCTCTCGCGCGTGCGAGAGGGCCAGGGGGAGGGCCACGTAGATCGAACGGCGCCGCCGTTCGTTGACTGCCTCCGCCCAACTTCCACGGAGGCAATTCCAGTGAAGAGAAACAACAAGAAACTCGCCCTGCTCGGCCTTCTGGCCCTTCTCTCCTCGCTCCCCGCTGCCGCCGGAGGAGGCCGCCGGCCGGCCGAGGAGGTGCGTGTTCCCAAGGTCCAGATCGCCATCCTGCTCGACAACTCCGGCTCGATGTCGGGCCTCATCAACCAGGCGCGGACCCAGCTCTGGCGCATCGTGAACGAGTTCACCGGCGCCAAGCAACGCGGTCAGCCGGTCCGGTTGGAGCTCGCCCTGTATGAATACGGCGAGCGGGTGAAGCGCATCTCGCATTTCACCCAGGACCTGGACAAGATCTCCTCCGAGCTCTTCTCCCTGGGCATCCGCGGCGGCGACGAGTACTGCGGCCAGGTGATCCAGTCGGCGACCCGCGAGCTGGAGTGGAGCGGCAACCCCGACGATCTCAAGCTCATCTACATCGCCGGCAACGAGCCGTTCACCCAGGGCCCGGTCCACTACAAGGAGGCCATCTCCGAGGCGAAGAAGAAGGGCATCCTGGTCAACGCCATCCACTGCGGCGGTGAGGATCCGACCTGGCGCGACGGCGCGGCATACGCCGGCGGCAACTTCCTGATGATCAACCACAACGCCCAGGTGGCGCAGATCGTCGCACCCCAGGACGCGGAGATCGCCCGGCTCGGCGCCGAGATGAACAAGACCTACCTCGGCTATGGCGCGGCCGGCAGCGCCAGCGCCACCCGCCAGGCGATGCAGGACAAGGCGGCGGAGTCCGCGGCTCCGGCCGCTGCGGCGGAGCGGGCGGTGGCGAAGAGCTCCGGCCTGTACGTGAACTCCACCTGGGACCTGGTGGACGGCCTCAAGGACGGCACCGTCAAGCTGGATCAGGTGCGAGAGGACGACTTGCCGGCGGAGATGCGCAAGATGACCAAGGCCGAGCGCGAGGCCTACATCTCGGAAAAGGCAAAGGAGCGGGCGGAGATCCAGAAGAAGATCGCCACCCTGAACGAGGACCGGAAGAGGTTCCTCGCCGAGGAATCGACGAAGCGCCCGGCGGAGGCGAGCTTCGACTCCGAGATGCTGAAGTCGGTGAGGGAGCAGGGCGAGGCGCGCGCGTTCAGCTTCTAGCTCACCAAGCCGAGGGGAATTGCGGCGGCACGCAGGAACGGTGCCGCCGCATCGCTCTTCTGCGGGGCAGTGTTTCCTCCCACTGCGATGTCAGAGCAGTGCATTACAAGGGGTAGCATGAATTCGATCGTTCAACTGCCGGGTGCGGTACCGGGACCGGGTGCGGCTTCGGGGGCGGGCCCGGGGACGGGCAACGGTGGGGCGGGCACGAGCACGGCGGAAGGCCTGCCGCTCTTCGACCATGAGAAGCTCGAGGTCTATCGAGTCGCGCGCGAATTCCTCGTACTCGCCAATGGAGTGCTCTCGCGCAAGATGCCGCGCGATCTTCGGGAGCAGTTCGACCGCGCAACGTCGAGCATCCTCTTCAATATCGGCGAGGGCGCCGGGAAGACAGCGAGGGCAGACAAACAGCGCTCCTACGAGATTGCGCGAGGAAGCACGACCGAGGCGGCGACCCAACTGGACGTCCTTTACATCCGTGCGTTCATCACCACGGACCAGTACCAGAACGCTCGATCGCTACTCGTTCGAGTCGCCCAGATGCTGAGCCGGCTGTGCGGTGCACCCCGTCGCCTCTGACACGCCGTGGCCGTCCCCGCCGCCGTGATCCGTCCCCGGCCCCGCCCCCGAAGCCGCACCCGGTCCCGGTACCGCACCCGGCAGTTCGACGCAGCCAATACTGCTTCGTTTGCTCTCTGATCTTTCACCGAGCGGCTCCCTCTCACCCAACCAACTACTGCCCCGGCTCGCCGCGCAGCTTCTCCACCAACTCCATCAACTCCGCACCGCGGAAGGGCTTGTGGATGTAGCCGTCGGCGCCCGCCCGGGTGGCCGCCTCCATGTCGCTCTTCTTCGCCTTGGCGGTCAGCATGTACAGCGGCACCGCCGCGGTGGACGGATCGCTCTTGAGCATCCGGCACACCGTGATGCCGTCGAGCTGCGGCAACACCACGTCCAGGAGAATCAAGTCGAACGGCTGGGTGCGCGCCAGCCTCAGGCCCTCGGCGCCGTTGGCGGCGCACTCCACCTGCACCACCCCGTCGCTCAGCATGCTCCGCACCAGCTCGCGGATCACCGGCTCGTCCTCCACCAGGAGGATGTGGAAACCTTTCTTGGGCGCCGGAGCCATATGAGGTCCGATGATACTCACTCGTAGGCGAGCGCCTCCACCACGTCGAGCGAGGCGGCCCGCCGCGCCGGGTACAGGCCGGCCACCACCGAACACACCGTGGCCGCCACCACCATCTGCACCGCGATCGTCCACGGGAACAGATAGGGGAACGACCAGCCGGTCGCCTGCATGCCGACCACCTTCGTCACAGTGAGGCCGGTCACCACTCCGATGGCCACCCCCAGCGCCCCTCCGGTGATGCCGATCAGCGCCGCCTCTGCCGCGAACAGCCTCACCACGTGCGCCCTCCCCGCCCCCACCGCGCGCAACAGGCCAATCTCCCGCGTCCGGTCGAGCACCGCCGCGAGCAGCGTGTTGATCACCCCGAGGAGCGCGAGCAGCACCGCCACCACCTCCATGGCGTAGGTGACGCTGAAGGCGCCGTCCACCAGCACGTGGGCCTCGTCGCGCAGCTCGCGGTTGGAGAGCACGTAGAGATCGTACTTCTCGCCGAAGCGCTCGGAGATGGTGCGCCGCACCTCCTCGAGCCTGGAAGGATCGTTCAGGTACGCCTCGTAGGTGTCCACCCGGTCGTCCTGGAAGTGCTCGCTGAAGATCCGGCGGTCCATGAAGATGGCGCCTTGATCCGAGGTGTAGTCGACGATCACCGCCCCCACCGTGTACTTGCGCACGCCGGTCGGGGTGGGCATCTCGAAGGGGGCGCCGGCGTGCAGCTCGCGCCTTCGCATCAGGTTCTCCGAGATGGTCACCACCCCTCGGTCGCGCTCCTCGCGAGTGGGCCAGTGACCCTCGAGGATCCGCGGCTTGCCCCTCGCGTGGTAGACCTCGGGGATCAAGGACACCACGAAGATCCGCAGCCCCATCAAGTCATGCGGGAAGATGCGGACCCGGTCCAGGGCCTCGATCCCCGGGATGCGGTCGATCTCCTCGCCCAGCCCGGGGCTCATCGGCGTGTTCCGCACTCCGGAGAGCTTCGCCGAGGAGGTGATGAACAGATCGGCAGGCACCGACTTGTCGATCCACTCCTCGGCGCTGGACTTGAAGGAGCCGACGAAGCCGGCGATGCACACCGTCATCCCCACGCCCACCGCCAAGGCCGAGACGGGCACCGCGGTGCGGGCGGGGGTGCGGGAGAAGTTGTCCGCGGCCAGCCGTCCGCTGATGCCCAGGGCCAGCTCTGCCGGCCGCTGGTAGAGCGGCTGGAGCACCCGGAGCAGCAGCGGCGAGAGGAGGGACGCCCCCATCAGGGCGAGGAAGATGGCCACGTAGCCGCCGAGGGCGAAGTTCTCCACGGGCTGGGGCAAGAGGGTGGCCGGGTACACCCCGAGCAGCATCAGCGCCCCGAGCACCGTGGTCCCCGAGCGCAGCGAAACCTCGTCGACACCGGAGGCGATGTCGCGCCGCAGGGCCTCCACCGGCTGGACCGAGGAGGCCACCACCGCCGGCCGCAGCGCGGCGAACACGCTCCCGCCCAGGCCGAGGAGTATTCCGGCGAACAGCTCCTGCGGGCCGACCTCGGCCTGGTGGGCGTTCACCTGCACGTAGAGATTCGAGATGGTGTCCGAGACCCGGGCGATGGCAGAGCGGGCGATGGCGCCTCCCAGAGGGATGCCGATCGCCGTCCCCAGTCCGCCGAGCACCACGGCCTCGAGGGTGAACAGGGACCGAATCCGCAGCCGGCTGGCCCCCAAAGCCCGCAGGGTGCCGATCTCCCGCCTCCTCTGCACCACGCCGATCGCCACCGTGTTGTAGACGAGGAAGACCCCCACCAGGAGCGCCACTCCCGAGCCCAGGTTCAGCCCCATCTGGAAGCTGCGCACCATGCTCTCCACCGAGCCGCCGCGGCGGGAGGGCCGGTCGATCTCGAAGGCCGGACCAAGCTCCCTCCGGAGCGCATCCCTCGCCGCGTCCACGCCGACCGCCGGATCCACCGCCACGTCGATGCGATCGATCATCCGGCCGCGACCGAAGGCTTCCTGGGCCGAGCCCACGTACATCACGCCCACCCAGCCTCCGAACGCCTTCACCGGCCCCGACTCCTTGATGAGGCCGTGCACCACGAAGTCCTTGGCGCCCTCGCTGGTGAGCAGGGTGAAGGTGCTCTCCGCCTTGAGGGCGTGGGCGGCGGCGAAGCGCTCGGACACCAGCATCCGGTCGGTGGAGTTCAAGAACTCCAGGTCATCCGCCAAGGAGCCGATGTCCCGGTCGGCGCCCTCGAAGGTGCGGAAGTGGCCGTCATCGAGCAGGTCCAGCCCCATCACGTAGAGGCTCTCGCCCTTGCCGCCCTTCACCGGAGCCACCACCGTCAGCCCGCCGGAGACGTGCGCCACTCCCGGCACCGCCTTCACCTTCTCCACCAGCGAGTCATCGAAGCCGGCCTGGCTGCCGGCGACGGTGAGGTCGGCCTTGCCCGAGATGGTGTCCACCGTGGAGCGGAACGAGTCCATCACCGCGCGGTTGATGGCCGCGATGGAGACCATCGTCGCCACCCCCACTCCGACCCCGAGGACGGTGAGCCCGGAGCGGAGCGGTGCGCCGAACATGTGCCTTATCGAGATGAGGCGGAGCAGGGCGAGCATGCCGCGGGGACCATAGCGCGGCGCGTCGCGGCGCGGCGGCAGAAGCGCGGTGCCGTCCGCGAGGCGTCAGTCGCTCGAGGCGAGGGCGCCCCCAGAGGCAATCGGGTATCGTCGAGCCTCTCACCGGAGGAAGCCCATGCCCCCTCCCATCCGCCGCACCGGTCCGGGGACGCCGACCGCTCCGACCAACACCACCCCGACCACTCCCACCAACACTCCGGTCGCCACGCCCACGCCGGGCCGCGGCTGGACTCCCGCCACGCCAGGCACCATTCGCACGCCTGCCGACGGGTTCGGAGGCCCCGCCCGCACCACCACCGGCTCCGGGGCGCAGATCCCGCTCGCGGACCAGCTCTTCCTCTCGCAGTCGGGCCACTTCGTCTCGCGCTCAGGCCAGGACCGCCCGGTCACCGCGCTGGAGCAAGGCGAGACCCTCTTCCGCGCCGCGCAGCTCGCCGAGAGCGGGAAGGATCTGTTCGGAGATCCCCGCATCACCCTCGAGCAGAAGACCGCCGCGCTCTCTTCGCTCAAGGCGGCGTTCAGCCAGGCGAACCCATCCAACCCTCAATCCGGCGGCTTTCAGAACGCCGACCAGGCGCTCCAGACTCGCGCCAGCGCCGCGCCGCTGATGGTCGATCTCGCCAAGAGCCTCGATCCGGCCAAACCGGCCGACAAGGCGCTCCAAGGAGAGGTGGTGTCGGCCTACCTGGAGCTTCTGCAGACCGAGCCCCATGGCCTCAACCGCAACTTCATGATCTACGACCTCGACCGCGCCAAGGGCCAGCTTCCCGACGAGGTGCGGCCGGCGATCGACGGGCTGATGCGCGAGGTGGCCCCCCTCACCCCGCCCTACGACCAGTGGTTCAAGGACGGCAACACCAAGCTCAGGCTGGAGTACTACGTCGGCGATGGCTTCTGGGACGAGGAGCTTCGCGCCTACGAGCAGAACGGCTTCGCCCGCAAGGACAACCCGGACGGCACGGTGACGCTCAGCCGCAGGTACGCCCACCAGCGCGAGCTGAACGACGGCAGCCGCGAGCGCATCGAGACCAACGTCGAGCTGGTGATGCACAACGGCCCGCAGGGGATGTTCCAGAAGATGAACGACCCAAAGGTGCACGGAGTCATCTACTCCGGCCACGCCAACTACGGCCGGGAGGTGCCCTCGCACCTTTCGGGCGCCACCGATCAGAACGGGGCCAAGGTCTTCTTCGGCTTGCAATGCGGGGGCAAGGGGGTCCACAACGCGCTGCTCGAGCGCTTCCCCGACCTGCACGTGGTCAGCTCGAAGAACTCCTCCTACGGCTATCAGGACCGCTCCACGGTGCTCAACGCCCTGGAGGGAATCTCCAAGCGGCTTCCCTGGTCGCAGATCTCGGTGAAGAACTCGAGCTCCAACTCGGACAACTACTACTTCCCCTCGGACACGCTGATCTCCCGCCGCGCGGTGGACCGCGACCGCGACGGCAAGGTGGACTCCTGGGACCGGGTGGTGAACTACAACACCTTCCATCCGCAGCAGGACATCGAGCGGCAGCTCACGCCTTCGGACCCGGGCCGCCCGGCGGACCAGCTCGACGGGAGGGCGCTGCACGGGGCGATCCTCCGCTTCCACCGGATGGCCGGCTACAACGAGTGGGCGGAGGGGCAGAAGGATCAAGGCGTGCTCAACGCCGGCTTCTTCGAGGGGAAGCGGCAGGATCCTCTCTACCGGCTCACCGAAGTCAGGGGCGAGGACGGACAGAACGTCTACAAGCTGCAGGTCAACAGCCAATACGGCCACGCCAACGAGGAGGTCCTCGGCGCCGCGCTGCACTACGAGCTGGGGCGCACCTTCGCCCAGAGGGCGGGGCTCTCCGGGAGCGACGCCAAGGCGGCGGGCCTGCTGATGGCGGCGAAGGCGCTGGACGTGGACACCGGCTACGAAGACGAGGCCGCGTGGAAGGCGCTCCTTCGCTACGCGGGGCTCCCGGAGCGAGTCTCCTTCTCCGACGCGATGCACGCCAACCACGCCAACGAGCACTACTCGGCGGGCGCCTCCGACACCTTGCGGGCCTTCAAGCAGTCGCTGAGCTCGGCGGGGATCGCGATCGAGTAGCGCCTCGCCGGCGATGAGGCCCCTTTGGGCTAGCGGACCACGCAGCCCAAGGTGTCCTCGCACACCGTTCCTTCGGGGCAGGGCTCCTTCCAGGTGCAGCCCAGGCAGCCCGCGTCCGATCCGCACGCCTGCTCGTTGAAGGACGCGCAGTCCACCACGAGCGTGGCGCCTCCTTCGCAGCGGTTGCGACACACCCGGCTGCTGGCGGTGGGCAGCGCGCAACCCGCTGGGGGCGCGACGCACGAGCCGCCCAGGCACACTTGTCCGGCGGAGAAGCAGTGCGGCGCCTCGGCGTAGCCCGCGCAATTCGGTCGCTGGGTCTGCCCGGGACAGTACGGCACCACTTGCGTTCCCTGGTGGCAGCGCAGCCGCAACCGCCCCTCGTCCTTGCACCGCTGGCACACGTCGGTGAGCCCGCAAGCGGTGAGGAACAGCGCGCCTGCCACCGTCGCGACCCGCAACACGTCCGCAGAATATCCCGCCCGGGCCCAGGACACTGCTCGAGCCGCGTCGGCCCCTCTTCGTCGCGGTCAGTTGCGCACGCAACCTGGGGGAACCTCAAGCAGACGCTCGGCCCGAGCAAGGCCGAGGACCGCGACTCGGCTGGCCGGCAATCTCAAATGCCCGGCGGAACCGCGACAGGCACACCGAGCGCGAGCGGCGCGCGAGCGAGCTTGGCCCGGAGCCGCAGATGCCTCCAGCGCGACAGGTGCACCAGCGGCGCCCACACCGCGTGGGTGAGCCGGTGTTGGATGAGCAGCCGCCACAGCCAGTTGCTCCGCTTGTAGAGGAGGGACATGGCTAGGTACGCGGGAACCGCGGCAGGCTGCGCGGGTCGGCGCGCCCAGATGGAGCGGAGCGAGAACAGCCGCCGGTAGAGCCAGGCGTGGCCGGCCTCCAGCTCCTCGGGCGAGAGGTGGCGCGGTCGGAAGACGCAGTGCGCGGTGTCGTAGAGGGACCATTCGCGGTGGAGGATTCGCCCTTCCTCCTCGAGCCTCCCGAACAGAGGCGTCCCGGGATACGGCGTGAGGATGTGGAAGGTGGCGCACTCGAGGCGCACCTCTTCGATCCAATTCGCCAGCCGCTCGAAGCAGTCGGGGCGATCGTGGTCGAAGCCGAGCACGAAGCTCCCGTTCACCTGGATGCCGAAGCGGTGGAAGACCTCCACCCGCCGGGCGAACTCTTCGGACTTCGGCCCCCGCTTTCCGGCCGCCCGGAGGTTCTCGTCCTCCAGGCTCTCGAAGCCGACGAAGACTCCGCTGCAGCCGGCGAGCGCCATCTCGCGCACCAGCTCGGGCTCGTCGGTGACGTCCAGCGTCACCGCGGCGCTCCAGATCTTCTCGAGGGGCGCGAGGGCCCGGCACAGCTCGCCCAGGTAGCGGCGGCTCGAGCCCAGGTTGTTGTCGATGAAGACGGCGTACGGGGCACCGGTGGCGGCGAGCTCCTGGGCGACCGCCTCCGGCCGGCGCATCTCGTAGCGAGGGCGGGCCTGCAAGGTGGCGAGGTAGCAGAAGTCGCAGCGGTTGTGGCAGCCGCGAGTGGCGATGAGCGAAGCGGCGGTGAGAAAGCCGCTCTGGGGGAGGATGCTCCGGTCCGGCGGCGGCTCGTCGGAGTAGCTGCCGTACTCGCCCACGTAGCGGGGCCTGAGCTCGCCTCGCTCGATGTCGCGCAGGATCCGCGGCCAGGCGTCCACCCCGTTGCCGACGGCCACCGCGTCGGCGTGCTGCTGCAGCTCCTCGGGACAGGAGAGGGAGTGAAGGCCCCCGAGCACCACGGTGCATCCCATGGCCCGGAACCAAGCTGCCAGCTCGTAGGCACGGGCGGCGAAGGTGAGGTGCACGCTGATGCCCACCACCTCGGGCAACGGCTCGGCGGGCGGCGGGCCCTGGAGCAAGTTCTCGTCCCAGTAGCGCACCGTCCATCCAGGCGGCGTCGCGCCGGCGATGCTGGTGAGTGCGAGCGAAGGAGTGAGGACGTGCTTGCCGAAGCTCTGCCGGGACTCCTTGGCGTAGAACGGGTTCAGCAAGAGCGCCGTGCGCGGCACGGGCCTCCCGCGGCGCGGGGGCGGCAAGGCGGGCGCGGTCTTCATCGGGTCGGGACGCATCGGGTGCCTCCTCGATGAGGTGAACGCTCCACCCCGAGGAAGCGTCCGGGCGATCCCGCCGTCCGGTCGGACTGCGGACCCGAACGGTCGAACCCGCGAGCCAGGTGACCGAGGGTCGCGTGGCCGAGCCCGCTCTGGGGAGCACCCATCTCGCCCATGCGATGGCCAGGTTGGCGGAAAGACCGCCAAGGGCTCCATGGGCAGAGCACTAGATCTGACTGTCTAGAGCACGGCGAGCGCGCGGCGGTAGTAGGCCCGCCGCTCCGCGGCTCCGTTGGTGCCGCCGTTCACCAGGTAGGTGGTCCGGTCGAAGTCACCCCCGTCGGCCGGCGCGTTGATCCCGCGGCTATTCCAATACCAGGCCGCGGTGCGGAAGCCGACCTCCGGCTCGGCCGCCAAAGAGGGATTGCCCTCGAGGTCCAGCCCCAAGGCCCGCCCCGCGTTCCGGTAGTTCGACCGGCCGGTGATCTGGATCGGCCCCCGGCCCTTGTAGCGCGGGCCGTCTCCAGGCTCGACGTTGCCCAGGTCCCTCCGCCCCTCGTATTGGCGGCCGGAGTCCAGCTCCTCGAACCACCTCAGCTCCCCGCTCTCGTGCGCGAGCTGCGCCAGGAATGCCGCGCGGCGCATGGGCGTGTTGATCTCCGCCTCCTCCATCGCCGAGTTGAGGAGCGGCAGCATCGCCTCGGCGCGGTCGCGCCCCAGGTTCGGCATCACCCCCCGGAGCTGCTCCACGCTCACCCCCAAGTAGCGCCGCCGGTACTCCTCGCTCTGGCGAAGCCCTGCCTCGATCTGCGCGCGCGCTTCCTCCTCGGTGGCTCCCCGCTCGAGCGCCGACACCACCTCGTCCTGCCAATAGCCTGGCGCGCCAGCCTCTACCGTTCGGCCCAGCACGCTCCGGAACCCCTCGTCCACGATTCGATCCGCCGCCAGGGAACGGTACTCGTCGCTCTGGCGAAGGCTGTCCCGCAAGTACCCGGCCACGTCCTCCGGAGCGCTCCCCTCACCGAGCAACACCGCCGCCTGATCGTGCCAGTAGCCCCACGCCTCCGGCGTGCGCTCGAGGACTTCCTGGAACGCTCCGTCGGTGATCTCCCCCGCCTGCTGGTCGGCGCGGGCGGCGAGCTGGTCCTCCAGCCAGCTCGAAATCTGCCTCGGGGTATCGCCAACTCGCGCCCGGGCCTCCGCTGACGGCCCAAGCTCCTGTAGCTCCTCCTCCGACGGCTCCCTTCCGAGCTCATCGCGAAAGGCCTGCACCACCATCTCGCCCACCTCCGGGGAGGAGAGGGTGGCCGGCGGCGGCGCCTGCTCGAGCGACGCCGGCGCCTCGGCTTCGAACGAATCCTCCGGAGGCAACTCCTCGATCACCACCGGCTCCTCCGCCGGAGCGACCTGCTCCACTCCCTCTGCCTCGACCTCTGAAACAGCCTGCAGCCGGTGCGACACCGGACCGACCAACATGGAAGCCTCCTTGAAGTGCGCCTGCCTCGGAGCCGATTCAACCGGCGTGCCGGCGCTCGCTTGGGCTTCCGCCTCGACAAGGGCGCCGTGAGCGCCTTGAATCCTCTACTCCATGCGCGATGGGTCGAAGACGCTCCCGGCCAGACCGGCGAGGCCCGGCGGAAAACCCGTGCTCCTGCTGTTCGGTGAATCGGTGCTTGCCTCTCATGCCCTCCCCCCGTCGGGGGAGGTGCTGATCGGCCGCGCGCCGGAGTGCGCGGTGCAGATCGACGAGCCCTCCATCTCGAGGCGACACGCACTCCTGGCGGTCGGGGAGCGGCTCGAGCTTCGCGACCTGGGCAGCTCCAACGGAACCACGGTGCGCGGCCGCTCCCTCGAACCCAACCGGCCGGTCCCCGTCGAGGTGGGCGAGGTGGTGCAGCTCGGGGCGGTGATGGCGATGGTGCAGTACGCGCACCGCGAGGCCCGCCCGCGGCAGACCTTCACCCACGGGTACTTCGAGGGCCGGCTCTCCCAGGAGTGCGCCCGCGCCGCGGCGGGAGGGCCGCCGTTCGCGGTGGTACGGCTGCGAGTCTCGGCAAAGGCCGGCAGGGAAGAGGTGCAGGAGCAGCTCGGCCGCGCCCTCGAGCCAGACGACTGCGCCGCGGCCTTCGCGCCCGGAGATTACGAGCTGCTGCTCCTGAATTCTCCTCCGGAAAGGGCCGAGGCACGGGCAGGCGGGCTGGCCGCCCGGCTCTCTCGCCTCGCCGAGTGCAGATGCGGCCTGGCCTGCTTCGGCCGCGACGGGAGAGAGCCGGAATCGCTGCTCGCCTTCGCCTCCGCCAAGGCCAGCGGAGCGCCGCAGGAGGACGGCCAGTCGCCGATCGTGGCCGACGCCTCCATGGAGCAGCTCTACCGCCTCGTGGACCGGGTGGCGCGAGGGCAGATCAACGTCCTGCTCCTGGGAGAGACCGGCGTGGGCAAGGAGGTGGTGGCGGAGCAGATCCACCGCCGCTCGCCGCGCGCCCCAAAGCCCTTCGTGCGGATCAACTGCGCCGCCCTGACCGAGAGCCTCCTGGAGAGCGAGCTGTTCGGGCACGAGAAGGGCGCCTTCACCGGGGCGCAGTCGGTGAAGGCAGGGCTGCTCGAGAGCGCCAGCGGGGGCACCGTGCTCCTGGACGAGGTGGGCGAGATGCCGCTGCCGACCCAGGCCAAGCTCCTTCGGGTGCTGGAGGAGCGCGCGGTCCGAAGAGTGGGAGGGACGCGGCCGGTGCCGATCGACGTGCGCTTCCTGGCGGCCACCAACCGCGACCTCGAGGCGGCCAGCGAGAAGGGTCAGTTCCGGCGCGACCTCTATTTCCGTCTGAACGGCATCTCGGTTCCCATCCCGCCGCTGCGCGAGCGGAGCGGGGAAATCGAGCCTCTGGCCCGCTCGTACGTGCGCCGGTTCTGCGAGCAGCTCGGCCGGCAGCCGCTGGCGCTCTCGGCGGCCGCGGTTTCCCAGCTCGGGCGCTACGCCTGGCCCGGCAACGTCCGGGAGCTGAGGAACGTGATCGAACGCGCGGTGCTGCTTTGCGCCGGGGAGGAGATCGGCTCCGAGCACCTCCCGCAGGACAAGCTGGCCACCTCCCTCTCCTTCGAAGCGCCAGCCGAGCCGCTTCCCGAGGGGCGGACGGAGGCCGAGCGCCAGCGCATCCTCGACGCCTTGGCACGAAGCGCCGGTAACCAGACGCAGGCCGCCAAGCTCCTCGGCATCGCCCGGCGCACGCTAATCAACCGCCTCGAGGAATTCGGAATCGTCCGGCCTCGGAAGCGCCGCTGAGCCGGCGGGCGGTGCACAACTCGTGCATCGCTGCCTCTTGGGCGCTGCACATCGGGTGCACTCACCTCCGGCGCCCCCGGCCATCGCGGGCCCGCGGGCGCGCTCCAAAGCGGGCACGGCGCCCGCATGGCGAAGGGCATCGCTCGAACGAGCGCCCACGAATCAAGGAGTCAAGAATGGTCCAGCGCACCGCTCTCGCCGCTCTCTCCCCCCTCCGCACCTCCCTCATGAGCCCGCTGGCGGAGGCCAAGGCCGAATCCCGGGCCCAGGCCCACCGGGTGACCGACCGCTATCTCCCGGACGAGCCGATGGAGCGGCCCCAGCACAACGGTGGCTGGGACGCCGACTGCCCGTTCCTCGAGGAGCTGGCGCTGGCGCTGATGAAGGAGCTGATCCCGGGCGTGTCGAAGCTGGTGCTCTCCGCGGTCGATCAAGAGGTGGCGGACGCCTATCGCCGCTGCACCCAGCGGGGCTGGAGCCTTGAGTCTCAGCGGGACTACCTGGCCGCGGCGGAGCAGGCGGTGCAAGCCTACGAACTGTTGGATCCGGAGAATCCCCGGCTCGGGCAGCTCCGCCGACTGGCGGCCGACATCCGGCGCGACGTGGACGCGATGGAGCGCGAGCGCATGCCGCTGATCGCCGGCCCGTGCGAGGACATCGAACCCGCCACGGTCCCCGGCGGCGTCGAGGAGAAGAGGCCGGTGCAGTGGAAGCCGGGCGAGCCCTTGCCGCGGGGGCCGTTCTCCATCGCCCCCGAGGTCCACGCCCAGATGACGATGGGCGACTACCAGCGCCTGATGCGGGAGATGAAGCTCCGCAACCCGCTCTTCGGGATCGCGGTGAGCGGCCCGGCCGAGCAGCAGCGCCTCCAGCAGTTCTACCAGAAGCACCCAGACGACCCCGTCTTTGAGCCGCTGCCCGAGGAGCTGATCTCCATCTACGACCGCTACAAGCCGGGCCAGCCGATCGACCCGCAGGACATGGCGCGCATCCAGGAGATCGGACAGAAGCTCGTCTCCCAGCGCGCCCAGTCGCGATGGACGAGAAGCCCCGTTCCGGTCCAGGCGCGTCCCGCTTCGGTCCCCTCGCGAACGGCGGCCCCCACCCAGAGTTCCCCCAGTCTGCCGCCGATCGATCCCCGTACCCGGCAGCCTCGCACCCGCTACTACGTCGACGGCCGCGAGGTGCCCCCGCCTCCCGCGCCGGCCGCTCCCTCCCCTACCGGCGCCGCGGCCAGCCGGGCCCCGGGCAAGTCCGCTCCCACCGGCGGAGGGACCTCGTCGGGCTACTACGGCCAGCCTCGTCCGGCGGGAGTGCCGGCCAACTTCGTCCAGGTCGGCAGCGGCTGGTACCACCCGAATCACCTACCCTCGGGCGGACGGCGCAGCTAGGTGGGGGGTGCGGCCGGGAACAGCCCCCGCCGCGACAGCCGCCCCAATCGCTTCTCTGGGGTGACCTGCCGGAGGATTCCCGAGCGCCTCACTGCTGCACTCGCTCAATCCCGCATGCGACGCTCGCGCTCAGCAATTCGCGCGCGCGAGAGTTGGCGGTGTGGCAGGACGCCACCGCGTGGCCTGGGGGCACGCCGTTGCGCACGGTGCTCACGGGAGTCTCTCCGCCAAGAGTCGCGCGAGCTTCTCAAAGTCGCGGTAGCAGGTGGCGACGAGCTGCGCGTGGCTGCCGATCGCGCCACCCGGCCGCAAGCGGCCGGACCGCTCGCGGCCGAAAGGCGTAGAATAGCGGCCAATGCCCGACCGGCTGGGCCGGTACCTCCTCGACCGGAAGCTCGCCCAAGGTGGAATGGGTGAGGTGTTCCTCGCCAGGCAATCCGGCCCTGGAGGCTTCGAGCGGCTGTGCGTGGTGAAGCGGATGCTGGAGGTGTTCGCCAGCGACTCGAGCTTCGTCCGGATGTTCCTCGACGAGGCTCGCATCGCCGCCCAGCTCACTCATTCCAACATCGCCCAGATCTACGACTTCGGAGAGATCGACGGGACCTACTTCTTGGCGATGGAGTACGTCGAGGGAGCCTCGCTGCGCGAGATCCTCCGGGCCCATGCCGCGGCGGGGACGTACCTGCCATTGGCGCCGGCGGCGCGCATCGTCTCCCAAGTGGCTTCCGGCCTCGACTACGTGCACTCCGCGCGCGGCCCCGACGGGCGTCGCCTGGAGGTGATCCACCGCGACGTGAGCCCCCACAACATCTTGGTGGGCCGAAGCGGCGCGGTGAAGCTGATCGACTTCGGCGTGGCCAAGGCCGCCAGCGCGAAGCAGCGCACCCAGGTGGGGATGGTGAAGGGCAAGAGCAGCTACATGTCTCCGGAGCAGGCCCGCGGCGACCGCCTCGACCACCGCTCAGACCTCTACTCCCTGGGGCTGGTGCTTTACGAAGCGCTCTCCAACCGGAGGGCGATCGAGGGCGACAGCGACCTGTCCAAGATGCAGAAGGCCGCCTCCGGGGAGATCGAGCCGATCGAGAAGGTGCGCCACGACGTGCCGGGGGAGCTGCGCCTGGTGCTCGAGCGCGCACTCGCTCCCAAGCCGGCCGAGCGCTACCCGGCGGCAGGAGAGATGGCCGCGGACCTGGAGCGCTTCCTCACCGCTCGTGGCCAACAGGTGACGCCGAAGGAGCTCTCGGCGCTGCTCGACGAAGGCGCCGGCGCGGATGCCGCGGCGACGCTGCCGGATCCCGACGACGAGCCTCAGGACCGAGGCCTCGCGCCGACCCGTGTGCTGAGTCCGAGCGCTCGCCGGCGCCCATCCGAAGCCAGGCTGCCGGCGCACACGCTGTCCACGACCGCCAAACGCGGGGGCCGCCATGCCCGAGCGCTCGTCGCGATCGTAGCGGGGGCGGTCGCGGTCGCGGCCGGCTCGGCCGTGGTTTTCTGGCCCGGCCTGGCCTGGTCCCCCGAGCCAACGACACTGGCCGAGTGGCCGTTGCCGACCGAGACGGCCGAGGCTTTTCCTGCAGCGGCGCGAGCAAAGAGCTCCGGCGCCGAGCGGCCCCTCGGCGGGCCGCCATCGACCTCTGCGGGTTCAACCGAACCTCCTGCTCGGCCGAGCGCCGCGGCTTCCGCGGAGGCGACCCGCCGCGAGCCGCCGCCGCGCACATCCGCAGGCGCCCAGCCGAAGCGCGCCGCGGGCAAGCTGACTCTCCTCTCCACCCCGGCGATGTCGGTGGTGGTGGACGGCGTGCCGCGAGGAAGGACGCCTCAGGTGCTATCCCTGCCCGCGGGCGAGCACCGGGTCGTCTTCGAGGAGAAAGGCGCCGGCCTCCGCCGCGAGCGCATTGTCTCGCTCGCCGAAGGGCACGACCTAGCCGAGGAGTGGCGTCCCCAGAAAGGGACGGTCCGGTTCCGGGTCTACCCATACGCGGAGGTCCTCCTGAACGGCCGCAGCTACGGCGTGACGCCGCTCGAGCCGATCGAGCTGTACGAGGGCCGGTACACTTTCGAGCTGGTCAACACCCAGGAGAAGGCCACCGCGACCCGCGAAGTCGATGTCTCCCCTGGCCGGGAAACGCAGGTGAAGGTCGACTTCCGGGACAAGGACTGAGGGCCTGCTCAGGGCTCGAATACTTCGGAGGAGACGCTGGCCCATCCGGTGGGCAAAAGCCTCCGGAAAGGTTCGAGGGTAGGGCCCTGCTGCACCGCCACCGAGGCGATGATCGCGAAGTACTTCCCGCCCGCTTGGAGAATGCCGGGCGGGACCTGCACGCTGTTTCCGTAGACGTGGAAGATGGCTTGCTGCGTGATCTCGGTGGCGTTGCCGATGTTGGCGATCCGGTAGAGGGTCAGGGTATGGAAAGGCGGCGGGGGTGCCGGCGGGGACCAACTGATGACTGGCGTGAGGGTCACGTTGGTCTGGCGCGCGTTCAGGTCCTTCCCGTTGATCCGCAGCCCAGTGGGTGCCGCCACCAGCGGCCGGACCGGCACAGTCTTTCCGACATCGAGCTTCTGCTGCGCGAAGTTGGTCACCAGCACGAAACCCGGGCTCGTGGCACCATCGGCCTGGTAGCCACGGAACGCCACCGTCGCCGACATCACCAACTCGTCGGTGCCCTCGAACGGGTTTCCGTACGAGAAGCTCGGCTGGGGGTTGGTCGAACCTGGGGCGAGCCGGTAGGCCCGGGCCAGATCGGCGCCGCCAGCGTACGCACCCGCGGAGTACGCGCCGGGCAGCGCGTACACCGTGAGGAACGAGAGGAAGAAAATCGAGCCGGGCTGCGAGCCCAACACCTGCGACTCGAGCTCCGAGGCCCTCCAGTCGAAGGTGGCGGATTTTTCCCTTGGAATCGGCGACATCGCCCCGGAGATGGTCGCCGCCTGGCCAGAGACCATCTCGAGGGATTTCACCCGAATGGCGCGGTCGGCGACGAGGAGGCCGTAGCCGGCATCGGAATCCAGCGAAGCGAGCTGGTACAGCGTCGCCTCGTCTCCCTGGGCGGAGCTGATCAGCGGCTGGCCGTTGGCGTGGAAATCGAATGCCAGCCCGTCCACCGAAGTGTCCCCGGCGTCGGGCATCGGCCCGGTGATTTTTCCCGCGGTACTGACCAACGCTCCTGCACGCAGCGAGACGAGCCAAAGCTGGTCTTGGCTCTGCCAGGGCTCGAGCCCGCTGACCTTTAGGACCGCCGGAGTGAAAACGGCTGGCCAGACCGCGTCGTGGCGGCCCAGCCTCCAATCCGATACGTCGACGAACCGCCCGGAGGTGGCGACCAGGACCACGCGTCCGTAGCTCAGGGTGTATGTCGCATCGGTCGGTACACCGTCGACGTAGAACCCGCCGTCCGCTTCGCCCGCTGCCGGCAATCGGAGGAAACCGCCTCCGTCGAGCGGGACCAACACTTCGAGCTCCACGCTTCTCAGGTCTGCCGGCCGCGAGTAGCCACCGTCCACGAGTTGGTAATGGGAGTACCGCCGGCCAGTGACGCGCAAGGCGCTCGGGTCTGTTCCGCCATCTTCACCGCCGACCGTGCCCCCGTCCTCGCGGACCTCAGCGCAGCGGCCATCGGCTACGCAGTCCTTCCACGCCGCCTGGAAGTCGCGGCACCCCACCAGGAGCACGACCATCGAGAGGAGCGCCGCCCGGACGCTCAAGGAACGGCCCCCGAGATGCAGAGCGCCGCCCCCTGAGGAGTCGGCGCGACGAAAATCGAGAGCGGCCCCTCTTCGGCCGCCGGCTGCCCTGCGAGAAAGAGCGCCGCCGCCGCGCTCAGGCCGGCCGCCCCCACGCCCACGCCGACCCACCCCAGCGTCTGGAAGCCCCCGCCCTCATCGCGCATCAGCTCCGACTCGCGGATCCCCATCGACGGAGAAGTGCCGAGGCGCCGGTAGCGCTCCTCCGACTGCACCAAGGAGTAGCCCCCTCCGGCGAGGCCGAGCGCACCCACTGCGGCAGGGAGCCACGCCCAAAGGCGGAGGCCTGTGCGGGTTTGGCCCTCCGGCGCTTCGGCGGGAGGGGCCAGGGCGAGCTTTCGCCTCACCTCGAACCGGACCTGCTCGAACTCCCGCTCCACCTTCGGGGACACCTTGGGCGGCAGCGCGATCGCCGGGTCCAAGAGCAGCGCAGTACGGAACGCGGCCCGTGCCTGCTCCCAATCTCCCATGTCGGCCCGGACGACTCCCTCGTAGAGAGCGACCTTCTTGCTCTCCTCCACCGACTTCGCTTTTGCCCGGGCGCGTGAGAGCTGGTCCAGCGCCCGCTCGTATTCCAGGCTGCGGTGCAGCTCCATCGCCGCACCGAGGAAGCGGTCGAACTCGGTCTGCGGCCCCGCCCCCGCCGCAGTGCCGGAGAGCAGCGCCGCCGCCATTGTGGCCAACGTGCGCGCGGACACGGCGGAACTCTATTACGCTCCGGGGGACCTTCCGCCAATCTTCGACGCTTCTAGCAGGAGCTTCGCCTGCTCGCGGAGTGAGGCGTGCACGCCCGGGTCCCCGGCCAGTTCCTTGAGGTCTTTGGTGGTGAGCAAGGGGACGATCTTCGCGCCCACCTCGGGCGGCAAGTAGGGGTTGAAGGCCAAGGCCCTCCGCACCGGGTGGCGGGTGGACCAGCGCTCCGAGCGCCAGATCTCCACCAGCGGCTCGGGCCGCGCCGGGCGGCGGGCGGCGATCCGCACCACGTGCTCCTCGGTGAGCCTCGGGTTGAGCAGCACGTTGCGGATCACCGCCGCGTTGGAGACCGTGGCGAGCCTGGCCAGGAGGTCCGGGCTCCGGGTCAGCCTGGCCTGAGTCTTGAGAAAGCCCAAGGACTGGGAGAACAGGCGCGCGTCGTGCCGGGCGGCCTCGTCCGGGTCCAGCTCCTGGCGGGCCTCTCCCTCCGGAAAGAGGGCGGCCACCGACATGAGCGAGCTGGCCCGCGCTAGCCTCGCCAGTTGCGCCGCGTGAGGCAGAACCGAGGCCTCGCGCTCGATCGCCGAGACGATGGCCGTGAGCACGCAAGCCGCCCCCTCCGAGCCGGCCCGGGCGAGCTGAATCACCTCCTGGACCAACTCCGCCGCCGCGGCGGGCGTCCTCCGCGCCAGCTCCCTCGCGGCGGCCTTCCTCCGCACCTCCGCGCCGCCAAAGAGCGCGTGGAGCCTGTGCACCACGCCCGCGGCCTTGCTCTTGGCCGGCGCCGCTAGGGAGCCTCGTCTTGCCAAGCCACCACCTCCCTCACGGTCACCTTCACCCAGAAGCTCTGGAGGTTGGGCGGGTACTCGTGGAAGGCGATCAGGAACGGCTTGCGCCCGTGGGGGGCGATCACCACGGTGCTGAAGTCGATGCGGCGGTTCATCCCCTCCACGTCCGAGCCGCTGGAGATCTGGAACAGATCCTCCGGACTGGTGGAGGCCCCGGCAAACGCCTCGGCCGCGCTCACCAGCTGGCCGTCTTCGAGGATCTCCGCCCGCACCCTGGCCTGGCCCGGCTTCTCGGTGCGGTTCTCCACCAGCCCCCGCACGAAGAAGAGCGGCTTGCCCACCTGGGCGTCGTACAGCCCGTTGGAGATGTCCACCGCGATCAGCTCTTCCCGCGGGACGAACATCGCCCGGATCCTCGGCACCGAGAAGTCGAGCTGTCCCTCGTTGAGGTAGACGGCCGCCACCACCGCCAGCACCGGGAGGACCAGGAGCGCCAGGGCCACGTTCACCAGCACTGTCTTCCAGCTCCTCTTCGAGGGCCGCGCCGGCCGCTCCTGCTTCACCGAGTCGGGCCCCACTGCCCGCTTCACCAGGGCGATGCGGGCGATGGCCGCTCCCTGCGGGGGAGCGCCCGCCGCCGGGCGTGTCTCGGCGGGGGAAGTCTTGGTTTCCTCGGGCGGCGGCGGCAGGTCGAACAGCGCCGCGCGGTCCTCCGTCCGGGGGACGCCCTTGGGCACCACGCCGGGGTCGGTGGACTCCTCGCTCGAGAGGGCGCGGCTGAACAGCTCGTCCACTTCGGGGAGGTCGCCGATCACCTGCTCGGAGGCGGCCGGCGCCGGAGGAACGCGCACCCCTTTGGGGTTGGTGAAGGCCGGAACGCCGGGCGCGGTGCCGGTGAGCAGCGCGGTCGGGGCATCTGGCCGGGTGGGGTTGGTGACCGTCCAGTCCTCGCCGGTCAAAGGGCCCCTCGCGGGCTTGGCTTGGGCGCGGAACGGCCTCGCGCTCGGAATGGTGGAGGGTTCGGGAGGAAGCGGACTCTCGCTCGCCAGGTGAGAACCTACCCGAGTGGGCTCCTCGAAGGCGTCGATCGGCAGGTGCTTCTGCGCCTCGTAGGAAGGCTCCAGCGGCTTTTCCGAGGGGTTGAACATCGGCCTCGTGCCGTCGCTGGGTTCCTCGGAGGTGAAGGCGGCAAACGGGTCGACCTTGGGGCCGAGCCGGGGCGACGGCGGGCTAGGTGCCTGGTAGAGCGCCGGGCGGGTGGCGTCGTCGCCGGCGGTGCTCGCCTCGCCGAAGGCCTCGAAGGGGTTGAAGCGGCCGGGGCTTACCGGCGCAGGTGCCGGACGGGCGGGAGGCGGCGCGACAGCCGGCTGAGCCTCAGCCGGAGCCCGCTTGACCCGGAAGGTGTGCTGGCACTTGGTGCAGCGAACCTTGACCCCCTTCTCGGTCACCTTCTCGTCGGGGATCTTGAACCTCGTCTGGCACTGGGAGCATTTGACGATCATCGGCCCGAGGGAGCGACAGTATAGCGCTTGCCCCACCCCAACCCCTCTGGTATCTCGGCCCTGCGCAGCGCGTCATGCGGCGCCCAAAATCAGGGGCGGTCAGGCGATGAGCGAAGTCGAGCAGGCGGGCAAGGCCGAAACCTCCGGCCGCGAGCCAAAAGAGCCCAAGATCATCAAGCGCTACACCAACCGGAAGCTCTACGACACCGTGGAGAGCCGCTACGTCACGCTCGATGAGATCGCCGAGATGGTCAAGCAGGGCCTGGAGGTGAAGATCGTCGACAACCGGACGAAGGAGGACCTGACCTCGGTCACCCTGGCGCAGATCATCTTCGAAGAGGAGAAGAAGAAGAACCAGATGCCGCTGGCGGTGCTGAGGGAGATCATCCGGCACCCGGGCGAGTCGATCTACGGCTTCATCCACAAGGAAGTGAGCCCGCGGGTGGCCTCCATCCGGGAAGAGGCGGAGTCCCGCCTCGACCGCCTGTTGCGGCGGGACGACAAGAAGGAAGAGGCGAAGGGCGAGGGGTCGGCGGAGGCCGCGTCGTCCGGGGGCGACCTGCTCAAGAGCTCTCAGCGGCTGCTCGAGGACTGGCAGCGGCGGATCGACGAGCGGGTGAAGGTGGTGGTGGAGAACGTGCTGGGCAGTCTTCCGGCGCTCGGCAGAGACCTGCAGGCGCTCACCCACCGGCTCGACCAGCTCGAGCAGAAGCTGTCGGCGCTGGAGAAGCACAAAGGGTAGGACTCTAAGCCACCGCCCTCCCGGCGGCCGGCTTGCGCTGCGCGCCGGCGGAGAAGACCGCCTCGGCGATCTCCTGGAGCATGGTGGCTCCCCGGCTCCAGGGCGCGTACTCCCAGATGGTCTTCCCGTGGCTCTGGGCCTCGTCGATCTTCACGTTGAGGCCCAGCGGGGTCTTGGCGCAGCGGTCGGGGAAGTAGGACCGGAGCTTGTCGAGGATCTCGTCCGCCAGGGTGGTCTTCCGGTAGAGCGTCGGCACCACCAGCGAGACGTGGAGATCGGGTCGATCGTGCTCGGCGGAGACCCTCCGCACCGTCTCCACCACCTCGGCGCAGCCGTCGAGTGAGAGGTAGGTGAGCGCGACCGGGATCACCACCTCGGTGGCGGCCACCAGGATGTTGTAGGTGGTCAGCCCCATCGAAGGCGGCGCGTCGAACAGCACGAGGTCGTAGTGAGCGGCGGCGGGCTCGGCGAGCCGTTCGGCCAGCCGGAAGGCGCGGCGGGGATCGGGCGCCGCCGAGACCGGGAACTCCGACATCTCCTTGTAGGAAGGCACCACGGTCAACCCCTCGGTGGCGGTGGGGCGCGCCACCTCCGAGAGCGACACGGACCGGTCGCAGAGGAAGTGAAACACGTTCGGCGAAGTGGTCCGCACGTCCACCCCGAGCGACTTGCCGGCGTGGCCCTGGGTGTCGAGGTCCAACAGCAACACCCGCTGGCCCTTCTTGCGGGCGAAATACGCCGCGAGGTTCACCGCCAGGGTCGTCTTGCAGGTGCCGCCCTTCTCGTTGATGAAGGCGATCCGGCGGCTCACGGCTTCTTCGCCTCGATGAGCTTGTCCACCTTGCCTTCGACCGAGCCGAGCAGCCGCTCCACCTCCTCCACCTTGCTCCTCAGGATTTCCAGGTCTGCGGTGGAGGGGAGATTCATCGCCGAGAGCGCCGTCCGCAGGCTCTTGTCCAGGGAGCCCTTGGCCGCGAGCGTGCGCGAGACCAAAGTCTGCATCGCGGTGACGAACTTCTCGTTGGAGAGGAGCTGCTGGGCGAGCTTGCCGATGCGCTCTTCTCCGGTCTCGACGAGCTTCTTCATCACCGGGTTGTTCTTGAGCATGGCGATCGAGGATCCCCCTGGGCGGCGCGGTGGCGGCGGGCATGGTGATCGCCGCGCGTTGAGCTGTCAAGCGCGCGAGTCCCCCGCGCCCTGCGCGGTGTCGACCGGCCGGCGGCGTTCCGGTAGCTTGCGCCGTCCGGAGGCGGCGGTGCTGGAGAAGAAGCGGCTGCTCATCGTGTCGGGCAAGGGCGGGGTCGGCAAGAGCACCCTGGCGGCGGCGGTGGCGCTCGAGTCGGCCCGGCGCGGCCAGCGCACCTTGGTCTGCGAGCTGAACGCCAAGGAGCGGGTGAGCATGCTGCTCGGCCGCCCCGAGGTGGGCCCGGAGATCGGCCTGCTCGAGGAGAACTTGTGGGCGGTGGACATCCGCCCGCAGGAAGCCACCCGCGAGTACGCGTTGATGGTGCTCAAGTTCGAGAGCATCTACAACGCGGTGTTCGAGAACCGGCTGGTCCGCACCTTCCTGCGCTTCGTGCCCTCGCTGCAGGAGATCGTCCTCTTGGGGAAGATCCTCTACCACCTGCGCGAGCAGCGGCCGGACGGCTCCTGGCGCTTCGAGCGCATCGTGGTCGACGGGCCGGCGACCGGGCACGCGGTGTCCTTTTACGGGGTGCCGAAGGTGGTGCTCGACACCGTGCCGCCCGGTCCGCTGGCCCGCGAATCGAAGGTGATGCTGGACCTGCTCACCGACGAGGCGATCACCGCCGCGGTGCTGGTCGCCCTGCCGGAGGAGATGCCGGTCAACGAGACCCTGGAGCTGTGCCAGGCGCTGCGCGAGCGGGTCGGCGTCCGCCCCCAGGCGGTGGTGTTGAACTGCTTCATCCCGCCGCGCTTTGGCCGGGAGGACCCCTCCCTTCTCTCGCTGAACCGCCCGCTCGAGCAGGTGGCCCAGAGCCACCTCGAGCGCGAGCGGCAGTCGCAGGCGGCGCGCGAGCGGCTCTGTGCGGGGACCGGGCTCCCGGTCTTCGAGGTACCCAGGCTCTTCCACCCTTCGTTCGGGCGGGCGGCGGTGGAGGAGATCTCCCGGCGGATCGCGAGGCTCGAGGAATGACCGGGCCGCTCGCCTCGGCGCTCACCCAAAGGAGCGTGCTCATCTGCGTCGGGTCGGGAGGAGTCGGGAAGACCACCGTGGCGGCCAGCCTGGCCCTCCGGGGCGCGGCCTTGGGGCGGCGGTCGATCGTCTGCACGGTGGACCCGGCGAAGCGGCTGGCCAACTCGCTCGGCCTCGAAGAGCTGGGCAACGCGGAGACCCGCATCGACGATGCCCGGCTGGCCGCGGCGGGCCTGGGCCCCCGCTCGCCGATGTTCGCGATGATGCTGGACATGAAGCGGACCTGGGACGAGCTGATCTCGAAGCTCGCCCCGAAGGAGAAGCAGGAGCGGATACTGAGCAACCGCTTCTACCAGTCGCTCTCCTCGGCGCTGGCCGGCTCCCAGGAATACATCGCGATGGAGAAGCTCTGGCAGCTCCACGCCCGGAGCGACTACCAGCTGGTGGTGCTCGACACTCCGCCCACCGCGCACGCCCTGGACTTCCTCGACGCGCCCAACCGGCTGCTCGACTTCCTAGACAACGAGGCGGCCCGCTGGCTGCTCACCCCGGCGCTGGCTGCCGGGAAGCTCGGGCTCAAGCTGTTCAACCTGGGCGGCAGCTACGTGGCTCGGCAGATCTCCAAGTTCACCGGGGTGGAGACCTTGCAGCAGCTGGCCGACTTCATGCTGGCGGTCAGCGGCATGAACGAGGACTTCCGCGAGCGGGCGCGCCAGACGCGGGATCTATTGGCGTCGGGCTCCACTGCCTTCGTGCTGGTGACCGGCCCGACGGTGGAGCGGCTCGACGAGGCGGTGCACTTCCACACCTTGCTCAGGCAGAACGAGATGGCGGTCGCCGCGGTGGTGGTCAACCGAGTGCACGAGCCGGTGCCGGACCTATGGTGGCGGGAGGCGGCCAAGCTCTCGCCGCCGCTCCGTGGAAAGGTGGAGAAGACGCTAGAGGAGCTGGACGTGCTCGCCTCCCAGGATGCGATCGGGCTCGCCAAGCTGGCCGAGGCCTGCCGCCCCACTGCGCTGGTGCTGGTGCCGCGCTTTCCCCTCGACGTGCACGACTTGCCGGCGCTCTGGCGCACCGGCGGGTATCTGGTGGGCGACGCCCAGCTGCCGGCCGCCAGTTCTTGAGGCGCGCGGATCGAGCCCTGGCGACTGCCCTCGGCCTGAAACACTCCTGCGGCGAGGAGGTCTGAACGACGGTGCTAGACTCGGGGGAACTCGCGCGACGCGGGCGCTGTCAGAGTGCGCGGGTCTCGCCGGTGAGGGCCATGGACGGGCGCTTGATCACTGCGGTGGGGTTGGCGGTGCTGCTGTCGGGCTGCGCGCTCTTCCGCGCCCGAAAGGACGCCCAGGAGCTGAGGTTCGACCCCGAGCTGGTCGAAGGCGACCTCCAGCTGGAGAAGCTGAACGACGAGGAGTTGTTCGCCGCCGGCTCCTCGTTCTTCGCCGCCTTGGACTACAAGCAGGCGGCGCGCTACTTCGGAAGGCTGGCCGACTTCCACCCGAACAGCCCGCACCGGAGAGCAGCCCTCTACAACGCCGGCCTGTCGCTGCAGCGCCTGAGGAGCTGGGAAGAGGCGTATATGCGCTTCTCCGAGCTGTCCGATCCCCAGCGGGGCACGGGCGACGCACTCGACGCCTCCTTCCGGGTCGCCGAGACGCTCTACCACCTCGGGCGCTACGACGATGCTTCGGCGCTGCTGGAGGTGATCGCCAAGCGCTCGGACCTGCCCGCCGCGAGGAGAATCGAGGCCCAGGTGCAGAAGGGCATCTGCGAGATGGAGGCCGGCCGCAGCGAGGACGCCGAGCGTTCCCTTCGCCGCGCGGTGGTCGCCTACCAGGACCTCGAGGAGAAGGACCAGGTGGACGACTACTACCCGGCGCAGGCGCAGTTCTTCCTCGGGGAGATCTTCCGGCTCCACTACGAGCTGGTGACCCTCGACCCGGACAAGGGGGTCGACGAGCTGGCCAGAGACCTCGAGTACAAGGCCGAGCTGCTGCTCTCGGCGCAGGGGCACTACTTGAGGTCCATCCGCATCGGCAACGGGTACTGGGCCACCGCCTCGGGCGCGCAGATCGGCGGGCTGTACGAGAACCTGTACCACCACATGGTGAATTCTCCGGCCCCCAGGGAGCTGCACGCCGAGGAGGCGGAGGTCTACCGGCAGGAGCTGCGGAAGAAGATCCGGGTGCTGATCACCAAGGCGATCAGCATCTACGAGAGGACCCTGGAAACGGCGGAGCGCATCGGTGCCATCAACCCCTTCGTCGTGCGCACCCGCGAGAGCTTGCAGAAGATGAAGGACCTGCTCCTGGCCGACGCCCGCGCCGAGGAGGAAGCCGCACCTTCCGAGCCGACTCCTCCCGGACCGCCGGGCTCGCAGGCCCGTGTCTCCTCTGGGCCGCCCTCGAGCTGAGTATGGGATAGTCACAGGTCGAGTTGAGCGCGAAAAGACCGGCATCTCGAAGGCGGCTCGGCGGGGTCGCGGCCCTCCTTGCGGTGGCGGGTTGCAGCCAGGGCCTTCCTTCGTCGGCCTCGAGCGATTTCGAGCGCGGCGACGAAGGCTGGACCATCGAGGGGGACACCTCCCTGTACCCGCAGTGGTCGGCCACCGGCGGCAACCCGGCCGGGATGGTCTCCGCCACCGACGGCGTCACCGGACAAATCTGGTACTTCGTCGCCCCGAAGAAGTTCCTGGGAGATCAGTCCGCCGCGTACGGCAGCAAGCTCACTTTCGATCTCAAGCAGTCGAACACCTTCAACCAGGTCGACGCGGAGGACGTCATCCTCACCGGCCGCGGCCTCGCGCTGGTGACGGACACCAGGAAGAACCCCGCCACCACCTGGACGCCCTTCGCGGTGAAGCTCGATGAGAGCGAGGGCTGGAGGAAGGGCGACCTCAGCGGCCCTCCGGCGACCGCGGAGGACTTTCAGCTCCTCCTCAAGAGCCTCACCGGCCTGCGCATCCGCGGCGAGTACATCGACGGGCCCGACGTGGGCAGCCTGGACAACGTCTATCTGGGGAGCCCCTGACCGCGAGGCCGGCCACGGCTGACCCCCGATGGGCGAGGCGATCTTCACGCCCGAGCAGTTGGCCGAGATCAAGGCCTACTACCGCCCGCTGTACGCCCTGGTGGCGGCGGGGGACCTCCTCGACCTCGCGATGTTCGCCGTGGTGCTGCGCTGGCTGGTCCGGCCGCTGCACCGCCTCGCCGTCGGCCTGGCCGCGCGCCTCGGACGCCGGCTCCGGTTTCTCCGCACTGCGCCGGTCGCCCGGGTGCTCCTCCGCGCGACGGAGCGGCTGTGGGGCGGACCGGGCTGGGGCGCCGCGGTGCTGTTCGCGCTTGGCCTGGAGCTGTTCTACGCGATCGCGCTCCTGCCCCTGGACGTCTATCTCGGATACTTGCACCCCCGCGGCTTTGGGCTCACCCGCTATACGCCGCTCTCCTTTGCGATCGACCACCTCAAGGGGCTTGCGGGGCTGTCCATCGCGACCTCCGCGCTGGCCTTCGGCATGTACGCGCTCGCCCGGAGGCTCCGCCTTTGGTGGCTGGTGCTGGGCTTGGTGGGCTCGGCGCTCTTGCTCGGCTCGGCCGCGCTGGACCCCTACCGCGGCCAGGTCTTCTTCGATCGGGAGCCGCTCCCGGAAGGAGCGCTCCGGCAGCGCATCGATGCGCTGATGGAGAAGGCGCAGATCGACTTCCGCGACGTGGTGGTGGAACACACCTCGCGCGTCTCGGTGCGGGTGCAGGCCACCTTCGCCGGCCAGGGTCCGACCAGGACCATCATCTTGAACGACGAGCTCTTGCGCCACATGACCGACGGCGAGGTGCTGGCCGCGGTGGCTCACGAGGCGGGCCACGTCCGCGAATCGCGCTGGCCGCACTACCTGGCGTCGGCCGCGGCCCTGCTCGCCTTCCTCTTCCTCGTGGACCGCGCCTTCCGCTGGTGCGCGGCCAAGGGGTGGCTCGGCGTCCAGGAGCGCGCCGACATCCGCACCTTGCCTCTGGTGGCGCTGCTCTTCTTCGTGGGCACAGCCTGTCTGAGGCCGGTGACGGCCGCCTGGAGGCGCGAGCGGGAGCGCCAGGCCGACCTCTACGCGCTCCGCCTGACCGGCGACCCGGCCACCTTCCGCCGGATGCTGGTGAAGGCCGCGCGGGTGAACAAGATGGATCCCTCGCCGCCGCGCTGGGTGGTGCTCAAGGGGCGCTCGCACCCGCCGTTCGAGGAGCGCCTCGCCCTGGTCGACCGCTTCGAAAAAGACGCCGGCGGCAAGTAGGCCACCCACCGCGCCGCCCTGCACCCGCCCACCTGCCGCCGGCCGCCCCCGAGCCTCCTCGGAGGCAACTGCTACCGCTTGTCCGCCTTCGCCGCCTCCACCGCCATCAACGTGATCGCCTTCACCAGGCCCTTCGCGCGCCGACCGGCCGCCGTCTCTCCGTGGGGGTCGGACTCCACCGCCTTGGCGAGATCGGTGAAGCCGCCGCGGTCGCCCGACTTGAGCTTGAGCTCGCCGCGGTTGGCGAGGGCCACCGGGTTCTGAGGATCCGTCTCGAGCGAGAGGGAGTACTCGCTCACCGCGTCCTCGATCCGTCCCAGCTTCTGGTACACCGTGCCCAGCGCGGCGCGGCTGGCGCTGTCCTGGGGGTTTCCCGCAACCAGCCCCTCGAAGACGATCCGGGCCTCCTCCAGCCGCCCGGCCGCCGCGAGGTCGCACCCCACCTGGGCGATGGCCTTGGCCTCTTCGAAGGTCATCCCTTCCACCTCGGCCCAGGTCATCTCTCCGCGGGCGAAGGCGCGGAGCTTGGTCTTCATCTCGGTCTCGGCCTGCATGGCATCTCCTCCGTTCTTGATGATCCGGCCCATGGCTCACGCCTTCGAGAGGTTGTGGATGGCGGCCTTCGCCATCTCGCTGAACTTGGACGACATGTTGCTCATCAGGTCGAACATCTGCTTTCGGCGCTCCATCAGGCGCTGGAGCTTGAGGTTGAGCTGCTCCACGTTCTGCTGCGCCTTGGACTCCTTCTGATAGGTCGCCTTCTCGCCTTCGTCCTTCGCCTTGACGCGGTCGTCGCGGATCTTCGCCACCGACTCCTGCGCCGAGGCCAGCTCCTCCATGGTTCCGGCGATCTCGTCGTCGATGCTTCCCATGATCATCTGCATCACGAGCTGGATCTTCTCCTCCAGGCTCAGTGACGGGTCGTTGAGGATGTCGCGGACGCTGCGGCCGTGGGGCGGCTGTGGATGGACCGGGCCGCAGCTCGGCGGATCCTCGGGCATCGGGGTGGGCTTCGCCGGCGCGCCCGGCGGAGGGCGGGGGCCGAGCAGCTCGACCAGCTCGCCGGGATGAGGGCGCCGCACCGAGCCGCTCACCGCGCCGCTCACCACCACCAGCTCGTCCGGCCGGCAGATGGCGTCGAAGTCGATCTTCACCTTGAAGTGCGCCTCGAACTCGGCGCGCAGCGAGACGTTGTTCCTGAGCATCGTCGCCAGGAAGCCGGCGTAGTCGTCCAGGCCCTTGCCGAGAGCCTGCAGCGGGCCGACCTCGTTGGAGAAGTTGAACCGGGTGCGCTCGGCGGCGAAGTACCGGTCCGAGGGAACCCAGCCCAGCACCTCTTCGCTGGTGAGCTTCATCGTGCGGCGCTCACCCTGCCCGTCCCCAGGCACACCGACCCGGACCGCTCCGGGGCAGGTCGCGGTGGGCGGATTCGCCGGGACAGAGCCCGCGCGGTGGGGCGGCTCCGAGGCCGGGCCGGCCGAGTTGCCGATCTTGGCCTCGACCTTGCGCAGCTGCGCCTCGATGTCGGTGAGTCCGATGAGGTTGTCCTTGCGGCCCACGCCGGCGGCGAGGTCCAGCTCGTCGAACCGGTTCGCCTGCAAGAGGTAGTTGGCCGCCTCGCGGACATGCGCCGCGGCGGACTGGTCCCTGGCGACGGCGTTCAGGTCGAACGCGCTGACGCAGCCGTCGGAGATGGGCAAGCCGAAGGCGGTGTCGACCTGGGTGAAGTTGTCGCGGATGACCTCGAGCGCTTTCTTGTAGCGATGAAGCTCGGCGTCCGCCGGGGCGTAGCCCCTGCCGGCCACCTCGAGGCTCGAGCCCGGGGCGAACTCGGTCACCGCCGGCGGGTTCTTCAATAGCTCTCCGCCGAGGCCCACCGCCCCCTGGACGATCATCACCGGGTTGGCGGTGAGGGCGCCGGCGGCGATCTTGGCGATGCTGGTGAGCTTGGGGTCGACGTTCAACGCCTCGCCCACCAGGTCGATGCCGATGTTGAGCGGCCCTCCGAGAATCGAGGCCGCGCCACCCTTGAGGAATCCACCGATGTCCATGTGCGTGCTCCTTTGCCGTGGGCTTGGGGTTCGCGAGGGCACTGTGCAGCGCGGGTGCCGGGCGACGTCCGCCGCCAGCCGAGTCGTTTCCAGGCCTTGCGAGGGTGCGCGCGCGCCGAACGTCCGAGATTCGAGATGGGCGTCCGCGCGCGGAGATTGCAGCTAGAGTTGGGAAGCGATGCGCGCGATGGGCCTCGACGTGGGCAGCAAGACGGTGGGAGTGGCGATCTCCGACGAGCTGGGGATGACCGCGCAGCCGATCACCACGCTCAAGAGGGAGGGCCTCCGGACGGACGTCTTGGCGCTCTGCGAGCTCGCGAGGCGGCACGACGTGACGCAGCTCGTCGTGGGCATGCCGCTCCATATGGATGGGACCGAGGGGGCGAGCGCCCGAAAGGCCCGCCGGCTCGGAGACGCGCTGGCGGAGGCGTCAGGCTTGCCGGCGGTCTATTGGGACGAGCGGCTGTCCACGGTGGCCGCGGAGCGAGTGCTCCTCGAGGCGAACGTCTCGCGCGAGAAGCGGAAGAAGGTGATCGACCGGCTGGCGGCCTCGGTCATCTTGCAGGGCTGGCTGGACTCGCGGCCCGGGGCAGAGGAGAGCGCCGAATGAAGCGGCTCCTGCTCGCGCTGCTCTCGTTGGCGCTGTTCGCCGGCGCGGCGGCGGCGGCCTACTTTTGGCTCGAGGGACGGCGGATCCGGGAATTCGCCCGCCAGCCCTACGGGACGCCGGAGCCGAAGATCGTCGAGATTCCTCCCGGCACCGGGCCGCGCGGGGTTTCGGCGCTTCTGGCCGAGCAGGGAGTGGTGCGCAGCGCGGAGGACCTCTTCGTCTATCTCCGGAGCGAGAAGCTGGGCCCGAAGCTCAAGGCCGGGGAGTACGAATTCAAAGGTCCGCTCACGCCGGTGCAGGTGATCGAGAAGATCGTCTCCGGGCAGGTGAAGGTCTACCGCTTCACCGTGCCGGAGGGGCTGAGGGTGGACGAGACGTTGCCGATCGTGGCGAGGAGCGAGCTGGGGCTGGACCTGCGGGGGCTGGAGACGATCGCCAAGGCGCCGGAGCGCATCCGGAAGCTGGGGGTACCAGCCGACTCGCTGGAGGGCTTCCTCTACCCGGACACCTACACCTTCGCGCGCGGGGCGACGGAGGAGGCGGTGTTGGCGAAGATGGTGTCGCGCGCGCTGGAGGAGCACCGCGAGGCCGAGTCGGGACGCAGGCCGGGGGTCGAGCTTCTGCTGCTCGACGCGATGACCCTGGCGTCGATCATCGAGAAGGAAACCGGCGCGCCGGAGGAGCGCCCGCGGATCGCCTGCGTGTTCCACAACCGGCTGAGGCTGGGGATGCCGCTGCAGACGGACCCGACGGTGATCTACGCGATGATGCTCCTGCGCGGGCAGTACTCGAAGAACATCACCAAGAAGGACCTGGAGACCAAGCACCCCTACAACACGTACACGGTGAGGGGGTTGCCGCCGGGGCCGATCGCCAGCGCGGGCGCGGCGGCGATCCGGGCGGCGCTGAATCCCATCGATTGCAACGACCTCTACTTCGTCTCGCGGAACAACGGCACCCACGTCTTCTGTCCTGACCTGCAGTGCCACAACGCGGCGGTGCAGAAGTGGCAGAAGGAGTTCCACCGCCGGCCAGATAGACGCCGAGGCCGAGCACTCGGGCCTAACGTTGGCGCGCCCGCGGGCTTCACTCCGAATCGGAGGTGGGACCGGCCTCTGACAACGACTCCCGGAGGTAGACGTGAAAAGGCGCCTCGAAGCCGGGCAGCTCGGCGAAGACTCTCCCTCGGAACCGCACGCCGCCGGGCACCAACTCCATGTCCGCCGCACGCTCCAGCTCCCCTCCGTCGATGCGCACCAGGAGCTTCGGGTCCGCCGAGGCGAGCACCGCCTCGAAGGTGTCGTAGCGGTAGCGCGCCATCCGCCGCTTCGGCAGTCCAGTGAAGAAGCCGACCTGGATGTCCCGGTACCGCGGGTCCTTGTCGAGGACGACACTGTTCCCACCACGGGAAAGCTCGGCTCCTACGAATCGCGCCACCTTCATCAGCGCCGGAGAGTTGGTGGAGACGGGACTCACCGGCCGGAGCGCGTTCCGCCACATGCTCTCCGACCTGAAGGTGAAGAGTCCCAGCGTTACCGGCAGCGCGAGCGCGAGCGCGAGCGCCGCACCCCCGAGTAGCCGTCGCCGCCGAACGCTCGCCCCGCCCAGCCACTCGAGTCCCAAGGACAGAAACGGCAACGGCAGAACTAGCTGCAGGGCAGTGAAGCGCGCCAGCGGGACGAAACTGCCCAGGAGCGTGCTCCTCACCGTGAAGTAGGCCGCCGGAAGCACCGCCATCCAAACGAGCCAGCGCGCCTTGGACACCGTTCGATAGGCCCGCACCATTCCCGCCGCCCCCAAAAGCGCCACCAGCGGGCTCAGCGTCACCAAAGCCGCCCCCGGCCAGAAGAAGAGGTTCTGCAGCCGGTAGCCGAGCGGGGTCCAGGCCTCCTCTCCATCCGCAAACCACCGGCGATGGAAGTCGTCGATGTAGCGGATGGGATAGAGCGGATCGCCATGGTCGACCGCGTTCCCCATCAACCACGCCAGAGGGAACGAAAGACAGAGCAGCCCGAAGAGCACCGCACGCTTCGCGCCCCGCACGCGATCCTTCCCTTCCAACAAGATCGTGGCGCACATCAGCGGCACCAGCAGCCAGGCGTCGTAGCGGGTGGCGCAGGCGAGGTTCATCGCGCCTGCGGAAGCCAGCAGCGGCCACAGCCGGACATGCTCGAGCCCGCCCGCAAGCAGCGCAAGCGCACTCAGCACCAGAAAGATCGCCAGCGACTCGCTGGCCGCGGTCGCGGAGAACTGGATGTGCATCCCCCACGCGGCGAAGCCGGCGCACGCCCAGGCTCCCGCGCGCCAGCCGAAGAGGCGGCGGCTGAGCGAGTAGAGCGGCACCACCGCCAAGACCCCGAACAGCAGGCTCACCGCCCTCCCCGCGTGCTCGCGAAGAGGAAGCACCTCGAGCGCCGCGCCGATCAGGTAGAGGTGCAGCGGGCCGAACTGAAATGCCCCGTCGGCGAAGGAGGAAATCCAGTGGGGGCTGGCGAGCCACTTCTCGGCCAGCTCGGTCCGCGCCACCGCGTCCCCGTAGAGGTTCTCGGTCCACGGGAACACCGCGAGCCTGGGCAATGCGGCGAGCGCCACCATCGCCGCCGGGAGTTTCCAGCCCGGGTCCCTCTCCCACCTGGACCCGCCCACGATCATCGGCGTCTGGGGCTGCCCGCTCACGCCACCCCACGGCGCATCGCCGCCCGCAAGGATCTCAGCGCCGCCCGCACGTGCTCCGACCTCTCCGCCGGCGAGGGGCCCCCGCCGGGGTGGTCGGGGTCGGCTCCCGAGGCTGCCTCCGCGCGGCGCACCCGCTCGGCGACGCTGCGCTCCAAGGCCTCGGCTTGCTGCTCGCCGCCCGCCCGCGAGACCTGTACGCTGCGGACGAATTCCAGGTGAGCTCGGAAGACCTCCAGCGCGTCGAGCAGCGAGGTGTCGCCCAGCTCGCGCAGCACCGCCTCCGCGTCGGCCAGCTCGGCCTCCGCCTCGTCGAGCCGGCCGAGCAGGGCATCCACCGCGGCGTGCGCGCCGAGCACCAGCGCCTCGTGCCTGCGGTCCCCCGCTTCCCGAAGCAAGGTCAGCGCCTGGCGGTACCGCACCGACGCCTCGCGAAGGCGGCCGGACTCTTGCTCGAGCGAGGCCATCCCCGCCAGCGCGATGCCCTCCCAGCGCCGATTGCCGACCTCCCGGTGGATGGTGAGCGCCCGCTCGTAGAAGAGCATCGCCTGCGCGGGCTGCTCGAGGTCTCGGTGCAAGTCGCCCAGGTTGAGGAGCGCGATCCCTTCCGAGCGGCGGTTTCCCAGCTCGCGGTGAATCGCCAGGGCCGACTCGTAGTTCTCCTTCGCTTGCCCATGCAGCCCCTGCTGCTGCTGGAGCACTCCCAGGTTGCTCAGGATGATTCCTTCGAAGCGGCGATCCCCCACCTCGCGGTGGATCTCCAGTGCCTCCACGTAGCGCGAGAGCGCCAAGGTCACCTTCCCGCGCTCCTGCAGCATCTGCCCCAGGTTCGCCAGCGTCCTCCCCTCCATCCGCCGGTCGCCCACGTTTCGCTGCAGCGCGAGCGCCTGCTCGAAGTGCCCGCGCGCATCCTCGATGCGCCCCATCAGCCGCGACACCGAGCCGAGGCCGAAGCGCGCGCGGCCCTCCAGCTCCAGATCCGCTCCCATGCGCGCCCTCCTTAGCGCCTCGCCGAAATCCGCCGCCGCTTCCGCGAGCCTCCAGCGCGCCTGCCGGGCCTTGCCGCGAGCCTCGAGGGCCAGCGCCAGCCGCAGCGGCTGCGCGTCTTTGGCCTTGTCGATGGCTGCGTCCAGCATCGGCAGATGCGAGGAGAACGGGCCCCGGAGCGCCAAGAGCGGGTCCAGCACCAGCACCGCCTCGAGCGCCTGAAAACGCCGCTCCGCCTCACCCGGCGGGGCCGACACTCCTCGCTGGAAGACCGCGTAGAGGTTTTCCCGCTCCACCGCCAATCCGTCGAGCAGCGCTCCGCTGCTCTCGGCGCCCTCGGAGCAGCGCCTTCCCTGCTCGATGTAATAGCGGGCGTGGCGCTCGCAGGCCGCCGCCTCCTCGCGGCCCTTCTGCAGCTTCTCCAGGGCGAACTCGCGGATGCTCTCGTACAGCCCGTAGCGCAGCTCGCCCTCGCTCCCGGGAGACACGTAGCTTCGCACCAGGCTCTTGGCCCTCAGGGTCATCACGCAGGAGAGGACTTCCTGCGCCCCCGGATAGGAAGAGAGGTTCACCACCGCCTCGGCCGCGTCGGCGGTGAAGCCACCGCGGAAGAGCGAGCACTGAGCCAGCGCCGCCTGCTCGTAGCCCCGGAGCATCTTCCAGGACCACTCGATCGCGCCCCTCAGCGTGGCCTGCCGCTCGGTGGCCCCGCGCTTCCCCGCCAGCAGATCGAAGCGGCGCGGAAGCCTTTGGACGAGCTGCGACGGCGAGAGCACCGCCATCCGCGCGGCAGCCAGCTCGATCGCCAGCGGCATCCCGTCGAGCTGGCGCACGATCTCCGCCACCGCCGCCTCGTCCGCCCGGTCCAAAAGGTAGCCGGGGCGAACCGCCCGGGCCCGCTCGAGGAACAAAAGCACCGCCTCGGAGGAGTGCACGTCCTCGCCGCCCTCGGGCACCTTGAGCGGCGGCACCTCGAACACCACCTCGTGGGGGATGCGGAGCACCTCCCGGGAAGTGGCGAGGAACCGGGCCTTGGGAGCTGCGCGCATCCACTGCTCGACGGCGGCGGCGGCGTTTTGGGCGACCTGCTCCAGGTTGTCGAGCACCAGGAGCGCCGAGCCGCGGGAGGCGATGGCCCTCCCCAGGTGAGCAGCCAGCTCCTCGGCGCTCTTGCCCGCAGGAAGCTGCACCGAGAGCGCCCGCGCCACCCCGAGGCAGATGCCGTCGAGGTCCTGCGCCTCGGTGAGATCGCAGAACCACACCCCTCCCGCGGCGAAGGAGGGGAGCTGCTGGGTGGCAAACTGGTGCGCGAGGCGCGTCTTGCCAGTGCCGCCGGGGCCGAGCAGGGTGAGCAGGCGGGCGCCCTGGCGGTGGAGTTGGTGCAGCTCGGCCAGCTCGGCCACCCGGCCCACGAAGCTGGTCTGCTGCGGCACCAGGTTGGTGGGGCGCTGGCTGACCTCCGCCAAGAGCCTGGCCGTCCTCTCGAGGGCGGCGTGCCGCTCGCCCTGGCTCGCTGGGTGGCGCCGAGCCCGCACCCGGGAAGCGCGCTCACCCTCGGAGCTGCCGTCGCGGAGGTTGACCGTCTCCTCCGAGGGGTTCTCCGCGTCGGTGGAGGTCAGAATCTCTTCGCTGGTGCCTTCGCCCAGCTCGTCGTCCTCGGACTCGTCGGCTCCGGCGGGGAACAGGCGGCGAACGTAGGCGCCCACGTCGGAGCGCGAGGCCACCGCCGTGCGTACGGAGAGGAGCTCCTCCAGCGCCGCGGCAAGTGCGCCCGCCTCCTGGAAGCGATCTTTGGGCGCCTTCTCCAGGGCCCGCAGGACGAGCGCGTCCAGCTCCGTTGGCACCCGGGAGTTGTGGGCGGAGGGCGGCGAGACCTCGCAGGCCTTCACCAGCTTGAGGGTCGCCGCGTCGGACTTGCCGCGGAAGAGCGAGCGGCCGGCGAGCATCTCCCAGAGCACGATTCCCATGGCGAACACGTCTGCCCGCCGGTCGATGCGCTTGCCCTCAGCCTGCTCGGGGGACATGTAGGGGAACTTGCCCTTGAGGACGCCGGTGGCGGTGACCGAGGTCTTGTTGGCGGCCTTGGCCACCCCGAAGTCGATGAGCTTCACCGAGCCGTCGAAGCCCAGGAGCACGTTATGCGGGGAGACGTCGCGATGCACAAGCTTGAGCGGCCGGCCGGTCGGGTCGGTGGAGCGGTGCGCGTAGTCCAGCCCTTGGGCAAGCTGGCGTGCGATGCGGCAGGCCACTCCCACCGGGATCGGCAGCTTCGCCTCCTTCGCTTGCCGGCACACCTCGCGCAGGTCCTTGCCGGCCACGTACTCCATGCCGACGAACCAGCAGCCGCCCACCTCGTCCAGCTCGAGGATGCGGGCGATGTTCGGGTGGGCGAGCCTCGCCGCCATCCGCGCCTCGTCGAGGAAAAGCCGCAAGAAGCGAGCGTTCTCGGTGAGGTGCGGAAGGATGCGCTTGATCACGAGCTGATCGCACCCGTGCGGAGGGAAAACCCCCGGCGCCGGTTTGGCCAGGAAGACTTCCCCCATTCCGCCGGTGCCGAGCTTGCGGACCAGCTCGTACTTGCCGAAGGCGACCGCCAAAGCGGGCGCAGGTATATCGCGAACCCACGGAGATCACTGGCTCGCCGCGCCGCCCGCCGAGGTAGGACAGCTGCCCACCCCAGGCGCGGCTGGGGGAGCAACGTCACTGGGGTGGGTGCGATAATCCCCTTGGGAAGGTGCACCATGGCGTTTGACCCGAAGATCCGGCGCCAGCCGCCGGCTGCGCCGCGCCCATTGAGTGCTCCGCGTCCGGCGACCGCCGCGGACACGAAGAAGGCGGACGCCGCCGCGAAGGGTGCGGGGTACGCCCTGGTCAGCTCGTTCGAGCAGGCGGAGGACCGGGTTTCGGTGAAGGTGGCGCTCAGTGTCTCCACTCGCACGGCGACCGGGGTGAATGACGAGTCGATCGGTGTGAACGACGAGTCGATCGGTGTGAACGACGAGTCGATCGGCGTGAACGACGAATCGATCGGCGTGAACGACGAATCGATCGGTGTGAACGACGAGTCGATCGGCGGGCTGGGCCTAGGGCCGGAGCGCGACGCGGAGGCGCTGCGCTGGCGCGCGTTCGGCGACCTCTTCCGGGAGAACCCGAGCTACCTCCAGCCGTACCGGACGCCGGATCCGTCCATCGTCGGGCCTCCGAACCTCGGGAAGACGGAATCCACCCTCGCCGGCCTGCCGCTGACTGCCGCCCAGCGGGACCGGATCCTCCAGGCGGCGCTTTCGGACCACGACGTCGGCCACCGGCTGGACGCGATCATCGCCGGCACCGAGCGGATGAGTCCCAAGACGCGGGCGACTCTCCTCGGGCTGGTGGCGGAAGACCCCAAGGGCACGAAGGCGCGGATCATCGAGAAGCTGACCTCCTCGAGCGCCTGGAAGGCGCTCACCCCGGCCGAGCAAGGCCAACTCGCCAAGGTATTGCAGGCGGGCGGCGAACAGGGGATGCGCTACCTGGCCGCGCTCGCGGAGGCGCGACCGTCGGCGCTCACCTCGAAGGACAGTTCCGGCTCGACCCTGCTGGAGAACCTCTCGCAGATGGCCAGCCAGCCTCTGAACGCGGCGCTCTACGGTCGCGGCCTCACCCGCGAGCGTCTGATGCAGGACGCCTTGCGCGACATCGTCAACCCGGACCGGGTGGACCAGGGCCGGGCTCCCACCTGCACGGTGACTTCGATGCAGTTCGAGTTGGTGCGGGACGAGCCGGCCGAGTACGCGCGGCTGGTCGCGGGGCTGACCGGGCCGTCCGGCAGCGCGACCATGGTGGGCGGAGGCGAGCTGCAGCTCCAGACCAAGTACGTGAAGCCGGCGGCGGGAGACGAGCGGAGCACCTCGGAGGTCATCTTCCAGTCGGCGGCGATGGAGTTCGCCAACGGGGCCGACGATTTCGCGGAGGCGAGCGGGCGGAGTGCCCGCGCCGAGGGCTCTGGCGACTACCGAGGGCTGTGGCCGGCGCAACAGACCTACCTGCTCCAGCACCTGTTCGGGGTCGAGTACAGCACCCGCAAGCTCTTCGATTCCCGGCAGGCCTCGGAGGCGCTGGAGCTGTTGAGGCCCTACGACGCGCGGGGGAGGAACCGGCCGGTGATCCTCGAGGTGAACATGGGCCGGTGGAACCACGCGGTCACCTTCGAGCAGGTGACCGGAGGCCGGGTGCACTTCCGCGACCCCTACGGCCGGCAGGGCTCGATGCCGGAGGACAAGTTCCTCAAGCTGGTGGTGGCGGTGCACGTGCCCTCCTCGCTGGACCGCTGAGCACGCCCGGCTCCGCCACCGCCGGTGCGTACTAGACTCGCGTCCGTGTTCCCGGCACGCCTGGCTCCGCGCCTCCTTGGCGCCGCCTTGACACGGCTGCTCGCGATCGCGATGGCCGGCCTGCCGGCCGCCGCCTGCAGGGACTTCAATTCGGTGTGGAGAGAATGCGTCGACGCAGGCCGCTGCGCGGACCTTGGCGACGGGGGGATGATGGATGCAGGGTTCGGCGACGCCGGCGCGGGCGCAGCCAACCCGGTGAAGGGGCGACTGTTCGTCTTTCACCAACTGTCGGAGGGCGAGGTCGCCGTCCCATTCGACCTGACCAGTGCGCCGCTGGTCGCTTGGATCGCCGTCGACGGAGGCTTTCGCCGCCTCTCGGTGGCCGGGAACGATGCCGGGGACTTCAGCGTCGATGGGGTTCCACCCGCCGCCACCTACTCGCTGGATTACGCGGGGAGCACCTTCGTGACCAGCTCGGAGCGCTCGGTCGACCTCTCGGCCTGGAGGCTGGGTCGCCCCGACGCGGTCGTGCCCACCCCGAACACCTGGCTCCAGCTCCAGGGAGTCACCGGCCTCAGCCCCTGGCAGGCCGGCGACGAGCTTCATCTGGTGTCGCTTCGCGCCGGAACGGTGACCTCGAGCCTCGGCCGGATCGCGGGGCCGCTCCCGGCGCCAGGCGCCACCAGCGTCGATGGCCTCCAGGTCGATTTCGGGCGGCACGGCTTTCCGCTCATCAGCGCCTCCAGGGGCGACTCGGTCCAGCTGCTGCAGCACGTGCAAGAACCGACGGACGCGGGGTACTTCCGGCTGGTCGCCGACCGGCTCCTGCAATCGACCTCGCTGGAGATGGCCGCCGGCTCCATCGCCACCCTCGATGGAGGAATGTCGGCACTAACCCGTAGCCGCTCGGCGAGCTTCGATTGGCGGGCCTCGGAGTTCGAGAATCAGCTCATGGGCGCCCAACGGGGAGCGGCATTCGTCTACTCCTCGCTGGCCGTCACCGCCCTCCCGCGCGGAAATGCCGCCGGGGCCTACGGGCCAGCGCCCGACCTGGTCCGCGCGGTGCGCACCGTCCAGAGCCCGGCCGATCTCAAGCTGACCTTCTCCTACGCAAACCCCTTCGGCGGCACCGACGAGCTGGTGCAGGCGGTTTGCGTGGCGGTCAGGTTCTATTCGGTGCCGGGGGCAACGGCCTACCCCGCGCTCGTGGGCAGCCTCACCGCCGGCCGGCTGGACGCCCACCAATCTTCGCCGGTCCGCCCGCTGGTGGTGGCTCCGGTCGAGCCGCAGATCAACGGCAAGGATCTGCTCGCCAGGCAGTCACAGGTTGGCTTGACGCCAGTGATAAGCTGGTCGCCGTCGGCAGCCACGCTTCACGCGGTCGACGTGGTGCGGATCCAGAACAGCGGCGGAAGGACCGAGGCCCGGTTGCAGGCGACCTTCCACGTCTACGGGAGCAGCGTCCAGATTCCGCCTGGAGTGCTGCAGCAGGGCGGCGAGTACTTCGCCTTCGTCACCGCGGTGAGCCTGCCCCAGGACCGCCCGGTTGCGCCGTTCCGCCGGCAGGTGCCGATGGGCTGGGCCAGCGTGGCCAGCGACACCTTCACTCCATGACGATGCGCTTTGGCCTCGCGTTCCTCTGGCTCGCGGTCCTCTGCCTCCTGTGGGGCTGCGGGAGCTGCCGCCGCGGGCAGAGCGCCGACGCCGGGCCTGGCCTCGACCGCGACTGGCTCGAGGGAAGGCTCCCCGACGGCGCGTCCGCGGGCTCGCCGGTTTCGGGGGGCACGCTGGTGGTGCGAGCGATGGTGGAGCCCGGCGGGCTCAATTACCTCCACGACTCCTATCGCCACGGCTGGACGGCCCGGATGACGCTCGGCCTGGTGGCGGAGACGCTCACCCGGCTCGACCCGTCGAGTTACGAGATCCTCCCGCTGCTCGCCGAGCGCTGGGAGGAGAGCGAGGACCACCTCACCCACACCTTCCACCTCAGGCGCAAAGTGACATTCCACGACGGCGCGCCCTTGAGCTCGAAGGACGTGGCGGCAGTGATGGATGCGGTGATGAGCCCCAAGCTCCTCACCGGAGGGGTGCGTGCGGACTTCGCAGATCTGGCGACCTACCGCGCTCCCGACGAGCACACCTTCGTGGTTCAGTGGAGGCGTCCCTCGCCGCTCGGGTTCCGGCAGTTCGCCAAGCTGCCCATCTACCCGGCCGCATCGCTCCAAGGCGACTTCGACAGGCTGGCCATCGCGCGCGCCCCGATCGGCACCGGGCCGTTCCGCTTCGAGCGGTGGGAGACCGGCAAGGAGGTGTCGCTCGTCCGCCACCAGGGCTACTGGGGTGAGAAAGCCCACCTCGACCGCATCGTCTTCCGCATCGTCAAGGACCACACCATCGCCGCCCAGCTCTTCGAGCGCGGCGAGTTTGGCTTGATGACCAACGTGCAGCCGGCGGTGTGGCGCTCGATCGAAGAGCCCGGGCCTCAGAACGCCTGGGCGCGCGGCTACCACCGGATCCGCTCCACCGACAACAGCTACTCCTACATCGCCTGGAATCAGGCGCGGCCCTTCTTCGCCGACGCCCGCGTGCGGAGGGCGCTCGCCCACCTCTACCCAGCCGAGACCATCTTTCGGAACGTGGACCTCGGGCTCGAGCTGCCCACCACCTGCCCCTACTTCATCGACGGGCCGTACTGCGACCCCGCGGTGAAGCCGTTCGGGTTCGACTCGGGGGCGGCCCGCGCCCTCCTTTCGGAAGCGGGCTGGAAGGACTCTGACGGCGACGGCCTCCTGGACAAAGACGGCACGGCCTTCCGCTTCTCCTTCCTCATGCCCCCCAACGCGGTGAGGCTGGGGAAGCTCGGCCCGCTCCTCAAGGAGGAGTTCCGCAAAGTGGGAATCGAGATGAGCCTCGAGAAGCTGGAGTCGGCCGTGCTGAGCGAGCGGGTCAACCGGCGAGACTTCGACGCCATCTCGAGGGTGTGGACCGAGTTCGACCTGGAGCAGGATCTCTCGCAGGTGTTCCACTCCAGCGAGCGCGAGCGCGGCTCGAACTTCGTGGGCTACTCCAACCCGGAGCTGGACGCGCTGCTCGAGCGGAGCCGCGGCGAGCCCGACCGGGCGCGCCGGGTCGAGCTGAGCCGGCGCATCCACCGCATCCTCTATCAGGACCAGCCCTACCTCTTCATGACCGCCCGCCAGAGCCTCGACGCCGCCAAGAAGGAGGTCCGCGGCCTTCGGCCCTCGCTGGTGTGGTACGACCTCTCGCGCACCTGGATCGCCCGCTGACCCCTATTGCGAAGGTGGCTTCCAGAAGCTACCTTTTCTCCGTGCGCTCCGTAGGCCTCAAACTGCTGAAGAACAAGCTCGCCGAGTACGTGCGTCTGGCTGCTCGGGGCGAGACGGTTCTCATCACGGACCGCGACCGCGTGGTGGCGGAGCTCGTGCCACCTCGCGCTACTCGGGCCGAGGACATCGCCGACGTGCGCCTCGCCGATTTGGTCCGCCGCGGATACCTCAGGCCCGCCCTGATGCCCTCGGGCGCCCCGCCCCACAGCGACCGCGTGGCACCGCTTCGGGACATCCTCGCAGAGCTCGATGCCGATCGTGCGGACCGATGATCTACGTTGACACCTCGATCGTGCTCGCCGAGTTGCTGGCGGAGGACCGGCGGCCAGCCCCTGCGCTGTGGGAGCAGACGACGGTTTCGAGTCGGCTGCTCGAATACGAGACGTGGGTGCGAATTCATGCCAGGTCTCTGGCGGCGACCCACGGCGAGGCCGCTCGGCTGCTGCTCGCGCGGTTTTCGCTGTTGGAGATGCTGCCCGAGGTCCTCTCCCGCGCGATCGACTCGTTCCCGGTCGCCGTCAGGACACTGGACGCCCTCCATCTGGCCTCGGTGGAGTTTCTCAGGTCGAGGAACATCGACGTGCAGCTGGCGACTTTCGACCATCGCATGCTCGACGCCGCCAAGCAGCTTGGAATCCCCATCTACCCGGCCTGAGCCCGATGCCCGAAGTCGAGATTCGCAACCTGAAGAAGAGCTACCCGCCGCCCTTCTCCTGGCGGTGGCTCGTCGGCAAGCGCGAAGCCCCCCGCGAGGCTTTGGCCGGTGTCTCCTTCGACATCGCACCTGGAGAAGTGGTGGCCCTGATCGGGCCGAACGGCGCCGGGAAGAGCACTCTCTTGCGTATCCTCACCGGCCTTCTTTTGCCCAGCTCGGGCTCGGCCCGCGTGGCCGGCCTCGACGTGGTGGAGGACCGGCCGCGCTCCCGGGCGGTGGTGGGAGCGGCGCTCAGCGAGGACCGCGGGCTGTCCTCGCGGCTCACCGTGCGCCAGAACCTCGCCTTCTACGCGGCCCTCTTCGGGCTTTCGCAAAGAGAGGCGGCCTCGCGCACCGCCGAGCTGGCGGAGCGGCTCGAGGCCAAGGCCCTCCTGGAGCGGCGGGTGCGCACGCTCTCCACCGGAGAGAAGGCGCGGGTCATCCTGGTGAGGGCGCTCCTCCACCAACCCAGGGTGCTGCTGCTCGACGAGCTGACTCGCTCGTTGGATCCCGGCGCCGCGGTCAGGCTACGGCGGCAGGTCGCCCAGGAGGTGGCCGGCTCGGGAGCGGCAGTGCTGTTTGCGAGCCACGACCTCTCCGAGGTGGAGGCAATCGCCTCGCGGGTGGTGCTTTTGGACCGCGGCCACGTGGTCGCCTTCGGCCCCTACCAATCAGTGAAGCCTCGCGCCGACGAGGTGTTCGCCAAACCGGCGGAGGCCTGAGTGCGCCTGCTCCTCGCCTTCCTGCGCCGCGACATCCTCATCGCCGCCTCCTACCGGCTGAGCTTCGCCTTCATGCTCGCCGGCGGCCTCATCACCCTCACCGTCTTCTACTTCCTCGCCCGCACCATGGGAGAGACCGCGCTCCTCCGCGAACGGTACGGCGCCGACTACTTCTCCTTCGCCCTGGTGGGAGTGGCGGTGGCGAGCTGCCTCCGCGCGATGCAGACCAGCTTCGCCGGCAGGCTCCGCGAGGCGCAGACCGACGGCTCGCTCGAGGTGCTCCTCGCCGCGCCGCACTCCACCTTCCGGGTCATCGCCAGCCTCGCCGCCTACCCCGTCGCCACCGCCTTCCTCCGCGCGGTGGGGCTGATCGCCCTGGGCTGGTGGCTCTTCGGAGCCGACCTCCACCTGGAGCCGTTCTCCTTCACCGTGACGCTCGGCCTCGCGCTCTTGGCCTTCGGCGCGCTGGGGCTGCTCTCCGCGGCGTTCGTCCTCACCTTCAAGCGGGGCGATCCTTTCACCTACGCGCTCGACACCGCCACCTACCTGCTCGCCGGGGTGGTGTACCCGGTGGAGGTGCTGCCGGAGGCGCTGCAATGGGCGGCGAAGCTCCTCCCCGCCACCCACGCCCTCTCCGCGCTCCGGGCCTCTGCACTCAAGGGGCAGGGGCTGTCGGAGGTGGCGCCATCGCTCCTGGTGCTCGCCCTCTTCAGCCTCGCCCTCTGGCCGCTGGCCGCCCTCGCTCTCACCCTCGCACGCCGGCACGTGGAGCGGGCGGGGACGCTCCCGCACGCCTGATGAAGCGGCGCGGCGGCGACGAACGCCCGACCTCTCCCTACCTGGCGTGGGGCCGTGCGATTGACACCGCGCCTGCCGCCCTGGCCCGCACCCGCTCGCCCCTCCCGGCGCGCGGCGTCCTATAATGGTGGCGCCTTTTCACCCCGTGGAAGGAAGCGTGATGGAAGGACACCCCAAGGAAAAGACCTCCCAAGGCTGGGTCAGGAAGATCGCGGCCCTCCAGGACCAGAAGCTCTACGCCGAGCTGAACTGGGAGGGCTCCTACGAGGAGTACCTTGACGTCATCCGGCGTAACCCCAAGGTCACCCGTACTGCGTTCCAGCGCATCTACGACATGATCTTGAGCCACGGGAAGACCGAGTACATCGACAACAAGAAGCGGCTCATCCGCTACCACTTCTTCTCGGACGAGAAGTTCGGCGGCAAGGACGCCATCTACGGCCTCGACGTGCCTCTGATGAAGCTGGTGAACGTCTTCAAGAGCGCCGCCCAGGGCTACGGCACCGAGCGAAGGGTCATCCTCCTGCACGGGCCGGTGGGCTCCTCGAAGTCCACCATCGCCCGGCTCCTCAAGAAGGGCATAGAGGTGTACTCCAAGACCCCCGAGGGCGCCGCCTACACCTTCTCCTGGGTGCTGGACAAGAAGCACCTCGACGGCACCGTCACCCGGGAGAAGACCAAGTGCCCGATGAACGAGGAGCCGCTGAACCTCATCCCCCGGGAGTGGCGGCCCCGCATCATCGCCGACCTCTGCGCGCCCGAGTCCGGCCACGCCATTCCGGAGGGCTGCGAGCTGTGCCCGGCCTGCCGCTTCATCTTCAGGGAGCTGATGGGCCAGTACGGCGGCGACTTCGAGAAGGTGATCGAGCACGTGCGGGTGAGCCGGCTCATCTTCTCGGAGAAGGACCGGGTGGGGGTGGGAACCTTCCAGCCGAAGGACGAGAAGAACCAGGACTCCACCGAGCTGACCGGCGACATCAACTACCGGAAGATCGCCGAGTACGGCTCGGACTCCGACCCGCGCGCCTTCAACTTCGACGGCGAGTTCAACATCGCCAACCGCGGGGTGATCGAGTTCGTCGAGGTGTTGAAGCTGGACGTGGCGTTCCTCTACGACCTGTTGGGCGCCAGCCAGGAGCACAAGATCAAGCCCAAGAAGTTCCCCCAGACCGACATCGACGAGGTGATCATCGGCCACACCAACGAGCCCGAGTACAAGAAGCTCGAGAACAACGAGTTCATGGAGGCGCTCCGGGACCGCACGGTGAAGATCGACATCCCCTACATCACCAAGCTGGCCGAGGAGCGGAAGATCTACGAGCGGGACTTCAACGCCCGGAACATCAAGGGCAAGCACATCGCCCCGCACACCTTGGAGATGGCGGCGATGTGGGGAGTGCTCACCCGGCTCGAGGAGCCGAAGAAGCACAACCTCACCCTGATCCAGAAGCTCAAGCTCTACAATGGCAAGACCCTGCCCAATTTCACCGAGGACAACATCAAGGAGCTGCGCAAGGAGGCGCCCCGGGAAGGCATGGAGGGCATCTCTCCCCGCTACATCCAGGACAAGATCTCCAACGCGCTGGTCTCGGACAAGGGCGAGGGCTGCATCAACCCCTTCATGGTGCTCAACGAGCTGGAGGCGGGGCTGCGCACCCACTCGCTCATCAGCAGCGAGGAGCAAAGGAAGCGCTTCCGCGAGCTGCTCACGGTGGTGAAGCAGGAGTACGAGGACGTGGTGAAGAACGAGGTGCAGCGCGCGATCAGCGCCGACGAAGAGGCGATCGCCAAGCTCTGCGGCAACTACATCGACAACATCAAGGCCTACACCCAGAAGGAGAAGGTGAAGAACAAGTACACCGGCCTGTACGAGGAGCCCGACGAGCGGCTGATGAGGTCGATCGAGGAGAAGATCGACATCCCCGAGAGCCGCAAGGACGACTTCCGCCGCGAGATCATGAACTACATCGGCGCACTGGCGGTGGAGGGCAAGAGCTTCAACTACCGGACCAACGAGCGGCTCCACAAGGCTTTGGAGCTGAAGCTGTTCGAGGACCAGAAGGATTCGATCAAGCTCAAGAACCTGGTCAGCTCCGTGGTGGACAAGGAGACCCAGGAGAAGATCGACCTGGTCAAGGACCGGATGATGAAGAACTACGGGTACTGCGAGGTGTGCTCCACCGACGTGCTCAACTTCGTGGCCAGCATCTTCGCCAGGGGCGACGCGAAGGACTAGAGGCGGCGGTGAAGATCCACCAAGACCATTCCCGCTTCAAAGAGATCGTCCGCGGGAAGATCAAGCAGAACCTGCGCAAGTACGTGCAGAAGGGGGAGATGATCGGCAAGAAGGGGAAGGACCTCATCTCCATCCCGGTCCCCTTCATCGACATTCCCCACTTCAAGTACGGGCACAAGGAGCAAGGAGGCGTCGGGCAAGGCGAGGGCGACATCGGCCAGATGCTCGCGCCGGGCGCGGTGCAGCCGCAGGACGGCTCGGGCAAGGCCGGCCAGGGCGAGGGGGAGCACGCCCTGGAGGTGGACATCAGCCTGGACGAGCTGGCGCAGATCCTGGGCGAGGAGCTGCAGCTCCCCAACATCGAGCGGAAGGGCAAGGAGAAGATCGTCGCCCAGCGCATCCGCTACACCGGCATCAACACCACCGGCCCCGAGTCGCTGCGCCACTTCAAGCGCACCTACAAGCAGGCCCTCAAGCGGCAGATCGCCCTGGGCCAGTACGATCCGAAGAAGCCGGTGATCATCCCCACCCGGGAGGACCGGCGCTATCGCTCCTACAAGCTGGAGGACTTGCCGGAGACCAACGCGGTCATCCTCTACATGATGGACGTCTCGGGCTCGATGGGCGACGAGCAGAAGGAGATCGTCCGCATCGAGAGCTTCTGGCTCGACACCTGGCTGCGGAACCAGTACCGGGGCCTGGAGGTCCGCTACATCATCCACGACGCGGTGGCGCGGGAGGTCGACCGCGACACCTTCTTCCACACCCGCGAGTCGGGCGGGACGATGATCTCCTCCGCCTACAAGCTCTGCCGGGACATCCTCCGCGCCGACTACCCTTCTTCGCGGTGGAACATCTACCCGTTCCACTTCTCCGACGGGGACAACTGGAGCGCCGACGACACCCGCCACTGCATCGAGATGCTGAAGGCCGACATCGTTCCCTCGGTGAACCAGTTCGCCTACGGCCAGGTGGAATCGCCCTACGGCTCCGGGCAATTCATCAAGGACCTGAGGGAGGCGATCGGCGACCAGGAGCGCGTGTCCCTCTCGGAGATCGCCGACAAGGACGCCATCTACCAGTCCATCAAGGACTTCCTCGGCAAGGGCCGCTAGGTGGGCGGCAAGACGCCCCGCCGGCTGATCCTCCAGGTGACGCCTCGCTGCAACGCGCGCTGCGCTCACTGCGCCTACGGCGGAGGCCCCCGCCGCCACGGCCTGATGGAGGTCGGCGCCGCGGCGGCCTTCCTCGACGCCTTCTGCCGGCTGTGGGGAGCGCCGCGCTACGCCGCGCTCACCGGCGGCGAGCCGATGCTCTTCCCGGAGCGCACCCTGACGCTCGCCCGGCTGCTCTCCGCGCGCGGCGCGGCGGTGCGGCTGCTCACCAACGGCTCGTGGGCCACCGGCATGCGCGCGGCGAGGGCGCGGGTGGAGGACCTGCGCTCCTCTGGGGTTTCCGGTCTCTGGGTGAGCGCGAGCGCTTTCCACCAGGAGCACGTCCCCCTCGCGCGGCTGGAGATGCTCCTCGAAGCGGCGGCGGTCGCCGGCATGCCTTGCTACCTGGCGTTCACCTTCATCCACCCGCGCGAGCTGGGGCTCAGGGGGAAGGGCGAGCCGGCGGTCGACGAGCGCGTTCCCCAAGATCTCCGCTCGCTCGCGCTGCTGCGCCGCCTCACCGGGCGGTTCCCCTTCGCCTCCTTGGGCTGGGCGCGCCTTTGGGACCTGGGGAGAGCGCGGGGAGTCTTTCGCCGGCTCGGGAGCGCGCTGGCAACGGAGGTGCGCGCGGACCTGGCGCGGGCCGCCGCCTCGGGGGAGGGAGATCTCCTCGACCTGGTCGGGCTCTCGGTGAACGGAGAAGTGTTCTTCCGGGAGAGGACGCTCGGGCGGGCGCGGGGCTTGAACTTCGCCGCTCCGCTCGCTGCTCTCCCCGTCAGCCGATGACCCGCCAGAGCCCGACGGTTCCATCGCTGGAAGCGGAGCAGAGCCGCGCGCCCGCGGGATCGAAGTCCAGGCACTCGACGGCGGAGAAGTGCGGGCGGGTGTAGGTGCCCAGGGGGGCCAGGGTGTCGGCGCGCCAGAGCCGGATCGTCCCATCCCACGAGCCGGTGGCGATCACCTCTCCGCCGGGGTGCACCGCCAGGGCCTGGATGGGCTCGTCGTGCTCGACCACTCGCAGCGCCCGCACCGACCAGGAGGAGGGGTCCCATACCGCCAGGCGCCGGTCGTAGCCCGCGCTGACTAGAAAGCTCGCGTTCGGTCCCCACGCCACCCGCGAGACCGAATCCTCGTGAAGGCTCAGGGTCGGCCCCTTCTCCACCTTGCCGGAGGCATCCACGGCGAGGATGACCACTCCGTGGCTGGAAAGCCCCACTGCGATCCGCTGGCCGTCCGGCGACCAGGCCACGCAGTTCAAGATGCGGTTCATCACCGCGAAGTGCCAGAACTCCTCCGGGCCGAAGGCCTCGCGGGCGGCCTGCTTCACCTGCTCGATGTCGTAGACCACGAGGAAGGTGTCGCCGCTGCCGGTGCACACGAAGCGGCCGTCGGGCGAGAAGGAGACGCCGTACACCGCTTGCTCGTGCAGGGACTTGAGCTCGTGCGCGAGCAGCTTCTCCCCGAGGTCCCACACCTTCACCGTCCGGTCTACCGAGCCGGAAGCCACCGCTCGGCCGTCGGGCGACACCGAGAGCCCGTAGACCGGCTTCCGGTGAGGCTTCTCCAAGAGAGTGGGCGGGGCGCGTTTCCGCGCCTCCCACACCGCCACCGTCCCGTGGGAGTAGCCGGCGGCCAGCCTCGACGAGTCCGGGATCCACGCGCAGGAGAGCGCGTAGCCCATGACCTGTGGCCGATAGATGGCGCGAGGCAACCAGCGCGAGTTGGCCAGCGCCGCTGCCACCACCTGCCCGTCCCGGCCGCCGGTCCAGGCCTGATCGCCCTCGGCGCTCCAGGCGACCGCCTCGGCCGGATGGAGGTGAGCCTCGCAGCTCCGCAAGCCGCCCGAGTTCAGGTCGTAGAAAAAGGACTTCCCTCGCTCGGTGCCGCCAGCGAGCACGAGCTTGGCGGGGTGCCAGGCGAGGCACACCACCGGGTCGCCGCTCACCCCGAAGCGCGTCAGCTTTCGGGTGCGGAAGCAGTAGATCGCTCCCCTCTCGTCTCCGCTGGTGAAGGCGACGTAGCGCCCGCCCGGCGACACCCTCGCCCGCCGGATGCCGCTCGGGTGGCGGAACAGCTCCTGCTCCCGAGCCCGCCCTCGATAGAAGCTCAGCAGCCGGAGCGCCCCGTCATCACCGCCGACCAGCAGCGCTCCTGGCCTCGGCAGCCAGTCCACTGCCCGGAGCGGCCTTCCGCGCGCGCCGATCACATCGTAATGGCGCGCCCCCCGTTCCCACAGCGCCACGCTGCCGTCCTCCAGCGCGGCGGCGAGCTGGGCCCGCCCGTTTCGGCCCCTTGGACTCCAGGCGAGGTCGTTCACCGGCGCGCCCAGCTCGATGAGGGCGCCTGGTTTCAGCTTTGGGCCAACCGTCCACTCGCGGAGCAACCCGTCGCGTCCGGCGGAAACGATGCGGCTCTCTCCGGGCTCCACCGCGATGGAGGTGATCAGGTCTCGATGCGAGCTCTCCGCGGCGCTCTTCCTCTGGAGCGAAGAGCTGAACAGCACCAAGCCGTTCCGGACCGCGGCGATCACCGTGTCGGAGGAAGGCAGATGGGCGAGGGCGGTCACGAGACCATCCCCCAGCAGGCGCTCCAATTCGAGGCGCATGTTCTCCATCGGGGTGGGCGATAGCACAGGAGCGCCCCGCGCGCCCCGGGGCAGTTGGAATGGCGGGGCCTTGCCCGAGGGCTGTTCCCGGTCCAGGCAGATCTTGCCTAGCATCGCGACATGTCCCACGGCGGTAGAGTCGAACCGGCGCTCGCCGGCGCCTGCGGCGCCTGCTGCGGCGCCTGCCTCGCGCACCGCGGAGAGCTGGCTCGCGAGGCCTCGAGGCTGCTCGAGCGAATCCGCCGCCAAGGCTTCCTCGGGCTCGCCAAGCGCCTCGACTCCGAGGGAGCACCCAAGGTCGACGCGTTCTTCGAAGTGCTCGAGCGCATCGCCCGCACCCCGAATTGCCCAGGATGCGGCCGAGGTGGCGGGGTCCTCCACTGCCCGGTGCGCGCCTGTGCGCGGGAGAATCGGATGCCGACCTGTGCTGGCTGCGCGAGGCTTCGTCCCTGCGCGAGTGGGCGAGGCGGCGAGGATCGAGCGTCGCTGGAGCGGAGGAGGAGGTCCGCCCTCCGCGAGGATGGCCAGCGCGATTTCCCCTTCTCGGCGCCGGCCTTCCTCCGAAGGCTCACCAGGAAGTATGGCGGCTGGAACCTCCGCAACCTCGAGAGAATCTCCGAGGTGGGGCTGGCGCGCTGGCTCCGCGAGATGCAGCGAGAGCCGCACTTCCGGACCGTGGACGTCAAGAGCCCGAAGGACGTGTTTCGGTGAGGACCGGCGCCAGCGCTCCCTGGGGCGGTGACGTGGCGCTCTATCGCCGGCTGGTCAGGGCGTGCGCGCCTGGTCGCGGGCGTGGCTCTCCCTGGGACGGGCCACTCTCCATGGCGGAGCGCGCGCTGCTCGAGCGCCACCTCCGCCTCCCCCGCGTGCTCTTGGCCGGCTGCGGCACCGGCAGAGAGATTCCCTTCCTGCTCGAGCTGGGCGCCCACCTGACCGCCCTGGACTGGGAGCCAGCGATGATCGGCTGCGTGCGCCGCCGCTTCCGGAGGCGTGGCGTACGGCTCGTCACCGGCGATGTCTGCGAACTGCCCGCGCTGTTCGGCGAGGCGGCGTTCGACTCCATCGTCGCCTTGGGGCTGGTGAGCGGCGGCCTCTTCCTGGATCCGCGGTCGCGCCATCGCGCGCTGGTTGCCATCAAAGGCTCCCTCGCCGAGGGCGGAGTGGCGCTGCTCGACTTCCTGCTTTCTCCCGGGAGGCGCGGCAAAGTGAAGCGCTTCTCCCTCTCGCTCGGGGGCGGCAGGAAAGCGGATGGCTGCTGCTACTGGCCCAGCCGCGGAGAAGTCGCCCGAGCGCTCAGCCGGGCCGGCTTCGAGGCGTCGTTTTGGCCGCTGTCGTTTTGCGCCGAGGAGCCACGGATCGCCGCGATCTGCTGGCCGCGCCGCGCGCGATCGAGGTGGGTGCGCATCCGCCGGGCAGTGCCCGGGTAGGCGGTCAGCGTCTCCTCCTCGAGCAGGGAGGAAAGCCCGCGGGCGACTTGCTCGAGCTTTCGGAGCAGGGCCGCGCGCTCGGAGCGAGTGAACAGCTCCGGGGCAAAGGAGAGCGCGTTGAGACTGAAGCTCGCTCCAGCCGCGCGCAGCGCGCGGATGCACTCCCAACCGGCCTCGAAGGCGTCGCTCCGCGCCCCGGTCAACCTCTCGAACTGCTCTTTGGTCCCGGCCTTGAGCGAGACCTTCAGCGTGACGCGGCGGCGGAGCTGCCCCAGCTTCCTCGTCCATTCCGGGTGCGCGCCGAGCACGACTCCGTTGGTCTCGACGAAGATTCGTCCCGGCGAAGAGAGCAGCCACTCCAACAGCTCGAAGAAGCGCTCGCTCAGGATCGGCTCTCCGCCGGAAAGCCGCACCCGCCGCGGATTCGCGCCGAGCCGATTCTCCCGGCGGAAGGACTCGATTCGACCGCGAAGCTCCGCGTACTCGCGCATCGGAGCGGACAGCGGACGCTCGAGGTCCTCTCCCGCCCAGCAGTGCACGCACCTCAGGTTGCAACCGGACAGGTACAGCGTGAGCGCGCCACCGCAGGCCCCCGCCGCTCCGATTCGCAAGATTCGCCTGGCCCCGGGCCCCTCCAGCCGCGAGGAGAGTTGGCTGGCCAAAAGGAACGCGTCGTACGGCACGGCGTCGAAACGTACGCGCCGAAAGCGCCGTGCGCCAGCCGCCCTGAGGGATGCCGAAGGTTTGTCCGGCGACGCCGCCCGACGGGTCAGGACTGCCTACCGCGCCGCCGTCCGCCGCTTGGGCTCGAGCTGGCGCTCCGCTTCGGCGAGGACCCGGTAGACCGCGCGGGCGCCGGGCGCCGAAAGGACCTTCTCCACCGCCAGGGGACGGGCGAACATCCGCGCCAGCTTGTTCAACCAGGGCAGGTGGAGCCCGGCGAACTTGAGCCCCAGGACGAAGAACAGGTGGGTGGGCTTCCCATCCAGCGCGTCGAAGTCGATGCCGGCCCGCGAGCGGCCCAGCACCATGAACGGCCGCACCACCTGCTCCGGGTGGCGCCTCAGGGTGTGAAGGAAGGCGATCCCGTTGCCGAGGGCGCTCGGCATCACGTTCTCTCGCTCCACCAACGCCCCCACGAACCACGTCTTGTCGCGCACCAGCTTGAGTCGGTGGGCGAGCTGGGCGAGCTCCTCGAGCACGGTGGTCTTCGTGGTGGCCGACAGCTCGGGGACGATGTGCTCCGGCTGGAAACAGCTCGACAGCTCGAGCATCCGCCTGGGAACGCCCGCCCTCGGCGGCTCGACGTACCGAGGCGTCACTCCCAGCATCTGGTCGTCCAGCCAGGTGTCGATCATCGCCTTCCGGAAGCGCCACTGGTTGCCGACCTTCATTCCGGGCAAAGCGCCCTCGGCCACCAGCTTGAGCACGGTCCGCTCGTTGACGCTGAGATAGGCGGCGAGCTGCCGGGCCGTCATCAAGCGGTCTTCCATCGTCCTCGCGCCCCCCGGCTCCTTGACTTCCTACCGACCTGGTACGTAGATGCGCGCTCGATGTCAACGCCTTGCGGAGTCTTGCGTAGTTTTACGCCAAACTCCGGTAGAAGGCCGGGAAGCGGGCGGAGGGGGAGCTGGCGCTGATGCTGGGTTGCATCATCGCCGCCATCGCCGCCCTTTTGGCGAGCGCGCTCCTTGCGGCGCTCGCCGGTCGATCCGACCGGGCCTCGCTGGCCATCGGCACCGCGGGGAGCGTGGGCGCCTGCCTCCTGGGGCTTGGGGCCTCCGCCGCGGCACTGGTGGATGGCGCGAACGCGGACCTTCGCGCGGGCTGGTCGCTCCCCATCGGCGAGGTGCACGTAGGGATCGATCCGCTCTCATCCTTCTTCCTGGTCTGCATCTTCCTGGTCTCTGGCCTGGCCGCGGTGTACGGCGCCGGCTACCTGCGCGGGTACTCGAACCGGAAGGCGCTGGCTCCTGCAGTCTCCCTCTTCAACCTGCTGGTCGCCTCGATGGCGGGCATCGCCATCGCGCGCGACGGGGTGCTGTTCCTCCTCTCCTGGGAGCTGATGTCGATCGCCTCCTTCCTCCTCGTCACCTACGAGGATGAGCGAGAGGAGGCGCGGCGCGCGGGGATGACCTACCTCATCGCCTCGCACCTCGGAGTGGTGTTCCTGTTCGTGCTCTTCGGCCTGCTCGCGCGCGGGGCGGGCAGCTTCGACTTCGCCCGCTTCGCCCAGGCGGGAGCCCCCGCGGGGATGGCGGGCACCTGCTTCCTCCTCTCGCTGGTGGGCTTCGGCACCAAGGCGGGCTTCTGGCCGGTGCACATCTGGCTCCCAGACGCTCACCCCGCGGCGCCCAGCCACGTCTCCGCTCTGATGTCCGGGGTGATGATCAAGCTCGGCATCTACGGGATCTTCCGCACCCTCACCTTCCTCGGCCCGCCGCCGCCCTGGTGGGGAACGACGCTCCTTACGGTGGGCGCCATCTCGGCGGTGGCGGGAGTGCTCCACGCCCTCGCCCAGCACGACCTGAAAAGGCTGCTCGCCTACCACAGCGTGGAGAACATCGGCATCATCGCCCTGGGGATGGGCATGGGCTTGCTCGGGCAGGCCCAAGGCGCGCCGTCGGTCGCCTTCCTCGGTTTCGCGGGCGCGCTGTTGCACGTGTTGAACCACGGCTTGTTCAAGGGGCTGCTCTTCCAGAGCGCCGGCAGCGTGCTCCACTCCACCGGCACGCGCGACGTAGAGTCCTTGGGCGGGCTCCAGCGGCGGATGCCGCTCACCGCCCTCTGCTTCCTGGTCGGCTCGGCGGCGATCTGCGGCCTGCCGCCGCTCAACGGCTTCGCGAGCGAGTGGCTGGTGTACCTGGGCGCCTTCCGGGGAGCGGGCTCCTTCCCCACCAGCTTGGCCGCGGCGGCCATCGGCGTGGTGCCGGTCTTGGCGCTGGTAGGAGGCCTGGCGGCGGCGTGCTTCGTGAAGGCCTTCGGGGTGGTGTTCCTCGGCGAGGCGCGCACCAAGGCCGCTACCTCGGCCCACGAGCCCGGCCCGGCGATGGTGGGGGCAATGCTCGGCGGGGCCACCCTGTGCGCCGCGATCGGCCTGGCCCCCAAGACCGCCTTGAGGCTGGTCTCGCCTGCGGTCAGCGGCTCTTTGGGAGTGCCGGCGGCGCCCGAGGCGGTGGGGCCTCTTTCGGACATCACCTGGGCCGGAGTGGCGCTGGCCGGCATCATCGCGCTGATCGCCCTCGCCCGCTGGGCGCTGCTCCGCGGGCGTTTTGTGGGCGCGGCCGTCACCTGGGGCTGCGGCTACGCCTCTCCTACCCCTCGCATGCAGTACACCGCCTCGTCCTTCGCCTCGCCCTTGCTCGAGCTGTTCGCCTCGGTCATCCACGCGCGCGTCCAAAAGGAGGGCCCGACGGGGTGCTTCCCGAAGGCCGCCCGCTACGAGGAGCACCTGGGCGACATGGCCGGGGAGCGGATGCTGGTCCCCCTTTCTCGGCGCATCGTCGCCGCCGCGGGCAGGCTGCGCGTCATCCAGCAGGGGCGGGTGCACCTCTACCTGGTCTACATGCTCGCCACGCTGATCGCGCTGCTCCTCTGGCAGCTCGGCGGGAGCTGACGCCTTGCTCCGGACGACCATCCACCTCGCGCTGCTCCTCCTCTTCCCGCCGCTGTTGTTCGGCGTGATCAACAAGACCAAGGCCACCTTCGCTGGCCGGCGGGGGCCGCCCTTGCTCCAGCCGTACTTCGACGTCCTCCGGCTGTTCCGGAAGGGGGCGGTGTACAGCCGGACCACGAGCTGGGTGTTCCGCGCGGGGCCGATCGTCTCTCTGGCCACCGCCATCCTCGCGGGGCTGCTCGCGCCGCTTTGCGAGGCCGGCTCGCCGCTCGGGTTCCAGGGCGACGTGGTGGCCTTCGCGTACCTGTTCGGGCTGGGGCGCTTCTTCACCATGGCAGCGGCGCTGGACACCGGCTCCAGCTTCGAGGGGATGGGGGCCAGCCGGGAGGCGGCGTTCTCGGCGCTGGCCGAGCCGGCGCTCTTCTTGGCTTTGGCCATCGTCTGCGTTCCCGCGGGGACTCCCACCTTCGAGGCCGCCTGGAGAGCCCTGCCCTGGGAAAGCTGGGGCGCCTCTCACCCCTGGTTCCTCGCGGCGGCGGCGGCGCTCTTCGCGGTGATGCTGGCGGAGAACTCGCGCATCCCGGTGGACGATCCGAACACCCACCTCGAGCTGACCATGGTCCACGAGGTGATGGTGCTCGACCACAGCGGGCCGGACTTCGCCTTCATCCTCTACGGGAGCGCTCTGAAGCTCTTCGTGCTCGGCTCCCTCCTGGTGCACTTGCTCCTGCCCATCCCCGCCGGCGGGGGACCTTTCGGGGTGCTCTTGATGATCGGGGGGCAGCTCGCCATCGCGGTGCTGATCGGCGTGGTGGAGTCGACCATGGCGCGGCTCCGGCTCGTCCGGGTGCCGCAGTTCCTCATCGGCGCCTCGGTGGTGGCGGCGATCGGGCTCGCCTCGGTCTTCTATCGGGGAGCGCCGTGAACGGGTACGCGGACCTGCTGCTCTTGGTGGTGGTGGTGCTGGACGTCTACATCGTGGCCACCAGCCGGCTGGCGAGCTGCGTGCGGGCCTCGGCGCTGCAGGGAATCGCCCTGGCGCCCCTGCCGCTGGCGCTGTGGTGGGGCTCGTCCTCGGAACAGCTCCTCCACCTGGGCCTGATCAGCGTGGGAGCGCTCGCCATCAAGGGAGTGGTCATCCCGCTCTTGCTCTTCCGGGCCATCCGGGTGGCGAACGTCCGCCGCGAGGTGGAGCCCTTCGTCAGCCTGCACCTGTCGGTGCTCATCGCCGCGGTCCTGGTGGGCGTCTCCTTCTGGCTGGCCACGGTGCTGGTCCTGCCCAAGCCGGCGCCGTCGACCCTGGTGGTACCGGTGGCGTTCGCCACGCTCCTGCTCGGCTTCCTGGTGCTGGTCTCCAGGCTCAAGGCCATCACCCAGGTGGTCGGCTACGTGATGCTGGAGAACGGGGTCTTCATCTTCGGCCAGACCATGGCCAGGGAGATTCCCCTCGCGGTCGAGCTGGGAATCCTGCTCGACCTGTTGGTCGGAGTCTTCGTGATGGGCATCGCCATCCACCACATCAGCCGGGAGTTCGACCACATCGACACCGCGCTGCTCGACTCGCTCAAGGACTGACGCCATGACGCTCGCGCTGCTCATCGCGGTCCCTGCGCTCCTCGGCGTGGTGGCCTTCCGGGTGGAGAGCGTGAAGATCGACCTCGGCCTGTTGCTCTCCGGCGCCGCCTTCCACCTCGCCTGCACCGCGGCGCTGTGGCTGTGGCCGGGCGCCGAGGAGGCGGGCTTCCTTCTCCAGCTCGACTTCCCGGGCCTGCTCTTCCTCTCCATCACCAGCGCGCTCTTCGCCGCCGCCTCGCTCTACACCGTGCCCTACCTCCTGCACGGGACGCACGATGCGCAGGCCGGGCCGCACCGCTTCGTCCCCTGCCTGCTCTGGTTCCTCTCGGCGATGACGCTGGTCTGCACCACCCAGCACCTAGGGGTGATGTGGGCGGCGGTGGAGGCCACCACCTTGGCCAGCGCGCCATTGGTGTACTTCTACCGGCGCCGGGCCGCGCTGGAGGCCACCTGGAAGTACCTCCTCATCTGCTCGGTGGGCATCGCCCTGGCGCTGTTGGGAGTGCTCTTCCTCGGGATCGCCGGTTCGGCCACCGGCTCTTCGGAGCTGACGCTGGAGTCGCTGCTCCGCTCGGCGCCCCAGATGCCCAGGCCGTGGCTCAAGGCCGCCTTCGTCCTCGCGGTGGTGGGCTACGGAACGAAGATGGGGCTCGCGCCCTTGCACACCTGGCTTCCGGACACCCACAGCCAGGCGCCCTCCCCGGTGTCGGCGCTGCTCTCGGGGGCGCTGCTCAACTGCGCCTTCTTGGCCATCCTCCGCTTCCACCAGGTCTGCCTCGCCTCCGGCGACGCCGACTTCGCCCGCACCTTGATGCTCGTCCTCGGCTTCACCTCCATCGCGGTGGCCTGCGCTTTCATGATCCGGCAGCGCGACTACAAGCGGCTGTTCGCCTACTCCAGCATCGAGAACATGGGCGTGGTGGCGGTGGGGGTGGGGCTGGGCGGCGCCGCCACCTACGGAGCGATGCTCCACGCGGTGAACCACTCGGTCTGCAAGGCCGGGCTGTTCTTCCTCGCCGGCAACGTGCTCCGGGAATTCGGCACCACCAACGCCGGGGAGGTCAAAGGGGTCCTGAGGAGGCTCCCGGTCACCGGCGCGCTGATGCTCGCCTTGTTCCTCGCCATCGGCGGGGCTCCGCCCTTCGGGCCGTTCCTCTCCGAGCTGATGATCTTCCAATCGGCGATCGGCGGCTCCGCGCCGTGGCTGGGAGTCGCCTTCGCGGCGCTCTTGGCGCTCGCCTTCCTGGGCATGGCGGGAGTGCTCCTGCCGATGCTCCAGGGCGTGCCCGCCGAGGCACGGCGCGCCGCCGAGAGGCCGCTCGCGGTAGGGGCGCCGCTCGCCTTGGCGGCCGTCGCGCTGTTGCTCGGGGTCCATGTGCCGCCGTTCCTCTCCGAGCTCTTGGGCCGGGCGGCGGGAATGCTCGGAGGCTAGGTATGGGCGAGCCTGCCGCCAGTCGCGCGAGCGTGGAGCTTTCGGGCCCCGAGGTGGCGTGGGGAAAGGCGGGGGGGGCGTGGCCGCTCGCGGATGTCCCGGAGCTAACTGCTTCGGGGCTGAGGAGCGCCTGTCTCGAGCTGTGCCGAAGCGGCGCCAGGCTGTCCGCCCTGTGCGCCCTGGGGCCACCGGGCGAACGGCAGCTATGGGCGGTGGTCGCCGACGACGTGCGGGGTCGGGTGGGCCTGGCGAAGAGCCGGCTCGGCCCGGGCGAGGCCTTCCCCTCGGTGACCTCAGAGCTGCCGCAGGCGCAGGCGTTCGAGCGCGAGCTCATCGAGGCGGGGGTCGCGGTGGAAGGGCACCCGTGGCCGAAGGCGCTCCGGCGGCACCGGACCCTCGAGGAGCTGGGTGGCCGTACCTCGGAGGCGCCGCCACATCCGTTCTTCCAGGTGGAGGGCCCCGGCATCCACGAGGTCGCGGTCGGCCCGGTGCACGCCGGCATCATCGAGCCAGGGCACTTCCGCTTCCAGTGCCACGGGGAGAAGGTGCTGAGCCTGGAGATCCAGCTCGGCTACCAGCACCGGGGCGCCGAGGAGCTCCTTATGCGCTCCCCTCCGCCGAGGCGGCTCTCGGTGGCGGAGTCCATCGCCGGAGACACCGCGGTGGGCCACGCGCTCGCCTACTGCGCCGCGCTCGAGGCCCTCTCCGGGGTCGAGCCCCCGCAGGGCGCGCAGCTCCTCCGCGGCGTCGCCCTCGAACTGGAGCGGCTGCACAACCACGTGGGGGATCTCGGCGCGCTCTGCAACGACGTGGGTTACCTGCCTGGAGCGTCCTGGTTCGGTCGCCTGCGCGGCGAGATGTTGAACGCGCTGATGGAGCTGTCTGGAAACCGCTTCGGCCGCGGCCTGCTCTTGCCCGGCGGGGTCCGGTTCGGCGCCACGCCGGACCAGCGCAGGCGCCTTTTGGCCCGGCTTCCGCTCTTGGAGCGAGATCTCCGCGCCACCGCCAGGCTGACCTTCGACTCGGCCTCGGTGGCCTCGCGCTTCGATCACACCGGGGTCTTGAGCAGAGAGTTGGCGGCCGAGCTGGGCCTGGTGGGCCCGGCGGCGCGGGCGAGCGGGCGCGACCTCGACCTGCGCCGCGATCACCCTGCGGGCATCTACCGCTCGGTGAAAGTTGTCCCCGCGGTCCTCTCCTCGGGGGACGTGCACGCCCGCGCGATGGTGCGGTGGCTCGAGGTGGAGCGCTCGCTGGCCTTCGTCCAGGAGCGCCTGGAGAAGTCGCCGGAGCGCGGCCTGTCGGAGGAGCTTCCCGGCCTCCGCCCTTCGTCCGTGGCCGTCTCGATGGTGGAGGGCTTTCGGGGCGAAATCCTCCACCTGGCAGTCACCGACTCGTCCGGAGCCATCGCCGGGTACAAAGTGGTGGACCCCTCCTTCCACAACTGGTTTGGCCTGGCGATGGCGATGCGGGGCAACCACATCTCCGACTTCCCGCTCTGCAACAAGAGCTTCAACCTCTCCTACGCGGGGCACGACCTGTGAGGCGCCGGCGATGATCGACCTTTTCAAGGCGCGGCTCCAGCAAGGCGGCCAGACCACCGCCTTCCCCGTGGCCAAGGCGGAGCTTCCCGCGCGCTTTCGGGGGCGCCCCAAGCTCGACGGCTCGAAGTGCCGCGATGGATGCAACCTTTGCGCGGAGGCCTGCCCCACGATGGCCGTCTCCACCCGGCCGCTCAAGCTCGACCTGGGCGCCTGCCTCTTCTGCCCCGCCTGCCAGGAGGCCTGCCCGGAGGGCGCCATCGCCTTCACCGCGGAGCACGCCCTGGCCACCCGGACCCGAGAGGATCTGGTGGTGGCGGACGGCGAGGCCAAGCTGGCCTTTGCGCTCGATGCGGCAATGCAGAAGCTCCTCGGCCGATCGCTCAAGCTCCGGCAGGTCTCGGCGGCGGGCTGCAACGGCTGCGAGGCCGAGCTCTTGGCGCTCTCGAACGTGGTGTTCGACCTCGGGCGCTTTGGGGTGCAGTTCGTCTCTTCGCCGCGCCACGCCGATGGGGTGGTGGTGACTGGGCCGGTCAGCCGGAACATGGAGTACGCCCTCCGCGAGACCTGGGCGGCGGTGCCCTCCCCCAAGGTGGTGATCGCGGTGGGCGCCTGCGCCATCGCCGGCGGCCCCTTCGCCGGTTCCCCCGCCGCGCTGGGCGGAGTGCCGGTGGACCTCCCGGTGCACCTCTACGTGCCCGGCTGCCCGCCCCACCCGCTCACCCTCCTCGACGGCCTGCTCCGCCTCTTGGGCCGGCTGGGGGCGCCTAAAGAAAAGTAGCAAGTGGCACTTGCCACTATTGACATCGGACCTCCGGCTGGCATAGGACGCGCCGCGAACGGAGGTCGCCGTGCGAAAGCTAGCCATCTTGTCGCTCGCCGTCTTGGGGGGCCCCGCCCTCGCGCAGGACGGGGGCGCGGTCCTGTCCTTCCAGCTTCCGGCAGTGGTGAACTACCCCACCGGAGTGGCCTTTGACGGCCAGGAGCTGTTCGTGGCCAACCTCCGCGAGGCGACCGTCTCCACCTCGCAGGACGCCATCTACGCTTTGGACCCTTGCACCGGCGCCTACCGGCGGACCTTCGCGAGCGGAAGGGTGCTCCAGCAGCTCGCCTTCGACGGCACCCAGCTGTGGGCGATCAAGATGTACACCAAGGTGGAGAAGCTGGGCCCCGCCGGAAACGCGGTCTCCACCTTCAACATCAGCTCCTCGGTGGGCCTCGCCTGGGACTCCGCCCAAGGCGGCCTGTGGGCGCTGGAGGACGGCTCCACCGCCATCTCCCTCTATGCCCCGAACGGGGTGTTGCAAAGGACCATCAACACCGCCGCCAGCCACGCCAGCTGGGGAGGCCTGGCCCACGACGGCTGCTCCCTGTGGAGCTACGACCGCGGCACCCAAGAGCTCGTGAGGATCGACCCGGGCAACGGGGCCGAGCTCGAGCGCATCACCTTCATCAGCCCGGCGGTGGAAGGCCTCGGCTTCGACGGACGGCACCTCATCGTCTCGGACAACAACCGCGATCAGGTCACTTTCCTCTCGGTCGCGCCTGCGACCATCGACGGAGGCAGCTGCACTCCGGGCTTTGGCGCAGGCATCTCCGCCTGCTTCCTGGCCGACGCGGGAGTCTCGGACGGAGGACCACCCGACGCCGGGGCAGTTGACGCCGGAGCCGAGGACGCCGGAGCGGGCGGGCCAGATGCGGGCCCAGCTGACTCCGGGCTCCCCGACGCCGGCCCTCCGGCCGGCCAGGACGCAGGGCCCACCCCCGACGCTGGCCCCCCGGGCTCTTCCCAGGCTGACGGAGGGACGGCTCGCCAGGACGGCGGCCAAGGCTGCGGCTGCGGACTCGCTGGAGCGCCGGCAGCCTGGCTTCTCTTCGGCTTGGCTGCCCCCGCCGCCCGCCTCGCCCGCCGCCGAAACCAAACGACGAGCTAGTCTTTGGCCCCCTGCTGGGCGCGCGGACGGGCGGCGGCCCGAGAGCCGAGTTCCACCTCGGATTGGGCCCGCGATGCTACCATCTCGCCCGGAGCCCCGCGGATGCCCAAGTCCCTCACCCCCCGCCTCGAGGACCTGCGAAGCGAGATCGAGGGCTACGCCCGGGAGCTGGGGCTGGACTTCTTCGAGACGGTGTTCGAGATCCTCTCCTACGACGAGCTGAACATGGTGGCCGCCTACGGCGGCTTCCCCAACCGCTACCCCCACTGGAGATGGGGCATGGAGTACGAGCAGCTCTCCAAGGGCTACGAGTACGGGCTGTCGAAGATCTACGAGCTGGTGATCAACAACGACCCCTGCTACGCGTACCTGCTCGAGTCGAACGCCGAGGTGGACCAGAAGCTGGTGATGGCCCACGTCTGCGGCCACTGCGACTTCTTCAAGAACAACTTCTGCTTCCAGCACACCAACCGCCGGATGATCGACGAGATGGCGAACCACGCCACCCGGGTCCGGCGGTGGATCGACAAGATCGGCGTGGAGAAGGTCGAGGACTTCATCGACCGCGCGCTCTCGCTGGAGAACCTGATCGACCAGCACGCCCCCTACATCAAGCGCAACCCCGACCCCAAGCGCGCCGAGGAAGAGGCCAAGGCCAACGAGAAGGTGGAGGGCTTCCGGGTCGACCGCGAGTACATGCGCGGCTACGTCAACCCGGCGGAGTTCCTCCAAGCCCAGCGCAAGAAGGTGGAGGACGAAAAGCAGAAGGCCAAGAACTTCCCCGAGCGGCCCCAGCGCGACGTGGTGCTCTTCCTACTCGAGCACGCCCCCTTGGAGCCGTGGGAGTTCGACATCCTCTCCATCGTCCGCGAGGAGGCCTACTACTTCGCCCCCCAGGGCCAGACCAAGATCATGAACGAGGGCTGGGCCAGCTACTGGCACTCGACGATCATGACCCAGCGGGCCCTCAAGGACCACGAGGTGATCGACTACGCCGACCACCACTCGGGCACCATGGGGACCCGGCCGGGGGCGCTCAACCCCTACAAGCTGGGCATCGAGCTGTTCCGCGACATCGAGGATCGCTGGAACAAGGGCCGCTTCGGCAAGGAGTGGGACGAGTGCGACGACCTTCGCGCCCGCCGCACCTGGGACAAGAAGCTCCTCGCCGGGCGGGAGAAGCTCTTCGAGGTCCGCAAGCACTACAACGACGTCACCTTCATCGACACCTTCCTCAGCGCCGAGTTCTGCCTGGAGCAGAAGCTGTTCGTCTACGGCTTCAACGAGAAGCGGAACGCCTGGGAGATCATGGACCGCGAGTTCCGCAAGGTGAAGAACAAGCTCCTCCACCAGCTCACCAACTTCGGCCAGCCGATCATCGAGGTGGCGGACGCCAACTTCGAGAACAAAAGCGAGCTTTTCCTCACCCACCGGCACGACGGCACCGACCTCAAGGCCGACTACGCGAGGGAGACCTTGAAGAACGTCCAGACCCTCTGGCGCCGGCCGGTGAACCTCCTCACCAAGTTCGAGGGGAAAGGCACCATGGTGCGCTACGACGGGCAGAACCACTCCGAGAAGAAGGTAGAGCTGTAGAGCAAGCCCGCTGGTACTGAAGGTCGCCGGGAAGGCTCGCGGCCAGAAGGCGTGTTCAAACCCGGGCACAACCTCCGTAGAATCCCAAAACCGGTGATTCCCCGCATCGAGACCGCCGAGGTGCTCTCCTTCCGGCTCAAGGTGCCGCCACAGGAGCTCGAGCGCCTGCCCGCCGAGCTGGGCGCCGAGCTGGGGCTGTGCCTGGAGCCGGACGACGGCGAGCTGTTGCTCTGCCGGGAAGAGGCCGACAGCTACCTTCGCTTCCGCCCCATCGGCGCCGAGGCGATGCTCACCGAGATCTTCCTCTGCAACGACGAGCGCGGGGTCTTTTTCCACCGCGTGCTGGGGGCCCTGATGGTGCGGCACGGGGGCGACTTGCGCATCCGGCTGAGCTGGAACACCCCCGAGCGCAACAGCCACGGCGACTACGCCGAGGTGCGCATCAGCCGCGGCGCCACCACCTACCCCGGCCTCGCCGACGGGCTCCCCGCCGTCCCCCCCGCGGGAGAGGGCGGCGCCCAGGTGGCGGTGCAGGGCGACGAGAGCCTGGAAGGTGCGGCCCCCTCCCTCGAGAAGGAGGTGGAGGAAGTCCTCTCCCGGGCCCGAGCCCACTGGGAGGAGTACCTGCGGCTCAAGTCCGCGCGCGAACGGAAGGACTGAAGTCTCCGCCGAGGCCGGCTCGTCTGCCGACCGCGCAGCGCGGAAAAGTTCCGCCGCACCGGAATCGGTCTTGGCGCTCGCCGCTCAGCGGGCAAGAGGCCGCCTCGTTCTTTGGCGTCACGGCGACTGTACGGCAGGCCGGCTACCGGAATGGGCGGCGGGCATCATCCTGCGCGCGGGAGGAGCGATGCTGGGAGAGCTGCTTCATCGACGGAGGGTGGAGCTGTTGGCCGCCCTCGAGAACGGCCTGGAGCGGGGCCTGAGGCTCGACGTGCGGCGGGCGCTGCTTCGAAGCGAGCTGCCCGCACTCTTATCGTGGATCGCCGACCGCGAGCAGGAGCTCACGGCCCCCGAGTGGCCGGGCCGTGAGAGGATCTCCGTGCCTCCCCTGGGCGATCGCGCCTGCGGCGGCCGCGAGCTGTTTCAGCTCGTCTTGGAGATGGCGATCTTGCGCGATTGCCTCTGCGAGCTGCTCGAGCGGGAGGGCGCCGCCACCACCTCCATGCGCGCCGTCTCTCGCGCGATGGACAACGCGGTGGTCCACACCGTGGAGCGGGGCGTCGCCAAGGCGCAACAGGACATCAGGGCGGGAGAGGAAATCTTGGCGATCGTCTCGCACGACCTTAAGACCCCGCTCACCTCGATCGGGATGGCGGTGGGCCTGCTCGAGCGGACCTTGCCGGGCGACGCCTCTCCATTGTGCCGGAGGCAGCTCGAGATCATCCGGCACTCCTCCAAGCGGATGCAGAGGCTCATCTTTGACCTCTTGGACTTCTCCTGCATCCGGACCGGGAGGCTCTCCGTCGAGCTGGTCCCCCAGCCGGTGGGGGCCGTGCTCGCCGAGGCGCCCGAGGCCGCGAAGGCGTGCGCCGCCCAGCGCGGCATCCGGGTGGAGGTGGTGGACCGCGCGGGCGAGTCGTGGATCCGCTGCGACCGCGAGCGCCTCCTCCAGGTCTTCTCCAACCTCCTCAGCAACGCGGTGAAGTTCTCTCCCCCGGGGGCTCGAGTCACCATCGGGGCCGAGGCCACCGGGGCCGAGGTCCGGCTGTGGGTGTCGGACGAGGGCCAAGGGATAGAGCCGGGAAACCTCGCGCGGCTCTTCGAGCCCTTCTGGACGCGGGGCGCGAAGGAGACGCGCGGGGTCGGCCTCGGCCTGTACATCAGCAAGGGCATCGTCGAGGCCCACGGCGGACGCTTCGAGGTGAAGAGCGATGTGGGCGTGGGCAGCACCTTCTCCTTCACCCTGCCGGCGGCGAGCGCGAGCTAGCGTCGGTTTTGTTTTGGGGGAGGCGGCGATCCTCTACAATCCTGTTCACCCATGAGGCGCGCCACGGTGGCCCTGGCGCTCGCGCTTGCGAGCGCGGCGAGCGGCACGACGCACCGGATTCTCAATCGGCGCATCCAACCCCGGCAGACGCTGGCGGCCGCGCTGCGCGGGGCGGGGCTGGAAGGCGAGGTGGTGGACGGGGTGGTGAGCGCGCTGGAGGGAGTGTTCGACTTCCGCCGCTCGCGCGCAGGAGACCAGTTCCGGGTGGTGCTCACCGACGGAGCGCTGGACTTCTTCGACTACCGCCAGGGTGCGCTCGATGAGTGGCAGGTGCGGCGCGAGGGGGACCGGCTCTGGGGGAGCAAGCGCGCCATCGAGGTGGAGAAACGAGTGGAGCTGGTGGAGCTCAAGGTGCGCACCTCGCTCTACGAGGCGGCGATCGAGGCGGGGGAGGATCCCACCGTGGCGCTGCTCCTCTCCGACGTCTTCGCCTGGGACATCGACTTCTACCGCGACGTGCAGAAGGGCGACCTGGCGCGGGCGGTGGTGGAGAAGTTCGTCTCCAAGGGCCGGCTGCTCCGCTACGGCGAAGTCTTGGGGGCGCGCTACCAGGGCGCCTCGGTGGGGGAGAAGCGCGTCTTCCGCTACCAGCTTCCTCAAGGAGGCCACTCCTACTTCTTGCCCGACGGCTCCTCCGCACGGAAGACGTTCCTCAAGAGCCCGCTCAAGTACGCCCACGTCACCTCCCGCTTCGGGAGCCGGCTGCACCCGGTCTTGCGCTACGTGAAGGCCCACAACGGCGTCGACTACGGCGCGCCGGTGGGCACCCCGGTGTGGGCGGTGGCCGACGGCAAGGTGAGCCGCGCGGGCTACGAGCGCGGCGGCGGCAACACCCTCTGCATCCGCCACCCCAACGGGCTGGAGAGCTGCTACCTCCACCTCTCCCGCTTCGGCGAGGGAGTGAGGGCGGGGGTGCGGGTTAGCCAGAAGCAGGTGGTGGCCTACTCGGGGAACACCGGCTTGAGCACCGGGCCGCACGTCCACTTCGCCCTCAAGCGGGCCGGCCACTTCCTCAACCCGCTCAACCAGAACTTCCCGAGGGCCGAGCCCTTGCCGAAGTCGCTCCGCGAGGACTTCGCCCTCAAGACCGCCCCCATCGCCGCCCAGCTCGAGGCGGTGGAGGTGGCCTCGGCCTTGGACCTCTCGGTCCCCTAGGCAACCGATGCCCAAGAGCGCCACCGCCGCCACCGTCGAAGAGCTGCCGGGGAAGGGACAGGACCTCTCCGTGGACGAGCGGCTGGGCACCGACCCGGCGTCCATCCGCAGGGCCTTCGATGAGCACATCCAGTACTCGCGCGGAAAGAGCCCGGACACTGCCACGCCCTACGACCGCTTCCTGGCCCTGGCGATGACGGTGCGCGACCGGCTGGCCCGCCGCTGGGTGAAGACGCAGAGGACCTATTACGCGCAGGACGTCAAGCGGGCGTACTACCTCTCCGCCGAGTACCTGCTCGGCAGGGCGCTGGGCAACAACCTCATCAACATGGGCCTGATGGACGCCGCCAAGGAGGCGCTCGCCGGCGCGGGGGCCGACTTCGAGGCCTTGCTGGAGATGGAGCCCGACGCCGGCTTGGGCAACGGGGGCCTGGGAAGGCTGGCGGCCTGCTTCCTCGACTCGATGGCCACCTTGGGACTGCCGGGGATCGGCTACGGCATCCGCTACGAGTTCGGCATCTTCAGCCAGGACATCGTCAACGGCTACCAGGTGGAGCGCGCCGACGAGTGGCTGAAGTTCGGCAACCCCTGGGAGATCGTCCGGCCGGAGAAGATCGTCCCGGTGCGCTTCGGCGGCCAGGTGGAGCAGCACCTCGCCTCCGACGGCCGGCGCGTCAGCCGCTGGGTGGGCGGGAAGACGGTCCTGGGGGTGCCCTACGACACGCCGATCGCCGGCTACGGGGCGAAGACGGTGAACACCTTGCGGCTCTGGCAGGCGCGCGCCTCGGCGGAGTTCGACTTTAGGCTCTTCAACGACGGCGACTACGAGCGCTCGGTGGTGGAGAAGAACGACTCGGAGGTCATCTCCAAGGTCCTCTACCCCAACGACCAGAACCAGGCCGGCAAGGAGCTGCGCCTCAAGCAGGAGTACTTCTTCGTCGCCTGCTCGATCGCCGACATCATGCGGCGTTATTTAAAAACGCACACCGACTTCGTGCAGCTCCCGAACAAGGTGGCGATCCAGCTCAACGACACCCACCCGGCGATCGCGGTGGTGGAGCTGATGCGGGTGCTGGTGGACGAAAAGCGCATCCCTTGGGACGAGGCCTGGGCCACCACCGTGGCGGTGTTCGGCTACACCAACCACACCCTGCTCGCGGAGGCCCTGGAGAAGTGGCCGGCGGCGCTGTTCGAGCGGCTGTTGCCGCGGCACCTCCAGCTCCTCTACGAGATCAACCACCGCTTCCTCAGGCAGGTGCAGATCCGCTGGCCCTTCGACGAGGCCCGGCTGTCGAGGATGTCGCTCTTCGACGAGGGCAAGGAGAAGCAGGTCCGGATGGCGCACCTCGCGGTGATCGGCTCGCACAGCATCAACGGGGTGGCCGAGCTGCACACCAACCTGCTCAAGCGCGACGTGCTGAACGAGTTGTCCGAGCTGTACCCGGAGCGGTTCAACAACAAGACCAACGGGGTGACCCCGAGGCGGTGGCTCTTGTCGTGCAACCCCAGGCTCTCCTCGTTGATCGGCGAGCAGATCGGCGAGGGGTGGATCACCGATCTGGACCAGCTCCGGAAGCTGGAGCCCATGGCGGAGGACGCCTCCTTCCGCAAAGCCTTCCGCGAGGTGAAGAGGGCGAACAAGGAGGAGTTGTCGGCGCACGTGCGTGACCTCCTTTGGGTGAGCCTGGATCCGGAGGCGATCTTCGACGTGCACGTGAAGCGCCTGCATGAGTACAAGCGGCAGCTCTTGAACGCGCTGCACGTGGTGGCGCTGTGGGTGCGGGCGCGGAAGGACCCTTCGGCGGTGTTGCACCCGCGGGCGTTCATCTTCGGGGCGAAGAGCGCGCCGGGCTACCAGCGGGCGAAGCAGATCATCCGGCTCGTCAACGGCATCGGCGAGGTGGTGAACAGCGAGTCGCGGACCACCGGCATCCAGGTGGTGTTCCTGCCGAACTACCGGGTGTCCTTGGCGGAGCGGATCATCCCCGCCGCGGAGGTGAGCGAGCAGATCTCCACCGCCGGCTGGGAGGCCTCGGGGACGGGGAACATGAAGCTCTCCCTGAACGGGGCCTTGACCATCGGCACCTTGGACGGGGCGAACATCGAGATCCGCGACGCGGTGGGCCCGGAGAATTTCTTCCTCTTCGGCCTCACCGCGGACGAGGTGGTGGCCAGAAGGCGGGAGGGCTACCGGCCCAGGGAGCTGTACGACTCCAACCCGCTCTTGCGCGAGGTGCTGGATCTGATCGGCTCCGGCTTCTTCTCGCCGGAGGACAGAAACCTCTTCCACCCGCTCATCAACTCCCTGCTGGAGGAGGACCGCTACATGGTGCTGGCGGACTTCGACAGCTATCTCCTCGAGCACGAGCGGATGACGAAGGCCTACCTGGACAAGGACCGCTGGGCGCGGACGGCGATCTTGAACATGGCGAGGGTAGGCCGCTTCTCCTCCGACCGGACCATCCGGGAGTACGCCCGCGACATCTGGGACGTCCAGCCGATCAAGGTGGACTGATCGCTCAGTTCAGCTCGGCCACCTTGGCGCCGAACAGCCGGTCCACCGTCTCCAAGAGCTCGTCGGACACCGCCACCTTGAGCGAGCTGCAGGAAATCAGCGCCTCCGCCTTCCCCGGCACCAGGATGGACACCGCCAAAGGGGTCGCCCCGGCGCTCTTCTTGGCCAGCTCGATGAGGCCCAAAAGCCGCACCTCGGTCGCCTGCTCCGCCCGAAGCCGCACCTCGAGCCTCTTCACCCGCTTCTCCCTCACCTCTTTCAGGCTCTGGATCTCCTCGGCGAGGATCTCCGCCACCGGGTGGTCCTCGTCCCGCTGGTTGAGCTGCACCTTCCCGGTCACCAGGATGGGATCGTCCCCCTTGAGCAAGCCCTCCCAGGCCTCGAAGCCGGGCCGGGCAGAGCTCCTGGTCCACCGGCCGTCGGCCCCCATCACCGAGCGGCCGTTCTCCCGCCCGGGGAAGCAGACCACCTCCACCGAACCCGAGAGGTCCTCCAGGGTCGCCCAGGCCATCCTCTTGCCGGTCTTGGTGGGCCGCTCCCGCAAGGCCGCCACGATGCCCGCCACCGTCACCTTCTCGTCCCGCCGTGCCTCCTGCACCGCCCGCGCCGGCCGGGCGTAGCGCCGAAGCTCCCGCTCGTACTGGTGCAATGGATGGCCGGAGACGTAGAAGCCGATCGCCTCCTTCTCGTAGGAGAGCCGCTCCCGCTCGCTCCACTCCTCCACCGGCGCGTACTCGTTCTTCACCAGGTAGACGGGCCCCTCCCGCTCGGCCACCATCAGGCCGAAGAGCGAAGACTGGCCCACCTCCCGATCCCGCTGGGTCGCCGCCCCCCTTTCCACCGCCCGCTCGATGGTCTCGAAGAGCTGCCGCCTCGGCCGCTTCTCGAAGTCGAAGGCTCCCGCCTTCACCAGCGCCTCCACCACCTTGCGGTTCACCCTCCTCGAGTCCACCCGCTCGCAGAAATCGAACAGCGAGCGGAACGGCCCCTCCACCCGCGCCTCCAGGGTGGCGGCGATCGCCGACTCCCCCACCCCCTTGATCGCCCCTAGGCCGAAGCGGATCCGCCCCTCCACCACCCCGAAGGCCAAGCTCGAGAGGTTCACGTCCGGCGGCAACACCTCGTGGCCCGCCGCCCGCGCCTTGGCGATGTAGTCCACCACCTTGTCGGTGTTGTCCTTCTCGGAGGTGAGCAGGGCCGCCACGAACTCCACCGGGTGGTGGGCCTTGAGCCAGGCGGTCTGCACGGTGATCAGCCCGTAGGCGGCCGAGTGAGACTTGTTGAAGCCGTACTCGGCGAACTTTTCCATCAGGTCGAAGATCTCCCCCGCCACCTTCGGATCCACCCCGTTCTTCTGGCAGCCCTCCATGAAGCCGGCCCGCTCCTTCTGCATCACCTCGGCCTTCTTCTTCCCCATCGCCCGCCGGAGCAGGTCGGCTCTCCCCAAGGAGTACCCTCCCAGGACCTGGGAGATCTGCATCACCTGCTCCTGGTAGACGATGACTCCGTAGGTCTCCTTGAGCACCGGCTCCAGGGAAGGGTGCGGGTAGGTGACCTTCTCCCTCCCGTGCTTTCGGTCGATGTAGGAATCGACCATCCCCGAGTCCAAGGGGCCCGGCCGGTAGAGCGCGCCGGCGGCGATCACGTCTTCGAAGCAGGTGGGGCGCAGCTTCACCACCATCTCGGTGAAGCCGGAGGACTCCATCTGGAACACCCCGGCGGTGTCTCCTCGAGAGATGAGCTCGTAGGTCTCGGGATCATCGAGGGGGATGTGGTGGGGCTCAATGCGGCTCTGCCCAGCTCGCCCGCGGTTGACGAGGTCCAGCGCGCTCTGGATGACGGTGAGCGTCTTCAGCCCCAAGAAGTCGAACTTCACCAGCCCGGCGGCCTCGACCTCGTCCTTGGCGAACTGGGTGACCAGCGCCTTCTCTCCGGGGGCCTGGTAGACCGGGACGAACTCCCACAGCGGCCGGTCGGCGATCACCACCCCCGCCGCGTGCATGCCCGCCTGGCGGTGGAGCCCCTCCAGGGCGAGGCCGATCTCCAAGACGTCCTTGGAGGTCACCTCCCTCCCCTCGACGTTGGCCATCGCAGTGGGCTTGTCGATCATCTCCTTGAGGCGCGCCTCGCCCGCGATGCCCTTCTCCGGCTCGCCGTAGATCGCCTGCTTGAGGGTGATGTTGAGGACGTCGGGCACCAGCTTGGCCAGCCGGTCGCCCTCGGAGAAGGGCAGCCCGTACACCCGGCAGACGTCGCGGAGCACGCTCTTCGCCTTGAGCGAGCCGAAGGTGATGATCTGCCCCACGTTGTTCTCGCCGAATTTCTGCGAGACGTAGCGGATCACCTCGTCCCTCCGGTCCTGGCAGAAGTCGATGTCGAAGTCCGGCATCGACACTCGCTCCGGGTTCAGGAAGCGCTCGAAGAGCAGGTGGTAGGGAATCGGGTTCAGGTCGGTGATGCGCAGGGCGTAGGCCACCAGCGAGCCCGCGCCCGAGCCGCGCCCCGGCCCCACCGGGATGCCCTTGCTCTTCGCCCAAATGATGAAGTCCTGGACGATGAGGAAGTAGCCCGAAAACCCCATCTTCTGGATGACCGACAGCTCCAGGGAGAGCCGCCCCCGGTAGAGGTCGGGGTCGAAGCGGCTCTTGGCTTCTTTCAGCTCCCGGAAGCGGGAAGAAAGCCCGGCCTCGGCCAGCTCCGCGAGGTAGGAGTCGGGGGTGTGGCCTTCGGGCACCTGGAAGGTGGGGAGCAAAGGCTTTCCGAGCTTGAGCTCCACGTTGCAGGACTCGGCGATGCGCAGGGTGTTGTCCACCGCCTCCGGCACCTCGGCGAAGTAGGCGCGCATCTCCTCGGGAGTGGTGACGTACAGCCGGTCGGTGGCGTGCTTGAGCCTCTTTTGGTCGGAGAGCGTCTTCCCCGAGGCGATGCACATCAACAGCTCGTGCGCCCTGGCGTCCTCCCGCTTCACGTAGTGGGCGTCGGCGGTCGCCACCAGCGGCAACGCGACGTCCCTTCCAAGCTGCTTTAGGGCCTCGTTGACTTTCTGCTGCTCCTGCATGCCGTTGGATTGCAGCTCGAGATAGAGGCAACCCGGCTCGAAGATTTCCTTGAACTCCAGGGCGGCGCGCCTGGCCTGGTCCATCTCTCCCTTGAGGCAGGCGGAGGCGACCTCTCCGCCCAAGCAGGCGGTGAGACCGATGAGCCCCTTCGAGTGCTCCTTGAGCACCTTCTTGTCGATGCGGGGGTGGTAGTAGAAGCCGTGGAGGTAGCCGGTGGAGGAGAGGTAGCGGAGGTTGGAGTAGCCCTCTTGGTCCTTGGCCAAGAGGATGAGGTGGTGGGCGACCTTCTCGGTCCGGTCCTCCCGCCCCTTGGGGCCGGCGACGTAGGCCTCCATCCCCAGGATGGGCTTGATCCCCGCCTCCTTCGCCTTCTTGTAGAAGTCGATCGCTCCGAACATGTTGCCGTGGTCGGTCACCGCCACCGCACCCATGCCCTTGTCCTTCACCGTCCGGATGAGGTCCTTCATCCGGATGGCCCCGTCGAGCAGCGAGTAGAGGGTGTGCAGGTGCAGGTGAACGAAGGACATGAGAGCGCCTTGAACCCCCCTCTACCGCCGCCGGGGGCGGAGGACCATACACCCGCGCTCCGACATCGCCGAGCCTACCCACTGGGTCGCCGCCCACCCGGGTCAGATCGGGAGGATCCGCCAGCTTGGCCCTGGCCGGGATCTTGAACCGCCCTCGGTCGTCCCCTCACCTCGGAGCGACGCGATGGCCAGGACCTTCGTAAGTGCCTCCAGGAGCACTTCCCTCCCGCCCTCTCCCGGAAAGCCGCGGATCATCGTCTGCGACGCCACGGTGAAGATGCAGCGGCTGCTTCAAGCGGTGCTGGGCGAGCAATACGACTGCGTCCCGCTCCAGAGCGGCGAAGAGGTGCTGGAGGTCGCCCTCGCCGCGGTCCCGGACATGATCATCGCGGAGATCGACCTCCAGGGAATGAGCGGGATGGAGCTTTGCCGGCAGGTGAAGGCCGAGCCGCGGCTGGAATCGGTCCCGGTCATCCTCCTCACCGGAGTGGCCGACGGCGAGTCGCGGGCGATCGGCCTCGAGTCAGGAGCGGACGAGTACCTCTACAAGCCGCTTCGGCCGCGGGAGCTGAGGGCGCGAGTCGCCTCACTGCTCAAGCTGCGCTTCGCCTCCCAGTCACTCGAGGCGCGAACCTTGGAGCTGGAGAGCGCCAACCGCGGGCTGGTGCAAGCCCAAAGAGCGCTGGTCCAGGCGGAGAAGCTGGCCAGCATCGGCACCTTGGTGGCCGGAGTGGCGCACGAGATCAACAACCCCTTGACCTTCATCACCGCCGGGGTGGGGGCGCTGGAGGAGCTCATCGGCGAGCTGGCGCAGCTCTCCGAGGCGGTGCAGGCGGCCGTCCCCGAGCAGCGGGAGCAGGCCCGGATTGAGCTGGACGCCACCGCCAGCGAGTCACGCCAGGTGCTCATGGAAATCGCCGACGGGGCCCGGAGGCTCCAGCGGATCTCCTCCGAGCTCAAGCTGATGGCCCCCAGCCAGCAGATGAGCTTCGAAGAGGTGGACCTCGCCGCGGAGGTGCGGGCGGCCTGGAAGCTGGCCAATCCCGGGCCGGGTGTCGCCTTCGTGCCGAAAGTGGACCTGCCGCCGCTGTGGTCGGTCGGGCACATGATCGGCCAGGTCCTCTCCAACCTGTTCACCAACGCGATCCATGCGATGAACGGGAAGGGCCTCGTCTGTTGCTCCGCCACCGAGGGCGAGGGCGAAGTGGTGGTGGAGGTGAAAGACGACGGCCCGGGCATCGCCCCCCAACACTTGCCGCGCGTCTTCGACCCCTTCTTCACCACCAAGCCGGTGGGCAAGGGCACCGGGCTGGGCCTGTCGGTCTCGCGCGCGCTGGTCCAGAAGCTGGGAGGCACCATCGAGGTTTCCTCTCGCCCGGGCGCGGGGGCCACCTTCACCATTCGGCTGCCGAGGACCCAAAAGGCGGCCTCGCCCGAGTCTGGGGAGCTCGAGGCGCCGCCGGCGGCGCAACCTGGCTGCAGCGAGCATGCGCGCGCCCAGTAACGGCAGCTCCGCGGCGGTGGTGGCGCCGATCGGCGCACCGCCCCCCTCGTGGGCCCCGCCCCCTGGCTTCGACGGGTATCGGCTGGGCGCGCTGATCGGCAAGGGCGCGATGGGCGAGGTGTACCTCGCCCAGGACGAGCTTTTGGAGCGGCCGGTGGCGGTGAAGTTCCTCCTCCCCGCGAAGGTTTCCCAAGAGCTCCGCAGCACCTTCCTCGGAGAGGCGCGGGCCCTGGCGCGGCTGCAGCATCCCAACGTGGTCGCGGTGTACCGGGCGGGCGAGGTGGCGGGGCACCCGTACCTCGCCTACGAGCTGGTGCGCGGGGAGAGCCTCGCACAGAGGAGAAAACCGGTCGGCTGGAGGGAAGCCCTCGATCTCGGCTTGCAGCTCGCCCGCGGGCTCGGGGCGGCGCACCGGCGGGGCGTGTTGCACTGCGACCTCAAGCCGGCCAACGTGCTGGTCGGCGAAGGCGGGGAGCTCAAGCTGGTGGACTTCGGCCTGGCCAGGTTGGCAACTCCTCCCCCGCGCGCGGGCGAGGGCCGGGCCGAGGAGCCGATCGGCACTCCCGCCTACATGGCGCCGGAAGTCTGGGCGGGGAGCCCGCCCACGACGCGGTCCGACGTCTACTCCGCGGGCGCGCTCTTGTACGAGCTGATGGTCGGCCACCCCCCGCACCTCGATGGGGACGTCGCCGAGCTGTCGGCGGAGATTGCCTCCCTTCCTTTGGAGCCGATGGCCTCCTGCGTCCCGGGCGTCGACCAGGGGTTCGCCGAGGTCGTCGAGCGCTGTCTGAAAATAAAGCCCGAGCTGCGGTTCGCCTCGGGCGAGGAGCTGGCGGGGGCCCTGGGCCGCCTCGCCTCCCGCAGGCTCCGCGGTCCTTTCGCCAGGGGCAACCCGTACCGGGGGCTCCAAGCCTTCCAGGTCGAGCACCGCGCCGTCTTCTTCGGACGGGAGGCCGAGGCGCAGGCCCTCATCGAGCGGCTGCGCTCGGAGCCGGTGGTGGTGGTGGTGGCGGACTCCGGGGTGGGCAAGTCCTCCCTCTGCCGCGCCGGAGTGCTGCCCGAGCTGTCTTCGGGCGCCCTGGGCAGCGACCGGGAGTGGCGCGGGCTTTCGGTGAGCCCGGGCCTGCACCCTCTGGCCTCGCTGGCCGGCGCGCTCGCAACTTTCCTCGAAGCGGACGAGGAGGCGCTCTCCCGCGCGATCGCCGCGGATCCGCAGGCCGCCGCGAGGGAGATCCGCGGCCGGCTGGGTCGCCTCACCGGCCTGTTGCTCTTCGTCGACCAGCTCGAGGAGCTGGCCACCCTGAGCCGGCCCGAAGAGGCCAAGGCTGCCTCGGAGCTCTTGGGGTGGCTCACGGCGGGAGGCACCGGCATCCGCCTGCTCGCGACACTCCGGAGCGACTTCCTCACGCGCGTGGCGGCCCTGCCCGGCCTCGGCGCCGAGCTGGGGCGGACGCTGTTCCTCCTCAAGCCGCTCTCCCAGCAGGCCATCCGCGAAGCGGTGGTCGGTCCGGCGGCGATCAGCGGCGCCTCCTTCGAGTCGGAGGAGCTGGTCCGCTCGCTCGTCGAGGCGGGCAGCTCGGGCGAGGGCGGCCTGCCGCTGTTGCAGTTCGCCCTGAGCGAGCTGTGGGAGCACCGGGAGCCCTCCACCGGGGTGCTGACCCTCGAGGCGCTGGAGAAGATGGGCGGAGTGGTGGGAGCTTTGGCCCGCCACGCGGACGGAGTGTTCGGCGGACTTTCGGCCAGCCAGGCCAGTGCGGCGAGGAGGATGCTCCCGCTCTTCGTCACCCTGGAGGGGACGCGGGCCCACCGCTCGGAGCGGGAGCTCCTGGCGGGAGACGGCGCCGCCCGGGAGGTTTTGGACGCGCTGGTCCGCGCCAGGCTCTTGGTGGCCAGCGAGGGCCGATTCGGATCCAGCTACGAAGTCGCCCACGAGGCGCTGATCCAGGGCTGGCCCACGCTGCGGCGCTGGCTCGAGGAGGACGCCGACCAGCGCGCGGCCCGGGAGCGGCTCTCGAAGGCCGCCGCCGACTGGCTCCGACTCGGGCGCAGGGGCGATGGGCTGTGGGGGAAGCGGCTTCTTCGCGAGGCCTCCTCCATCGACCCGGCCGGCCTGTTGCCCGAGGAAATTGCCTTCCTGGAGGCCTCGCGGCGAGCGCTCCGCCGCCGGAAGGTGGGTGGGCTCATGGCGGCCTTCGCCTCTGCGCTGCTCGCCTTGGCGGGCTACGTCGCAATCCAGGCGAGGGCGCAGGGTGAGTTCGGCCGAAGGCTCGACCGGCAGGTGGAGGCCGCCCGAGCCTCGCTGGCCTCTGCGCACGAGCTGGCCGGCCGGGCAGCTCTCCAGCGGGCGGTGGCGGACCAGGCATTCGAGCGCGACACCGAAGACCAGGCGGAGGAGGCCTTCGAGGAGGCGCAGAGGCTCTCTTCCGAGGCCGGGCGCCGCTTCGCCCAGAGCACCCAGCTGCTCGAGGCGGCCTGGAACCTCGATCGGAGCCGCGACGAAGTGCGCGAGTGGCTCGCCGACGCCTTGGTCGAGCGGGTGCTCTTTCTCGATAGCGCAGCGCAACCGGAGCTGATGGAGGAGCTGCGGGCCCGCCTGGAGCTGGTGGACCCGAGCGGCGTCCGCAGCCAGCGTCTGTCCGCTCCGGGGTTGGTTCGACTCCGGCTCACGCCCGCGGCGGCGGTGCGGGTGCGGGATCGGGACGGCCGGCTGGTCGAGGAGCGGCCCGTGTCGGTGGAGGCGCTTTTGTCCTCGCCTCCCGGCTCGTATCTCCTCGAGGCCCGAGCGCCAGGCTTCGGGGAGGTCCGCCTCCCCTTGCTCCTCGGCCGCGCGGAGCGGCTCGACCTGGCCGTGGAGCTGCCCGCCGCGGCGGAGGTGCCGGAGGGCTTCGTCCACGTGCCGGCTGGGCGCTTCCTCACCGGGGCCCGAGCCGACGAGGCGCTGCGCAAGGACTTCCTCAAGGCCCCACCCCTTCGCGCCGCGGCCACGCCCACCTTCCTGATCGCCCGATACGAAACCACCTATGCGGAGTGGATCTCTTTCCTGGAATCGCTCCCGGAGGCGGAGCGAGTGCGCCGGACGGCGCGGGTGGGGCGCGCGGGGGACCGCGGCTCGCTCCTGCTCACGCGTTCGCCCAAAGGGTGGCAGCTGATCCTCAGGCCCACCGAGGAGGAGCACCTGGCTCGCGCCGGTGAGCGGATTCGCTACCGGGAACGAGGCAGCCACGCGGACCAGGATTGGCTTCGGTTCCCGGTGACGGGAATTGGCGCCGAGGACGCGGAGGCCTACGCCGCTTGGCTCGGCGAGACCGGCCGGGTGCCGAAGGCACGCCTGTGCACCGAGCTGGAATGGGAGCGCGCCGCCCGCGGCGCCGACGGGCGCCCCTATCCTCACGGCGAGTCCTTGCGCCCCGAAGACGCGAACTTCGACGAGACTTACGGGAAGAAACCGGAGGCCTTCGGACCCGACGAGGTCGGATCGCACCGGCGCTCCGACAGCGTCTTCGGGGTCTCCGACATGTCCGGCAACGCCTTCGAGTGGACCCGATCGGCGCGCGATGGAGAGTATGTCGCCCGCGGAGGCAGCTACTACTACGGCCGCAACACCGCGCGGCTCGACAACCGCGAGGTGACCGAGCCGAGCCTTCGCGATCTCAGCGTGGGCGTGCGGATCTGCGCTGATCCGAGCCGGTGATCCGCTGTCCGCGGCGACCCACCCCCGGCCGGGCGACCCTCCCTTCCATCAGCAAGTCCGCATTCCCCCTTCCTTTTCGATCGGTCCGCCGGTTGCTTTTCCACCGCTCGAACCCAACCACGGAGACTGCCGTGTCGCGAGCCAGATTGCCCTCCTTGTCGTGCCTGTTGGCAGTTGGCGCCCTCGCCGCAGGGTGTGACGCCGCCTCTGACATCCACCTGTCGGCGGAGCGAAGCAAGGGGGCGCTCACCATCGACAACGGCCGGGACTTGAACGGCCGGGACCTCAACGGCCGGGACCTCAACGGCCGGGACTTGAACGGCCGGGACCTCAACGGGCGCGACCTCAACGGCCGTGAGGTGAATGGCCGGGAGGTGAACGGCCGGGACCTCAACGGCCGGGCGCTGAACGCAGTCTCGATGAATGGGGTCGAGCTGGCCGGGGTGAGCATCGGCCGGGTGAGCCTGGTGGGGAGCGAGCTGTTGGCCAGCGACTCGGCCGGGGTGGTGCTGCGAGGTGCTCAGGTCGTTGGGGCCGTCCTTGTCGGCGAGCTGGACAATGGCGACTCGGTGGACGTCCGGATCGACTCGGTGGCCTCGGGAGGTGGAGGCGTCTTCCTGTACGGCATCTCCGCGCTTTCCATCCGCGGCTGGGTGCCGTGGTGCGGAGTCGGGCCTTCCGGCGAATCGTTGCCGGCGGTGGCGCTCGCGGGGAGGTGGGACTACCGCAAGGGCGTTTCTGGCGGCGGGAGCTGGATCGCCGACGCCGACCGCTTCACCTTCGCTTGCCAGGGCTTCGCGCTGCACAAGTGCGTGCACCTGGGATACCTGCCGTGGAGCTCGGCGACGGTGTGCAGCCCCGGCGCCGGCTGCACTTCGGTCCCGCTCAAGCCCTACCACCAGGCCTGCACCCGGATGATGCGCGCGGACTACTGTGGAGACGGCCGGTCGTTCACCCGCAACGGAACGCTGATCAACATCTATGACGGAGTGGGCATCCAGGTGGACACGGAGAGCTGGGTACTCGAGGCGGAGTGGGACGAGCGCGGCGCGCGCTGCCTGTCGCAGCGGAGGATCTCCGGGGGCCAGGTCACCTGTGGCCACACTCTGAGCTCGGAGGGCTGCGGCGACCCGGGAAACTTCTTCGCCGGCACGCTGATCGTCACCGAGGCTCCGTAGGACAAGAACCCCTCTCCCGCCAAGCGCGAGAGGTCGGGGTGAGGGGCGCCTGCGGATCACCGCGGCGGCGCAGCGCGGTGCAGCCGCCGGGTGAGCTCGAGGTAGGCGTCGCCGTGTTCGAGGCTGGGTTCGATCTCCGAGCCCTCGTGCCACTCGTTGTAGCTGGTGAGCAGGTAGAAGTCGGGGCGCCCCGCGCCGGCCGCGGCCCAGAGGGACTCGTAAAGTCGGCCGCCATCACGGTCGAGCCGGTGTGCCCCCGGCCTCCCGATGGCGGTGTCGTCGTAGCCGGGCAGCACCGTGGCGCCGGCGGAGAGGCCGCGCGCGTGGGCGGTTCGGACGAGTTTTCGCCACCCCGCGGCCATGTCCAGGCCGAGGTCCACCTCCACGTGCGGATTGTAGACGTGCACCGAGTCGAAGCCCAGCTCGGCCAGCGCGGGGACCCGGTCGAACAGCCCAGCCCCGAGCGCGTCGGCGCAGAGCCATGCCGGCCCCTGCTGCCGCACCGCGGAGACGATGGCGCTCCAGTCGGCCTCCACGACCTCATCGGGGCACTGCTCGAAGAAACAGAACACCCGCGGGAAGATGGCCCGGCCGTAGACGAACACCGCCGGCCGGCCGTCGACGCGAAGCGCGGAGGGGCGGCTGCCGAACGTCTCGAGCAAGTAGCCGATGTCCTCCACGGCGAGCGCGGAGTTGCCCTCGCGCACCTGCTCGAAGTAGGGCGCCACGCGGACCGGGCTGCCCGAGGCTTCGATGGCGTCCATCAGCGCTCTGAGCTGCGCATCCTCGACGCTGCCCTTGCCCCACCAGGACACCACCACGCCGGAGATGTCGGCGCGCGAAAGCTCGCCGAGCTGCCGCTCGATGACCGAGGGATCGCTCGAGTCGTACAGCCCGGCCTCGGGATGCTCGCTGGCGGCGATGTCCGGCAACCCGGCGTCAGTGAGGCGATCTGGATCGTGCCCCACGTCCCCCCAGTGGATCCACCGACCGGAGACCGCGGGGGTGCCGTACCAACCGTAATAGAAGGCCCATAGCGGCGCAGGCTCAGTCGGAGGAGGCGGCCGCGCCCCGCAGTGCAGCGCCAGAGCGGCGCACACCGCAAGGGGGAGCCTCCACGCGAGCTTGCTCATCCAGCGGAGACTACCCAACGCAGCGGGCCTCCGGGGTAACCCGCACCGCGTGTGATAGGATTCTAGCCGCACGGCTTTCCGGGGGGTGTCATGGCCTGGCGAATCACCGTGGTTGGGCTCGGCCTTTGGGCCGGAGTTTCAGTTCTCGCCCCTGGCTGCCGTGGCCCGGGACCAGAGGCGTACGACCAGGCCTGCCAGGGGGTGGTGTGCGGGCCGGGCAGGTGCGTGCTGGACGTGGACCGCCCGGCCTGCATATGTGACGAGGGGTTCACGGCGGACGCCCTCGCCTGCGTCCCCGATGGCTCGCGGCCCCGCGGCGTCTGCGCCCCCAACCCCTGCAACGAGCCGAGGCGGAGCCAGTGCCGCGAGGTGGCCGGCGCGGCGCGGTGCGAGTGCGACCCCGATAGTTACGAGGTAAGCGGCTCTTGCGTGCCGAAGACCGCCTGCTCGCCCAACCCGTGCACTGGGGCGAACCAGACCACTTGCTCGCTGGTGGGGGGAAGCGCGGTGTGCTCCTGCGACCCGGGCTATTCCCCGGAGGGAAACGGCTGCGGCGCAGAGCCGGTCTTCAGCTGCGCGGACCAGCACACCGGATCGCTCTCCGACGCCTTCGAGCCCGACGAGTGCCCGTCGCTGGCCAAGGAACTGCCCCTGGGGACACCGGACCTGCAGGGCCACACCATCGGGCCGGCCGCGGACGCGGACTGGTACCGCATCACCCCCGAAGTCGGACACATCTACCTCGTCACCGCGAGCGCCGCCTTCGCGCTCTACGCGGACGTGTACCGCTCGGACGGGGTGACCGCCATCGCCGCCGACCACAGAGGAACGGGCTCGATCGCGGTGCGCTTCAAGGCCACCAGCGCCGAGCCACGCTACGTGCGGATCCGCGCCCTCCGCGCCAACGAGGTGGGGAGCTACACCATCGCCGCCTTGGACCTCGGGCTTGACGACTTCCCCGACTCGCCGGCCACGGCGTTGCCGATCGCGGTGGGGAGCACTCTTTCCGGCGAATTGCAATTCGACGGCGACGTGGACGCCCTCCGCATCGAGGTGAGCGGCGGCCACGCGTACGAGGTGGACGCGAGCTGGGGAGGACCGCTGCTCCAGCTGCAGCTCGTCGGAGCGGACCGCACCACGCTGCTGCGGTCCGCCCAGGGTGCACCCTCGGCTCAGATAGTGACCCGCCCCTCCTCGGACGGGGCGATATACGTCCTGGTCAAGTCCGCACAATCGGCGGGGATCGGGACCTACTCGCTGCAAATCCAGGACCTCGGGCCCGACGACCACGGCGACGTCCCCCCGGAGGCGACTGCCCTCACCCCCTCGCCCTCGCTGTGGCTTGGGGCCCTGGAGCGGACGGGGGACGTCGACGTCTTCTCCTTCAACGCGCAATCCGGGCACATCTACAGCTTCATCTGCACGGTGGGGACGGGCTACTCCTACGGCTGCGCGAGTCAGCTCATCGACGCGAACGGAGCCGTGTTCGCCGACAGTTCCGGCTCGAACTACTACACCACCGCGCTCTTCCACGAGGCGGTGCAGAGCGGAAAGCTCTACGCGCGCGTTACCGTGACCCGGGGCTCGAGCGCGTACCTCACCTACTCGTTCAGGCTCGAAGACCTAGGGCCCGACGACCACGGTGACACGCCGGCGGCAGCGACGGCGATCGCGTTGGGCTCAAGCGGCGCCGGCCGGCTGGAAATCAATCAGGACGTGGACGTCTTTTCTTTCACCGCCACGTCCGGACGCATCTACCGCTTCAAGGCCACCTCCGGCCCCCTAAGCAACGTCATCTCCGCGCGCATGCTGAACTCGACGGGAGCAGTCCTCGCGACATCAGACACCTCATTCTCCTCGTCGACGGTGGCGTACGAGGCCACCGCGGGCGGCACAATCTACGCCGAGGTGAAGAGCCTGTCCTCCTACGGAAACAGCACGAGCTACGCCTACGTCCTCGACGACCTCGGGCCCGATGACCACGGAGACAGCGTCGCCGCGGCCACATCCATCGCCGCCAACTTCTCCGCCACGACGGGCTCCATCGAAACCTTGGGCGACGTGGACGTCTTCAGGTTCATCGCGGTCGCCGGAAACGTCTACCGCTTCACCTGCACGGTCAGCTCGTACGGCGCCTGCAAGCCGGTGATGAAAAACCCGGCGGGGGTGACGGTGGCCACGAGCGCCTACGGCGGCACCTACACCTCTGTGGTTGGGCACGAGGCGGCCGTTTCGGGCACCCACTACGTCGAGGTGACCTTCGGGAGCAGCTACTACGGCAACACGGGCACCTACACCTACAGGCTCGATGACTTGGGGCCGGACGACCATGGCGACAGCCCGGCCACCGCCACTTCCATCACACCTTCGGCGAACCGCTCGAGCGCGAACCTGGAAATCCACAACGACGTGGACGTGTTCGCCTTCACGGCTGCCGCCGGCCGCATCTACCGATTCACCTGCGCCGGGGGCACCTCCTCCCAGCCATTCGCCCTTCGGGTGCTCAATTCGATGAGCGTCGACCTGAAGGCTTGGACTACCGCCGGCAGCGGGTACGCGACTTCGATTGTCGGCTACGAGCCAGCCACCACGGGCACCTACTACGTGGAAATTTCCGGTGGGAACTACTACGCGGTCGCAGGCCCCTACACCTACACCCTCGAGGATCTCGGCCCTGACGACCACGGGGACACCCTCGCCACTGCCACGGCGTTGACCCCTCCCGCCAGCGGGCAGGCAGCGCTGGAACTGGGGAACGACACCGACGTGTTCAGCTTCACCGCCGCCGCGGGGAACCTCTATCGCTTTACCTGCACTCCCGGAACGCTGTCCTCGTGCGGGCTGCGGCTCAAAGACTCCTTTGGTACGGTGCTGGCCACTGGGGGCGGCTACTCGAGCATCGTCGCTGCGTTCACCGCTCCTGCCTCCGGCGTCTACTACGCCGAGGTGTCCACGAGCTACTTCGGCACCGGCGGCAATTACACCTATCGGGTCGACGACGTCGGCACCGATGACCACGGCGACAGCTATACCTCGGCCACGCCCCTGATGGGCCTATCCGCGTTCGCCAGCGGAACCATCGAGTACGCCGGCGATCGGGACTACTTCTCGATTTCCTTGGGCGCCGGTGAATCTCACACCGTCGTCAGCTCCGGCGTCTACATCTACGTGACGGTGTACGGGACCAGCGGCGTGACCCAGGTCGCCCCCGTTGGCTCACCTCCGCTGAGCTTCATCACCACCGGCGCGGGTACCTACTATCTACAAGTGGTGAGCTACGGCGGTGGCACCGGCGCCTACCAGATCGCCGTCCAGTGACCTCGCGCGAAGGGCCCTCCGTCCGAGGCGAGAGAGCAGGCCGGCTTGACGGCGTCGCCTCCACGCCCGCGGGCTGCGAACCGGGGTACTGTCACCAGCGGGCGGATGCGACTTTTCGCTGCCGAAGCCACCGTCGGGCTGAGGCTCCGCGCGCTGGTGGCGCTGAGCGCTTTCCTTCTCTTCGCCGCGGAATTGATGGTGGCCCGCCGGCTGCTCCCCGACTTCGGCAGCAGCGCCCACGTCTGGCTCACCTGCCTCGTCTACTACCAGGCAGTGCTCTTTCTCGGCTACCTCGCCGCCTCGCGCGCCCCGTTGGGGAGCAGGCACTTCCGCCTCTTGCATGCCCTGGCGGTGCTCCTCCCCATGGGCGCTTTTCCCTTCCGCTTCCTTCGCTTGGACGCGCACCCCGTGCTCGGAGTGATGGCGGCGCTCTCCGCCTCGGTGGGAGCGCCCCTCCTCGCCCTCTGCGCCACCAGCGTCCTCGCCCAACGCTGGCTCGCCGCCTCCGGCCTCCCTTCTGCGAAAGACCCCTACTTCCTCTACGGCAGCTCCAACCTGGGCTCGCTGGCCGCACTCGTTGCCTACCCGCTCCTCATCGAGCCGGCGATGGGACTCCGGGCCCAGCTCTTCGCCTGGTACCTGGGCTACGGCGCCTTCGCCCTGCTGTCCATCGCCTCCAGCCGGCGCGCCGAGCCGGCCGGTCCACCCGAGCACGCTCCCGCCCGCGCGCGGCTCTCTTGGCTTCTCTTCGCCGCCGGCGGCACCGCGCTGCTCACCGCCTCCACCAGCGTCGTCACCGCGGACGCGCCGGCTCCCCTCCTCTGGGCGCTTCCCTTGGCCATCTACCTCGCCTCGTTCGTCCTCTGCTTCTCGCCGAGGCCCCTCGCTTGGCCCACCGTGCGCGCCCTCACCATCGGAGCCATCGCCACCGCGGGGGCCATGCTGCCGCTGGGGAAGCTGGTGCCTGGCTGGCTGCAACTGTCGACGATCGCGCTCCACTCGAGCGCGCTGTTCGCCGGTTGCCTGGTGTGCCAGTGGAACCTCGCGCGCTCCCGGCCGGAGGATACAAGGCTGATGGGCTCCTACTATCTCCACCTCTCGCTGGGTGGCTGGCTCGGAACGGCGCTGCTCGGGCTGGCAGCGCCCCTGGCCCTCGGCTCGCTCGCCCTCCCGCACGCGGACTACGCGCTCGCCGGCGCGGTGCTGCTCGCGGCGCTGCTCTTGAGGGACCTGCGGCGCCTCGCCGCCTGGGCATCGTCAAGGCGCGCCCGGGCCGCGGGCGGTGCCCTCCTCGCCCTGTCGACTCTGACGGGCCTCGGCCTCGCCTCGGCCTGGGCGATTCGCAGGCGCGTCGATGGGGTGCGGACCTTCTACGGCTTCCATCAGGTGAAGGACGAGGGGGGGCTCCGGTGGCTCCACCACGGCAACACCGTGCATGGGCTGGAGAGCCTCGACCCTTCCGAGCGAGGCGAACCGCTGGCGTACTACCACCGCTCCTCGCCCATCGGCAGGGCGCTCTTGGCCCAACCGGCAGGGCGCGCGGCGGTGGTGGGGCTTGGGGTGGGAAGCCTCGCCGCCTACTCGCGCCCGGGCGAGCGGTGGGACTTCTACGAGCTGGATCCCGAAGTCGAGCGTCTCGCCCGCCAGCACTTCACCTTCCTCTCGCGCGCCGAGGGCGCGGTGGAGGTGCACCACGGCGACGCCCGGCTCCGGCTCGCCGAGGCCCCAGCCGCCTCCTACCGGCTGATCGTGGTCGACGCTTTCAGTTCCGACTTCGTGCCCACCCATCTCCTCACCCGCGAGGCGATGGAGCTGTATCTCTCCAAGCTTTCTTCCGGCGGAGTGGTGGCCTTTCACCTCTCCAACCGGTGGTTCGAGCTGTCCCCGGTAGTGGCGCGCACTGCGCTCTCGAAGGGGCTCGCGGTGGCGCGGGGCTCCGGGGAGGCCCCTGACCTGGCCGCGCAGGAGCGAGGGCTCTTCCCTTCCATCTGGCTTGCGGCGTCGCCCGGGGAGGCGGCCCTCTCCCCTTGGGTGGAGCGCGCTGGCTGGAGCTGGCTTCCCCCCCGCGGCGGCGCGCAGCCCGCCTGGACCGACGACCGCCTCAATCTCCTCGAGGCCCTGCGCCCACCCGGTCGGTGATGAGGAGCGCCCCTGGCGGGTTTCTGGCACACGCAATGCCTAGCCGCCTCATGCTCGAGGCCAGGGACGGTCCGGCTCTGCAGGCACCTTGTAGATGAGATCCACACCGGCCCTGGCTCACCACTTCAGCACCGCGAGGCCGGGAACCCTGGGGAAGCTTCGCTCGTCGCGCGTGGCGACGCTGCTCCCCGCGGAGATCGCCGTCGCCGCGATGAGGAGATCGTGCGCACCGATGGCCTCACCCCCGGCCGCCAGCTCGGCCCAGAGAGTCGCGTGCACTCGCGCGACCACGAGGTCGAATGGCAGAACCGGAATCTCCGCCAGCAACCGCTCCACGAACGCTTCTCGGCGCGCCCGCTGGCTCGCGGTGCGTGCCCGGTGGACTCCGTGCAACAACTCCGCCGCAGTGATCGCCGCGAGGGCCACCTGTTCGTCCGCGTGGCGCGCAAGCACCGCCTCGAGATTGATCGCCCCGCGCTCCGCCGCGATCAGGACGCTCGAGTCGATCAGGATTCCCACGGCCCGCTCGGCAGCTTGGGCTGAGCGCGGGTGATGCGCTCCAAGTCATCGAGGTACCTCTTGTCGGGCTTGGGGGTCTCGCCGAGCAGCCGGATCAGATCTCGCACGCTGCGAGGAGCAGTCGCGATCGGGCTGATTCGGCAGACGGCCTCTCCCCCGCGCTCGACCACGAAGGAGTCGCCCCGGAAGCGCACTCGGTTCAACAGCTCGGAGAAGGACCGTGCCGCCTCGGTCGCAGAGATGTGCGATTCCATGGGAAATCAGATAATCAGACTAGGGAGCGCCACGCAAGCTGCCGCGATCGGCTGGAGGGCATCCAGGTGACCGTCCTGACGGTACCTCGACCGGTGGTTCGCGGGGCGGTTGCCTCGAGGTGAAGGCGAGCGCCCACCGCCGCGCCTTGGCCTTGGGTGTAGCCGGCCTCTTCTGCGCCGCCTCGGCTTCGATCAGTGGCAGCTCGCGCCGCCGCCGGACGAGCCTCCCGCCGGACCGCCCGAGTCTCCTCTCGCCCCGCCACCTCCGCCGCCGGACTCCACTCGTGCTCCGCCGCCAGAGGCGTCGGCAGTGGCCACCACCCCTCGCCCGCCGGAGCCTCCGCGGTTGAGCTGCCAATGACAGCCCGAGAGCAAGGTGGCGATACCGATGGCGAGAAGGGTTCGGTTCATGGCCGCTGCTTCCTAGCGCAGAGAGGGCCTTCCGGAAAAGGGCCCCCGGCCCCGACCCCTCCCTACCGGGCGTCCGGCAGTTGACTTTCCCGGCGGAAGCGGCCCACTCGCCGACTATCTCCCCGCGTCCGGTTTTGCCCGCAGTTGTCGCCCGATGCGAGGAGAAGCCACCTTCTCCGCCCAGGAGGCACTCTTGCCGGAGACGGGCTCGGTCCGGGTTCCCCGGTCGCAGGTATCGGTGAAGACCGTGCTCACCGTGGCGCTCACGGTGCTCGCGGTGATCGTCGCCCTGTACATCATCGGGCACGCCAAGGTGGCGCTGTGGCTCACCATCGCCGGTGGCCTTTTGGCGGTGGCGCTGGACCGTCCCGCGGCGGCGCTGCAGCGAAAAGGCCTGCCGAGGACCGCGGCGGTGCTGGCGGTGGTGGCGGCGCTCCTGGCGGTGGTGACCGGAGTGCTGGTGCTGCTCGTCCCCCCAGCGGTGAAGCAGGGAAAGGAGCTGGTGAAGCAGGCCCCCTCCCTCTTGGAGAAGGCGAAGGACACCCGGGTGTGGAAGCGGCTGGATCGGCGGCTGCTGCTCGACGAGCAGCTGGAGAGGCTCAAGTCCGAGCTTCAGGTGGAGGTGGCCATCGGCCCGGGGCTGAAGGCGGTGGGCGGAGTGCTGAGCGGGCTGGCGGCGACCGTGACGCTGTTCTTCCTGGTCATCTTCATGCTGCTATTCGGAGGTCGCGGGCTCCGGGCACTCCTGGACGAGGCGCTGCCCGGGCGCCGCGAGCGCTACGAGCGGGTGCTGGCCAAGGTGTACCGCTCGATCGGCGGCTACCTCTCCGGCCTCTCGCTCATCTGCCTCGCCAACGCCACCGCCACCACCATCTTCCTGGCGATCATCCGGGTGCCCTACTTCCTGCCTTTGGGAATCGTGAGCGGGCTCTCCAGCATGGTGCCCCTGGTGGGAAACACCCTGGCGGGCATCCTGGTCAGCTTGGTGGCGCTGGCCTCCGGCGGCCTCTGGTACGGAGTGGGCGCGGCCGCCTACTACATCCTCTACCAGCAGTTCGAAAACCACGTGCTGGGGCCGATGGTCTACAAGCGCACCGTGGAGTTGAACCCGCTCGCGGTGGTGATGGGGCTCCTCTTCTTCACCGACTTGCTCGGCATCGTGGGGGCGCTGATCGCGGTGCCGGCGGTGGCGGCCGGGCAGATCGTCCTCCGCGAGGGCTTGGCCATCCGCCGGGAGCGGTTGAAACTGCCCCCGGCGGGCCCGGCCAGCCCTGCCGCGGCGCCGGGCGTGGGCGAGCTGGCGCGGCAAGAGCCTTAGCCTCCCGGCGCTCCTGCTCCAGCGGACGAGGCGGCCCCTTTGCGCTAGCCTGCGCCGTCCCCATGGGCCAGATCGAGATCCTTCGCGGCTTCCCGGCGGGGGTCGAGGGCTTCTCCCGCACCTTGCGAATCCTCACGCCGGACCTCTACGAGCGCGACCGCTCGGCGCGCTTCGGCGTGCTCTACATGCACGATGGACAAAACGTGCTGGCGCACCCGGAGTCGGCCACCTACCCGAGCTGGTCGGCCAACATCGCCCTGGAGCGGCTGATGGCCGAGGGCCGGATCGGCCGGTGGATGATCGTCGCGGTGGACCACTCTGGGCCGGGCCGGTTCGAGGATTACTCTCCCTGGCCCGAGCCGCGGGCGGGGGTGAGCGGGCGCGGCGAGACGTACGCCCGTTTCCTCTTGCACGAGCTCAAGCCCTGGGTGGATGCGCGGTACCGCACCGAGGTGGGCCCTCAGGGGACGGCGGCGATGGGCGCGTCCTTGGGCGGGCTCGTCTCGCTCTACTTGGGCTGGAGGTACCCGGACGTGGTGGGGCGGGTGGGCGGCGTCTCCCCGTCGGTGATGTGGTGCGAAGGGGCGCTGTTCCGGAACTGGACCGCCCATACCAGGAAGTGGTCGCGCATCTACCTCGACGTGGGCACCGAGGAGTACCAGGTGCTCCACGGCGTGGAGATGGACTACCTCGCCCAGACGCGGGCCTTCTACGAGCACCTTGGGTCCTTGGGCTACGCCGACTGGGAGCTGAGGCTTTGGGTGGAGCCCGGCGCTCACCACCACGAGCGCGACTGGGAGCGACGGCTGCCGGAGGCCCTGGCCTGGCTGCTCGCGTAGAGCACCGAACCTGTTCGGTGCTCTAGCCTGGCGATTGGATGAAGCGAATCGCCTCGTGCAGGCGCGACAGCTCCCGGTCGCGCACCAGGTACATCTCGTCGCCCATCGCCCCGGCGAAGACCGGCGGCATGGGCCGGTGGACCAAGAGCCGATCTTTCAGCTCGCGCACGATGCCCTCGTGCGGAACGGCGTAGCGGCGGCCGAACCTCCGCGAGACGTGCGCCACGTGGTACTGGCGCTCGTAGCGGAAGTCCTCCAGATGCTCTCCCGAGAGCACCGCCGCCCACAGCCGGTACACGTCGATGTCCGCGGTGTAGTTCATCATGTCGGTGGTGAAGCCCCCCGGAGGCCGGAGGTTTATCTCCAGGGCGCGGTAGCCGCCGTCAGCCAGCTCGAAGAACTCGATGTGGAAGAAGCGCTCGCGCACGCCGAAGGCCTCCACCACCTTCCGGCCCAGCCGGGAAAGCTCGAAGGGGATCTCCCGCCGGCTCCAGTAGTAGAGGTCCAGCCCTCCGTTCACCACCTCCATCACCCCCGAGTTGTAGGCGTGGGAGGTCTCGAAGACGATCCGCCCTTCGCGGTCGGCCAGCCCGTCGAAGGAGACGATGCTCCCATGGATGAACGGCTGCACGATGTAGCCGTGGAGCTCTGAGCTCACCGCCTCTTCCAGCTCCCGCTCACTCTCCACCTTGAAGGTGCTCGCCGCGCCCACCCCAAGGTCGGGCTTGAACACCAGCGGGAAGCCCCACCGCTCGGCCAGATCCCAGGCCAGCTCCACAGAGGTCAAGAGCTCCCCCTCGATGCAGGGGACCTCCGCGTGCCGGAACAGCCTCGCCATGCCGCTCTTGGTGCGCCGCTGGTGGAGCTCGGGCGGCTTGGGCCCGGGGATGTTGAAGTCCTCCCTGAGTCGGGCCTCCAGGCCGAGCCAGTGCTCGCTGTGCGAGTCGATCCGGTCGATGCGCCCGTGCTTCCACATAAGGTAGCCGACGGCTCGCTGGGCGCCCTCATAGGCGTCCAGGTTTGGCTGGTAGTAGTACTCGGCCAGGTCGCGGTGGAGGGCAGGGTTCAGCTCTTGCGGAGGCGAGTCGCCCAGCCCGAGCACCTTCACCCCGCGTTCCCTGAGCGCGGTGCAGAACTGGAAGAACTGCGGGGGGAAGTTCGGCGAGAGAAAGACGACGTTCATCGTGCGGGCGCCCTTCGGGGCACCCCTTGCCCATAGCAGAATCTCCTCTCCCGTTGGGAGCTAGCCGCAGCGGCCGCCGAGGCAGCGCTGGTCGGCACGGCAGGCGGCACCGCAGGCGCCGCAGTTGGCCGGGTCCGAGTTGAGGTCGACGCACCGCCCGGAGCAGACCGACCGGCCCAGCGGGCACAGCGAGGTGCACACCCCGCCGGTGCAGACCTGGCCCAAGAGGCAGGCAGCGTTGCAGCCTCCGCAGTTGGCCGGGTCCGAGCTGAGGTCCCGACAGACGCCGGCACAGTCGAACCTGGGCGGGATGCAGGAGAAGGCGCAGGTCCCTCCGGTGCATACCTGGCCCTCCGAGCATGAGCGGCCGCACCGCCCGCAATTGCGGGGGTCGAAGTCCAGGTTGCGGCAGAGGCCTGGCGCGCAGGCCGTCAGCCCCGGCCCGCACCCGGGGATGCAGGCGCCACGATCGCACGAGTGGCCGCTGGGGCAGACGAAGCCGCAGCCGCCGCAGTTGGCCGGGTCGGCCTGGAGGTCAGCGCACCGCCGGATGCAATCGGCGAGCGGGGGCGGACAGGGGAGGCCGGCATCGCCAGCACCGGGAACGGCGGCGTCCGGCAAGACGCCGGCGTCGGGGCCGACCGCGGCGTCGGGTCGACCGGCGTCGGCGGGCCGCGCCTGCGGAACGAAAGTGCCCACTCCTCCCGAGACGCCCAGCTCGCCCTCCGGCGGCGCGCCGGCGCAGGCGGCCAGCGCGAGCGAAAGACCGACCAACGGCCACTGGCCAACGTTTTGCAAACGGCCCCTCCCGCGCGGCAATCGTGGACATGGATGTGCACGGCCGGCAGCACGCGCAAGCGGGTGCCCGCCCGGGCGAGCTCCACACTCCCTGTACTGCGCGAGATCCTAGCCCCGCGGCCCCCGGCGTCGCTGCTCGGCCTCGATGAGACGAGTCTCCACCTTGAGTCGGGCGAAGGCGGAGAGCATTCCCTCGGGTTGGCCCCCGGGCATCTCCTTGAGCTGGGCGCGGAGCGACTCCAGGGTGCGATCGGTGTGGCCGAGCCTCTTCTCCAGCTCGGCGTCGGACTCGAAGAGGATCTGAAGCACGTCGCCCAGGTCCACCCGGCTGTCCAGGTGCCGCTCGATTCCCTTGAGGGAGATCTTCTTCGCGGCGGCGCTGTTCAGGGCGGAGCGGACGGCCTCGATCACCTTCCTTCCCTCGGCGACGATGGCCTGGGTGTGGTCCGCCTGGCCGGTGCGCTCCATCCCGAGGGCCAGCTCGAGCAACATCCCTTTGGGCGGCGGCTTTCCGTCGATCACGTGGGCGAGGTAGGCGTCGAGGCCGTCGCCGGCGGCTTGCTCCACCGCCTGCCGGAGGAAGGGCATCCACTCGCCCTTGAGGGCGACCCAGACCTTCTCCGGGGGGGCCTTCGCCGCGGAGGCGACCCTGAGCGCGCGATCGAGCTGGGTGAGAATCTCTTCCCTGGGCACCACCCCGCGCGGCGCGAAGGCGCGCTCCCTCCACACATGGGACACTTCGGGAGCCACTTCGGTGGAGGTGTCTCTTTTGACGTCGTGCCGCTTGGAGTCCTCGTAGGTGTCGAGGTCGGTGGGGACGCCAGGGGGCAGTCCCTCCGGGAAGCCGGCGGGGAGCGCGGGCTCGGGGAGCGGCGCGGCGCCGAGCAACCGTTCCAGCTCCTCAGGGGGGATTCCCTCGGGAAGGTTGGGCAGCCCCTCTCCGGGCGGGAGCCCGTCGACGTTGGGATCGGGAGGTGGGGACTTCCGCGGGGGCATCGGCTGTGGGCATGTTCCTACGCGAGCGCCCCGCGCGCCAGCGGCAACGGCTGCGCCTTGCCGGGAGGGAGCTTGCGTTCAAAGGTGGCCTCCCCCATCCTGGGCCCATGAGGTCCGGGACTTCACCCTTGGCTGCTCGGCTGGCCGAGGTGCTCTCGAAGCGCGCGGAGATCGAGGAAGCCTATCTGTTTGGCTCGGCCGCACGCGGAGAAGCCCAGCCCCACAGCGACGTAGACGTCGCGGTGTACCTGGACCCCTCGCGCGTGCCCGACACGGCTTTCGGCTACGACGCCCACCTGACCTCAGAGTTGATGGGCGTGCTCGGCACCAACCGGGTGGACGTGGTGGTGCTCAACCAAGCGACGCCGCTGCTCTACCACCGGGTGGTTCGCGACGGCATCCGGCTGTGCGCGCGGAGCCTCGAGCGGGCTACCGCCCGGGAGGGCCAGGCGCTCTCGCGCTATTTCGACTGGCTTCCGCAGATGGCGAAGATCAGGGCTGCGAGCGATCGAGCAAGGGGCGAGGACGAGTGAGCCCCGGGGCGGTGGACGCGGTCCTCGTCGCGCGGCACCTCTCGGCCCTGAGGGCGGCGGCGGCGAATCTGCGTCGCCACCGCGGCAAGCCGGTGGAAGCGCTGCTCGCGAACCTGGACGAGACCTGGGTGGTGCTGCACGGGCTGCAGCTCTGCGCCCAGAACGCGGTCGACGTGGCCACCCATCTGGTCGCGGCCTCCGGCGTGGAGGCGGCGGACTACCGCTCTGCCGTGGAGGGGCTGGCCCGCATCGGAGCGCTCCCGGCTGACTTTGCCCTGCGCTTCGCCGACGTGGCTGGATTCCGCAACATCCTGGTTCATGCGTATTTGGAGGTCGACCTCCGGCGCGTGCACAAGCTTCTCGACGAGCGGCTGGAGGACTTCGAGCGATTCGCGGACCATGTGGAGGCCTGGCTGGCGAGCGGCCACGAAGGCGGCGACCGCTCGACTTGAGGGAACACTGCTATAGAGAACGCCCGCGCGCGGACCTTGTAGGGGCCGCCGGGGAGATGGTCATTGAGCGCTTCCGCTCAGCTCGACGAGCAGCACCTCGCGGAGGGGATGCCTCCGGAGCAGCGCCGGCGCCTCGGGGCCTATTTCACTCCGGCACCGCTCGTGCGGCTGCTCTTGGAGCGGGTGGGGGCATGCGCGCCGAAGAGGGGAAGGCTGGCGGTGGTGGATCCGGCCTGCGGCGGCGGGGCGTTCCTGGCGGCGGCGAGGGAGCGCCTCCCGCGGGCGGAATTGTTCGGGCTCGAGCTCTCCGAGGAGCTGGCCGCACGCTGCCGGGAGCGGGTGAGCGGGGCGAAGGTGCTTTGCGGAGATGCGCTCCGCGGAGGGCTCGAGCCCTTGCTGGAGCAGGTGCCTGCCGGCGCGTTCGAGCTTTGGGTGGGCAATCCTCCCTACAACGGGACTTCGCCGGTGCTCGGGGACAAGGAGGCCTACCGGCGGCTGTGCGCGCTGTTGCCGGAGGAGCTTCCTAAAGGCACGAGCCTCCGCGACGACTACGCGTTCTTCCTGCTCGTGGCCGCGAAGCGGCTGGAGAGGGCGCGGGGTGCGCTGGCGTTCGTGACGAGCAGCACGTTCCTCGACGCTTTCATGTATGCGCCTCTCCGGAGGGCGCTGCTCGCCTCGCTCTGCCTCCGCGAGGTGGTGGAGCTGGGGCGCGGGGCGTTTCGGGGCACGAGGGTGAGGACCTGTATCACGGTGTGGAGCGCCTCGCCCCAGCGACGGCCGGTCCTCTATCGCGGGAGGGCGACCGAGGGAGAGTTCGAGCCAGGGCAGCTCGGGCGGGGGACGCTGTTCCACCCCGGGCCGCCGGAGTGGTTGCTCAGGCCGCCCAGGCTGGAGGCGGAGGAGCTGGACCGGCAGTGGCGGGAGCGGGGCCAGCTCCTCTCGGAGTTGCTGCCGGTCAGCCTGAGCGGCCTGAAGACGCGGTTCGATGAGCTATTGGTGGACGCCGATCCGGCGCGGCTGTTGGCGCGGGTGGACGATTTCCTGAAGTGCCCCAAGGAGCGACTCGAGGCCTTCGCCGAGGCGTGGGGGATTCCCGCGCGCTGTTTCGGAAAGCTGGTGGCGCTCAAGCGTGCGCAGCCGCCGGGCTTCACGAAGGCGGAGCCGGAGGCGTTGCGTCCCTTCTACCGGTATGCGGGCGCCCGGCACCGGGGAGTGATTCCTGCCGAGGCGCGGGCCTGCTGCTACTTGGACCGGCGGCTGATCCCGCGGGGAGATCACCGGCTGCGAGGCGAGTACGACCCGCATGCGTGCCGGGTGAAGCTGGTGTTCAACGCGCGGGAGTTGCCGCTGTGCGCGGCCATGCTGGAGGAGAACGGCTGCGTCCACGACCATCGCCACGCGCGGTTTGCGCCGCTCTTCGTGCCCCAAGTGGTGCTGGAAGGCGGGCTGGGGGCGGCTCGGGCTGGGGGGAAGCTCGGTCGGGAGGTGCCGAACCTCTCGGTGCGCGGGCTTGGGTGGGCAAAGGAGCTGGGCGGGCCGTTGGAGGCGTTCCGGGCCATCTGCGCGTTCATCAACTCCTCGCCGGTGCAAGAAGTCTGGGCGCCCGCCTTTGGGGCCTCGCGAGAGCTGCCGGTGCCGTTGAGCTGACCGGCACGCTGAGGCGGTGGTGACGGCTGACATCACCGGGACGCGCAGGCGCACCTCGATTCGGCCCGCGCGCACGGAACCGGCGGGCAAGTGCCGGAAACTGCTGGCGCCCTGTCCGGCCCTGCCTGGCACCCCGGCTGCCACTGGATGCCGCATCCACCCATTGGAGGAAGGGAATCATGTTCGACAAGGTGCAGGCAGCAATCGCGGCGGTCCTGGCGGCGTCGGTGTGCGGGTGCGGCCCTTTGGTCCTCGAGGAGAAGATCGACCCAATGGGCGCGGAGGCACAGGAGCTCTCCGGCCCGTGCACTCCGACGGACCACTCTGGCTGCCTGAGCTTCCCGGTGAGCCGCGTCTACGTGGGCTATTACGGGAGCCGGCAAGAGGAGATCGAGAAGGCGATGGGCCGGCGGTTCGCAATGCGGCGGGTCTACGCCAGCACCAGCTTCGGGGGAGGCGACATCCTCAACGGAAGCGCCCTCTCCGCCCTCGCCGGCAGCCAGATACCGGTCGTCACCTTCAAGGTGGGGACCTGCAACGGCTCCAACTCCTGCAACGACGAGTGGAAGAGCCTCGTCGAAGGTCGCCACGACGGCTGGCTCGCCGCCCAGCGGGAGAAGATCCTCGCCGATGGCCGCCGGTTCATCCTCGGGTTCCATCACGAGCCCGAGCAGGACGGCTGGGCCAGCCTCTACCGCAAGGCCTATGCCCACGCCTACGCCCGGCTGAATTCGCCAACCCCGCTGCCCAACGTCCGCTGGGTCTTCGTCATCACCAGCGGTTGGGCGCTGGGCTCCAGCTACTCGGACGCGAGCGACCCCGGGTATGCGGCCCTCAAGGGGCTGTCGAAGGCCGACGCCTACAACCCCGAGGGCACCTCGAGCGGCGGAGTGACGGTGCGGCTGGACTACCTGGCGGCGGACCCCTACTCCTGGTGCCTCACCTCTGGCCACGGCGGCGGCAGCTTCCGGTCCATCGCGACTCCCATCCACAACTGGGCTGCGGCGAGATCCAAACCCTACTTGCTGACCGAGACCGCCACCTACCGGCTGGGCACCAGCGATGAGCGGCAGGCCGACTGGATCCACCGGGACGACTCGTTCGACCCGAACGACATGCTGAACTCCGCGGCCGGCTTGCGGGTGGTGGGCGACCCCTCCGCAGGGCTCAAGGGCTTCATGTGGTTCGACTCGGACCATCGCTGGGAGGGCCACTGCGACTGGCGCCTGTCGGACCAGTCGGTCCGGCGCTTCGCCGACTTCGCGGCGGACCTCGAGCGCTTCCGGACGCTGCGCGGGCTCTGAGCCGGCCGTCAGCCGCCGCCGTTCCGGCCCCGCGCCCTTGCTTGAGACGCGGGCGCCAGCGCGAATACCTTCTGGGCATGCGGCGTGGGCCAACCGTGGGCGCGGCGCTGGCGGCGGCGCTCTGTTGCGCGGAGGCCGCGGCGGCTCCGGGCAGCCTCTTCGACGACTTCGAGTCCGGCGACCTGACCCGCTGGAGCGGCGGTTGGCAACCGGCGCCGAGCAACTCGCTGAGCGCCAGCAAGGCGGCGGCCCACCGAGGCAGCTTCGGCCTCAGGCTCGTCGACGCGGACGGCAGCTCCGGGGCCGGCGGACAGAACAATCTCGAGCACACCGTGAACGCGCTCACCGGCAGGTACCGCGCTCGCTTCTGGCTGCGCCTCTCGAGCTCCAACGGCCAGGGAATGGCGACCATCGCCAAGGTGCTCAGCGATCAGGGTCAGGCAGTCGCAGACGTCAAGCTCCGCTTCCCGGGGGGAGCGGTCCTGCTCGCCGGCACCGACCTCGGAAGCGGCTACCTGGAGGAGGCCACCGCATCTCGCCTCGCGCTCGGCCAGTGGCACCTTCTCGAGCTGGAGCTGCAGGGAGTCGGCACCTCCGCCGGCCAGCGGCAGCTCTACGTCGACGGGGTGCTGCAGGCGACGACCGGCTCGCGGAACTGGAACGGCTGGTCGATAACCAAGTTCAACCTCGGCGAGCCCTGGTCGGACGCGCGGGAGTTCCAGGGGACGATCGACTTCGATGACGTGCGGGCGGGCCCCGAGTCGCACCCGAGCCGGCTGGCGCTGGCGGGAGCGTCGGAGGTGGCAGTGGGCCAGTGTGTCCCGCTGGCGGTGCAGCTTCGCAGCTCCTTCGGGGCGCAGGTGGCGCCACCCGGCATCTCGCTGGAGGTGCTGCTGGCCGCGACCGGCGCGGAGCTGAGCTTCCACGCCGAGGCAAGCTGCTCCCAACCGATCTCGACGGTCACCATCGGCCCGGGGGAAACCAGCGCCTCAGCGTTCGCCCTGCCGCAGAGCACCGGGCCGGCCCGGCTCGAAGCGCGGCACCCGGACCTGCTCCCGGATTCATTCAGTTTGAGCGTGCTCGCGCCGGTGGCCGCGGTGTCGCCGCCGGAGCAGGAAATCTCCTCCGGGGAGATCGCCACGCTCGACGCGAGCGCCTCGCGGCCGTCCACCGGCCACCTCATCACCGCTTACCTCTGGCGCCTCAGGCAGGGCCCCACCGGGGTCAGGCTCTCCGCAGAGGCGAAGCAGTCGCTCGCGCTGGAGGTTCCGGGGGACTACCGCTTCGAGCTGGCGGTCCAAGACTCGCTGGGGGGATTCTCCGCTCCGGTGACCGCACGAGTGAAGGTGGCAGGGGAGGTGTTCCATCCTAGAGAGCAGCTCCAGGGCTGCGGTGCCACCGCAGGCGCCCCGCTGGCATCGCTGCTCTCGCTCCTGGCTCTGCCTCTGCGTCGTCAGCTGCGCCGGGCGGCCAGCCGGTGCTTTCGCAACAGCCGCTTGAGGTAGACGCGATCGATGCCGGCCTCCCGCGCCGCCCGCGAGAGGTTTCCCTGGTTGCGCCCGAGCAAGCCGGCCAGGTAGTCGCGCTCGAACGAGGCGATCAGCCGTTCCTTCGCTTCCTTGAAGGGGAGTCCAGGCTCAGAGGAGGCGGAGCGCGAAGGAGGCCCGGGCAAAGGCTCCAGCGGGGGCAGGACGCCCAGGCTGATCACCCGCTCGACGACGTTGCGCAGCTCCCGGACGTTTCCCGGCCAGGAGTAGCTCCGGAGCATCGCCCGCGTCTCCAGGCCGAGCTGGCTCGGCTCTTTCCCGAGCTGACGGAGAATCTCGTCGATGAGGAGCGGGACGTCTTCCGGCCGCTCGCGCAGAGGAGGCAGCACCACACAGGTGACGGCGAGCCGGTGGAAGAGGTCGGCGCGGAACCTCCCTTCCTGGACCTCGGCCTGAAGGTCGCGGTTGGTGGCGGAGATGATCCGGACGTCGCAGCGCCGGTAGGCGCCGTCGCCGACGCGCTTCACCTCCCGCGCCTCCAGGACGCGCAAGAGCCGCGGCTGCAGCTCGAGCGGAAGCTCTCCCAGCTCGTCCAAGAACACCGTCCCGCCGCCGGCCCGCTCGAATACTCCGGCCCGGTCGCAGGTGGCCCCGGTGAACGCCCCCTTCCGATGGCCGAACAGCTCCGCCTCGAACAGGGCCGGAGGCGAGGAGGCCAGGTCGCACACCTCGAAGGGCCTCTTGGCGCGGCGGCTCTCCCGGTGGAGCGCTTCGGCGCACAGCTCCTTGCCGGTCCCGGTTTCGCCCTCGACGAGCACGTCGGCGTCGGCGAGGGCGAGCCGCTCCAGCAACGCGAACAGCTCGCGCATCCGCAGGCTCCGGCCGGTCAGCCTGCCGAACCGCTCCCGGGCGGAGGGGGCGATGGCCGGCGAAGGCGCGTTCGCCGGCAACACGCGCAAGACGGTGCGGCCGATCCGCAGCTCGGCCCCGGCCTTCACGCGCACCCGGGTGAAGGCGACCCCGTCGCAGGACGAGCCGTTGGTGGACTGGTTGTCGGTCACCACCAGGCCCTCGGGGAGCACGCCGATCTCCAGGTGAGTCCGCGAGACCGAGGAATCGGTGAGCACCAGGTGGTTTCCCGGGTCGGTTCCGACGCGGTAGCTGCCCTCCTCAAGCGCGAGCTGGGCCCCGAAGTCCGGGCCGGAGGCGACCACCAGCCTGAGCTTGAGCGGCGGCTCGGCGTCGCCGGTGAGCACGTCGGTGGAGGGAGCGCGCGGGCTCACGGCGGGCAATCGCAGAGCTGGATGACGGTCTCGGTGACCCGGTCCTCCCTCAGCGTGACGAGCTGGGAGCGCTCCGCCCAGGGCCGCGCCGTCTCCCCGCGGTACAGCGCGGTCGCCCCCAGAGAGAGGGCGCCCTCGCCGAGGTTCGCGCGGTTCCGGGTGGTGAGGGCCAGCTCGAGCGGAAAGGGGGGCCCGGCGGTGAGGTCATACCTCTGGTCGAAGACCTGGCTGGAGTCGGCGAGGCGCCGGGCGGTCAGCCGCAGGCCGTCGCATTCATCGGGCACCAGCAGCGGGGCCTCGATTCGCACCCAGAGCGCGGCGATGGGCTCGCCGCAGCCCGCGCAGAGGAGCCACCAGAGGAGAGCCCAGCGCCTCACCATAGCTCTCCGTTCGGCAGGTTGCCCCGGGGGACTCGAGGGCGCTGTCCCAGGTAGACCGCCGAGCCGGCGCCCACCGCCACCACCGCGGCCACCGTCCAGATGACCCAGCCAAGCTTGCCCTCGGCTCTCGGAGCGGGCTCCGGAGGGGGGGGTGGCGTGGCCGCGAGGGCAGGGGGCGGACCGCGCCGGCGTTGCGCCTCGGCGAACAGGCCCAGGAGCTTGGGGCTCGCCTTGGGTCCTGGATCGTACGCGGGGTCCGCCTCGAGGGCGCGCTCGAAGGCGGCGATGGCCGCGGGGGAGTCATCGAAGGCCGCGTGGGCGAAGGCCTGCAACTCGCAGGCGCGGACCTCTTGCTCGCGGGTGAGCTGACCTTCCAGGGCGCGGCCGAGCGGGGCGAGCAGGTGCTGGTAGCGGCCCTCCTTGAAGGCCCGCTCGGCTTCGGCGAGGTCCGGGTGCTCCTCGCCCGAGGCCATTGCCAGTGCGAGCAGCAGCGCAAGCGTCGGCATCCGCCGTGACGGTAGGGAAGCCTCCTCGGAGCTGTCAACGGCGGCCCTATGATGGGGCCGTGGGCTCCGAGCTCTCCTTCGGTCGGTACCGGCTGCTCGAGCGCATCGCCGTGGGCGGGATGGCGGAGATCTTTCTCGCCAAGGTGAAGGGAGAAGCCGGGTTCGAGAAGACCTGCGTGGTGAAGCGGGTGCTGCCACACCTGGCGGCCAACCCGGAGTTCGTCCGGATGTTCCTCGACGAGGCCCGGCTGGCGGCGCAGCTGAATCACCCGGGGATCGTGCAGATCTTCGACCTGGGGAGGCAACACGACGACTACTTCATCGCCATGGAGCACCTGGTGGGCGAAGACGGCTCGGCCGTTCTCTCCAAGGCGCGGGAAGCGGGAGCGGGCGTCCCGGTCGACGTGGCGGTGAAGGTGATCTGCGCCGCGGCCGAGGCGCTCCACTACGCCCACGAGCTGCGCGATGAGCAAGGCACGCCGCTGGCGATCGTGCATCGCGACGTGTCGCCCTCGAACCTCTTCGTCACCTGCCAGGGGGTGGTGAAGGTGCTGGACTTCGGCATCGCCCGCGCCGAGTCGAGGGCGCAGCGCACCGAGCCGGGCCAGCTCAAGGGGAAAGCGGCGTACATGGCGCCGGAGCAGGTTTCCCTCGAGGAGATCGACCGCCGCGCGGACGTCTGGGCCCTGGGAGTGTGTCTCGACGAGCTATTGACCGGTGAGCGGCTGTTCCAACGGCCGACGCTGTCGGAGACTGCGATCAGCGTCTGCAAAGCCGCCATCCGCCCGCCGAGTGTGGTGAGGCCGGAGCTTCCTGTGGGCCTGGACGGGGTGGTGGCGCGCGCCCTCACGAGGGACGCCGCGAGGCGGCTGCCGACCGCGCTCGCGCTGCGGGACGAGCTCGAGCCCTACTTGGGATCGGCGGGGGTCCGGCTCGACGAGTACCTGGAGCGACTCTTCGGCCGCGAGCACCTCCGGCGCCGCAGCGCCGGGCTTTCCTCTTCGAGGGGGGACCACACCGAGCGGCTTGTTGAGCCGGCGCGGACAAAAGCGTCGACCATGACCGTTCGAGGCCCGGCTCCGGGCAGGCGATGGACCTGGCTCGGCCTCGGTGCAATCGCCGCCGGCGTCCTCTCGGTGCTGGCGGCGCAGTGGCCGCTGGAGGGAACGCAAGCTCCCCCATCGCACCTGCAGCCGCCGCTGCCAGCGCGGCCACCGCTGCAGGCACCCCGGCCGCAACCGGAGCCACCGCCGCAACTGCCTCAGCCGGGGCCTGCGCCCAAGCCGCAAGCGGCGGCGACTCCGGCTCCGCCGGCCCCTGCGCAGACTCGGGCCTCGCCGCGCGGAGCGCCGAGGCATGCCCTGCTGTCTTTGACCTCAAATGTTCCGGCGGTCGGCTACCTGGACGGGGTCCGGCTTGGGGCGCTGCCCATCTCCCGGGCCCGGGCGAGTGCCGGAGCGCACCGAATCCGGGTGGCGAGCGAGGAGCTGGCGGTCTCGAGGAGCAAGAGGCTCACGCTCAAGCCGGGGGAGGAGGCGGCCGCCCACTTCGCCTTCGAGAAGGGGACGCTGAACGTGAACGCGGATCCCTGGGCCGACGTCTGGCTGGACGGACTGCCGGTCGGCCAGACGCCTCTTTCGCGCCAGCTGTGGGAAGGCCGGCACCGGCTCAGGCTGGTGGGCCCCGCAGGAGAGAAGTCCCTCACCGTCGAGGTGATCGCCGGGAAGATGGTGGTGGTGCAAGAGAAGCTTCCTTGAAGCAATCCGCGCCGAGCCCGGAAGTCAGATGTACCCGAAGCGCCGCCGGAGCACCCACTCGGCGCCGAGCAGGCCCACCAGGAGCAGGAGGTAATACCACCGGTCCCACAGCGGCTGGTCCTTGCTCCTCCCCACCTCCACCAGGGGAGGATCCAACAGCGGCAGCTCCGGCATCGAGGACAGCGGCAACCGGAACGCCTCGCCACCGGTGGCCTTCGCTACCTGCGAGAGCAGGTCCGGCCTCACCGAGGCGTCGGCCAGCTCCGGCCCCACCGCCCGCACCGCCACCGCGTCCTCTCCCTCCCCGAGCGAGCGCTCCCCTTTTCGCGCCGTCCCGAGCAGCCGGTAGGCCCCCGGCTCCGGGGGAGGAAACTCCACCCGCGCCACCCCATCCATCCCCGCCGTCGCCGACTGGGTCGCCACCACCTTCCCCGCCGCCACCGAATAGAGGTCCACCTTCACCTCCGCCTGCGCCGCCGGCTGATAGTCCGGAAGCCGCGCCGCCACCATCGCCGCCACCGGCTTGCCCGGCTCCACCGAGGCCGGATCCGCCGTCACCCGGAGCGTCGTCAGATCCGGATCCCTCACCAGCCAGCGCAGCGCGTTCCCCCAGAAGCGGTCGTACCGCCGCGACTGCGAGCCCTCCGCGTGCGAGGTGAAGGCCCAGTACCAGCTCGAATCCACCGCCAGCGCCAACGCCCTGCCCCGCCCGTAGTCCCAGAGCGCCAGCACCGGGGCGTTCTTCCCCTCCACCACCGCGAAGGGGTGCTCGAGGAGCACCGTCGCCCCCGGCTTCGCCCGGGTGATGTTCGCGCCGGGAAGCTGCGGCAAGGTGCTCCAGGCCGCGTCGGTGCTGATCGAGCCCGAGGCCAAGGCCGTCACCGGGTGGCGAAGCCCCTCCGGCGTCAGCCGCGGGCGGAAGTCCGCGAGGTCCGCCGCTGCCGCCGGCTCCACCGGCATCGCGTTGCCCAGCACCGCGAACCTCGCCCTCCCCTCCCCGAAGGCGTGGTCCCCGCCGATCATCGCGAACGCCCCTCCCCCGTGCACGTACCGGTCGAGGTTCCGCTCGTAGCGCTCGATCGACAGCTGCGGATCGGTGTAGCCAAAGTTCTGGAATACCACCACATCGAAGGTGTGCAGCTTGGTCTCGAAGATCTCATCCATCGGGAAGGGGATGAGCGAGAGCTCCCGGTCCTGGTTCACCACCATCGGGTCGTCGGACATCGTGCGGAGGATGTAGAAGCTGATCAGGTCCACGTTGGGGTCCTGCCGAAGCAGCCCGCGGAGGAACCGCTCGTCCCACGAAGGCCGGCCCACCACCAGGAGCACCCGCACCCGGTCGCGGATTACTTTTAGGGCGAAGGAGCGGCTGTTGTTCTCCGCCACCGCCTCGTCGGGGAACACCGGCATCGCCACCGTGTAGACGAACCTCCCGGTCTGATCGGGCGTGAAGCTGAAAGACACCGTCTGCAAGTCGTCGGGGCTGTGGAAGCTGATGCCCTTGCTCGCCACCACCTGCCCCTCGCGGCGGAGCACCACCCCCACCTGCCTCCCCTTGAAGAGGCGGCCCCGCACCTCCACCTCCACCGCGATCGAGTTCCGCACGAAGGCGAAGTCGTCGACCTTCACGTTCTCGATCGCCAGGTCGCGCAGGTTCTCCTTGCCGGCGAGGAAGGTGGACACCGGCACCTCGAGGTCCGAGAGCGCCGACTTGGCTCTCCCCGCCACCCCGGAGGCCAACTCCGCGTTGTCCGCCCCGTCGCTCAAGAGCAGCACCCCGGAGAGCTTCCGGGAGGTGGCTCCCTGCTCCCCCGCCTTGATGGCCCGAAGCGCCGAGAGGAGATCCGTGCGAGCAGCCCGCGGCGGCTGCTCGCGGATTAGCTGCGCGGTGAGCGGCGACAGCTCGGGATCGAACCCGAACACCTCCACGGTGAACCGGTCCTTCATTCCCTCGAACTGCCGCAGGAGCTGCTCCACCGCGTCCGCCACCTGGGCGGAGCGGCTCTGGCCCTGCGGCTCGACCGGGAAGCCCATCGAGGCCGAGCGGTCCACCAGCACCGCCACCCGGTTCTTCACCCGCGCCACCTGGAGGTTTCGGATTCCCGGCTCCAGGAGGAAGAACGCCGCGCACAGCCCCGCTCCCGCCCGGAGCGCCCACAGGAGAATCCTCCGCCGCCGCGAGGGCTCCCTGAAAAGCCCCATCGCCGCCAAGAGCACCCCCAGGAGCGCGCCCAGGAGCAAGAGCGCCAACAGCCACGAAGGCAAAGGCGAGAGGCTCACCAGCTTCCAGGCGTTGTAGCTCGGGCTCATGGCGGAGGCTCGCCCACGCTACCTCCGCTTCTGCATGATGAGCGGCAGGTGCACCGCGTCGTCCTTGTAGTCCAGGCAGAGGGCGTACATGCAAATGTTGATGCCCAGCCGATAGGCCATCTCCCGCTGGCCGTCGCCGCCCGGGGAGACCTCGAGCTCGTAGTCCCCGCCGTCGTCGCGGCTCCAGGCGCCGGCGAGATCGTTCTGCGAGTACATCACCGCCGCCCGCTTGTTGAGGCTGCACGCCTCGAGGTACGGCTTCTGCAGCAGCCTGCCCGGTGCGGCGTCGAGCATGAAGAAGCTCTTGAACACCACGTGGGTCGCCGGCAGCGGCGAGAGCGGCGCCTGGGGGAGCACCCGCGCCATCTCCCTTCGGAAGCTGGCGTCGAAGCCGGAGCCGTCGGAGCCGTCGTTGGCGTCGGCGAGCAGAAAGCCCCCGAAGGTGAGGTAGCGGCGGAGGGTCTCCGCCTCCTCCACCTCCAAGGGCGGCAGCTCTCCGTCTCCGCCCAGGTAGAGAAAGGGATGCTCGAACAGCTTCGGGCTGGAGAGGCGGAGGGGGCGGGCGTCCGCCACCACCTCCACCGAGGTCCTCCGCTGAAGCTCCCACGCCAGCCGGCGGAGCCCGGAGAGCCGGGCGTCCCATTTGCCCTTGTGCTGCGCCACCGCCGGGATGAAGCGCGCGCTGTCGCCGAAGGCGAGGGCCTGCCTGGCGAACGGCAGCGCTCCGAGCGCCCCGAGCAGGCACCGCCGCGACAGGCTGGACATGCGCGCCTATATACCGTCGACTGGCCGCGCAATTCCCCGATATATGAGCCCTCCGTGGCCAAGGGAGGACAGAGGAAGAAGGGCGAAGAGCACGCGCGCGGCTCCAAGTCGTCGCTGCTCCGGTTGGCCTTCGAGGCCTACGAGGCGGGCGATGTGGTGATGGCGCGGCGGGCGGCCCACCGAGTGCTGAGCGAGAAGGAGCCTGCTTCCGACGCCGAGGCCCGCGAGCTGGCCAAGTCGCTCTTCGCCCCCGGCAAGGAGAAGGAGAAACCCACCGCCAAGGAGGTGGCGGAGGAAATCCTCTCCCGCACCGAGGTGCCGAGGAAGGCGTACTTGTTCGCCGCCATCGCCGCGGCGATCATCCTCCTCATGCTTGCTCTCGCCGCCTTCCGGAGCTGACTCGGCCTTGGAGGACTTGCAGCACGCCCTCGCCGCCTACCGGAGCTTCGACCCCACCGGATGGGTGGGCTTCTACCGGGTCATCCCGATGTGGGCGGGCATCATCTGCGCGGCGGTGGGGGTTTTGGCCCTGGTCTTCGGCGGCGGGCGCTTCTTTCGGCTGGTGGCCGGCCCGATGGGCGCGCTGGTGGGCGGGCTGTGGGCCGCGGTGGTGGCCAACCGCCTCGGCTTCATCGGAGGCGAGGCCAAGGTCTCCGCCGCCGCTGCCCTGGTGCTCGGGGTGGCCGGCTTCGCCTACCCACCGGCCGCGGTCTTCTTCGCCTTCGGGGTGCCCTCTGGCCTGCTCGCCGGGCAGCTCGCCGGAAACAACGACTGGATTCTCGGCTTCGTGCCGGCCTTCCTCTTGTGCGGCGCGGTGGCCACCGCGTTCCATCGGCACATCGGGGCGGTCGCCTCCTCGGCAGTCGGGGCCTGGCTGCTCGTGGTGGGAGTCATGTCCGCCCTCCACCAGGTGGGAGGGATCGTCGCGGCGGTGGCTTCGCAGCCCTGGGGAGTCATCATCGCCGCGGCGCTCTTCGCCACCGCCGGCTCGGTGTACCAGATTGCGGTTCGCCCTTCCCCGGAGGAGGCGGAGCGGCTGAGGGCCGAGCGCACCCGGGCGAAAAAACGGCTGCACGAAAAGCGGGCGCTCGAGGAGCGCTGGTCCAACTACTCCGCGGACAAGGGCGAGCGGTAGCCCGGCCGGGCGGTCGGCTCCCTCCCGAGCGTGTACGGGAGTGCCGATCCGTGATAGGCCGCGCTTCCGCCTCGCAAGCCATGGGTCAGCCAAAGCGAAAAGAGAAGAGCGCGGAGGCCCCGGAGGCGGAGGTGCGCCCCGGCGAGCCTCCCTCCGCCGATGCCTCAAAACGACCGGAGGGCCTCTCCCTGAGGGGCTGGGCGGTGCTCGGGGCGGTGGCGCTCGCGCTCAACTTGCCGCTCCTCCACTACTTCCTGGTTCGGGGCCGGCCGGAGGCGACGCTCACGGTGCCGCATCGAGAGGACTTCGCCGACCCCGCCACGGTGGAGCGGAACTTCTGGAGCACCGGCGGCCACTGGCGCGTGGTGAACGGCGAGTTGTTGTCGCCGGGGGTGAAGAACAACCCGCTGTGGCTCAAGGCGCCGCTTCCGGACAACGTGGCGGTGGAGCTCGACGCCCGGTCGATGTCTCCCGAGGGGGACATCAAGGTGGAGATCTTCGGCGACGGCTCGGATCACGCCTCGGGCTACGTGTTCATCCACGGGGGATGGAACAACTCCCTCTCGGTGATCGCCCGGCTGGACGAGCACGGCACTCCGCTCTCGCGCCTGCAGCAGGACGCGCAGCGGGTGGCGATCGAGCGGCGGCTTCCCAGCGCCGGCCTGGTGGAGACCGGGGTGTTCAAGCGCGACACCCGGATGCGGGTGGAGGCCCGGCCCTTCCCGGTGAAGATCGGCCAGACCTACCGCTGGCGCATCGAGCGGCGCGGCTCGCTGTTGCGCTGGCTAATCGATGGCCAGCCCTTCATGGAGTTCGATGACCCCTTCCCGCTCAAGGGGCCGGGCCACGACCGGTTCGGTTTCTCCTCGTGGGAGGCGCAGCTCTACTTCGACAACCTGAAGGTGGAGCCGCTCTAGCCCTCGGGCGTGGTGAGGTCGAAGTCGGGCATCTGTTGCCGCATGTACTCGCGCATGCGGCCAATCAGCGCGGCCTCGATCTGCCTGGCCCGCTCGCGGCTCACCCCGTAGCGGTCGCCGATGTCCTGCAAGGTGAGCGGCTCGTCGGCCATCAGCCGCCGCTCGAAGATGAAGCGCTCTTTGTCCTCCAAGGTTCTTGCGAACTCGGAGAGCTTCTCCCGAAACACCCTCTTCAACTGCTCGTTGCCCAGCCGCTCGTCCACCGGAGTCGATTGGGAGGAGAGCAGCCGCTCGCCGCGCGCCGCCTTGCCGTCCTCGCCCACCGGCTCGTCGATGGACACCTCGTCGTGGCCGAGCCGCTGGTCCATCTCCACCACGTCCTGCTCGGTCACCTTCAGCCGCTCGGCGAGGAGCTTGGGCGTCGGGTCGAATCCCTGGGCCAGCATCCTCTCCTGCTCCTGGCGGAGCTTGAAGAAGAGCTTCCTCTGGGCCTCGGTGGTGCCGAGCTTCACCATCTTCCAGTTGTCCATGATGTACCGGAGGATGTACGCGCGGATCCACCAGGCGGCGTAGCTCGACAGCTTCACACCCCGGTAGGGATCGAACTTCTTCACCGCCTGCATCAGGCCGATGTTCCCCTCCTGGATGAGGTCCAGAAGCGAGAGCGGATTCCGGTGGTACTCGTGGGCGAGCTTCACCACCAGCCGCAGGTTGGCCGCCACCAGCCGGTAGGCGGCCTTCACCTCGCCCGTCCTCTGGTAGCGGACCGCCAGCTCGTGCTCCTCCTCGCGGGTGAGGAGCGAATGCCGGCTCACCTCCGCCATGTACGCCTGAAGCGGATCGACCACCAGCCCGCGCTCTTTGGGCCTGGCCGGCACCAGCGCTTTGGACTTCTCGCCGCCCCATCGCTCGCCCTCCGGCACCAAGGGCTGCTCGCCTGGCTCCTGGCCGGGCTCCCCCTCGGGCGCAGCGGGGCGCTCGGGCTCTTTGCCCCGCTTCCCAGCCGTCGGTGTGCCGGGGCGTCCCTTCTTCCTGCCTCCCGGGGGCATGGCGATGATGTACAACAACCGGCCGCGCGCCGCGACGCGGGATGGGGGTGCGGAGATAAGATTCGCAGGGTGGAGTCCTTCGATGGCTACATCCGCGGCTGGCAGGAGCGCTGGCGCCGCCAGCGTTCGGAGGAAAAGCTGCGCGCCCTGGAAGCGCGAAGGACGGCGGACCAGCTCGCCGGCGTCTTGGCCGAGCGTTTCGGCGCTTCGAGAGTGGTTCTGGTAGGCTCGCTCGCGCGCGGCGAATTCCGGTCCGGGTCGGACATTGACCTGGCGGTCGAAGGCCTGAAGGACGATCTTTTCTTCAAAGCGGACGCCGAACTCGCCCGCCGAGCGGGGGACTTCGGGGTGGACCTCATTCCGATCGAATCTGCGACCGAGCGCTTCCGAGAGGCGATCGTCCGGGAGGGAGTCCTGTTACGTGACGCGACAACCGGAAAGACCCGCTGAGATGTTCGTCCGTCTCGCCAGCGCTCTTCGCCTCGAGCGCGAAAGGCTCGCTTCCATCGTTCGCGAGTCGGAGGAGGCCTTGAGCGACTTCGCGACCCAGGAGCCTCCGCTACGTGAATTGCGCGGGATCGGCGACATCGTGCACGACTTCTACACGGGGGCGGAGCGCATCTTCGAGAAGATCGCCCCCGAGCTGAACGGGGGTGTTCCAGCCGGGCATGCGTGGCACCGCGAGCTTCTGGAGAATATGACGCTCGATCTTCCGAGCGTTCGGCCGCCAGTGCTCGGGCGAGCGACGGCAGCGGCGCTCGAGGAATTCCTGCGCTTCCGGCACCGATTCCGGAACCTCTACGGCTTCGAGCTGGAGTGGAGGAAGCTCAAGCCGCTGGTTGAGGCGATGCCTGGCGTCTGGGCGCTCGTTCGAAGCGACCTCGAGCGATTCCTCGCGTTTCTCGACGCCGCGGCGAAGGAGGGCAAAGGCTGAGGCGGCAACCGCGACTAGAGGTTCGCCCGAGAGCCAAGCGAGGTGGCCCACCTACGGCCGGGGCGGTCGGCCGTTCGCCGTGGTGGTTGTTGCGGCCGACCCCCTCCGAGAGTATGCCGCCCGGATGAGCGATTCAGACATCTCGGCCGAGGGAGGCCCAGCGGAAGCTCACCCGCAGGACTACCTGGCCGACGTGAGTTTCGACGAGCTGGACCTCTCGCCCGAGGTGCGCCGGGCGGTCGCCGAACGGGGCTACGTGCACCCCACCCCGGTCCAGGCCCGAGCCTTCGCCCCGGTGAAGGAGGGAAAGGACCTCGTCCTCCGCTCCAAGACCGGCACCGGGAAGACCGCCGCCTTCGGGCTGCCAATCATCGAGCAAATCCCCAAGGGTGAGCGCAAGGTGCGGGCGCTCGTCCTCTGCCCGACCCGGGAGCTGGCGCTCCAGGTGGCCGGCGAAGTGGGCGAGCTGGCCAAGTACCGGCAGATCGAAGTGGCCGCCATCTACGGCGGAGCCTCAATGAAGGCCCAGGAGGAGGCCCTCGCGCGAGGCTCGGCGATCGTGGTGGGCACCCCGGGGCGGGTGTACGACCACATCCGGAGAAGGAACCTCAAGCTCGATTCCTGCGGGATCGGCGTGCTCGACGAGGCCGACGAGATGCTGAACCAGGGCTTCTACGAGGAGGTCACCCGCATCCTCGACTGCCTCCCCGGCGACCGGCAGGTGCTCCTCTTCTCCGCCACCGTGCCCGAGGACATCCAGAACCTCATCGCCAAGTACACCAGGGACGCCGAGACCATCCTCATGTCCGGCGACGTGTACACCGTCGAGCACATCAGCCACGTCCGCTACGACGTGGCCGACGCCTTCCCCAAGCCGAGGAACCTCATCTACCTGCTCGAGCTGGAGGAGCCGGAGAACGCGATCATCTTCTGCAACACCCGCGACGACACCGAGCTGGTCACCGCGGTGCTCAACCGCCACGGCTTCGACGCCGAGCTGTTGAACGGGGATCTCCCCCAGAACGAGCGCGAGCGGGTGATGGGGAAGGTGAAGCGGGGAGAGGTGGCCTTCATGGTGGCCACCGACCTCGCCGCGCGCGGGATCGACATCTCCGACCTCACCCACGTCATCAATTACTCGCTGCCGGAGGACCCGGCGGTCTACCTCCACCGGGTCGGCCGCACCGGGAGGATCGGCAAGAGCGGCACCGCCTTGAACCTGGTCTCCGGCCGCGAGCTGTCCACCCTCACCGCCCTCGAGCGCAAGTACGGCATCGCCTTCGAGAAGCGACAGATGCCGGCCCCGGAGCGGGCGCTGGAGCTTTGGACCGACCGGCACGTGAGGCAGATCCGCGACGACGCCGCCGGCTCGGTCTACGAGGGCTACCTCTCGCTGGCCTCCCAGCTCAAGGGGCGGGGCGACGCCGACGACCTGATCGCCTTCCTCCTCAAGTACTTCTTCTCGCACCACCGCATGGAGCGGGTGCAAACCGCACGCGAACGCGGGCCAGGCAAGCCGGAGAGCAAGGGCGGCAGCCGAGAGCGCGGGCGCGAGCGGAGAGCCGAGCGGGAGCGCCCTCCGAGGCCGGACCGCGGCGTGGAGAAGGGCCGGAAGGAGGCCAGGCCCGACGCCCAGCGGCGCGAGGCGAAGGCCGAGGCTCCTTCGGGGAAGGTGCGGCTGTGGATCAACCTGGGCAAGGTGGACGGGCTCGACGAGGCCAGCCTGCTCTCCGCGCTGGAGGGTGCGGGCGCGCCCTCCGGCAAGGCCGCCCGCGCGGAGATGAAGGGCAGCTACAGCTACCTCTTCGTCGCCGAGGAAGACGTGGAGGCCTTCCTCGCCGCAGGCGGGCGCAAGCTGGGGGAGAAGGCCATCAAGTTGGAGCGGGCAAAGCGGACCTGATCGGTCGATCCACCCTCACCCCTGCCCCCTCCCGCCGACGGAGGGGGTTTCACTACTGGCGGGCTCGCCGGGCGCGGTGGTAGTGCGAGGCGCACAGCCCCTTGGCCAACACCGGCCGCTCGCAGCCTTGCTGCGAGCAGGCGTGCGCGTCGGTGCGGCGCGGGGGAGCAGCAGAGAGCTCGGGGGCGAGGGCGAACATCGCCCGGCCGACCGCGATGAGCTGGTCCACCTGCCTCCGGCTGATGCGGAACTTGCGGGCGAAGTCCATCAGCCGCACGTAGTACGGATCGTCGTAGGCCTCGATCGGCGACTCGCGGAAGAGATCCGAGAGCGAGATGTCCAGCGCCGAGGCCACCTCTACCAAGGTCTCGTAGCTCGGGCTCCGCTCGCCTCGTTCTAGCAGCGAGACGAAGCTCACCGAGATGCCGCAACGGGAGGCGAAGTCCTCCTGGGTGATCCCCTTGCGCTCCCGCATCATACGGATGCGCCGGGCCAACAGCCCCAAGTGCTCCTTGGCGCGCACGTGGCGCTCCTCGGTGAGCAGGTACGTTTCCGCCTGCGCCTTCGACATGCGCGCCCCTCCGCGAGCGCCCCCTTGCTACTGACAATACCCCAACGAAGCGGAGCAAGTGCCGCTGTAGCACGTTCCTCCGAAGAAACCGCAGCAGGCGAAGCCCGGCGAGCCGCAGCAGAAGCCTGCGCTGCAAGTAGTGCCGCTCGGGCAGTCGCCGTTGGCGTTGCAGCGATAGACGCAAGTCGGCTGCCAGCTGGCTTGCACCAGGCCCCGGTCGCAGACGTAGCTGCTCCGGCAACTGCCCTGCCCTCCGTCCCAGGTGCAGTTGGAGAGGCACCGCGACACGCCGGTGGAGAGATAGGGGCTGCAGCTCGAGCCCAAAGGGCAGGAGGAGGCGGCGCAGTCCTGGCTGCAGTAGCCGCCCAGCCAGCAACCCTGCGAACAGCCCGAGGAGCCGGGAGGTTGCTCGGTGAAGCAGATGTTCCCCGCGCACTGGCTGGAGCCGGTGCAGGTGGCGCCCACCGCTCGAGTCGTCCCCGAGTCCGGCACCGAGGCCTGGCAGTAGCCCCCGGAGCAGCTGTTGCCGGTGTCGCAGGTGGTCCCGTTGCAGCAGGCGAAGCCGGCCGGCCCGCAGCAGAAGCCGCGGGTGTCGCACTGGTAGGCCGGAGAGGTGCACTGCGTCGGCGAGGTGCACCCGGGGAAGCACACCGACGAGCCGTCCAGCGAGGTGTTCTTCTTCTCGCAGACGTAGTCCACCCGGCAGCCTCCCTGCTGTCCCGCACTGGTGCAGGAGTCGAGGCACACCTTGCTCTGCCCGGTGGCGTCGCCCGGGTTCCTCCCGCAAGTAGAGCCCGCGGGGCAATCGGCCGCAAAGACGCAGCTTCGGGTGCAGTAGCCGCCCGGGAAGCCGAGCACCGCGCAGGTGCCGGCCAGGCACTCCGAGCCGAAGGAGCAAGCTGCCCCCACCGGCTTGGTGCCGGTGCCCCCGCCGCCTCCTCCACCTCCGCCGCCGGCGCCGCCTCCGGTTCCTCCTCCGCCGCCTGTTCCACCGCCTCCGCCCGTACCGCCGCCTCCTCCAGCCCCGCCTCCGCCCCCGGTACCACCGCCGCCTCCAGCGCCGCCACCGCTGCCGCTCACGCAGGTGTTCTGCACGCAGCTAAGCCCGAGCACGCAGCCGGTGACGCAGCAGGGCTGGGTGAGCTGGCCGCAAGGCACGCCCGAGTCCCACTCTCCCGGGTATCCCGAGTCCTCCTCGGTGGTGCCGGCGTCCTCCCGCACGCACCTCCCCTCGCGGCAGGCCTGGCCCGCCAGGCAGCCCTTGCATTGGGCGCCAGCCTCGCCGCAGGCGCTGAAGGTCTGCTTGGAGGGGCCGACGCACTCCCCCTTGGCGCTGCAGCACCCCGAGCAGTTTGCCTTTTGGCACCCCTGGGAGCCTCCTCCTCCGCAAGAAGCGGCCACCACCGAGCAGGCGGCGACCGCGGCAAGCAGGAGCATCAGGCGCATCGGCCCTATGGTACCGCAGCCGGACTCCGCCTCGCCCCTCGGGGGTGCTAAGGTGACGCGCGACCCGCTGTCGAGGGGGTATTTCGGGCTCATGAACGCCGCCGAGGCCGCCAACCACTACTTCCGCAAGGCCGCGCGGATCATGGACGTGGGAGAGCGCATCGAGACGCTGCTCGCCACGCCGCTCCGCGAGGTGAAGGTGCAGGTCTCCATCGAGCTGGATTCGGGGGAAATCCGCACCTTCATCGGCTATCGCATCCAGCACGACAACAGCCGCGGACCGATGAAGGGCGGGCTCCGCTACCACCCCTTGGTGGACCAGGAGGACATGGTCGGCCAGGCGGCGCTGATGACCTGGAAGACCGCGGTGGTGAACGTCCCCTACGGCGGCTCCAAGGGCGGCATCACCTGCGATCCCACCGCGATGAGCCTCAAGGAGGTCGAGCGGCTCACCCGCAAGTTCGTCGACCAAATCCAGGATGTGATCGGCCCCACCCGAGACATCCCCGCGCCGGACGTCAACACCAACCCCCAGGTGATGGCGTGGATCATGGATCAGTACTCCAAGTACCACGGCCACTCCCCGGCGGTGGTGACCGGGAAGCCGGTGGACCTCTACGGCTCGCGCGGGCGGGAGGCGGCCACCGGAAGAGGCCTGCTCTACGTTTGCCGGGAAGTCCTCCGCGACGTCGGGCTGCCGGTGAAGGGCGCCCGCTTCGCCATCCAGGGCTTCGGGAACGTGGGGAGCCACACCGCCCGGCTGGTCCACGAGGACGGCGGGCGGGTGGTGGCGGTCTCGGACGTGCACGGGGGCACCAAGAACGCCTCCGGCCTCGACGTGCCGGCCCTGTTCGAGCACGTCAAGCGCACCGGGACGGTGAAGGACTTCCCTGGCGGAGCGGCCTGCACCAACGAGGAGCTGTTGGCGGCGGACTGCGAGGTGCTGGTGCCGGCGGCGCTCGGCGGCGCGCTCACCGCCCGCAACGCGCCGGACGTGAAGGCGCGGATCCTCCTCGAGGGCGCCAACGCCCCGGTGGACCCCGAGGCGGACGAAGTTCTGGAGAAGCGCGGGGTGCTGGTGGTGCCGGACATCCTGGCCAACGCGGGCGGGGTGACGGTGAGCTATTTCGAATGGGTGCAGAACCTCCAGCACCTCACCTGGGACGAAGAGCGTGTCAACGCCGAGCTGGAGAAGGTGATGAAGGAGGCCTACGAGCGGGTGGCCACCATCTCGCGCAGCCGCAAGCTCCCGCTCCGCACCGCGGCGTACGTGCTGGCGATCGGCCGGGTGGGCAAGGCCACGGTGCTGCGCGGAATCTAGCCGCCGGAGGAGGACCGTCCATGGGCTCGCGCCTGGTGAAGAAGCTCATCCAGATCCCCATCTGCCGCGGGCTGTCGGAGCCCGAGGCGGCGGAGGTGTTCGAGGTCGCCGAGGAGACCTCCCTGAAAAAAGGAGAGCGGCTCTTCCGCGAGGGAGAGATGGGCGACGCGCTCTACGTGGTGCTGGAGGGGCAGATCGAAGTTTCCAAGAGCGACCGCCAGGGCCGTCCGCAGACTTTGGCCAAGCTGGGAGACGGCAGCGTCCTGGGCGAGATGAGCCTGGTCTGTGGCGACGCGGCGCGCTCGGCCTCGGCGCACGCGCTCACCGACGCCAAGCTGCTCAAGATTCCCTCCGCCAGGTTCTCCAAGCTGCTTCGGAACGACAGCGTCGCAGCGCTGAAGATCGTCCACAACCTCGCCCAGGTGATGAGCCGGAGGCTCCTCTTGATGGACGAGAAGCTCCTCGACGCGATGGAGAAGGGGAAGCGGCGGGAGGAGCTGGCGGAGTTCCAGCGGATCCTCTCCGACTGGTCCTTCTGACGGGGCAGGTCTCTTTCGGGGAATACTGGGGCGCCATGCGGGCACTGCTGGCGGTCGGGCTGCTCCTCCTTGCGACACCGGATGCCGGGCGGGCGCGGGAGCTGGTCGCCGCGAAGTCCTGGGAGGAGCTGTACCTGGCCTTCTCTGCCTCGGGCCCCGCGGGGCGTTCCGCGGCCGAGAGGAAGGAGATCGCCTCGGCGCTCCTCGCCGGTTGCCGGGCCCTTGCGAAGGCCGACCCGGTGATGGCCTTCTCCCTCGGCGATCGCGCCGCCGCCTTCCACGAGTCCGAGCCCGCCCTGCTCTGCCTCTCGCGCGCCGCAGTCGCCTCCGGCCAGAGGGGAGAAGCGGAGCGGGCGCTCAAGCGCGGAGTGGAGCGCTACTCCCAAAGCGGCGAGCTCTGGCTGGCGCTGGGGAAGCTGCTTCTCGAGGAGGGGGACGCCAAGGGAGCGGAGCGGGCGCTAAGAAGGGTGCCGCGCCGATCCCCGCAGGGCCGCGAGGCCCACTCGATGCTCTCGCGGGCGCGAGCCGAGGTGGCGAAGCAGGCCCAGGCGATCTCCCAGGCGCGCTCCCATGAGGCGGAGGTCAGGCGCCGGGAGGAGGCGGCCGGCGAGGGCGCGGGCTTCTCGAGCTACCAGTCGGCGGAGGGGCCGGAAGGGCTGAGGGTCCGCGCCAACCAGCGGTTCAGGATTGCCTACCTCGGCCGCAAGCGCGACTTCGGGCAGCGAGCCGAGTACGAGGGCAAGGTGGTGGCGGCCCTAGAGGAGGCGCACGAGGCGGCCCGGCGCGTGCTCGGCGCGGTCCGGGATTCTCCGGTCGAGGTGGTGCTCTACCGCAAGGAGGAATTCGCCGCGCGCTTCGGGGAGCATCGGGCGAAGCGGCTGGCGGGCCTCTACCTGGAGGGGGCGATTCACCTCAACGACGCAGTGGAGATAGACGCCGAGCAGCGGGCCACCCTGGTGCACGAGTACGTCCACGCCACGATGGACGAGCACGGCGGGGAAGGACGCATGCCCACCTGGCTCAGCGAGGGGCTGGCCGAGTACGTGGAGTGGCGTTACCAGGGCCGGGAGCATCCCTCCAAGGACCTCGGAGCGGAACTTCGCGAGCGGGCGAGGGCTGGGCGGCTGGTGCGGCTTGCGGAGCTGGCCTCGCTCCCGAGCACCGAGGTTCCCGAGCCGGAGCTGGCCTGGGCGGTCTCCGCGGAGGCGGTGCGGCGAATGTTGGACGACGGGGGCGCCGCCCGGATGATGGACTTGGTGCGCGGCTTGGCGGCTGGGGAACCCTTCGACGAGGCCTTCGAGCGCCGGTATGGCCGCACCGTCTCCGATTTGGACGATGAACTTCGGGTGGGGCTGTCTCGGCCGTGAAGTCCGGGGGCTGACGAAGTAGTTGCGAACATTTACGCATTAACCCGGAGCACCTAGAATCGAGCAGCCCGCACAGAGCGGGCTTCGGTGAGGGGCCCGCCCAAACCCTCGCCTCCCGGTGGCAGGATGTCCGACACACAGGTAGCCATGAGAGAGTTTCGCTTCCTCGACGAGAAGCGAAAGCTGGGCGGGCTTTCCGAAGCCGAGGAGCAGCGGTGGATGGAGCTGCGCGCCCAGCTCGGGCTGCCGGAGCCTGAGCCCGCCGCAGATTGGGGCGCCGCCAACGCCCACCCCCAGGGCTACTACGGGCAGGACGGCAACTGGTATCCGTATCCTCAGCAGTACGATCCGGCGTACGCGCAGGGCTACTACGCGGAGGACGGGAACTGGTATCCGTATCCGCAGGGGTACGACCCGAGCGCGTATGGCTATCAGCAAGGCGGGTACGATCCGGCCTACTACCAGCAGCAGCCCTACGCGCAGCCGCAGGCCTACGCCGCGGAGCCGACCCAGGGATACGACCCGAGCCAGGCCTACGACCCGAACGCCTATCCTCCCGAGCAGCAGCCTGCGGCGCCTGCGGCGGGCGAGCCGTGGCAAGCCGAGCTGGGCGCGCGCTTGGATCAGGCGCTCTCGCCGGCGGAAGAGGCGGCGGCGCCTGCTGCCTACGCTTATCCGGAGGTCGTCCCACGGGTGAGAGTGCCGCCCCCGCCGACCGAGCCTCCGCCGGACGCGTTGGGAGCAGCCGAGCGGGCGGACTTGCCGGAAATCGACTCGTCGGAGGTGCTCGAGGTCGACGGGGCGGATGTCATCCCCATCGAGCCGGAGCCCGCCGCCGAGACGCCCACGGTGAGTTCTGTCGCGGGGATCGAGCCCGCCCGCGAGACTCCCATGTTCGCCGCGGAGTCGTCCGCAGAGCTCCCCGCTCTGAGCGCTGAGCCCGAGCCGGCCGGCGAGACTCCCACGCTTGGTGCGGAGCCCATCGCCGAGGGTGCCGCATCGGTCGCGGAGCCTGAGCCCGCCTCCGAGATTCTCACGCCCGCCGCCGAGCTTCCTGCCCTGAGCGCGGAGCCCGAGCCCACCGCCGAGACTCTCACCCTCGCCGCCGAGCTTCCTGCCCTGAGCGCGGAGCCCGAGCCCACCGCCGAGACTCTCACCCTCGCCGCCGAGCCCCTTGCCTTGACCGCGGAGCCCACCCCGGAGATCTCCACGCCCGCCGCCGAGCCTCCTGCTCTGAGCGCGGAGCCCGAGCCTGCCCCCGAGCTTCCGACGCTCGCCGCCGAGCCTCCTGCCGTGAGCGCGGAGCCCGAGCCTGCCCCCGAGATTCCGACGCTCGCCGCCGA
>JACPVI010000049.1 GCA_016191815.1 Myxococcales bacterium
CCTACTGCGCGCGCCTGGACTTCGGGGAGGAGCACATGGCGCAGTTTCAGAAGACTGGATGAAGCCAGGAGGAGGGGAAAGCCCCGGCAGTGCCGCGACGCTGAGGACGGCGGCCGTTGAAGGGTGCCGCCTCGGGGCGCTATGCGGCGGGGCGCTGCCGCCGGCGGGGGCGCTCGAGCGCGCAGATGGGTGGTGGAGCTCCCAGCCGCTCCAAGGGACCACGGTGGTCTCCTATTCGGTGTCGTTGTCCATGGTGGCCTGCGATTCCGGCACGCCGACGCGGCCGTTCCAGCCCCGCAGCGCCTCCTGACCCCAGTACCGCAGGCGCAGATGTCCCGAGCGGCCAATCTGCGGTACCTCGGCGAGACCGAAGGCCTGGAACTGCTCTGTCAACATCTCGCGGACCGCCAGCATACGTTCGGTGGGGTTGGTTACGAGGGCCTCGATGTTGAAGGTTCCCCTGCTGATGGTCGGCCTGTAGACCGGTCTGGTGCCGGACCACAGCTCCCAGTCGGTACCGAACCTTCGGTAGTGGCCGAGCCCCAACGGAGTGTCGAGCTGACCGCTACCGCTGCCGACCAGAGTGCTCATGAGGACAGCGTCGCCATAGGCCCCGGCATTCTTCGATGCATGAACTGCGAGCAGCGCCAACAAGCCGCTCATCGTTAGCACCAGGTGCTCGTCGGCAATATCGCGCCGGCCCGCGGATCGTGTCTCATCGTTCCAGGCGTGCCATACCTCCCGCGTCGCGAAACCGCTGCCATCGTCGTGAAGCTCGGCGTAGGCGAAGCTTGCGGGCCCCGGCTCGAAGCCGGACTTCAATGTCACGCGGCGCACAGAAGCGCCGATGCCGATGGCCGAGTCATGGAACGGGCCGTCGCCCTGGCTCCGGCAGAGGAACTGCTCTACCCAGTGACGAGCTTCGGCCAGCGTTCGGTGCCGGATACTCATCGCGCCCGGGACGTTCGGCACCAGCGCCAGCGTAAGCCAGACGGCGTCCTTCAGCTCAAGCTGGTCGAGAGCCTCCCGGTGAATTCGGTCGACCCGGGTGACCTGGGCCTCGGCGACGATGAACCTGTTGCGGTACGCGTCGGCGACCTCCGTCTCGGCGAGCGCACGGTTTCGACTGCCGTCCCGGCTGTAGTACCGAAGGTTGTCTCCGACTCGGACGGCGTGGGGGCGCTGTGCGCTGGGCGGCACCGCAAGTACCAGCACGCCCTGGTCGACGGCCCCGCCGACGGGCACCCGCTTCATGTCGAACGGCGCCACGGGCGCCACCAGCGTGGCGACTATCTGTCGGAGCCGAAGCTCTTCGGCATCGGAAAGCGCGACGGGCGTGATGGCTGACGCCACCCCGTTGATCTCATCGATGCCGATGAGGATCAGGCCGCCACGGCTATTGGCGAGCGCGGCGACGTCCTGCGCCAGCGACCTCTTGCTGTCGTCTCCATTGCCGTAGTGCTCCCGTTTGAAGTCGAGGTCGGCGTCTTCGGCGGCGCGGCCGACGAGGTTCTGGAGATGCTGTTCCTGGAGCTGATCTGGGGCGGCGCCGAGGAGTTCTTCGAGACGAGGGAAGCGCGGCAGCGGCATGATCCCCTCCGTGAAAGCAACAGTACGATGCCGATCCGACGCTGGCACGGGCCGATTCTGACCACAGGGCGGTCAGGACGATGGGGATTCGGTCGATGCTCATAGAGCTGGCCTCAGAGTCCGCGAGCGTGGCCATCTACCATCGGCAGTAGAGTCATGGTTCTGGTCGCGCCGTGCTGGCCGGAAGGAGCGTTTCTTGTGGCCGAGCCGAACGGGGTACCCATCGACTTCGGGGAGTACAACTTCATGGTGCCCGGCGGTCTTGAGTCCGCCCAGCCGCTGTTCCGCTTGGCGTCGAAGTACCTCGACCTCTACGACCAGGCAACGCGGCACTGGCGGGAGAACTGCAAACCTCCCGAGAAGACCACTGCGAACGGTGTGCTGCTGGGCCTCGGTGACCGCAGCCGCGAGGCCTTGAGGGCCAGCCAACTGCTTGCTGGCCATGCCCTCTTCAAAGACTCGGTGCAGGTGCTCCGCCCGATCGCCGAGGCTGCCATCTACGCCCAGCACATCTGCAAGGACGGCGTGACCGAAATGCAGGCCCGGGCCGAAGACTTCGAGCGGTTCCAGGCCGTGGAGCGAAAGCAGAATCTCGAAAGAATTCGCGCGATGGGTCGCGTCGGCGACATGCGCCCTGAGGCTGTCGAAGAGATAGAGCGCGAGTACCAGGCGGTCGAAGCGAATTTCAAGGGCGGCTTGTTCAACAAGGCGCCCTTCAACTCCTCGCTGAGGCAGTTGGCGAAGGACTCCAGAATGGAGTTCGTGTACCGCACGGCGTTCAATCACGCATCGGCCTTCTCCCACATCACGACCTTGTCGTTGGCTCCGTTGAACGACCGCGACCTTGGCCTCGGACTCGCTGTTTGCATGTTCCCGGTGGTGTTCCGAATTCTTGAAGACGCCCTTGATCTCGGGGTCGGCGCGGAACTGAAGCCGCTTGAAGAGGAGACGAACGCGGTCTGCCGTCAGCTCACGGAATTGAGCGGCGCAGGCTCGACGAACAATTCACCAGCCACCTGATGACGCTGGACGCCTACGCCCCGTCGAACTGCGACAGAAGCGCGGCCATCATCGACACCACGGCACGGGCGTCGCTCGGCGTCCACTCGATGTTGACGGCGACCTCGTCCCGGTGCCGAGCCGGGTGAGTCAGTACCTTGAGGGCCCGCCGCAGCACACGGAGCCGCCCGGCCTTGTCCATCTGCCGGGTGTTCTCGAACAACGGAGCCGGCACCTGGACCCGGTCGACCTCGTCACCGTCGCCGATGCCCCGGCCCAGAGCCTCTACGACGTCGCGGCAGCTTCCGACGGCATCTCGCCAGCGACCTTCGAGGAGGTGCTGGTGGGCCTGGCGGAGCTGATCCACTGCGTCCTTGAGTTGGGGGTTCTGGATCGAGCCCGGCGCCGGAACCTCCAGCAGCATCCGATCGGCGTAGCCCATGGTGCGAAGCAACTCGACCCAGGTCCCCTGGTTGACGTCGTAGCTCAGGGTGGTCGGGTTGCCCGACAGGCTCCGAGTCGAGACGGTGCGGGTGGGGAGCATGAGGTTGAACCTGAGCCCGCCTCCGTTCCGGAGGACTTCCAGGGCGTGCAGCCGGGCGAAGTCCAGTTCGACTTCCAGGTCCAGGGGTTGGTTGTCAGCCTTCGGCGAACTTCTCGTGGGAGCCGTTCTGGCCCCAGTAGTTGAGTTGCGTGATCGGGCGAACCCTATCGCATTGTATGGACGCCGACGCCTTGAACAGGCTGACCGTGAAGGCCTGCTCTGGATCGGAGTCGACCGCCGGGCGAGGTCGAAAACTGGCCCTGCCGTCAGGAGGCTGCTGCCGCTATCGTCGGCTCCATCGACGATGGCTCAAGCTCGAAAGCACCCCAAACTCATGGAGGACTGCATTCTCCACACGCTGGCCGTCTACTCCTACGTTCAGGAGCACCTGGCGGCCGAGGCCACCCGCCACCAGGTCGTCCTCCAGAAGACGGGCGTCCTCATCGTGCTCGCCCAGGACGCCCTCCGCGGCCTCTATGGCGCCCAGTGCGAACTTTCACCTGTGACCGCCGCATGCCTCTGCCGGAACATCTTGGAGACGCGGTGCAACCTGCTCTTCATCTACCGGAGCGGCGACCCCGAGAAGTGGGCCGACCGCTTCCACCGGTACATGGGCGTCGAGAGGCTGCTCCACGATCAGCATCGGCCCGACGGAGTGCCTGCGGTGGTGCCGGACGCCGAGCGTCGGGAGATTCCGCGGCGGGCGCCCGAGTGGTTCGGCGCGGACGGGAAGGTCGCGGTGCTCCACTGGACCGCCGACAAGAAACTGAAGAGCCTGAAGGCGCTGGCGAAGGCCGTGGGCCTCCAGGCCGACTACCACCAGATCTATGGCATCGGCTCGAAGTTCATGCACGGGTCGGCCCTTCTCCGCAACCTATACGCGCGGGGGAACGCCCTCGGCTCCGTCACCAAGCCGGAGGTCTGCACCCAGATGGCGGCGTTGGCGACAGGCCTCGCAATGCGGATGCTGCGGGAGACCGTCGACTTCTACGGTGCCCAGTCATTCGACGACGACTACGTGGCCTGGCAGAAGAGATGGCTGCGGTTCTACCAGCAGACCGACGCAGTACCGCGCCGTGGAGCGCAGCCGTAGCCCCGGATCGCCATGCTGATACCGACCTCCGCTGCCGCCTTACCTCCGTAGCGACTTCATCGTGGCTCGCACCCTCGAGCTGTTGGCCGGCTCTGCAACTACCCGCAATGCGGGCCCCTCTGCGGGCCGTCGACGCTTCATCAGATTTGCCCGGGCCCGGATGCACCGCGGTCGCGGCTGCGTGAAGGCGCTCCGGTGGCCCTGGGGCACTCTGTCGAGGTGCCGAAGGGGCGCCTGCCGGCCCCAATGGCGGCCTGTTCACCCGTTGGCGGAGCCTTCGGAGGGGGCGGGTGCACCGGCCGGGCGAGAGGCGGCCTGATTCGATCGCCGCCTCCCGCCGCTGAAATCAAGCCCAGGCTTCAGGAAGCCGGTCGGTCGTCTGGCAACTGCGGCAGCTCCAGCCGCGGTGACGCTCAGCGCACGGAGAAGCGGACTTCCGCGATCTCGCCCTCCGCGCCCTCGCGGTGCACGGTGAGGTGGTGCTCGCCTCTGTTCGGCTGGAAGCGGCCTGCGTACGGAGGCCCGAGCACCGCCACGCGCTCCCCGTCGATCCTCACCTCCAGGTTTCCCGCGCTCGGAGGTGCGCTGATCCGCAGCGGGATCGCCTGGTCCTCGATCGGGAGATCCGTGATCAGCAGGTACTCCTCCCCCGGCGCCGGCGAGAGCACGCTGGGACCAACTCCTGCCTCCTGCCGCCCCGCGCATGCGGCGGACAGCCACGGTTCCTCCGCCAGCCCCTCCCTCCGCGCCCAGTCGTGGTAGTCGGCTCCGAGATCCACCACTCTTCGAGCCGCGCCCGAAAGCTTCCGGCACCGTTCGGCTAGCCCGGCCGGCAGCGACGCGGAAAGCTCCCCGTGGACCGCGCACCTGTGCGTGGGCGCAGTCCCCTGGAGGAACCACTCGTTCATCGCCGACGGACAGTGCGGCCCCACCAACTCGCCCGACAGCGGACAGATGCTCTCCCGCTCCAGGCCACGGCCGTCCACCAGCGGCGCCGGACGGAAACCTTGCATCGCTCGCGTGAGCACTCGCTTGAAGATCGGCCCCGCCCCGGTGACACCCGACACCTGCACCATCGGCGTGCCGTCGAAGTTCCCCGCCCACACCGCCACCGTCCGCTCGCGGCTGTAGCCGATCGTCCAGTTGTCCGAGTAGCCCTTCGAAGTGCCGGTCTTCGCCGCCGCCGCGAACGGCAGCCGCAGCGCATTCTCCAGCCCGAACGCCCTCGCCCTCGCCGAGTTGTCGGAGAGGACATCCGTCACCAGCGCAACCGCCCTCGGCTCCGCGAACCGGCGCCAAGAGAATTCCTCGGGCAACGGAAGCTCGCTCTCGTCCGGCCGCCAAGCCCGCCTCACCACCTTGAGCGGCTTGAGCAGCCCTCCCCTCGAGAGCCCCGAGTAGGCCCGCGCCGCCTCCCAGAGCGAGACCTCCCCATTCCCCAAGACCAACCCGAGCCCGTAGTGCTCCGAGCCTTTGCCCAACGACTCGAAACCGGCGCGGTGGAGGACATCCAGCACCCGCTCCGGGGACAGCTCGTCGGCCAGTCTCACCGCCGGCACGTTGAAGCTGCTCGCCAGGGCCTCCCGCGCCCTCACCGGCCCGTGGGCGCGGCGGTCGTAGTTCTTTGGCGCATAGACCCCCTTCCGCCCGCCGAACGTCGCCTCCAGATCCGAAAGCACCGTCGCGGGCGTGTAGCCGGAGGCGAACGCCTCGGCGTACAGGAAGGGTTTGAGCGCCGACCCCGGCTGGCGGCGCATCTGCACGCCGTCGTTCTGCCCTCCGATGGACTCGTCGAAGAAGTCCGCCGAGCCCACGTAGGCCAGCACCTCGCCGGTCGCGTTGTCGACCACCAGCACCGCCGCCGAGCCGACCCGCCGCTCCTCGAGGCGGGAGAGCTCCTGGGTGATCCGATCCTCCACCGCCCGCTGCAGCTCCGGATCGATGGACGTCTCCACCACCGCGGCTTCGGAGAGTCCCCAGGATTCCATCTTTCGCGCCACCCACTCCACCAGGTGCGGAGCCCGAAACCCCGTCTCGAACGCTTGGAGGTCCAACGGCTCGCGCTCGGCCCGCCGCGCCTCCGCCTCGGCCAGGAGCCCAAGCTCTGACATCCGGCGAAGCACCCAGGCGCGGCGCTCGCTCAAGCGGTCCGGCGCGCGCAGAGGGTTGTACGCCGTCGGCCCGCGCGGAATCGCCGCCAGCGCCGCTGCCTGCCCCACCGACAGGTACCGCGTCCGGCGACCGAAGTAGAGCTGCGAGGCCGCCTCCAGTCCCTGGGCGCCGTTCCCGAAGGAGACCCGGTTCAAGTACTGGGTGAGGATCTCCTCCTTGGAGAGGTGAACCTCCAGCCTGAGCGCCCAGAGCGCCTCCTGCGCCTTCCCACCGAAGGTGCGCGGCCTTGGCACCAGGTTCCGGGCGAGCTGCTGGGTGAGCGTCGAGCCCCCCGCCACCACCCGCCCGGCCCGGAGGTTCTGCCACCCGGCCCGCAAGATGGAGAGCGGCGCCACTCCGCGGTGGGAGAAGAAGCCCTTGTCCTCGGCGGCGATGAAGGCGGCGCGCACCTGGCTGGGGATCTCCGCGGGGGCGAGCGGAGTGGAGCGGCCGTCGGCTCGTGAGAGCAGCTCGCGGAGGAGGCCTCCCTCGCGGTCCAGGATCCGCACCGAGGCCACTGCGCGGTAGTCGGTCAGCCCCGGAGGCAAGGGCCAAAAGACGAAGGCCGCCCCGGCGACGAACATCGCCAGGCAGGCGAGCCCGGCGGCGAGGCAGCCTCGCTCCAGCGGCCGACTCCAGCCGGGCGACACAGAGGAGCCTCGACCACGCTCGGGCTGAGCGGACTTCGATGGACCGCGCGGCTTCATCCCGCTCAGCGCTGCGAGACCTCGGCCGGGAGCACCACCTCGAAGGTGCCGCCCTCGGACCGGCCGAACACCTCCGGCTCGTACATCAGCTCGCCCCTCGCCGGCTTGAGCAGGAAGGTCCCCGGCGTGGTGGCCCGCGCCACGAAGGAGCTGACGTGGATCCCGGGAGGCAGATGATCGGCGAACAGCACCACCCGCGAGTCGCGCTGCTCCACGTGGTTGAAGGGGCTCCAGAACTGGAAGGCCCACACGCCGCCGCGGCCTTCCTCCTCTTCGTACGCGGAGCCGGCGACCTGATCCTCGTCGCTCTCGTACTCGTATTCCGTCTCGCGCGACTCCTCCGCCGGGGACCGGGTCAGCCGGGCGGTGCTGGCCAGGGTGGTGTCCACCGGCTCCAGCCCCGCGGGCAGCGGCACCTCGAACGCGGTCCAGTGGCGCTCCTGGTTGGTGCCAACGCGCATGCGCACGCGCACCAGATCCCCAGCGTAGAAGCGAGTGGTCTGCCCGCCGCCGGAGTACGGCTCGAACCACCGCTGCACGTACAGGCCCGCGTCCAGCGGCTTCATCGGCAGCTCCTTCGGGGCGTACTTGAGCAGCGCCGAGTAGTAGAGGACTCCAGGGCCCTCCTTCCGGAAGGTGAGCTTCTGTCCCTTGCCTGAGCCGAGCCGGATCAGCTCGTCGATCCCCAGCGCCTTGGAGCGGACCGCCATCGAGCGGCCCTTGAAGGCCTCCTCCATCAGCTTGGAGCTGTCCATCGCCAGGGTGGCCCTGAAGTCCGGCTCGTCGCGCTCCTTGGTCCGCAACACCTCGGTGAGGGCCATCAGCGAGAAGGCGGCCTCCTGGGTCGACCGCCACCTTCCATCTCCCTGCCGGACCGAGGTCAGGTAGCGGGCCAGCTTCGACACGTAGGGATGGTCGGGGGAGATGTCGGTGAGCGTCTGGAGCACCACCCCGGTGGTCCGGGTGTCCGAGTGCCACAGCGTGGCGTAGGTCTGTCCGTGCACCTCCTCCAGGTGGACGCCCTTGGGCGACTCCTTGGCGTGGTTCAGGATCTCCTGGAGCAGCGCCTTGGCCTGGCCGCGGTCGCCTCCTCCGACGAACATCTGGTCGGCGAGCAGCGCCTGGGAGAACAGCGACAGCGTGTTTCGCTTCTTCAGGAACTCGTCGTGGTAGCTCGGCTTCGGCCTGCCGAGGCGCGAAAGGACATAGCCGGCGAACACCCGCGTCTCGTCGGGGCACCACGATTCGCAGGGGTTGCACTGTCCTCCCATCACCTTGGTGAGGTAACCCTCGGCGCGGGCCAGGCGCTCCGGCGGCACGCTGAAGCCGACCTGGCGCGCGCGGTGGAGCGCCAGCGTGGCGTAGGCCGAGGCCCACGAACTGGAGCACCACGAGCTGGTCCAGTAACGGAACGAGCCGTCCGGGTTCTGCAGCTCGAGGATCGAATCCACCGTGGAGGCGATCACCCGGTCGGGGTCTCTCTCCTCCGAGACGTCGAGCGAACCGAACAGGTAGGTCCGAAGAGACGCGGCCAGCTCCGCCTCCCTCTGCTGCTTCTTGCGCTCGGGGCCGGGCCACGGCACACCGAACTTGCCCGAGATCTCCCTCAGCGCGACGAAGGGCACCAGCCGCGAAGTCTGCTGCTCGAGGCAGCCGTAAGGGTACTCGATGAGCTGCTGGAAGCCCTGCTGGAAGTTCCCCAGCGAGGTGGAGGCCATGGTCACCTCCAGCCCGCCCATCCCGGGCCAGACCGCGGACGGCGGGACCACTCCCTCCACGCGCTCGTCCTGGGTGTCGCCGTAGGTAGCCACCGCCTCGAAACCCACCGGCAGCTCGACCGGGATCTTCAGCTCGACGCCGTCCTCGTCGGCGCCGCGCCTCACCTTGAAGCGGAAGGTGGCGACGCCCGCGCGCTCGGCCAGGAAGCCGAAGCGGACCTCCCTCGGCGCGCCCTCGGCGACGTCGGCCTTCTTCTCCGCCGGCCCCTCTATCAGGGCGTTCTCCGCCGAGGCGGAGATGGTCACCTCGCCCTTCCCCGCCCCGTAGCTATGCACCACCACTCCCGCCTCGAACTGATCGCCCACCCGGGCGAAGCGCGGCAGCGCCGGAAGCGCGAGCAGGGGCTTGTTCACCTTGATGAAGGTCTCAGCTGCGCCGAAGCGCTCGCGCTCGGTGATCGCGACCGCCATGATGCGGAAGGTGGTGAGGTTGTCGGGCAGCTTGAACTTCGCCCGTCCCTTCCCGTCGGCGCCGACCTCGAGGGTGGGATTGAAATAGACGGTGGTCTTGAAGTTGGAGCGGAAGCCCTTGCCCTCGCCCTGGCCTCCGCCTCCGCCCTGCTCCTCGCCTTTCTCGCCGTAGGAGCGCCGCCGCACCAGGTGCAAGAGCGGCTCGCCGAACTGCACCGACAGGGGCCGCTCGGGGAAGATGGCGGCGATCGGATCCGGCGTCTGGTAGTTGGTGAGCCTGAGCACCGCCTCGTCGACGGCGTACAGGGTCACCTCCGCGGCAGCCGGCTTGCCGGAGTGATCCTTCAGCTCGACCTCCACCGCCACCTCCTCGCCCGGGCGGTACTCCTCGCGCCCGGTGGAGAGCTTGACCGCGAGCCGCTTCACCTTCTTCTCCACGTTCAGCTTCAAAAGCCCCAGCCGCGCGGCCGGCCGGCCGGGATCGTCGCCGGTCTCGATGCCTCCCTCGGCCACCCGCGGGCGGACCAGGAGCACGCTCGCGTAGACGTTGGGCACCATCTCCTCGGTGATGGGTATCTCCACGGTGGCCACCGAGCCCTTGAGCGAGAGCGGCCGGCGCTCGAAGACTCCCTCCCGCTCCACGGTGAGCATGGCCCGGGCCTCGGGGTAGGGAGACTTGATCAGCACCTTCGCCACCTCGCCCACGTCGTAGAGCGTCTTGTCGGGCAACAGGTCGATCCGCTCGGTGTCGTTGCGCTGCCAGGCCACGAAGCCTGGGCCGGTGGCGTAGACGCCCAAGGAGGAGCTGTGCTTTCTGCCCCTGTCGTCTGCCACCGCCGCCTTCACGATGAAGAAGCCCGACTGGGCCGGCTTGAACTTGCAGGGGACCGGCTGCTCGGCGCTCTCCAGCTGGCAGGAGGAGACCTTCTCCTCCACCGGCTCGCTCACGGTGGTGAAGCCGCCGGAGGCGTCCTTCCGCTTCACCGACTTCCAGGTACGGCTCGAGATGGTGACCTCCACCTTCCGGCCCTTGGCGCGCGCGCCGGCAGGATCCAGCACCAGCGTGTCGAAGCCGTACTCCTTCTCGGCCTGCATGAAGCCGCCGGGAGCGCGCAGGCCCACGTAGAAGGCGGCCGGGTGCACGGTCACCTCGGCCCTCCCCGCCACCACCTGGCGGTTGACGTCCTCCACTTCGGCCTCGAGGGTGTAGGCGTAGGTCCGCTCGGCGGGCGCCTCCACCTCTCCGGCCTTCACCTCCAGGGCGCCGCGGGCGTCGGCGACTCCCTCGCCCGAGGAGAAGAAGCCGCTCGCCGGCCGGGGCGCGTTGTCGTCCCACCACCAGGTCTCCTGGGAGAAGGTGAAGCCGTTGCCGGCCTCCGGCGCGAAGGAGGTCGACTCGCGGTGCACCGACCACTTGGTCTTGGCGTTGCTCATCGGCCCGCCGAAGAGGTAGCGGGCGAAGACCTTGCCCTCGAGCGCCTCGCCAGCCACCAGGTTCGGCTTGGCGGGCTCGACGTCCACCTTGAACTGGGGCGCGCGGTACTCCTCCACGCGGAAGGCGCCGGACAGCTCGATGCTCTCCGGGGCGCTCCCTCTCGCCTCCACCTGGTAGTAGCCGGTTGGCGCCTCGGGCTTGATCTGCACCTCGGCGGCGAAGGTGCCGAAGCGGGTGACGCTGACGTTCTCCGCCTTCACCTGCTCGCCCCGGGAGTCGGTCACCTTGACGGTGAGGAGCGAGCCCTGCTTGGGAGCCTTCAGCTCGCCGACCTGGCGGAACCGCACCACTCCCTTGAGGTAGACCTTGTCTCCGGGCCGGTAGATTCCGCGCTCGGAGAAGACGAAGCCGCTCGTCTGGGGGGTGGTGCCCTCCCAGCCGGCGGAGAGGCCGAACTCGTAGGGCTCGACGCCGCTGTCCCACTCGGCGGAGGTGGCGCTCTGATCGCCGTCCTTCTCCGCGGCCACCATGGCGAAGGGCCGCTCCCACTCGTAGCGTCCGCCGGGCAGGTTGAGGGCCACCGCTCCGGGGACGTCGGCAAAGCCGTTCTTGTCGGTGGTGCCGCGCCACCTGTCCGCGCCGGTCTGGTCGAACACGGTGACCGAGGCGCCCTCCACCGGAGCCCCGCTGGAGAGCCGGGTCACCCAGGCCAGGGAGCTCTTCGGCCCCAGCTTCACGTGGACCGCGAGGTCGGTCACCTGGGTGATGGTGCGGTAGCCATCGGAGCGGTACTCGAGGTCGGGCGAATTGAGGAGCGCCAGTACGGCGCCGGTCTTCTTCCCTCCGAGCACGGGGCCGAGATCGATCGGGTGTACCCGCGGCTGGTTCCAGGCGTACTTGAGGGATTGGCGCTCGGAGGAATCAGGGGCGCGGGGCTGCCAGCGGGAGTCGGTCATCAGCCGGGCCAGATCCGGGAGGGTGAGGGCCCACAGCTGCACCTCCAGCGCCTTGAGGTTCACCACCTCGATGGGAAGCTTGGTTCCCGAGGCGGCCTCGATGAGGCCGAAGAATCCGCCGGTGTGGAGCGCGGGGGCGAGGTCCTTGGTGTCCGCCTCGCTGGAGAACGGCTTGTCGGTGCGCTGCTTGAACCGGTCCGAGACACCGGGGGCGACGGAGACCTGGTACCTGGTGCCCGGCTTGAACTTGCCGGGGATGGCGACGTAGGGACCGTGGTCCTGGTCGTCGTAGTATTCGTGGGACTCGTAGGCGCCGGCGCGTTCCCAGTCCAGCTCCACCGGCGGGGTGATGGTCACCTTGCCCTTGATCGACTCGATGTCGACGGGGTTGGTGGTGTAGAGGACGAGCGGGCCGTACGGACACCGATGGCTGCCAAGGCACATCCCGGCGCGGGCGAAGGCAAAGGCCCCGTACACCTTCCAGCCGATGGCCTCGTCGCTGCCCATGGTGATCGGGCCCTGTTCTCCGTGGAGGCTGCCGGCGATCCGCAGGGTGACGCGCTTGTCCAGGGGCAGCGGCTGCACGGCGGCAATCTCGTAGCGGTGCTGTTGGTTCTTGATGCCGCGCTCTTCGAAGGACATCCGCTCGTAGTGGCGGCCCTGTTTCTTGGCTTCCTCCTCCGCCTTGCGGCGCTCTTCGGCGATGGAGGTGCGGGAGAGCACCTTGGCCTTGAGGGGGGCGGTGCCCTCCACCTCGAAGGAGAGCGCGGCCTGAAGCTCTGACTCCTTCACCGGCTGGTTGAAGAGGAGCTTCACGGTCTGATCCGGAGTCAGCCACTGGTGGCCGCGCTGGGGGGTGACGTCCTGCAGCGCGAGCTTGGGGGTCGAGAAAGCGAAGGAGTGGTCGGCCTTCATTTCGGCGCCGTCGATGGCGCGGAGGCCCTTGAAGACGGTGACTTTGTACTCGGTGGAGTAAGGCACGAGGCCTTTGGGGACGAATTCGGCGGAGGCGGAGCCGAGCCATCTCCACTCGCCTTCGAGGGAAGGCTCGACCTTGGCGAATGGCTGTTCCTTGTCCGACTGCCGCTGGGCCTCGATCATCTCCAGGCTCTTGACCGGCTTGGAGAAGGTGATGGTGGGGCGGACCTCGCCGCGCATGGGGCCTTGGGGTCTGGCGGCGACGACGGCCAGCTCACCGCCCGCGCCCGCGAGGGCCTCGGGGGCGATGCTCATCTGAGGGGGCTCGGGGAGCGGCTTCAAGTCCCTGGGCAGCTCCTCGTTGGGCAAGCCGACGGCGACCTTCTCGGTCTTGCCGTCGTCCTTCTTCCAGCAGCTACCGCAGCCGGCGAGCGCGATGGCCACCCCGGCGAGGATGAGTCTGGAGCAAGCGTTCGGCATGGTGGCCCCCTTGGCGTGTTCGGTTCGACGCGGCTGCCTCTTTTAGAGGAAAGGAAGCCGCGCGGCGAGCGGCGAACGCACGCGCTCCGCGCCGTCGATTGCCGGCCCCTTCGCGGTGCGCTATTCGAGCGGCGTGGACCTGCGGCGGCACGCGCGCGACTGGGTCGATCTCGGTAACGTCGACCCGCTGTGGGCGGCGCTCACTGCCCCTTGGGCTCGGCACCAGCGCTGGGACGCTTCCGAGTTCATGCGCACGGGGGAGCGCGAGGCAAGCTGGCTGCTCGGCAAGGCCGCGGAGCTCGGCTACCCGCGGCGGCGAGGTCGCGCGCTCGATTTCGGCTGCGGAGCCGGTCGAGTGAGCCGGGCACTGTCGGCGTCGTTCGATGAGGTACACGGGGTCGACATCTCTGAGCCGATGCTCGCGCGGGCCCGCGCGCTGGCGAGCGACCGGCCCAACTGCCGCTTCATCGTCAACCACGCAGCGGACCTGAAGCTCTACCCCGACCGCCATTTCGACCTCGTCTACTCGAACCGTGTCCTCCAGCACCTGCCCGGCCCCGCTCCGATGCGCGCATACCTCCGCGAGCTCGCCCGGGTCGTCGCCGCCGAGGGCCTGCTGGTGGTCCAGGTTCCCACGTGGCTGAGCCTGCGGCGGCGCCTTCAGCTGCGCCGCCGCGCCTACCGGCTCCTTCGCTGTCTCGGCGTCAGCGAGGGGGTGCTCCTGGGGTCTTTGGCGCTGCACCCGATGCGGATGTGCGCCCTGCCCGAGACCGAGGTGCGCGAGGCGCTCGGGGCCGCGGGCTGCGCGGTGATCGCGGTCGAGTCCGAGGCCGGCCATCAGCCAGGCATCGAGAGCCGCTGCTTCTTCGCCCACCGCTGACCTACGGAACCAGGTATCGCACGTACAGATATGGCCGGTTGCTGGTGGCCTCGCCCGAGGAGAAGTAGGCGAAATCGGAGAGGCCATTGGCGTTGGTGGTGAGCGGGAAGGCGAGCCGGAACTGCGAGAGCCCTCCTCGGGTGAAGCGGCTGACCCAGTCGTCCTGCACCTTGGAAGTCACCGAGGCCGACTTGAGGCCCGCAGTGGCGGAGGAGCTGATCACCCAGGTGCTGCCATTCAGCACCGGGGTCGAGTAGTCGGCGGGATCGAGGGTCGGACCGTAGAACACGCTCTCGGCCGAGAGACTCCCCAGGGTGTACGGGGAGTTCAGCGTCTGGGTCTGGTAGACGTACAGGGTCGAGGCCTCGATGCGCACCAGGTTGGCGGGCAAGGTGGAGATGTCGAAGCTCAAGAAGCCGCGACAGCCGTCGCCGGTGCTGGCGTCCCCGGCCCTGATGGCGACCGAGGTGGAGCTCACTCCGCCGCTCGAGAAGACATGGCCGTCCTGAGCGCCCGAGGAGTAGATGATCCGGCTTGCCAGGTTGGCGACCCGGAACGTTCGGCTGGATGCGGCGAGCGCGTTCCCGGCGAGGTCCTTCGCGCCGCCGCCCACGGTCCAGCCGACGATGGCGCCGAGGGTGTAGTTGGAGGTGGGGGTGAAGGTCAGGGTGGTGCCGCCGCCGCTCCAGGCAAAGCTGCCGGTCACCCCGGCGGGCGAGGTGATCGAGAACGCGGACATGGTGGCGACTTGGTCCATCGGCTCGGAGAAGGTCACCGCGATCGTCGTCTCCGGCACGACCCCGGTCGCGCCATCTGCCGGGTTCGAGGAGGCGATGGTGGGCGGGGTGTTGTCGGGCGCGATCCCGGTGGTGAAGGTGAAGCTGTAGGCGGCCTCGAGCGGGTTGTTGGCGATGTCCCGGGCTCCGGTGCCGATGCCCACCCGGTAGAGGGTGTTTCCCGAGAGGCTGGAGGGCGTGCAGGTGAGCCGGGTGGAGGTGGGGTCCCAACTAAAAATACAGGCGATCTGCGGGTTCGACGAGAACGCCGCCTCGGTGGCGGCGCGGAGCATCGGCTCGGAGAAGAGCACCGACACGTTCGAGGTGTAGGGCACGTCGGTGGACCCGCCCGAAGGCGAGGTGCTCTCCACCTTGGGCTTGGTGGTGTCGGCGACCGACTCGGTGACGAAGCTGAACCCGGCGCCGGCGGGAAGCTCGAGCGAGCGCGAGTCCCGCCCGCCCACCGCGACCGTGTAGGAGGTGGCCGGCACCAGGGCGGCCTTGGGCGCGAAGGTGACGGTCTGTCCCGAAGCGTCCCAGCCGGGGGCGCCGAGGGCCGCCGCCGGAGTCAGCGCCACGGAAAGGCTCCCCACGTCCATCGGCTTGGAGAAGGTGATGGAGACGGAGGTGCCAAGGCTCACCCCGGTCGCGCCGGAGCCGGGCACGGTGAAGGTGATGCGAGGAGGGGTGATGTCCGGCGGGGTCTCGGTGGTGAACTGGAAGCTGGTATCGCCAGAGAGCGACAGGCCCGCGCGATCGGTCCCCGAGACGGTGGCGCTGTACGCAGTGAAGTACGCGAGGGGCGTCGCGGGCGTGAGGGTGACCAGGGTGTCCTGGAAGGCCCAGCTCGGGGACCCGAGCGCCGCCGGCGGATCGAGGGCGACGTTGAGCCGAGCGGGATCCAGCGGCTCGGAGAACTCGATGGAGAGGGGAGCGGTAGCGGCGACCTGCGAGGCCCCGGTGGGGGGCATGGTGGCGAGGATGCGAGGCGGAGTGATGTCGCCCGAGCCGGACCCCGGTCCGCCGTCGGGAGTCAAGTCGACGGGCTTGCCGCAGGCGAGGAGTGCGGCGATCGAGGCGGCGAGGAGGGTGGGCGTCCTCATGCTTCCTTCGACCTGGGAATGGCGGCCGAGCCGAAGTCTACCGCGGCTACGTCTTCGGGGCGATCCAGCCCTCCCCGGAGAGAAACGCCAGCGCCTCGACGGCGAACGCCCGGGAATCCTCCAGGCACTGGCGAGCTACCTCGGGTGAAAAAGCCACCGCGGCGTCGTAGTCGGCGAGCTCGCGCGCTCTCTGTAGCCCCGCCAGCGAGCGGCTGTGGCCGCTGGAGAACACCCCTCGCTGCACCAACTCGGTATTGAACAGGGGAATGGCGCCCTCGGGCGTCTGCGGCTCCACCCCACGTGTGAAGAGCAGCGCCCGCATCAGATGGAGCGCGGCGTAATACGAGCGCGATACGGAATCGGCAAAGAGGCCGAGGCCGAGGAGCGCCTCCGCCGACTGCAGCGCCTGGCGCGCCCGCGCCAATTCGTTCGCCACCTCTTGCTTGGGATTCTGCTCGGCCATCGCGGGCTCCCGTACCAGGGAGGATGCTCCGACCGCAAGTCACCGGCGCTTCGACAGTGCGCGGTCGAGGGTCGAGGTCCCCCACCTTGGGAGTAACTCTCGACGAGCTTGAGTGCGCTCCGCACCACGGGCTCGGCGTGCATCACATTGATCGGCGTTCTGGCTCACCCAGGCGAAGCGCAAGGGCTCGTACACCAGCCTCCGGCGGTGGTTCGAGCGGGTCGATCAACATCGAGGCTTCGCCGGAGGCGTTGGCTCGTGCAAGCGCCGGCGGCCGCTTTGCCGTCCTGCTCCAGTCACTCCGCACCCGACTGCATGGCGGCTTCGGCCGGCACCTGCTCCTCACCCCACAGTTGCCCCGCCCTCCACGCCACCTCCCCGGTGACTCCCCACCCCGATCGCACCGCCTCGCCTCTTTCGTACTCCAGCCAGAACACCGAGCCGGCTGGCTGCGCCGTTTGATCCAGGCAGGCGATCCGCACCTCGCCCTCCGGTTGGCCCAGCGTCGCCGCGTAGGAGACGTGCGAATGGCCGCACAAGAGCCACTTCGGACGCACCCGCTCCACCAGCGAGCGCGTCACCGGGTTGCCGATCCACGGGAAGCGCCTCGCCCGCAACACGCGGCCGCCCTTCCCCCGGGAGATGATCCCGCGCGGCCATTCGTGCGCCAGCATCAGCGGCACCCCACGCACTCCCTCGAGCGCCACGAGATCCGACTTTCGGAAGTAGCCGGCCTGCTTCAGTGTCTCGCGGGTCCTGGGCTCGGCCACCGGAAGCTCGAAGTGCTTGGGAGCGTAGATGCCCGAGAGGAAGGCGAGCTGCAGCCCACCCAGCTCGACGACTCCGGATCGGCCGAGGTATCGGAGCCCGCCTGGAAGCTCTCCGCCGCTCGGCATCCGGCGGAGGGTGACGAAGTCCTCGTTATTTCCTCCGATGAAGTGGATCGGCCAACGAAGGCCGCGCTTGCCCTCCGCATACTCGGCGTACTCCGCGGGCATCGCCCGCTTGGACGCCTTCCGCCGGTGGTCGTCGGCCGTCCCGAAGGCCTCCACATCCCCCACTGCCAAGACCAGTCCCGCGGCTCGCCCGCGGGCCGATTCCAGCGCGGAGAGCCAGTCCTGGACACGGTGGAAGCGCCCGTGGAGGTCGCCCAACGCGACGACCAGGAGCGGCTCCCCCTCACCTCTGCCCTCTCCCCGCTGGGGAGAGGGACTTTCCGGCGGATCGGGCGTCACTGCTCGGGATCATCTCATCGACGGGAGTCACCCGCCCTCAGCAGCCCAGCCGATAGGTGACCTCGACCAGCGAGCCCGCCGCAGGCGACGAGGCCGAGTCGAACACCACGCTGTTGCTCGAAGGGTCGTAGCTCCACCCGGCGCTCAAAGGCTGCCCGTTCACCTCCACGGTGATGGTGGCCGGGTCCTCCGGGGTCTCGGTGAGCGGGAAGCGCCGCCTCGGCCCGAAGGCGTTCGAGGAGATGTTCTTCAGCGAATCGGCCCAGTTCTGGGTGCAGATGCTCTCGGTGACGCCGCCGGTGTCCTGGGCGAGCTTGGCGTACCTGAGCCCGGAGCTGCTCGCGGTGGGGCAGGTGGCCAGGTTCCCCGGCCCGACGATCGCCGAGAAGCTGAGCAGCGCGGGATCGTTCGCCTTCAGTGAGCGGAAGAAGGTCGCGTAGAACTCCACCGGTTGCGGCGAGAAGTCCTCCTCGTCGCTCACCACCACGATCGCCAGCTTCGCGTCCGGCCGCAAGAAGCCCTGGTTCCCATCCGCCGGCTGCGGAGTCCGGGGATCGTCGGCGCTGCTCACCAGCGGCGCGGAGAGCGCCCGGTAGGCGGCCTCCAGCCCCTGCTCGTTCCAGTGGCACCAGCCGACCTGCACGTTGGCGGCGAACACCTGGGCCGCCGCCGGGGTCGCCGGGGTGATGATCCGCGGCGTGCTCCCCACCACTGGGAAGAGCCTGCCGCTCTCTCCACCGTCCACTCCGCCCGGGCACACCGCCCAGCCTCCCGGCGAGGGGTCCAGCCCGGTGGTGGTGACGCCGAGGTGGTAGTCCGCGCCGGAGGCCTGCGCCGACGAGAGCAGCGAGGCGAAGTTCTGCGCCAGGCTCTGCTGCTCCTCCATCATCGAGCCGGAGTTGTCCACCACGAAGAGCAGGTCCACCTTGGCCTGCGACTCCTGCACGAAGCGGTCGGTGTGAGTCGACTTGTCGACCCCCTGGCCGATCAGCCCCACCGTGTTGAGCCCCCCCTGCGCAGCGTCCACCCGGAGCGCCGCGGCGTCCTTCCCTTCGTCCGTGGGCTGGTAGCGGACCGAGAAGGCCACCTGGTTTCCCGGCGCCAGCGAGTAGGGCAGCGGCGGGCCAACGGCGAGGCTCATCTCGTTGGAGGTGGCGGAGCCGATCGACGCCTGCGACAGCGTCACCGGCGCCGAGCAGGTGTTGAGGGCGAGCACCGTCCGCGTCCGCGCCCCGCAGGTCAGCCGCACCGTGCCGAAGTCGATGCTCGACGGCTGGAGCTGGAAGCACCCCTGCACGCCCTTGCCGCTTAGCAGCGCGGTCGGGTGGCCGGCCATCGGGTGGTTCACCCAGCCCTCGGCCATCGCGCTGAAGGCGCCCACCGCCGTCGGCTTGAAGGTGACTTCCAGCAGCACCTTCTCGCCCGGAGCCAACAGCGCGGGGCCGGCCCCCATCGAGCCGAACGCCGGGTCGGAGCCCGCCGCCAGCTGCATCGAGGACACGAAGCACCTATCGGCGCCGTCGTTGCGCAAGGAGAGCCCCATCGACACCTCCGCGCCGACGTTCACCAGCCCGAAGTCCAGCGCCGGCGGCACCAGCGAGTACTGGCAGGGCGACATCGCCCGGGTGCTTCCGGTGAGCTGCACCTCGTCCTGGCTCACCACCGTGCCCTGGGTCACCTTGAAGCCCATCCGGCCCTCGGAGGTGCCTGAGCCGGGCTTCGGCGCGAAGGTGACCGTCAGCGGGCCGATCGCCCCCGGCGCGAGGGTGAGCGACAAAGGCTGCTGGCCCAGGCCGAAGAAGCCGCCGCTCTGGGCGGAGACGGAAAAGCCGCCCACCTGCACGGTCTGCCCGCACCGGTTGACGAGGTCCACCCGCCGCGCGCTGCTCATCCCTTCCGGCACCAGCCCGAAGTCGAGCGCCCGCGGAATCGGCACCACGCAGGAGAGCCCCACCTCGCCGGTCACCGGGACCTTGATCCCGCTGGTGTTCCTCGCCACCACCTTGATCTCGAGCAGCGCCGGAGTTACCGCTCCCCAGCCCTGCGGCGAGAAGCTCACCTTGGCGGTCACGCTCTGACCGGCGGCCAGGGTGCCCGGCAGAGGCGGCTCGAGCGCAAAGGCGAGCGGCCGCGGCTCGGCCCAGTCCATGCCGTCGAACTGGAGCGGCTCGCCGCCGATATTGGTGACGGTGAGCAGCTCCTCCGCGCGCCCGCCCGGAGACACTCGGCCGAACTGGATGCGCAGGGGCCTCACGTCGACGATCGAGCTGACCCCGAAGCCGACCAGCTCCACCAATTTGGGTTCGCAGATGCTGCAGGACTCGACCCGGAGCTGGGCCTGGGCCGCCGCCAGCCGATAGGGGTTGAAGGCGATCGCCACGGGGTAGGACTCCCCGGGGCCGAGCGCCAACTCCTCGCCCGCCTCGGCGGCGGTGAACATCTGCGCGTCCGGCCCTTCGATGGCGAACCGGAAGGGCGCCTCGGCGGGGGTGGGGTTGGTGAAAGAAAGCTCCGCCATCTTCACCGTGCCGATCTCCACGTCCCCGAAGTCGAGGCGCGACGGGCTCACCTCCACGTATGCCCGCACCCCGAGCCCCGCGATGGAGACGCGCGCCACGCCCGGCTCGCGGCTTTTGGAAGCCTCATCTTCCACCGCGGCGTCCGTCTCGATGGAGAGCTCGCCAAAGACGGCGCCCTCCACCTCGGGCGAGAAGGCCACCGGAAGCTCACGCGACTCGCCTGCCGCGAGCGTGAAGGGTTCGAGCTCTTCCACCCCGGCGAAGGCCAGCGTGCTCGCCACTCGATGCACGCGCACGGGCGCCCGCCCGTCGTTCTTCAGCTCTACGGGTACGGAGCGCGTCGTCCCCACCGCGGTGGGCCCGAAGTCGATCGCCCCGGGTGCAACCAGAATCGCTGCCCGTGTCTTAAGGAGCCAGTCGCCCCCACAGCCAGCCAGCGCCGCGAAAACCAACCCCACCCCCACCCTGCTCGACCCCGCCGCCATCGCGTGCCTCCATCGGACTCGGCGGGCAACGGTGCAACCGAAGGGCCTGTGATCCCCGCTGTGTGGGGGCGGACGCAAGCACCCAGGGTGCAAGCGGAAAGAAGGGGCGTTGTTAGCGAGGCGAAACAGCACCCCGGCTGCGGCGGATGAAATTTGTACAGTCGAGAGTCGAGGGTCGAGCGTCGAGCGGCACTCGTCTTGCGACCGTTCAGCGCTGATCACGTCGGGGGTCGATCCAAGACGGTCAAGCGCTGGACGCCCGCTCGGCGGCCACACTCGACACTCGACCCTCGACTCTCGACTTCACCCGGTGAGCCACAAGGTCACGGCTGCCGCCGCCCCCGCCAGCGCCAGCCCGGCGAGCGCCAAGACGAGCACGCGCCGCAATCGAAGCCACCTCAGCTCGCGAAGCTCGTCATCCTCCTCGTCCCCGGCGACCTCCTTCGCCACCGTAGGACCTTCGAAGCTCGGGGCGGAGCTCTCTGAGCTGGACTCGCGAGAAGCGCTCGGCCCCTCCACGTCCGTGCCTGGCTCCCGCGGGAGCACCCCCGGCCGCGGAGCCGAGGGCGTCACCGAGAGGTCTGGCGTCAGCTCCTCGACCGTCAGGTGCTCGGGGGGCGGACGCCCCTCCTCGCGCGCCACCCGGGCCTCCTCCAGCGCCAACAGCCGCATCCGGTTCGTCCCCGGCGTGGTGATCGTGATCCCGGGCCTCCCTCGGCCGAGAGCCTCATCCAGCTCGGGCGACTGCACCAGGACCTCGGCGCTCTTTCGCTCGAGCACCTTCCGGGGCTCCGGCTTCAGCGGCCCCCCTCGCACAGGTCGCCGCCCAGGCTGAGCTTCCGGTGGCAGGGTCACCGCCGAGTGCTCGTCCTTGAGGGGATCGTCCACCCACTGGGTCGGCGCCTCGTCGTCCTCCTCGAAGGCCTCGGGCAACACGGCGGCCGGGTCCTTGAACCCGCGAGCGCTGGGCGTCTGCGGCGAGGTGGGCGCCGCCGTCAGCGCGTCCTTCGGCTTCTCCTCGCTCTGCCTGTCGCGCCCCCCTTCCAACCCCACCAGCGGCCGCACGTTGTCGGGCACCGCCCGCTGCTGGGCCAGCCGCTCCGCCACCTTCGTCACCGAGGTGACCTCCCGGTCGGAACGGTTGGCGTACGCCAGCAGGGATCGAGTCTGCTCGAGCCGCTCGGTGAAGAACTTCTGCACCAGCGCTCCGGACTGCTCCGGGCGCCAGATCAGCGCCCGGGCGGCCTGCTCGATGGCTCGGGCCAGCTCCAGCGCGCTTGGAAAGCGCCGGAAGCGATCCCGCTCCAGCGCCTTGAGCACCACCGCGTCCAGCGCGGGAGGGAGATCCGGCACCCGGGCCGAGGGCTTCGGCACCTCGGCCTTGAGGGGGGCCATCAGCTCTTCCTCCGTGGTGCGGCCACGGAACAGCCGCTGCCCGGTCAAGCACTCGTGGATCACCACCCCCAGCGAGAATACGTCGCTGCGCGGATCCACCGGCTCACCCAGGATCTGCTCGGGGGACATGTAGCCCGAGGTCCCCCTCACCGTGCCCACCGCGGTGCGGCCGGAGCGCCCCATCTGCTTGGCGATGCCGAAGTCCAGGAGCTTGGTCACCCCGTCATAGGTGACCATGATGTTCTTCTCGGCGATGTCGCGGTGGATGATCGGCCGGTGGCTGCCCGCGGGATCGGTGAAGGTGTGCGCATAGTGCAGGGCGAGGGCGACGTCCCGCGCGGAGGCCAAGGTGAAGCCCACCGGGATCGGCTGCCTGGCCTCTCCGCACGCCTTCGCCACCTCGATGAGCGTCGCCCCGTGGACGAACTCCATCACCAGGAACAGCTCCCCATCCGAGATGTCCAGGTCGTACACCTGGGCGATGTTCGGGTGGTTGAACTGCGCGCTCACCTTCGCTTCGTCCAAGAAGAGCCGGATCGACTCCTCCTGCCCGCGCACGTCCGGCAACACCTGCTTGAGCACCACCAGCTTGCGGAACCCCGCCAGGCCCTTCTGGTAGGCGAGGAAGATCTCCGACATCCCCCCAGCCGAGAGGCGGCAGATGAGCTCGTACTTCCCGAGCGTTCTGCCGCTGTACTCGTCCGGACTGAGGGAGGGCGAGGGGACCGGCATGGGAGCCCCTGGAGAATACTTCACTTCCGAGGGGTCCGCTCCTTAGCCGACCCTTCCGTAGCAGGCTGCCTCGAAGGCCTGGAGATCCGCGTAGGTGGCGAACGGCCGGCCCGACACCGCCTCCCGACTGGGCAGGCAGCTGGCGCCGGTTGCCTCGACTAGGGCGTGGATCAGCCTCCCGTATGCCTCGGGGCCGGGCACTCCTGGGAAGAGGGAGGGCAAGGACAGCCCGGGCACCCCCACCACCCGGAACAGCTCCGGGCCCGCTCCGCCCGCGCCCCACTTCACCACCAGGTCCAGCACCAGCACCCCGCGAGGGTCCATCGAGCCTTCCTGGGGAACACGCCCGGCGCACACCGCCACCACCGACCGGAGCAAGAGCTCCCGGGCCGGGCCGCCAGGAAGCTGGAGCCGCACCCGGTCGGAGGTGAGGGAGAGCAGCTGGCACTCCCGGACCCCGGGAGAGGGAAAGCCGGCGGCGCCCGCGGTTTCGGAAGGAGGAGTGAGGTCCGGCAAGAGCGCGCGGGCGCGATGCTCCAGCTCCCGCGCGCGGTCGAGGAGGTGGGGCGCCCCGGCGACCATTCTCGCGGCCTCTCGCGCCTGCTCGAAGGCGATCTCTCCGCCACTGCGGTGGTCCAACCTCAGCTCGGCGGCGCGCAAGAGCGCCTCCGCGCCCTGCACCCCGCCCGCCTGCCCCGCCGCGTCCAACAACCTCGCCGCGGTCCGCCAGTCGTCCTGCTCGTACATCCTCGCGATGCGCACCGCGAGCTGGTGCGGGAGGACCGCGAGGTCCAGCTTCGCGCCCAAATCCTGCACCACCAGCTTGATTCCTTCGGTGTTCCCTTGCGAGTCGTAGCGGGAGAGCACCTTGCGGACTCGCCCCGAGGCCTCGGCGCGCGCGCCATCCTCCAGCTCCAATCGGGCGAGGCCGAGCAGCGCCTCCGGGTCGTTCGGATCCTTGGCGAGGGCCAGCCGGAACGCCTTTCGCGCGTCGTCCCGGCGGCCTTCGGAGAGGTGCTGCTGCGCTCGCTCCACCTGCGGGTCCACCTTCCACTCCGCGGTGTCCAGCTCAGGGGCGACCTTCTCCTCCCACTTCCACGCCTTGAGCCCCACGGCCACCGCGACGCCGAAGAGGAAGCCTCCGATGTGAGCCATGAAGGCGACGGTGGCCTGGTCTCCCTCGAGGACGAACTGGAGCACCTCGAGGGAGAACCACACCGCGCCCCACACCCAGGCCGGCAGGCGGAAGGTGCCGCGGAAGAACCAGCCGATCCAGTAGACGAAGTTGACCCGCCGGGCGGGAAAGCGGAAGGCGAAGGCGCCCATGCAGGCGGCCACCGCGCCCGAGGCGCCCAGGATCATGGTCTGCGAGGAGAGGTCCAGGATCGCCTGGCAGACCCCGGCCACCAGCCCCCCGGCGAGATAGAAGCCGAGGAACATCGGGCGGCCCCAGACATCTTCCAGGAAGGCCCCCACCACGTAGAAGAAGAGCAGGTTGCCGAGCAGGTGGAGCCAGCCGAAGTGGAGGAACATCGAGCTGAGCCAGCCGATCTGGAGCGCGCCCCTCGCGGGGACGATCGACAGCCTCCGGAGCACGTCGGAGTCCATCGCCAGCAGGAGCTCGCCAGCCATCTCGTCCAGCCGGGCCTGCTCGCGCGCGAGCTGCTCCTCCCCGGGCGGCTCCCTTTGCGCCGGCGCCTGGTGATCCATGAAGGCGTGCGGGGACTTGGGCAGGTCGAACCGGTCGCGGAGCGCTGGATCCAGCTCGAGGTATGGATGCTCGGCCCAGTAGTCGAGCACCGCCTCCAGCCTTGTCTCCAGGCCCTCCTCGAAGTCCGGCCGGAAGACCCAGGTGAAGAGGAAGATGAGGACGGTCGCCGCGGCGATCCCGATCGACACCCAGGGCACGCGGTTGACCCGCGAGTCCTCGAGCCCGATGGGGAGGATCACCTTCGACTCCTCACGGGGCGGCCGCCCTCGCTTTCGTGCGGCCTTCCTTCCGGCGCCACTGCCCCGCTTCGTCGAGGAGCGGCTCGCCGAAGTCCTGCTTGGACAGCCTGCGCAGCAGCTCGATCGCCCGCTTCTCCGGATCCGGCCGGGGCCTCCCCGGCTCCTCGAGGAAGAGCGGCTGGGCCTCCAGTGAGAGCGCGACGCCGTTCGGCGCCAGGGTTGCTTTGAAGAGGGCGCTGATGCCCTTGGGACCCGCGAGGCCGAAGGTCTGCCAGCTGCTGAAGTTGCCCATCGAGTAGAGGACCAGCCGGCCGCGGTACAGCTCCGCCCCGCGCAACACGTGCGGCCCGTGCCCGAGGACCAGGTCCGCGCCGGCGTCTACCACCAGGTGGGCGAGCTTGCGGACCTCGCCGCGGTCCTCGCCGTAGAACACCTCGCGGCCCTTGGGCACGCGCTGGGCCTCGGTGCCCTCGGCGCCGGCGTGGAAGGAAACCACCACCAGATCGTGCCGGCGGGAGAGATCCGCCACTAGCCGGCGGGCGGTGTCCAGCTCCTGCACCCGGTAGACGTCGGCTCCGGTGGAGAAGGCCACCAGCGCGACGCGCCGTCCCTTGGCGGCGAAGGAGGCGATGTCGCCGATGGGACCGCTGTGGAGAATTCCCGCATGATCCAGCGCGGCGATGGTGGCCTTCCTCCCCTCTGGGCCGAAGTCGCCCGCGTGGTTGTTGGCGATGCTCATCACGTCGAAGCCCACCGATCGCAGCACCTTGGCGTAGGCGGTCGGCGCCCGGAAGGCGAAGCACTTGGTGGACTTGGGGCCGCACTTGGCGCTGTCCCCGGAGTCGGCGAGCACCGTTTCCAGATTCCCGAAGGTGACGTCCGCGTCCTGGAGAGCCGGGGCGACCGCTTCGAACAGGTCCGCGCCCCCGTCGGGCGGGAGCACCGCGCGCTCCGGGGGCCAGGCGGTGCCCATGTGGACGTCGCCGACCGCGGCGAAGGTGATCGGCTCGCCCTCCGACGGGTTTAGCGCCACCGCCGGCAGCTTGCCGGGATCCGGCAGCGCCGCTAGCGATGCAGCCTGTTCGCGGCGGCGTTGCGCCACTTCGTACTGCCGGTCGAGCTCAGGGTAGTCGGGCGCGGACTTTCGGAGCGCGTCCCAGGCCGCCACCGCGGCGTCCCACTCGCCTTTGACCTGGTGGGACCAGCCCAGCTCCCACCTCGCCGGCGCGCAGGAGGGGTCCGCCTCCAGGGCGGCGCGGTAGCTGGCGATCGCCTCGTCCGCGCCTCCTTCTCCCTTCTCGCGCTGGATCTTCCGGCCGGTCTCGACCTGCTCCAGGGCAGCGGGGGCGCAGCGGGCCTCTGGCGCCACTCCCGCGTCGCTCTGAGGAGCGGAGGCGAGCACGGCCGCGACCAACCAGACGGGAGCCATGGTGCATCGATAGATGCCGCGGTGGTTGGGGTCAAGCGTGAGCGCCGCACTTTCTCCTGACAGGCTCCCCGAGCATGCTCGCTGGGTGCGGCTCTCGTCCCTCCTCTCCGGCAGGTCCGTCAGCAGTGGTAGAAAGACCGGCGGGCCTCAATCGCCATGGGCTCCGTGGGGTGGCGCCTCCGGGCGGGAATCGGGCTCGGAGTTGCTGAGGCATTCCGCGGAAAGCTTCGGAACACCCTCCTTAGGTGAGGCTCTCTCCGCCGCCCACCGCCACCACCGACACATCTCGGCCTTGTCGTTCAGACGCCCGTAGACCTGCGACTTGAGATGGGCGAGTTGCGGCCGGGCGCCCTCGGGGGCAAGGAGCCAGGCTCGTTCGATATCGATCAGTGCCAGCGACGGGTCCTCGCCACGAGCAAGGTCGCGAGCTCGCATCGACCGCACTATCACCTCCTCCAGGGGATTGTTGCCTCGGCACGCGGTGAATGGGATGCCGCCCCTGATGCTTGCCGTCTTCGAGTTGTACGGGCCCACGTCAGCATCAAGGGCATAGGCTCCTTCCTCCCTGACAATTTCCGACAGGTCCACAGCGAGAATCCTCGGAAGCGGACCGTTCACCCGCCCTTTCCAGACCACGGCTGCCCGCGCCTTGTCCCGCAAGCAAGGCGTCACGAGCGAACCAGACTGCTGTGGCCCCGGCACATTCCCGTTGACCTCTCCTGGCCTCCCGGGAGGCCGAGCCTGAACCCACACCTCCCAGGAGGGAACGCCACTCAACGGCGGCGCGCTTCCTCGTTGGACCTCGATGTCATTCCCCGTCCATGCAAACTCGACGCTCTCCCGGGTGACACAAATCAGCAAGAAATACGCCCACAGTGGCGCGCGGGGTTCCGGGATTGGTAGCACAGACCCAGACCTACCCTCGACATGGAAAAACGGAAAGCCACGGGAGAATACCTGTGGAGTGGGGCACTGCGGCAGTCCTCGCGATTGGCCATGCGCAATCGACGGAGCCGTGAGCGCCAAGGCAGCAACACAACCCCTAATCATGATCGCCTCCTGGCTAGTGAAGTGCGACTTGCCAAAAGTCGTTCGGACCGTAGCTTGTCGGAGGGCTTGAACAGTAGTTCGGCACAACGGGGACTTCATGAGCGTCACTCCGGCTGTCTTGTGAGTCATTGCGACCGAATGCCCTCCTTCGTGACCGGCGACGCTCTTCACGAGCTCGTCCAACGTGGGACCTGCAGCGGAAGGGAACTCGCTCGTGATTCCAAACATCAATACGTACGAGGCGCTACCGCGTTCGTCTTGCCTGGGGCCGGCTTTGTCGTGCCGAGTAGTGCTAACCCATCACGCATGGAGAGGGGCAGTTTTCGCTCACGCTTGGCGAGGGTCGCTCCTGCGTGAATCGGCGGATGACTGGCTGTGCGTCATGGCGACGCTCTCAGGGCACATTCCCCCGCCGAGCAAGCTCGTCCCGAATCCTTCGGATTTCGCTCTCGAACCCTACAACCCGAATATGGAAATGCGACCTTTCCCCTTTCTGGAAATTCCGGCGCGCCGCTTGCAACGCAGCCTCGGCGCGCTCATAGAGGTCGAGCGCTTCTTTGAATCTGCGGTCGCGTTCGGCGCAAGTGGCGCGCGCGGAAAGCACGAGGACGTGCTCTGGGTCGAACTGCTCAGCCACAGCAAGATCGTTTCGCGCAGATGCACAATCCCCTTCATCGAATATTCTCTGGCGTGCTCTGAAGAGGTGCAACTCGGCTCGGTTTCGGCTCGTTGAAGTCGGCTGCACGGATATCCGTGTCGCCCAGTGGGAGTGGTGCCAGAATCGGCCGGCATCGCATCCTCGAACTGCTGTCTTGATTGTGTGCGCGCCAATAGACATGGGAGTTATGGCTATCTCGACTCGATCACTCACATACGAGTACGGGGCCGTCGCATCGCCCCTTCCCACTCGCTTCCAACGAAGCAGCGGGACCGCAGCGATCGTGGCGTTATCCAGAAGTATTTCCGCAACAACGCCCGATGGAGGCGGTGTCGCACCAAACATCGAGGTGCCCACGCTGAGCCCCACCGGTTCGCCTTCAAAAACCGTCGCTTCGCGCCATCGCGTGCCGTTTTGATCTTCCTGGGGAGGTGCTGGCGCCAGCTCAAAGGCGGCCTGAGAGACTACATCGGCACGCACGAGCCCAATGGAATTGCACAATGCCACGCTGGACGAATCGTTCCCGGCGGCGGCGCTAGGAACAAGCAGCAGGGCTGCTAGATGCACTCTGGTCATGGGGCACCCCGTTCGGCGAGGGACTAAGGAACAAGGCGGAGGTAACCTTCGTCAGTGGGGTCGTAGAACTTGGGCGGCTTCTCAAAGAAGCTTTCGGTCACGCCGCCGACCAAGACCGTATTTCCTGGTTGTCCCATCTCGCCCATTATGCTGTCGGTGCCTCCGTGCGATCCTGATGGATACTCCTGCATGCCTATTACACCGCCCACCTCATGACCAATCACGCTACGAATCACGTCGGCGTCGGCCGGATCTTCCGTTGCGCAGTTCCCGAGCGTTGGAGCCGTCTTGTAGCGAATTGGATTTAGGAAGACATCGGTGGTGGGCGCATCCCCCGCGGGCAGGGAGCCGGAGCCCATGCCCAGTACCGCGGGCGATCCGCACGTTCCGGGTGACTCGACCACCTCGACTGCGCCTTGTAAATACTGCGCGGGGTGACCGGTGCCTAGATAGTTGACACGGCGGAATTGAGACGCTTCGATGAGCCGAATTCGGTGGACCACAAGTGGTAGAGCGGCGGCGAAACCGACCCCGTACTGACCCTCTGCGATGAGGAACAGGTCCTTTTGAGACGGATTCGACCGTCTGTGCGTGCTGAAAGCGACGAACCCTCGATATTCCTCAAGACGGATGAACCCATCTCCAGGCGTACCGTCGCCTGGGGGTATTGGGTCCCCATCGGCCCCTGGTAGGCCGCTATCATTCACCTTGACGGGTGGGTTGCCCCCGCCAACGAATGCATCCCAGCCGACGTCGGCGATCTTGTTGTTGGCGACGGCACCTCCCACGCCGCGGTCGATGGGCAGGGTCGTGTGGTGCTCAGTTTCGGGGCGACCCTGGACCAACCCTTCGATGGGGTTGGAGCTCTTCGGGAAAGACTTGGAACCGACTTCGATATCGAGCGCCTCAGCCCTCAGCTTGGTGTAGGCGCCGAAGTCCTCGACCACCAACTTGAACGAGAGCGTCGTCTTGAAATCGCTGCACGTCAGCAACTGCTCTGTTCCCACGGTGGACTTCGTGCAGTTTGGCGGCAGCGAGGCGGCGTCCTCGAATCTCACGTCAGGGTCGTTGTCCAGCGCGGAAATCGGACAGGGCGCAACCCCGTTGTGCGCGTTCATCGCGCAGCCCGGGTACTTGGTGGTGTCAGAGAGCCGAATCTGGAACTTCGCTTTCACCGGGACCCCATCGCGGACCGCCGGTTCCAACTTCACCTGGATGTCCTTGGCGGCGGACGCCGGAGGATAGGTGCCCACTTCCGGCACATAGCTCAAGTCGATGTCGTCGATGATGGGCCTTGGGGGGATGGCGGTGGCCGCGAAGAAGAACTGGGTCAGGCTCCCGGGCACGGTGATGGCGCCGTGGTGCGCAAACTTCCGGCCCTGCATCAGCTGCTCAATTGGAAGTCGGTACTCGAACGCCGGCAGGAATGAGGTGGTGGGCGCCTTGGTGACAACCCCCTTCACCACTTGGACGATTTCGTGCTTCCACGTCATCGAGTCCGGCCCCCCGTTCTTCTCCGGCTGGAAGGCGCCCTGGAAGAAACCCGCAGGAGCAAGGACGGAATTGTAGTGGTAGAGGCTCGCGGGTGAGCCTCCCGGACTGCACGACCGCGTCCGTGTACAGGTGGCCTCCGGCGCAATCCGCTGCGTGACGGAGAAGCTTCCCCCATTCAGTGGGCAGTAGAGTTGCACGGTGGAAACGGTGCCGTCCACTACCGCCGCGGAGAATGGTGCCACCGCGGCGGCGGTCGCGCCGAAGCTCTCCACGAAGAGGGTCGGCGCCCGATAGGAGAGCACCTGCACCTCGGCCGCCGTGCCGTCGCCGAAGCAGAGGGCCGGACTCGTGGTGTCGGTGCGGCGCATGACGCCCTGCACCTCGACGAGCCAGAGCAAGTCCTCCGAGGAAGTCGCCTTCTGATTGTTCTCGCCCCCCGGCTCCAAGGCGTCGATGAGGCCGTCGCCGTCCGTGTCCAGCGGCTTCGGCCCGCTGCCCACCTCGGCCGCGTCACCCGCGCCGTCCCCGTCGCTGTCGCCGCTCAGCAAGTCGGTGCCCAGCCCCACCTCGGCACCGTCCCCCAACCCGTCTGCATCGCTGTCCGCGTTGGTGGGCGAGGAGCCGAGGATGGTTTCGAAGTCGTCCGGCACCCCG
>JACPVI010000050.1 GCA_016191815.1 Myxococcales bacterium
ACCCACCATCTGCCCGAGTCGCGCGACCTTCCGTGCCCCGCGCCGAGCGGGCCCGATCACAACTTCTGGTACGTGCGCGACGGGTTCAACGTCGAGATGAGCGAGCTGAACGCCTGCCACTCCTGCGGGCTCTCCTTCGGGGAGCTGAGCCCGGCCTCGTTCTCCTTCAACAACCCGCTGGGGATGTGCCAGGCCTGCAATGGGCTGGGAACCCGGCCGGAGATGGATCCGGATCTGATCGTGCCGGACCCGACGCGCTCCATCCACGAGGGGGCGGTGGAGCCGTGGGCCAACGGCATGGCGCGCGGCGAGGGCTGGACCGCCGAGCTGGTGGATCAGCTCGCCCAGTCTTTCGGGATCGACCTGGACCGGCCGTGGAAGGAGCTGTCCAAGCGCGAGCAGGACCTGGTGATGTTCGGATCCGAAGGCCGCGAGTTCACCATGCGCTGGGGCGGCGGCGGGAAGTGGCGAATGGACTGGGAGGGCCTGGTCCACAAGCTGATGCGCGGCTTCAAGTCCACCCAGTCGGAGAGCATGCGCCGCTGGTACATGCGCTTCTTCTCGGACAAGCCCTGCATTACTTGCAGTGGCGAGCGGCTGAGGCCCGAGTCGCGGGCGGTGCGGGTGCACGGGAAGACGATCGTCGAGCTGTCGCGGCTCACCATCGGCGAGGCGCTGGACTTCCTGGGGAAGCTGCCGCTGGGTGCGACCGAGGCGAAGATCGCCGCCGAGCTGTTGAAGGAGATCAAGAGCCGGCTCGGCTTCTTGGAGAACGTCGGGCTCTCCTATCTCACCCTGGACCGCAACGCCGCCACCCTCTCGGGAGGAGAGAGCCAGCGGATCCGCCTCGCCTCGCAGATGGGCTCGGAGCTGACCGGGGTCATCTACATCCTCGATGAGCCGTCGATCGGCCTCCACCAGCGCGACAACGGAAAGCTGCTCGCCACCCTCAAGCGGCTGCGCGACCTGGGCAACACGGTGATCGTGGTGGAGCACGACGAGGAGACGATCACCTCCGCCGACTGGGTGATCGACTTCGGCCCCGGTGCAGGAGAGCTGGGCGGGGAGATCGTCGCCGAGGGCACTCCGGAAGAGCTGACAGAGAACCCGCGCAGCCTCACCGGCGCCTACCTCGCCGGGCGGCAGCAGATCGAGCTCCCGGAGCGGCGGAGACCGCGCGGCAAATCGAAGCTGGTGATCGAGGGCGCCAAGGAGAACAACCTCAAATCGGTGACGGTGGAGCTGCCGCTCGGACTGTTCGTGGCGGTGACCGGAGTCTCCGGAGCCGGGAAATCCACCTTGGTGAACGAGATCCTCTACCCGGCGCTGGCGCGGGAGCTGTACGGGAGCCGGGAAGTGCCGGGGAAGCACCACGCCCTCCGGGGAATCGAGCACCTGGACAAGGTGGTGGACATCGACCAGAAGCCGATCGGCCGCACTCCCCGGTCGAACCCGGCCACCTACACCAAGGTCTTCGATGCAATCCGGGAGGTCTTCGCCCAGACGCCGGAGGCCCGGGCCTTCGGCTACACCCCTGGCCGGTTCAGCTTCAACGTCAAGGGCGGGAGGTGCGAAGCTTGCGAGGGCGACGGTGTCAAGTTGGTGGAGATGCACTTCCTCGCCGACGTGTATGTCCCGTGCGAGGTGTGCCAGGGCAAGCGCTTCAACGAGGCCACCCTGAGGGTCCGCTACAAGGGGAAGAACGTCGCCGAGGTGCTGGAGATGAGCGTGCGCGAGGCGACGCAGCACTTCGCCGTGCACCGCGACATCATGCGGGTGCTCCAGACCCTAGGCGACGTCGGGCTCGGCTACATCCGGCTGGGGCAGAGCTCGCCCACGCTGTCGGGCGGCGAGGCGCAGCGGATCAAGCTGTCCCGGGAGCTGTGCAAGGTCGCCACCGGGAGGACGCTCTACATCCTCGATGAGCCGACGACCGGGCTCCACTTCGACGACATCCGGAAGCTCTTGTCGGTGCTGAACCGGCTGGTGGACGCCGGCAACACGGTGGTGGTGATCGAGCACAACCTCGACGTGATCAAGAACGCGGACTGGATCATCGACCTGGGACCGGAGGGAGGCGCCGCGGGCGGGAAGGTGGTCGCCCAAGGCTCCCCAGAGCAGGTGGCCGACCTGCCCCAGAGCTACACCGGACGGTACCTAAAGCAGGTCCTCGAGCGGCGGCGGGCGCAGAGGGCGGCGGGCGGCTCGTAGCCCGTTTTCAGCGCTGCGGCGGCGGGCGCACGCCCAGCTGCTCGGCGAGGAGCGCCATCCGGGTGCGGTTGCGCTGCCCGAGCTTGCGGTAGAGGTTGGACACGTGCGCCTTGACCGTCCGTTCGGTGATGCCGAGCAGGGCGGCGATCTTGAGATTGTCAGCGCCGGAGGCCACCCAGGAGAGCACCTCGCGCTCGCGCGGAGAGAGGCTCCGCAGTGGCTCGGGCTCGGGTGCCGGCGCAGAGGAGCCCGGGCCGAGCCCCAGGGCATCAATCGGCGCGAGGCGCTCTCCGCGCGCCACCGCCTGGACGGCGTCCAGGAACGCCTGGCGACCGGCCGAATGCCTGTCCAGGTAGCCCGCTGCGCCGGAGCGGAGGCACTCCTCCGCATCCAGGCCGGCGCCACCCGAAACCACCAAGATCTGGAGGTATGGCACTCGCGCGCACGCGAGTCGCACCAACTCGGTGCCACGGCCCCCTCGAGGGCCGAGGTCCATCACCGCCACGTTGGGCCGCTCGGTGGCGAGCTGGTCGATGAAGCTGGCGGCGGAGTCATGCGCGGCCACGACCTCTAGCCCAGCGGTGGACAGCTCCCGGGAGAGCCCTTCGCGGAGGAGTCCGTCCTCCTCGAGGATGGACACCCGCACCGGACCGCCCGCGCGTTCAGCAGTCACTGCGCCGCTCCTTTGACAAATGGGGGCGGCAACCTCGCAGCAGAGCGCCGCGCGGCACAAGGAGCTTCTGCGCATCGGGCTCCGACGTGTCCGGGCATTCACACCTCTCCTGTCGGCCCGACGACGATGCCCTTCCCGGAGAGCCACTCCCGGGCGCGCGCGAGGAGCCGGGCGCGCTTGAAGGCTTGCCACGCCTTCAGCTCTTCCGGAAGGTGCTCGAGGACGTTCTTGAAGCGGCGGTGGGGGCGCGGGCCGGAGAGGGCGATCTCCAAGGACTCCCGGAGGCGCACGTCCGGCAGCGCACGGGCGAAGGCCTGCATGTCTTCGAGGAGGTGACGCTCCTCGGCGGGCGGCACCGCGAGGTAGCGCTCGGGGAGGGAGGAGATCTCGTCCAGGCTGGGGCCGTCGACCTCGGCGGGATCGTACTCGGAGGTGACCAGGATGGTCTTGCCGGTCTGGGCGTCGAGGTACCAGCGCAGATCCGGACCGGGGACGCGGTCCATGGCGATGCAGAGGTCTTCGAGGTCGATCTGGAGCTGCTTCACGGCGCCCTCGGGGCACGGGGCTCAGTGCGATGCCGCCTGCTGCAGGTAGGTCTTTCCCTTGTAGAAGTAGGCCAGCACCGCGAACACCAGCGCCGCGGCGATCATCAGCCCGGCGAATACCCAGAAGAACTGCGAGAGTGGCAGCGACTTCTCCAGCGGAGCGAGGAAAGCCACCAAGAGGTTGCCGAACGCGATGAAGAGGAGCCAGAAGCTCATGATCGTCGACTTCATCGCGCGCGGGGCCTGCGTGTAGGCGAACTCGAGGCCGGTGATCGACACCAGCACCTCGGCGGTGGTCATGATGAAGTACTGCACCGCCTGCCACAGCGCGTGCACCTGACCGTCGCCGGCCGTCTCGATGATCTTCTGCAAGATGGCGGCGCTGGCGAAGGCGAACCCGGCGAGGATCATGCCCACGGTCATCTTCTGCAGCGGTTTGACCTCGATGCCACGCTTCTTCAAGGGCGCGTACACCAGCACGTTGATGCCGGGGATGATCATCATCACCATCAACGGGTTGAGCGCTGAGAGCTGCGAGGCGGTCATCTGAATGGAGTCCGACGGAGGCACGCAGGCTCCAGCGACCAGCCCAATCGTCACGGTGAGCGCTGCCGCGCCCGCGGCGACGATCAGTCTTGTCCGGCCCGCCAGCGGTCGATTCGCGATCCAGCAGAACAGCCAAATGCCAGCGTAGATCGACAGGCTGAGCGTCGCCGCGACTGCCCACGCGCCCACCGCCGCCGATACCGGCAGGACCAGGTTCATGTGCTTGGCTTGCTCCACCCACGTGGAGGCGTGCTGATCGAACAGCGACCAGAACACCATCACCATCGAGAACACCACGATGACCCGCAGCACCGCGGGCGGACCATCGCCGGCCTCCGCGCCCAGCTCGCGCCGCGCGGGGTCGAACAAGGTCTCGCCCTGCTTGCGCTTCGATCGGAGCGCGTAGATCAGCACCGGGAGGAAGCTCGTCCTGTCGGGTTGGATGCGCTGGCGAACGACGAAGAGCAGGATGCCGGCCACGACCGCGGCGATGCACGCCACCGGCAGCCACCAGCTCGCGGCGAAGAAGCCGAGCACCGACGCCTGATCGCCTGCCGCCGCCTGGTAGCGCTCGAACATCACGAAGTAGCCAAGGATGGTGCCGAACAGCGGAGCGAAGAACAGCGTCGTCACCAAGCTGTCCAAGAGCCCCAGCTTGAGACTCGACTGCGGCGGAACCCTGATGAACTTCTTGCGGCCGAGCCAGAAGACGATGGTGGCCACGGCCATCAGGATACCGGGGACGCCGAACGCCAGCTCGGGGCCGACCTCGTCGTACAAGATCGGGATCAGGATCGTCGAGAAGAACGAGCCGTAGTTGATGATGAAGTAGAAGACCTGGAAGACCTTGGTCACCAGGTGACCGGTCTCCTTGGTGAACTGATCGCCGACGTTGGCCGAGACGCACGGCTTGATGCCGCCCGAGCCGAGCGCGATGCAGAACAGGCCGACACCCATCGCGGTGAGGGCTTTCTCGGGGTGACCGGAGCTGCCCAAGCGTCCTGCGACGGCGAGGATGCCGTGCCCCACGCAGTAGAGGATCGACACCCAGAAGATGACGTTGTACTTGCCGAGGAGGCGGTCCGAAAGGATCGCCCCAATCAGGGGGAATGCGTAGACCCCGGCAACGAAGAGGTGCACCATCTGCGTCGCCTCTGCCTTGGAGTGCGCCAGTTGCGCCACCGGCACCATCGCCTCGGGCACGAACTTGGTGAGGAGGGCGACCAGGTACACGTAGAGGATGGCCTTCATCCCGTAGAAGCTGAAGCGCTCGGCTCCCTCGTTGCCGACGATGTACGGGATGCCCGAGGGGAAATCGTCGCTCTTGGGAGGGGGCGCCGCTTCGGAGGCGGCCTTCAGCGCGGTGGCTGGCGCGGTCATGGTCGGTCCCTTTGCCGAATCGGCTCAGTGCCTTGGGGGCCGGGCCTTTTACGCCGTGCCCGCCTTTGTTTGCATGGAAAAAGCGCGGAGGGCTTGCCTGCTGGGCAGGCTGCACGGGCCACCACTCACCGCGCAGCGTGCCTCCCGAGGCGCCCGGTCAGGAAACGCCGGCTCGCTCCGCGCCCGTGCCGAGTGCGTGGTCCGGGCGATGAGAAGCCTTGGCTTGTCGCGGAGCGGGCTGTGTGCAGGTCCGGGCGATGGGGGGCAGGAGGCCTCGGCTTCTCGCGGAGCGGGCGGCGAGCTGGGACCGAAACGTCGGGAGGCACCGCCTCGCGCGTGGCTGCCCGCCTTCCGGCGCTCTTGTACCAGGCGGCCCAGTCGCCTGAGCGGACCAGTCGCTTGTCCACCGCGCGTGCCGGGGTAAGACTGTGCGGTCGATGGTGCCGGGAACGTCTAGGCAACTCCTTGCTGTCTGGTGGGGGCTTCTTTCGGGGCACGCCCTGGCGGGGAGTACCGGAGTGGTGGCGACAGGGCGCTGCGAGCAGGAATCGCTTGCGGTGCACACACGGGCGTTGCGGAGCGCGCTGCAGGGGAGGCCGGGGCTCTCGTTGCAGACTGAAGCGGAGTCCGCGCGGCTGTTGGGTGGGGTTCCGCGAGGCTCTCTGGCGGACGTGGAGCGGGTGATCGCCGGGGCGAGGGCGGACTACTACGAGGAGAATGCGGCGCGGGCGGAGCGAACGCTCGTGGCGGCTGCGGAGGACCTGGAGCTTCTGCCGCCGACGCCCGAGCGCTGGGAGGATCTGCTCGAGGTCCACACCTTGCTGGCGTGGATCCGTTCGAGTGCGGGGAGGGTGGAGGAGGCGGAGGCGACGCTGGAGCGCCTCTACCGGCTTGATCCCGACTACGGGCCGAGTGTGAACGCGTACCCGACCTCGCTGCGGAACCTGGCCGCGCGGGTGCAGAAGCGGATGAAGGCCGAGGCGCGAGTGGCGCTGACGGTGACGACTCGGCCGGAGGGGCTTTCGGTATTCGTGGGGGGCCGTGGAGTGGGGAAGGCGCCGGTGACGGTGATGTTGCCGCGGGGCGAGTACGGGGTGGAGGCGAGTTGGGGTGGGCGGCGCGGGTTGCCTCGGGTGGCGCGTGTGGGGCAGGACGCGTCGGTGGAGCTTTCCGCGGGGCTCGAGGGGGCGGTGTGGGCGGGACATGGCCCGTGCCTGGCTGCGGCGGCGGCTCGCGAAGAGCGACTGACGATGCTGGTGCGGATGGGTGCGTTGCTCGGGGTGGACGCGCTGGTCGCGGTTCGCCAGGAGGAGCCGTCGGAGGGCGAGCGGTACCTCGTGGTATCGACGGTGGAGGTTCGCTCGGGGGAAGAGGCTCGGGAGGCGAAGGTGAAGCTGTACGCTGCCGGGTTGCCTCCTGGGAGCGTGGAGCGGTTGGCGGACTTCGTGGCGACCGGGGAGGCAGTTCCGCCGGTGGAGGCGACGCGGGGGCAGGTGGCATCGGCGCGGCCGGCGGCTGCGCCCGCGGACGCTCCGAAGGAGGCGAAGCTTGCGCCAGCTTCGGTGCCTGGGGTGGTGGCGGCTCCTGGGGGAGATCAACGGCGCGTTCCGGTTGCGGGCTACGTGGCGGGTGGGGCGGCGGCTGCGCTTGCGGCGGGGGCGGCGGTCTTCTACGCGCGCGCGTTGGCGGACGAGCGGGGACTCGAGTCGATGCGGGGAGCGGGCGCCTTTGCGGCGGGAAGTGAGGATCAGGTGCGGCAGCTTGACGGGAGTCTGGCGCGCAACCGCACGGCGGCGGTGGGGTTGGCGGGAGCGGCGGTGGGCGCGGGTCTGACGTCGGCGGCGCTGTTCCTCTTCGGGGGCGGGGCGGCCGGCGAGGCTTCGCCGGAGTCCGGAACGGGGCAAGCGCGATGAGCAAGCGGGCGTGGAGGGTGTCGGGGTATGGGCTCTTGGTGCTGGCGTTGCCGGCGCTGTTGGCGGACTGCGCCGGGCGGCGGAGGGAGTGTTCAGAGGATGCGGAATGTCCGGCGGGGGCGTACTGCTCGCGGGAGTTGGGGTTCTGTTTCGGGCGAGGAGAGAAAGACGGGGGCGGGCAGGGCTCCGGTTCCGACGCGGGCGCGGATGGTGGCCAGGACGCTGGCCCGCGGGTTCAGCAGCCCATCTGCACCGCGGGCCGCTGGTGCTGGGTGAACCCGTTCCCGCAGGGGAATCCGCTGCTGGACGTATGGGGCTCCTCGGCGACGGACGTGTGGACTGTCGGCTATCACGGGACGGTCCTTCATTGGGACGGAGTCGTTTGGTCCTCCCATAGCTTTGCCGTCAATGACGTCCTCTCCGGCGTTTGGGGCAGCGGGCCGGCCGACGTTTGGGTGGTAGGCACAGGCGGCAACATCCTTCACTTCGACGGTGAGCGGTTCGAGCGAGTGACGAGTCCTGTTGGCGCCGACCTGTTCGGAGTCTGGGGTTTCGGCCGTGACGATGTGTGGGCGGTTGGCGCCGGGGGAACCGTCATTCATTGGGCGGGGTCGAGCTGGGCACCGGTTCAGGTCGGAGTGAGCGACGATTTGTTCTCTGTTTGGGGCAGCTCGCCGGCGGATATCTGGAGCGTGGGCGCCAACGGGAGAGTGATCTATTTCAACGGGACCGCTTGGGATCCGATTACCAACTTCACGTCCAGTACGCTGTTCAGGGTTCGTGGCAGTGGGGAGAAGGACGCGTGGGCCACCTCCCAGGTCACGGTCTATCGGTGGGACGGCCTCACCTGGTCACCAGCGGCATCGGGGATGGGCAACTTCTTCGGCGTGTATTCGTTGAGCGCCGACGATGTGTGGATCGTGGGTAGTGGTGGCGCTTCCGCTCACTGGACCGGGAATTCCTGGACAACAATTGCTACGCAGGCCTTGTCCCGCCTCTATGGGCTCTGGGCGTCGAGCCCAACGGATTTGTGGGCGGTGGGTATGGACGGGACGACCATTCGGTGGAACGGCACGACCTGGACCAATCTGTCCCGAAGCGCGACGCAGAGTTCGTTGCGATCGGCTTGGCTGAGCGGGCCGGGGGACCTGTGGGTGGTGGGAACCGAGGGAACAATCCTTCGATGCAATCGGCTCTCTGGCTGCCTCAAGCAGACAACTGGTTCCTCCGACGCCCTGTTTGGCATTTGGGGGCGATCCATCACTGACATTTGGGCGGTGGGATCTGCCGGAACCGTTGTGACCTGGAATGGCTCAAGTTGGTTCTCCAGGAAGTTTGGTTCGGCGTCATTCCGTGCAATCGGCGGCACGCGAGGGGAAACGTGGATCGTGGGAGAGAGTGGACTCGCGCTGCGCAGTGCAGACGGAGGCTCCCTCGAGCCCTACACGAGTGGTTCCGATGCGGGTCTCAACGCGCTCTGGGTGAGCGACGGGGGTACAGTTTTCATGGTGGGCGAGTCCGGCACCGCGCTCAAGTGCGACCCCGGGTCGCCTTGTGGCGACACCAACAGCGGGCTCGCGACCGAGCTCTTCGCTGTTTCCGGGTCAGGCGCGACCGACCTATGGGCGGTAGGAGCCCAAGGCGGAGCGCTTCAATGGGATGGGGCCCGTTGGGTGGCGACACAAAGCACGCTCGCAGCCGACCTCCGGTCTGTCTGGGCAACCGATCCGACGCAGCGCTGGGCCGCAGGAGCCAACGGCACAATCGCGCGCTGGACTGGTGAACAGTGGACGGTGCAGCTCAGCGGCGTGGGCCAGCACTTGTGGAGTTTGGCGGGAACTGGCGCCTCAGACTTGTGGGTCGTTGGAGACAATGGTGTGGTGCTGCAGTTCCGACCGTAGGCGCGCGGCGCTGAGTCAATTGGTCGCCGCAGACTGCCCGTTGACGCCGGGATTCCCGGGCGAAGCGCCACCCAGCCCGCCATTCCCGAACGTAAAAGTGGTGTTGGTGACCGTAGGGGTGCTGTTTACCTTGTAGAGCCCATAAGACACTCCGCCGGCACCGCCGCCGCCGTGTCCTCCGGCACCGCCAGCGCCGCCAGCGCCACCCCTGCCTCCCGCGCCGACCTCACCGGTGCAAACCTGCCCACCGGCCCCGCTTCCTCCGCCCCCACCACCGCTTCCACCGCCGCTACCCGAACCGCCGTTGCCGCCGTTCCCACTGGAGATGGAACAATTCTCGATGCGAGCACCGATGGAATTCACCAGGAAGACCCCGAACGACGCCCCGCCTGAGCCGCCTCCATTACCGCCGAAGCCGCCACATCCGCCCGCCCCACCGCCGCCACCGCCATTGCCGTTACCGTCGTCCACAAAAATCCCACCTTGGCCGCCGCCGCCGCCGCCGCCGCCACCGCCGTTACCGTGAACGCCTCGCCCACCGGGAGATCCACCGATCCCGAGCCAGAAGCCATTGAGTACGGACCCGCCGCTGCCCCCGGCACCGTTCACTCCGGCACCTCCGCCGAGGCCGTTGCCTCCGGCGCCTCCCGGCTGCCCAGTGCTGCCACCGGCACCGCCTGCTCCACCGAGCGTTCCTCCAGCACCTGTTCCGCCTGGTTGCCCCGAATTGCTTCCGTAGTTCCCGCCCTGCCCTCCGGCCCCACCTCCACGCGCGCAACTCGAGGCCCCCGCTGATCCTCCTGGACCGCCGGGAATGTTTTGATCACAGGAGCCAGCGCCGCCGTTGCCGCCTGGACCGCCGGGCGCGCCGGCAACGCCAGGTGCCCCGTTGCTCCCGCTCCCCGCCGAGCCACCCAGTACCGTGCAGCGCCGAATCACAAGTCCGCCACACGCATCGCAATGCACTCCGTAGGTCGAGGCCTCGAGCGCTACGGTATCGAGTGCTCGAATGGTCAGGTGATCGATCACCGTCGCGCTGGTGATGTTTGAGCCGCCCACTGCGATGACCCGGGAATTGACCACGGCGCCGTTTTGCACGGTCACTGCGTACGAAGCGCTGCGCTTCCAGCCGTTCGCCCGAGAGTAGCCACCGAAGACCGAGATGCTGTTCACGAGAGTCACCTGCTCGGCGTAGATGCCTTCGGAGACGTAGACGTGCGGCTTCGCCGAGGAGGCAGCACCGATTCCGGCGCCAACCGTCCTCTTGGGTGCGGCCATAGTGCCAGGATTGAGATCGTCGCCGTCTGCTGACACGAAGACCGCCCGCGAGATATCGCCGTCAATCCCGTCGCAGTTCTGATCTGCGTAGCCATCATCGGGGTTGTCGGGCCCAGCTTGGACCGTGCAGGTGTATTCGCACCCGTTCGTCGGACTTCCGTCTAGGTCGATGAATCCGGGAGAGCATGTGTATCCGCAGGCCCCGGTCGTGCATGTCGCGACTGCATTCGCTGGCACAGCGCAGGCGTTGTTGCAGGCCCCGCAGTGGGCGAGGTCGGTGTTCGAATCAATCTCGCAGCCGTCGGAGACCACCCCGTTGCAGTCCTTGAACCCCGGGTTGCAAGCACCGATGGCGCACCCGCCCGCTACGCAGGCCGGCGTCGCGTTCGGCGTCGCGCAGGGCTGATTGCAACCGCCACAGTGCGCCAGGCTGGCCATCGTGTCCGTCTCGCACCCGTTCGGGTACGTCTGATCGCAGTCCCCCCAACCCGGGTCGCACCCGTTCACCCCGCACACCTTCGCCACGCACTTGTACGCCGCCACGTGCCCGTTCGGCACGTTGCACGCGTTCCCACACATCCCGCAATTCGACGGATCCGTGTTGAGGTCGAAGTCCTCGTCCACCCCCTTGTCGCAGTCATTGTCGTTCCCGTCGCACGCCTCCACTCCCCCGTTCGAAAGCGTGCACTGGTACTCGCACCCATCCGTCACCAACAGGTTGACGTTCCACCATCCCGCATTGCACTGCTTGATGCTGCAGACCCCTCCGTCGCACAGCGGCACCGCGTTCGGCGGCGCACAAGGGCTGTTGCACGCCCCGCAATGCGCCAGGTCCGCCAGCTTGTCGAAACCGTTGTCGCTCGCCCCATCACAGTCGTTGTCCTTGTCGTCGCAGATCTCCGTCCCCGCATCCCCCGCCACGCACGCCTGCACCTGTCCGTTCGCACAGTTCGCCACCGTCCGCCGGCACCCCCCTGCCCCACAGCTCGTCTCCCCGAGGTCCTCGTCCGTCTTGCCGTTGCAGTCGTCATCGACTCCATTGCACACCTCGGAGGCGGGCACCCGCGCGCTGCACCCCCCATACCCCGCCGGCGGAAGACACACCCTCACCCCCGTGCAGCTCCCAAAGCCGTTCTTCTCCTCGCAGGGCACCTCCTGGCCGCCGGTGTACGAGGTGCACTCGCAGGTCCCGCTCATCGGCTGGCACTGGCCAGGCACCAGCGCCCCCTCGGGGGTCCGCGCCTCCGCACACCTGAAGCTCGAAGGACAGGTGCCATCGAACGAGCAGTCCCGCCCGCAAAAGCGCTCCGCCCCCAGCGCGATGCACCGGTCCGCCACGTACGGACAATCGGAGTCCGCCGTGCACGGCTTGCAGAGCCCCTCCCGCTCCGGCACGCAGCCGTATCGCTCGAGCCCCAAGAGCGTGCAGATCTCGTTCGACCTGCACCCGTCGCCGCACTTGCGCATGCACAACTTCTCGGCCCGCGGCAGCGCGTCGCACAGCCCCGTCTCGCACTCGTCGTCCAGCTCGCAAGGCACGCCCTCGGGCTTGAGGACGATCTTCGGCTTGCGATCCCCGCACTGGCAGCCCGCCCATACCGACACGAGCAGTCCCCAAAAAACCCAGCTTCGCTTCGTGCTCATGCCGTCCTCGGAAGTGCCAGACGCGGGCCAGCCTCCGACGGCGGCGCGCGGCGCGCGATTATACGGGTCTCCAGCTCAGGGATGCCAAACCCACCGTCCCGAACGCGAGACCTCCCTCCTGCTCTCCGGAGCGACACCCCGGCGTCTCGGCGGACAAGAAAACCGGCGGGGCCGAATGTTTTGGCGCCAGGGGTGGTTGGATTCGGTTAGAAGGGCGAGGCGAGGAGCGCCATGTCAGAGCACGACTGCGAGCAGGAGATCCTCCGGCTGAAGAAGGAGCTGAACGCGGTCATCCTGGCGCACTACTACCAGGAGGGGGAGGTCCAGGACCTGGCGGACTTCGTGGGGGACAGCCTGGCGCTGGCGCAGGAGGCGGCGCGGACGAGCGCGGAGGTGATCGTCTTCTGCGGCGTCCACTTCATGGCGGAGACGGCGAAGATCCTCAACCCGGGCCGGCTGGTGCTGCTGCCGGACCTGGCGGCTGGCTGCTCTTTGGCCGATCGCTGTCCGCCGGAAGCCTTCCGCGCGTTCAAGGAGCGGCACCCCGGAGCGTTCGTGGTGACGTACGTGAACAGCTCGGCGGCGGTGAAGGCGATGAGCGACGTGATCTGCACCTCCTCGAACGCGGTGAAGATCGTGAACCGGGTCCCCAAGGAGCAGCAGATCATCTTCGCGCCGGATCAGCACCTGGGGCGCTACGTCTCGAAGCAGACGGGCCGGGAGCTGGTGTTGTGGCCGGGCAGCTGCATCGTCCACGAGATCTTCAGCGAGCAGAAGCTGGTGCAGCTCTTGGTGGAGCATCCGGACGCCGAGGTGGTGGCGCATCCGGAGTGCGAGGAGCGGGTTTTGGCTCACGCGCACTTCGTGGGATCGACCAAGGCGATCCTGGAGCACGCGGTGAAGAGCGAGAAGAAGAAGTTCATCGTGGTGACCGAGTCGGGGATCCTGCACCAGATGCAGCGGCGGGCTCCTTACAAGACGTTCATCCCGGCGCCGCCGGACAGCGGCTGTGCGTGCAACGAGTGCCCGCACATGAAGCTGAACACGATGGAGAAGCTCTGCCTCTGCATGCGGGATCGGAGGCCGGCCCTGGAGCTGCCAGCAGGGCTGAGGGAGGCGGCGTTGGCGCCGCTCAAGCGAATGCTCGAGTGGAGCTGAGCGAGCCGTCATGCGCCGCGTCATCCTGGCGATCCTGCGCTGTCCGAAGTGCCGGCGCGGAGGCCTGTTGCCGGAGTCGGACGTCGCGGAGCTGGCGTTCGGGCCGATCCGCTGTCCCGAGTGCCACGCGAGCTTCCCGGTGGGCGAAGGAGTTGCGGATCTGGTGACCGAGCGCGGCGTTCCCGGGACGCTGCAGCGCGGGCTGGAGCAACCGCTGGTGGCGCGTTCCTACGAGCGGTACGTGCGTCCGGCGTTGCAGGTGGCGATCTCGCGGCGGCGCTTCGACCGAGACAGCGAGTACCTCATCTACCGTTCGCTGCTGGGGAAGCCAGACGGCCCGGTGTTGGACTTGGGGTGTGGCACGGGCCTGTTCGCGAGGCGGCTGGCGCGAGACCCGGAGGTGCCCGCAGTGGTGGGGATGGACGTGTCGAAGGCGATGCTCGAGGAGGGGGTGGCGCAGGCGCGGGAGGCGGGGGTGATGGTGGACCTGGTGCGGGCGGACGCGCCCTACCTGCCTTTCATGGACCATTCGCTGGGCGGGGTCTTGCACTCGATGTCCTTGCACCTGATCTCCGACGCCACTCGGCTCTTCATCGAGGTGGGGCGTGCGCTGAGGCCTGGAGGCCGGTACGTGGCGAGCACCTATCTGCCGCGGCCGTACTTGGCGGACTGGGTGCATCGCCGGGCGGGGCTCCATCCGCGGGGCGAAGACGAAATCCGCAGCGCGATCGCCTCGGCAGGTCTGGTCAACTTCCAGCGAATTCTCTTGCCGCCGTTCCTGGTGGTGAAGGCGGAGAAGGCGGCGAGGTGAAGCGAGTCGAGGGCCGAGGGTCGAGCGTCGAGCGCATCCGTCCAGCGACGGTCAAGCGACTGGACGGCTGAGAGTCGACTGACGACCGTCGAACGCTGGACGCGACTCGACGGGTCGCACTCGACCCTCGACCCTCGACCCTCGACTGGCTAGATAAATACGCCGGCCGTCGCGTCCCGCCGCGCCTGGCAGGGCACCTTCAGCGGATCGGGCACGCCGCGCAGCGACTCGATGATGCGCACCTTCTCGGCACCGCACTTCGCGCACTGGCAGTCGCCCTTCTTGCAGGTGCACTCCGCGGCGTTGCCGCAGGAGCACTTGCCCACCACGCCCTCGCTCGCCTTGAGCTGCTTGGCCGCCTCCGCCTTCTGGGGCGCCTTCAGGCCCTTGCCCTGGCACGAGCAGCCCTGAACCTCGCAGGCCCAAGCCGGCCCCGCGCCGAGCAACAGCGCGCCAAACGCCACCGCAGTCGCCAGTTTTCCGAGCGTGCGAAGCATGGATGCCTCCCAGGGGCCTCTCGAGCGGACAGCCGGCGGCCTTGTAGCCGATCTCCGGGCGAGATGCCAACTCGCCTGACCCGGGATGGCATGCCGGAGTGCAGCTCCTCCCGAAAAGGGCGTAGTTTCCCCGCCCGCCCGTGAACTCGCGTTTCCTTCGGCTCGCCTACGGCGCGGCGCTCCTCATCGCGGTGCTGCCACTGTGGGCTGGCCGCCACCTGCCCTTCGTCGACTTGCCGCAGCACCTCCACCTCATCTCGGTGCTGCACCGGCTCGATGACCCCACCACCCTCTACCCGGAGCTGTTCGAGCTGCGCGGCCAGCTCACCCCCTACCTCGGCTACTACTACGCGGTGAGCCTGCTCAACTGGCTCCTCCCCCTCGAAGCCGCCAATCGCGTCTTCCTCTCGGCCTACGTGGCCGGCCTGCCGCTGTCCTTGGCCTTCCTCTTGCGAAGCTTCCGCCGCCCCGCCTGGCCAGCTCTACTCGCCCTCCCCTTCGCCTACGGCGACAGCCTCGCCTGGGGCTTCCTCAACTACTGCTCCGCCCTGCCGCTGGCTTTCCTCGCCTGCGGCCTGTTTGCCCGGGCCATCGCCGACCCCCCGCGCCGCCTTCTGTGGGCCATCGGCCTGGGCTTGTGCCTTTTGGCGGTCCTCCTCTTCCACGTTCAGGTCTTCGCCTACCTCGGCGTGGCCCTGCCGTTCCTCCTCGCCACGACGTCCGCCCCCGAGGACCCAGGCGCCACACTCTCCCGCCGCCTCGCCGCGCGGAGACACGCCCTGGCGGCCGTGGTGCCCGCGGCCGCTCTCTTCCTTTTCTGGGTGGGCCTCCGCCTCGGAGCGCCGACCGAGGTCCAGTACGGGGCGCCCTGGAAGGCTTGGGGGCCGCTCCTCTCCAAGGAGAACCTCTCCTTCAACCCGTTCGAGCAGAACCTGGCCCAGCTTCCACGCGTGCTCGCGAACATGCTCCGCGACGGCACGGATCGCTACGGGCTCTACGCCGCCCTCGCAGTCGCCGCCCTCGCGCTCGCCGCCGCCCTGGTGCCGCGGTGGCGCGCCGAGCGGGCCGAAGGCCCCGTCGAGCGCTTCCGGATGCTCGGGCTCGCCGCCATCGCCCTCCTCCTCTACTTCGCGCTGCCGTTCGACATCCGCGGGTACATGTACTACCTCAACACCCGCTTCGCGCACCTGGCGGCGCCATTGGTCCTCGCCTGCGTGCCTGCCCTCAGGCCGGAGGCCCAACGCACTCTCACCGCCCTCGCCGCGGCGGCCTCCCTCGCCCTCGGCATCCCACTCGCGCGGGGATTCGCGGAGTTCGACCGCGAAGCCTCCGCCCTCGACGAGCTTTCGATGAGCACCGGCCATAGGCCGAAGGTGATGGGCCTCATCTACGACACCAGCTCGAGGGCCGTGGGCCACCCGGTCTTCCTTCACGCCTCCACCGTGCTCGCGCGCGCCAAGGGCGGCGCCACCAACTTCAGCTTCGCCCTCACCCCGCACTCTCCCCTCAAGTACCGCGGGAGCCCTCCTCCCACCTTCCCCAGCGAGTGGCGGCCCGATCAACTCGACTACCGCGCGCAGGGAGGGGCGTATGACCACTTCGTTCTGCGGGGCGCGCACCCCGCGCAGGTGTTCGGGCCTCTCTTGAGCTCGGAGCTATACGTCGCCGCACAGTCGGAGGGCTTCTGGCTGGTGAGGCGGAGGTGAGGCGGCACCCTCTCCCCTCGGGAGGGCGACTCACATCAGGAGCTGCTCGCCTGGTTCACCTCGGCCAGATCCGGCATCCCATCGCGGGCGCCGTAGCTGCGGCACTTGAGCGAGGCGGCGGTGACCGCGAACCGCAGCCGATCTCGCAGCGGCATGCCGCCGATCCACCCGTAGGCGAACGCGCCGCGGAAGACGTCTCCCGCTCCGGTCGGATCCACCACCTTCACCGGGTGGGGCTCCACCCTGACCGGGTCGCGGCCTTGCTCTTGTCCCACCGCCCCGTCGTCGCCCAGCGTCACCACCGCGCACTTCACCCCGAGGGAAAACAACTCCTCGAGGCTCTTCGGCACCAGGGGCGACAGCTCGCGGGCGAAGCCTTCGCTGGCGATGACCGACTCGCAGGCGGCGGCGAGCTGAGCCATGCCCTCGGCCATCGCGTGAGCGGTGAGCAACGTCCGCACTCCCTTCTGCCGCGCCGCCTTCACCAAGGAGAGCTGCGCCTCCGGAAACGCGCCGTCCACCAGGAGCAGGTCGATTCCCTCGACCGCATCGGCCGGAAAGTCCTCCGCCTTGGGGACCTGCCAGTCTCCGCGGGTGAAGAACACCGTCCTCCGCCGTCGCTCCTCGTCCAGCGCGATGAAGGAGACCGGGCTCACCCCGCCCTGCTGCCGCTTGAGGTAGGCAGGGTCCACTCCGGCGTCGACCAGGCTCTGCGCCGCGAAGTCGCCGAGGAAGTCGTCCGGCAAGACTCCGCCAAACACGGCCCGCCCGCCGAGCTTCGCGAAGGCCACCGCCGAGTTGGCCGCTGGGCCACCTCCCTGCAGGGCGAAGGCCGACAGCTCCTGCCTGTCCCCCAGCCGGACGGGATACCGAGGTACAGCCCCCACCAGGTCGACGCTGGCTTCCCCCACGAAGAGCGCGCGCGGCACCATGGCTACATACTAGGAGACTTGACAGGGAAAGGTCAGCTTGCGGCCGAACGAGCTTGAAACCGGCGTCAGTCCCGCTACAAGCCCGCACATGAAGAGCGCTGATCCGCGCGCCCTCCTCGATGCGCTGCTCTCAGGCGCGGAGCTGGCGTTCCCACCCGAGACGACGGGGAAGGCGAGAACCCTCGCCCAGGCCGAAGAGCCACCTGCGGCCGAAGTGGCGTCACTCCCCGAGCCGCTGGCGCTCGCGGTCCTCGAGTCGCAAATCCGACAGCGGAGGAGCGCCTTGGCGGAGGCCCTGGCGGAATCGGGCTCCAAACCTCTTGCCAAGGCCGCCAAGCGAGCGCTCTACCAGCTTCGGTCGCTCGGCCTGGAGTTGCCCGAGCGCCGCGCTGACCGCCCACCGCAGCCGCAGCCGGCGCCCGAGACTCGGGAGGAATTCCCCTTCCTCCTCTCCCCCGTCACCGGAACGGGCGAGCGGGCGCTGCTGGCGGCGCGGCCTCGGCGCGGCGGAGGTCTCGAGGTGCTGCAGATCGTCTTCGACGACGAGCAGGGCATCCGCGAGCTCTCCGCCGCCGAGGTGGGCCGCGGCGCCTTGAGGAAGCTGCTCAAGGAAATCCGCTCCAAGGACGGGCAGCACCACCTGGAAGTCTCCGCGGCCGAAGCCAGGGAGGCACTCGGTGCGGCGTGGGCGAAGAACCTGGCCTCGCGAACGCCGCTCCCGAAGGAAGCCGAGGAGGACCTGCGGCATCTGGGCGTTCAGCCGAACGAGCGAGCCTTGGCGCTCCCTCTTCCCGAGGAGGGAGATGCGGGCCTCGCCCTCGAGGGACACCAACTGCACGGACAGCCGGAGCTGACTTCCTGGCTGCCCCCGGAGAAGCAGCTGCGGGTCCTCTCGCAAAGGCTCGAGGAAGTGACCGCGAGCCCGCTCCAGCTGACGCCGGAGCAGAAGGAGGAGCAGCTCTTCCAGAAGGTGCGCGCCACTGCCGAGGAGTTCTTCACCCCGGAGGCGAAGCGCCTCTACGCCGGCCGGCTGTGGGCGATGGCCAGCTACTTCGAGCGCACCGGCCGCCCTGGCCCCGGGGCGATCGCCAGGGCCGAAGCGCGGCGGCTCTTCCACCTCTCGCCGGGTATCTCCCGCTTCTCGGAGTTCCTCTTCGAGAAGGTGCTGATCCTCGCCCGAAGGGCGCGCGCGGGGCAGGCGATGCCCGGAATGGGCGAGCGGCTGGAGGAGCCGCGGCCGGCGCCCAAGGAGCGCCGGAGCCCGGGCGGGCTGATCATCCCCTGACGGGGCGGGTCAGTCGGGCTTTTTGAGCACGTCGCGAACCACGCAGAGGTTGCCCTCGGGCAGCTCCCGGGCACCGCCCTGCAGTCGGCGTCGGAGGAGCAGTGGCTGCCGATGCGCGGACCACAGGCAGCGCGGCCGCCGCCAAGAGCAGCGAGCCCACCAAGAGCCAAAGCCTGGAACGCCCGACCACGGCGAGAGGATACCGGTGGCTCGCGAGCCTGTCGTTAGGCTCAGGCCCGGAGGAGCGATTCCAGGTTGCGCTCCTCCCAGCGCCGAGCCCGCTCGAAGTCGCGGAAGCGCCGCTCGTGAGCTTGGAACTCGGGAGGGTGGATGCTCCTCCGTTCTCCCCTGCGCCGGGCAGGGTAGAGGTGGTGGAGCATCTCGTGGAAGACGATCCACTCGAGGAAGTACCGGGGCACATAGGGCCGATCGAGCGCTGGGTGGATGCGGATGAGGCGCGCCTCCCCGCAGTACGAGCCCATCTTGATGCTCTTCCTCGGCCGCCGCCGCGACACCCAGGGACCGAAGGTGATGTGAGCGCGGACCCGGTCCCGGGAATAGCGGCGGTTGAGCGCCCGGAAGATGCACGAGAGGTCGTGGTGGCGGCCATGCGGGTTGAGAGGCAGCTTTCCCCTCAGCGCCGCAGGCGAGCGCCGCCGGATGAAGGCTCGGTTCTCCTCGATGAAGCGGTCCAGCGCCGCCGAGCTTTTCGGAACCCCGCACAGCACGTAGCGACGTGCCGCGCTCTCGGAGCGGCCGGACTTCGCGCGCACCACGGCGGCGATTGTAGAGCGGCAGGCCAGCCTGTAAACGGAGCCGCGCTCGTTCGGAGAGCGGGCGAGCGCGGGAGAGAGGCCTATCTGCGGCAGAGGGTGACTTTTTGGGTGCCGCTCCTGGGCGAGGCGATCTTCACTTCGAGCCTGGCTGGCGCGGGCTTTCTCCCCCGCTTCGCCGGGCAGCGGACCACGATGCGCTGGGGGCCGGGGTGCAAAAGGTACTTCACCCCGGGGGTGAAATAGCCGCTGTCATCGAGCCGCTGGATGCGGGTGCCCGGCGGCGCGCGGAACACCACCGTCACCAGGCTGGGCGGCTCCGGAGCCTGGCTCCCCGCGTCGGGGATCGCCGCGGTGGGCTCGGGCGGTGGCTGGGCCGGCTCCTCTTGCTTGGGCGGCTCGGCGGGCCGCTCGGGCTGCTTTGCCGCCTTGGGTTCGGGCTGCCGCGCGGGCGCGTCGTCCGGGAGCGGCTCGGGGACCGGCTGGGGATCGGGCGCGATCCAAGAGACGATCAAGATGCCGAGCACCAGCACGAGCAGGAACGCACCCACGCCGAGGGCGACGGGGTTCTGCGCCATCACCCGCACCCGGTCCAGCACATCGGGGCGGCGCTGCACCACGCTCGCGGTCGGCTCCGCCTCCTCCCGGCGAACCGCGCCGGGCCTGGCGGGGCGGGTGGACGGTTCCGCCCCGAGGTCAGGCGCGCCCGGCTCGCTGGGCGGATCGAACACCGGCTGGTCTCCGGGCGCCTTCCTCGGCCTGCGCGCGGGCGCCTCCCGGTCGGTGCTCGGGGTGAAGGCGCTCGGAGTGGAGTCCGAGGGAGTCGCCGAGAGCACGGAGTCCGATCCGGGCCTCAGCCGCTCGTCGGTGGGCGCGGTGGTGGTGGGGTCCTCTTCGCCGGTGCCGGCTGGCTGGTACTTGAGCCCGCTGATCCGGCGGGCCGGAGGCTTGCTCGTGGCCGGCGTCACTTCGGGGCCGAAGGCGCGGGCCAAGTCCTCGGGACGGGCGGTCTGGGTCCGTGGCTCTTCGGTGTCGGTGGCGACCGCGGGCACCGCCTCTGGCGTGGGCCTCCGCCCGACCGGGGGGGCGTCCTGCGACGCCCCCATCATCGGCTTGGTGGGCCGGTTGTCGATGGGCTCGTCGGCCAGCTTCTCTCCGGAGAGTTCCCCCGGCGCCACCAGCAGCGTTCGCTCGTCGGCGCTGAAGAGGTGCCCGACGTACTGGACCAGATCGTCCGCGGTGGTGGGCGCGTCGGCGCGGAGGTACTGCTCCAGGGCCTGCTGCACCTCGCCCGCCTGCTGGTACCGTTTCTCGCGGTCCTTGGTGAGGCACTTCATCACCACCTGGGAGAGGGCCTCGGGGTAATTGGAGCGGACCAGGTGAGGGGGCGGCGGCTCCTCCGCGCGGATGGCGTAGATGACCGCCTCGGTGGTCGGCTTGTAGAAGGGGCTCTTCCCGGTGGTCACCTCGTAGAGCATGGTGCCCAGGGCGAACAGGTCGGCCCGGTGGTCGACCCGGTCCTGCGAGAGCTGCTCGGGCGAGAGGTAGAGGAACTTGCCCTTGATGATGCCGGGCTTGCTGCGTTCGACCAGGGCGCCGGCCTTGGCGATGCCGAAGTCGACCAGCTTGATGGCGCCCGAGAAGCCCACCATCACGTTCTGGGGGCTGACGTCGCGGTGGATGATCCCCATCGGCTTGCCGTCGCGGCCCACCTTGTTGTGGGCGTAATGCAGCCCGGCGCAGACCTGCGAGACGATGAAGGCGGCGAAGGCGTAGGGCACGGTCCGTTGGGCCTTGCTCTCTTCCTGGAGCACCTTGCGGAGGTCGACGCCGTCGACGTACTCCATCGCGATGAAGATGGAGTCCTCCAGCGCACCCAGCTCGTGCACCTGGATGATGTTGGGGTGGTGGAGCTGGGCGGCGATCCGCGCCTCGTCGAGGAACATCTGGACGAACTCCGCCTCGTGCGAGAGGTACGGGAGGATGCGCTTGATGACCACCAGCTCCTGGGTGAGCGTGTCTTTGGCGAGGAACAGCTCCGCCATCCCGCCCACGGCGAGCCGCTTGAGCAGGAGGTACTTGCCGTACGGAGCGGCGATCTGGGGAGCGGAGTCCTTAATCGGTGTGCCCTGGAGCCTAGGTGGGCCCGCCTCGGTGCTAGTACTTGTAGAAACCCTCGCCCGACTTCCTTCCCAGCTTACCCGCTCGCACCATCCTCTTGAGAAGCTGCGGTGGGCGGAAGGTCTCTCCGCCCAGCTCCCGGTGGAGGTACTCCGCGATGGAAAGGCGCACGTCCAGCCCCACCAGGTCTCCCAGCCTGAGCGGGCCCATGGGGTGGCCGTAGCCCAGCTCCATCGCTCTGTCGATGTCCTCGGGGGTGGCCACGCCCTGCTCCACCATCCTTATGGCCTCCAACCCGAGCGCCACCCCTAGCCGGGAGGAGGCGAAGCCCGGGCTGTCCTTCACCACCACGAGCTGCTTGCCCATGCGACCGGCGACCGTCCCCGCCGCCTCCACGGTGGCGTCGGAGGTCTGGTAGGCGCGCACCAGCTCGCACAGCTTCATCAGGTGCACCGGGTTGAAGAAGTGCATGCCCAGTACCCGCTCGGGGTGGCTGGCGGCGGCGGCGATCTCGGTGAGGGAGAGGGAGCTGGTGTTGGAGGCGAGGATTGCCTCCGGGGAGCAGATTTGGGAGAGCTGGCGGAGGAGGGTCTGCTTGAGCGCCAGCTCCTCGGGCGCGGCCTCCACCACGAGCTGGCAGGCGGCGAGCTCGCGCAGCTCGGCGGTGGTGGAGATGCGGGAGAGCGCGGCGGCACGCTCCTCGGGGCGGACCTTGCCCTTTTGCACGCCGGCGTCGAGGTTCTCCCGGATGCGGGCCAGGCCGCGCTCGGCGAGGTCGGCGGTGAGATCGAAGAGGACGGTGGAGTAGCCGGCTTGGGCGGAGACCTGGGCGATGCCGTGGCCCATGGTGCCCGCGCCAACGACGCCGACGGTGGTGATGTCCATGACGCCCTCCCCGGAGAGGCGCAGGGTACCCCAGCTTCGGCCCATTTTTTCTCGCCCGCGCCGGGGCCGTTGTCAGTGGCAGACGCCTGGGCAGCACTCGGGGGTACACCCCTGGACCGGCGGGACCTCGGCGTCTACCGGGTGCGCAGGCGCAACTCCCACCTGATCCCCACTCCTCGAGCTCCGACGCTCACTCGTCTTCGAGGGTGCCGATCCGGCGTTCGTGATCTCGCACGCTGGCGCCGACCGTATCGCGCAGGTTGTCGATTCGCTTGTCGACCCGGTCGAATCGCCTGTCCACCTCGTTGAATCGCCTGTCCACCTCGTCGAATCGCTTGTCCACCTCTTTGAATCGCTTGTCCACCTGGTCGAAGCGGGCGATCACGCCGGCGAAGCCCTCCCGCAGTGCGCGCTCGAGCCTGTCGAGCCGGCCGGCGATGTCGCCTGGGCCATCGGCCGAGCCATTCCCGCGCCCGTTGCCCGAGCCATTGCCGCCGCCCTCGCGCCTGTCGCTTGGAACCACGGCTTGATTCTAGCTCAGCCGGCTCTCCTGGACATCGCCTCGGCGAAGGCGGCCAACTTCTGCCAGGCCCCGGCAGGCACTTCCGGCAGCTCCAGCCGCACCCGCCCGCCCTCCCGCGACACCGTCACCGGGAGACGATCGGGCAAGATGGATGCCGCAGCCGGAGCGACCATCGCCAACAGCCCCGAGAAGAGCGGTGCGGCGTCGAAGACCAGGCCGGCCGCGGTCGACTTGAGACTCGTCGCATCGCCGCTCGAGAGGTCGGCAGGCGCGCGGGAGGCCGAGACCTCCGGCGGCGCCATCGGCCGATGCACTACCTCCGGCTCTACCACCTCCGGCGGCACCATCGGCGGAGGCACCGGCACCGGCTTGTCCACCGGCTGGCGCAGCTCGCCCAGCGAAGCCGAGGCGCCCTTCCCCATCAGCGCCTTTAGCCGCTCGCGCAGCCCGCTCGCCCCGGTGCCGTCGCCGAAGGCGATCTCGTCCGAGGTGCCGCGGAACAGCCCGTCGAACAACTCTCGCTTGTGCTGCACGGTGAGCGAGATGCGCTCCTCGATGGATTCCGCGCTCACGAAGTTCACCACCCGCACCGGCCGGCGCTGCCCCATCCGGTGCACCCGCCCGACGCGCTGCTCCAGCACCGCCGGGTTCCACGGCACCTCCAGATGGAAGACCACCGAGGCCGCCTCCTGGAGGTTGAGCCCCACTCCTCCCGCGTCGGTGGAGAAAAACACCCGCGCCAGCGGGTCATCGTGGAAGTCCGCGATCGCCTCAGCCCGCTCCCGCGAGCTGAGGCCTCCGTGGAAGAAGAGCGGCCTGACCTTCTTCGCCTCCATCACTGGACGCGCCGCCGCCGCCGCCAGCCTTAGCATCCGCTCCCATTGGGAGAAGACCACCACCTTGCAGCCCGGCTCATCGAGGAAGTCCTCCAGCGCCTGCGCAAACTCGGCGAGCTTGGGCGAGGGGAAGGCCTTGGCGGTGCGCTCCGGGAAGTTGCCTCGGCGCACTTCGTCCTCGATGGTGGCGAACTCGTAGAGCGCCATCCCGTTGGCCAGCATCCTCGCGGTGGTGAGCAGCGACATCACCCGGAGCACGTCGGCCTCGGTGAGGTACTTCTTCACCAGGATCCGCGCCACCTGGGCAAGGCAGTCGTCGTGGGGCGCCTTCTGGGTAGCGGTAAAGGGGACCAGGTAGGTCTTCTCGCTTCGCGGCGGGAGCTGCGAGAGGACACTGGATCGCTCCCTCCGGATGAAGGTGGGCGAGAGCCGCCGCCGGATCAACGAGAGGCCGCCGAACCCCAAGAGCTTCCCCTTCGCATCAAGCTGGCCGAACTCGGGCACCAGCCGCCAGGAGGGCCCGAGCACCCTGGGGTCCAAGTACTCGGCGATGGAGTGCAGCTCGGAGAGCCGGTTCTCCAGCGGAGTTCCGGTGAGCACGAACGCGAAGGGGGTGCGCAGGGCCTTCACCGCCTTGGCGGTGCGGGTGTTCCAGTTCTTGATCCTCTGCGCCTCGTCGAGCACCACCAGGTCGAACCGGCCGGCGCGCAACTCCTTGATGTCGCGGATCAGCAGCTCGTAGTTGACCACCAGCACCGCCCCGTCGGAGGAGAGGTACAGCCTTCGCCTCGTCTTCCGCCCACCGTCCACCACCACCACCGGGACCTCCTTTCCGAACGCCTTCTCCGCCTCCTTCGCCCACTGGAACTTGAGCGAGGCCGGGCAAACCACCAGCGTGCGCTTCACTTCGCCCAGTTCGGCAAGGAGCCTGCCCGCGGCCAACGCCTGGAGTGTCTTTCCTAGGCCCATGTCGTCGGCGATCAGAGCCCTCCCAGCCGTCGCGGCGAAGAGGACGCCTTCCTGCTGGTACGCATGCAGGCGCAGCTTCAGCGCTTCGGACATGCGCGCCCAGGCCTCGGGCGGCGCCTCCACGCCCGAGTGGGAGCGGCGCACTCCTTGGCAGAACGTGCGCATCCGCTCCTGGCGCGCGCCTTTCTGCTGAAGCCCGCGCAATAGCCCCAGCACCTCCGGGCGCACCCCCGCGCCGCGGGGCAAGGTGGAGAGCAACTTCTCCACCTTCCGCGCCGCCTGGTGGGTAGCCAGATCCTTCAGCAGGCGGCTTTCGGGATCGAGGAAGCCTTCGCCGTCGAGCACCGCCGCGAAGGCAGCCCTGGGAGCGTCCTCGGGGAAGATCGCCCTGATGTCGCGCAAGGGCGCGTGCACCCTCCCGCGCGTGTCCACCGACTGGATGAACACCACCGGCTTGTCCAGCGGGCGCTGGGCTTCCGGCTCCTTGGAAAGGAAGAGGATGTGCTTGCAAGTCCCCAGCTCCGACGAGGTGAAGTCCGCGCAGGTGCAGAACGACGCCTCGCGCGAGAGGAAGACCTCGTAGATGGCCTCGGTGCGCGGAGAGCGCAGCGTGAAGTGCTCCCTCCCGCGGCCCGGCGAGGCCACGATCCGGAAGCGGGTGGACTTGGCTGACGCTCGCCGCTGCTCCAGCTCATTTGCGCGCGCCTTCGCGATGGCCGAGTCCTGGGCCGCAGCTTGGTGCTCCACCGGCTGAGGCGCCTTGAGGGCCAGACACGCGGCCACCGCGTGCTTGCAGACCGGCTCCCAGTCGAACGGGCAGGAGCACTCCGCCGAGAATCCCTCTCCGCCGAAGCGCAACTTGACCAGGTAGGGCTGCTCTTGCGTCCCCGCGACATGCGCCACCGCTCGGCCCGGGCCGACCTCCTTGACGGACAGGACCGCCCCCGCGGCGTGGTACTCCTCTCCGCGGAGGAAGACTCGAGGGCTCGCCGATGCCTTCGCCGCCAGCACTGGATCTTGAAGCTTCGCCGGAACCGCCATGCGCCCCTCCTGGAAAAACGGGCGGCGAACTGTGCCACGCACGCGCGTGATCCACAAGATATGGGGTCCGGCTCGGGTCCGCCCCCCACAGATGGAGTCCGCGCCGTGGCCGGCGCCGCTAGGAAGTCAGCCACCCCTGCTCGGCGAGCGCCACGCGCACGAAGTCTCGAATCTCAGTGGCGTTGGCCACCTCTTCGCGCGCGCCTTGCTCGGAGAACCTGAAGGCGCGGGCGTAGTCGGCCTCCTCGCGGTATTTCTGCAGGCCCGCGAGCAGCTTGGAGAGCCGAGCGGGAGCCTGGCCCGGCCGAACGAAGTGCAGGTAGAGCAGATCGTGCACCCCGTGGTGGCTGCGCGCCTCCAGCCCCAAGGTCAGCAGCAGTGCCTGCGCGTAGTGCAGCGCGCAGTAGTACGCCCGGCTGACCGCGTCGTCCCATAGGGCGGCCTGGAGGCAAAGCCCGGCGGCCTTGAGGCTTGCCTCGCCCTTCTCCAGTTCCAGCTCGATGTTGCGGCGGCGGTTTTCTTGCGTCACGGCACCACCCCATCGGCCTCGATCTCCGCAGCCAGGCGGTACTCCCGGCTGCGCAGCTCCTCGTACTCGGCAGTGGAGAAGGCCAGCGGCGAGAGGTGGATTAGCCGGTCGAAGAAAACCTCTTCGGCCAGCTCGAAGATCTCCCGTCGCTCGCGCTCCTTGAGCTCGGCCACCACCACCAGAACGTCGACGTCCGAATCCGGTCCCCAATCGCCGCGGGCGTAGGAGCCGAAGAGTAGAAAGTCTCGCAGCCGCTCACCGAATCGAGCGCCAAGCCGGGCCCGCAGGTCGAGGACCGCATCGCGGACCGCTCCTGGAATCTCTACCGAGCGAGCAGTGCCCATGCCGCAAATGTAGCGGCCCGCTTTGGCCCCAGCAACGCGAGCCCGCTCACTCCTGGGGCACGTAGCGGCGAAAGCGCTCCGAGAAGCCGAGGTAGATCCCGTAGGCGGGCGCGCGCGTGTCGAGGTGCATCGCGGCGCCGAACTGAAGCACCGACTCCACCGCGAACGCGCCGGTGAACGAGCGATCGCCGCTGAGCTGGAACATCGGCAGCTCCAGGTGCCAGCCGAACTCCGGGACCCAGCTGAAGATGGCCTCCCGGCCCAGCATGAACTGCAGGGAGAGCGACTTTCGCAAGATGATCAGCCGCTGGAACTCGCCCAGCCCACCGCCCGCCGCCACCTCGGCGAAGCGGTAGGCCCACTGACGGTTGATCAGCGCCGCTGGCGCGGCCACCAGGATCAAGTCTCCGGGCACCAGCACGTAGGGCATTCGCACCCGGAAACCGAAGCCCACGCCGCGCCGGCCCACCGCGTACGCGTGCATGCTGGTCACCAGGAACAAATCGGCAAACATCTGCCCGTCCATGAACTGGCTGAACGCACCCTCGAGCGCCAGCCCGGCTCCCAGGCTCAGCCGCAGCCGGACGTCGGAGTGGCCAAGCTCGCGGCCTTGGAGCAACGCGAAGCCGTTGGCCTCCAGCCCCACTCCGATGAAGGGCCCCACCTCGCCGCGAAGCCTTGGCATACCGTACCTGCGCGAGAAGGGAATCGGCTCTTGCCGGATGATCTCCTGGATAAACTCTTCGCCGGCCAGTTGCCCCAACTCGGACGGGATGCGGACCGAGGGATCGCAGACCGACAGCGGGCGCTCGCCGCCGGGAGGGGGGAACGCCGCGACAACGGACCCGCTTCCCTCGAGGGCCCGCGAGAGCTGCGAGAGGCTGGAGGCCACCGCGGCCGCGGTCCGCTCCTCGTCGAGCTCACTCAGAAACGCGTCGCCGTGGGCGGCGTACAGGTCCCCCGACCAGGTGCGCACGTCCAGACCGCGCTCGGAGTAGTAGTCGTGCGAGCCGAGTCGCTGGCCCACGTCTCCCCAGGTCCCGGCCACGTGCCCGGACGAGAACGCGTCCTCGAGGAAGTGCAGCGCGAAGCCCTCGGCCGCCAGGGCCTGCCAGAGGCGAGCCGCGCCCGCCGGGTCGCAGTTGAACGCGCCCTCCTGGTGCTGGCAGCCGGCGGCGGTGGCAGCCGCGAGCGCCAGCCGGTGGTAGTGGGCGTACACCGCGACCGCGTTGAGCCGGTCTCCGGCCAACAGCGCAGAGGAGAGGTAGGCGGTCAGATCCGTTGCGAGGGGCGGCGCTCGTCCCTTCGCCGATTCGCCCTCGAGCGGAGGCAAGAAGTGCGACCAGTTGGCCTGCGCGCGCGCCACCAGGTCAGGGTCGAGGCTCTGCAACGCGAGGTTGTGCTCGCGCCAGGCGTCCACCCGGTCGGGGCCGCCGGGGTCGAGCAAAGCCATTTCCATCGCGAGATCGCGCGAATTGACCAGGACTCCGCCGATCCAGTCGGCGGACTCGATCACGGCCGAGACTTCGGCCGGATCACAAGCGTGGTCGCCCGCGATCGCGCCGAGCGTGGAGAAACCGGCGCACCAGCGGGCCTGGTCCTGCACTGATTCAGCCGAGACCCCTAGGTCGATCCGCTTGCAGTAGCGATCGCCGTTGGGGCGGGCGGCGGTGGCGGCGGTCCAGGCGGCTTGTAACCGGTCTTTCGCCTCGGGCGGCAACCGCCGGACTGCCTCCGACCCGATGCGATCGTGCTCGAAGAACAGCCACGCCGCCGCGGGGCGTGCCGCCAAGAGGCAGGCCAGCGCCACGATGGTGGCGGCGCGGCGCGCAGCCCGCAAGGGAGGCTCTGGCAGCACGACCGAGCTCGGCCGGCACGCCGCACTCGCCCAGCGGCTCAGCCGACGAACTGCACGTGCAAGCGACAACTGACCCCCAGGAAGAAGTACTGCTGCGTCGGAGCAGCGACCCGCTGGCAGCTCGTCGGGCCGTTCCCTTGTGACGCGCACGACTCGACTCGCCACCAGGGCCCCCAGATTGCGGTGGCGCCGACCGCCACCGTCCGGCCGACGAACACGTCGAGCCCCGCGATCAGTGGGAGAGCGGCGCCGGTCACCGCGTCTCGTTGCACGGTCGCGTCGATCTCCGCCGCGCGGGTGTCCTGGCGGACGTAGGCGAACAGATCGAGACCCGCGCCCAGTGACAAGTCCAGGGTGTCGAGGCGCCAGATGCTCAACGGGTGCACTCTTGCGATGAGGCCTCCCGCCGCGGCGCTGGCGTAGGCCGTCGTCCCCTCGGGTAGGCCTCGAGTGCCGAGCCACTGGTGGACGACATGGAGGCCGAGGTCGAGCGGCCGGAACAGCCGATAGGTGGCCACGACATGGATCGCCGCCGAGGGGTGCCGCTCACCGGGCGCCCAACCGAAGTCCGAAGGGTCGCTGCCCTCCGAGAACCCGCCCCAGCCGACGATGATCGATGGATCAAAGCCAGTGACGTCCTGCTCGTGAACCGGCTCGGCCAGCGCGAGAGGCGCGGCAACGACGATCGCCCCGGCGAGGAGGCGGCGAAGCATGGAGCCCATGCCCGAGGAGATTAACTGACTCGGCTTGGCCCAGAGCCAAAACGTTGTCCCCGACGTGAACGTGGTCGTGGTCGGCGAGGTGAACGTTGTCGGAAGCCACGTCGCCGTCGCCGCCCACTTCATACTCGCCCACTCGCTCACGTCGTCGAAAGGACGCTCGATCAAGGCGAGAATGTTTGGTGTGCCCAGCGCGGTGCACAAAGCTCCCGAGCGCGGCTAGCCTCCCGCTGATGAGACAGCCCAAGGTCAACACGCTCTCGAGACTCGCCGTCGCGCTCACGCTCGCCGCTGCCTGCGCCACCACGCCGAGGGCTCCTCCGGAGACGCACGCCCAGCCCATCGCCGCCCGGGTCCTCGAGGCCAAGCGCTCCATCGAGTCGCTCCCCATCTGCCGGGAGGAGGGCTCGTGCCGCTTCCTCGCCTTCTGGGACTTCGACGGGACCCTCTTGAGGGGCGACTGCTCCGAGGGCCTGAACGAAGAGGGGCGGGCGGTCTACCCCGGGCTGGCGGAGGTGGCAATCCGCCGCGGGCTGTCGAAGAGGTACGGCCCGGGCGAGTTGCCCCGCTTCTGGCGCGAGTACCGGGCGCTGGAGGAGCAGGACCCGGTCGCCGCCTACCGGTTGCTGCCGCTCGCCTTCGCAGGGGCTCGGCTCGAGGATGTCCATGCCCTCGCGCGCGAGCATTTCCACCAGGCGCTCCGCGCCCACTATTTCCGCTCCTCACTCGACATCTTCCGAGCGCTGGAGGCGGCCGGCATCGAGAACCACGTCATCTCGGCGTCGCCACACTTCTTCGTCACCGCGTCGTCCGACACCCTCGGGCTCCCGGCGGAACGGATCCACGGCATCCGCCTCGGCGTCGCCGGCGGCCGTCTCACCGAGGAGGTTTTGGAGCCGGTCACCTACGCGGCCGGCAAGTCGCAGGTCGTGCAGGAGATCGCCGAGCGGATCCACTCCTCGGGCCCGCAGGTGTTCCTGATCGCCGGCTTCGGGAACAGCTACCACACCGATGGGGACTTCCTCTCCCTGATCGCCTCGCGGAAGCTTCCCGCGGGAAGCCCGGTGGTGGTGATGATCAACGGCGATCAGAAGAAGGCGGGCCAGCTCGAGGGCGCCTTCCTCGAGGTGCGCCAGCGGGAAACCGTCGAGGGACGCTAGGGAAGCCGCCCGGGGCTCAGTAGAGCTCCTCGTCCGAGAGGTGGTGCCGCCTCATCTTCTCCCAGAGGTTCTTCCTCGAGAGCCCCAAGAGCTCCGCCGCCCGATCCCGGCGTCCTCCGCACAGCCGGAGCGCCCGCCGCAGGTATTCGCGCTCGAACTCCGACGCGACCACCGACAGGAACCGGAATCCCCCTCCGGCGGGCGAGGGCAGCGCGGCCCCGGAAATCTCCGCCGGCAAGTGCTCGAGATCGATCTCCTTGCCGGTGCTGAGGATCACTCCCCGCTCGATCGCGTGGGAGAGCTCTCGCACGTTTCCCGGAAAGGAGTGTTCGCTCAGCGCCGCCCAGGCCCGCGGAGCAATGGTGGGAGGCCGGCTCCCAGGCGGCGCGTGCTGCCTCAGGAAGGTGTCCGCCAGCCGGGCGATGTCCGCGCGGCGCTCGCGCAGAGGAGGGATCTCCACCTCCAGCACCCGGATGCGGTAATAGAGGTCCTCCCGGAAGAGCTTGCGCTCGATCAGTTCCTTGAGGTTCCGGTGCGTCGCCGAGACCAGCCGGACGTCCACCCGGACCGAGTCGTTCGTCCCCAGCGGCTCGACGGTGCCTTCCTGCAACACGCGCAACAGCTTGGCCTGCGCCGGCAGGGGCAGCTCTGCCACCTCGTCCAGGAGCAGCGTTCCTCCATCGGCCGCCTTGAAGCGACCCTCGCGGCGGCGCACCGCGCCGGTGAAGGCGCCCTTCTCGTGGCCGAACAGCTCTTCCTCCAAGAGTGTCTCCGGGAAAGCGGCGCAGTTCACCGCCACGAAGGGGCGGTCACGCCGCGGGCCGCGCTCGTGGAGGATGCGGGCCACCAGCTCCTTGCCGGTCCCGCTCTCGCCGGTGATCAGCACCGGCGCGGAGGCCTGAGCCATCGTCCTCAGCTGCGCTCTGAGCCTGGTGATGGCCGGCGTGCCGCCCAGAAGTTCCACCCCGCCCGCTTCACAGTCGGGCTTCTCGCCAGTCGATGCTTCCCTTCCGGCGACTTCCTCCGCCACCCGCGATAGCTCTTCGGAGACGAACTTTCGGAAGTCCACCGGCAGGGCGAGAAAGTCGCGGGCGCCCTTCTTGACCGCGCCCAGGGCCTCCGGCACCGAAGCCCGGGCGGACATCAAATAGACCGCGCTCCTCGGCGACTCGGCCTGCACTCGGCCCAGGACCGCCAGCGCGTCCAGCTCAGGCGGCAGCGACTCGCACATCACCACGTCGAACACCTCGGTCGATAGCAGGGAGAGCCCCTGCTCCGCACCTCCGACCGCCTGAACGAAGTGGCCGGCCTCCTCCAGCGCGGAGGTGAGCGCGCGACGAGGCGCCTCGCTCACGGCCACCACCAGCACCGTCAGCCGCGCCAGTCCCTCGCCGCCCGGCTCCCCTAGTCGTCGTCCCGCCGATGTTTGGAGCATCCGTAGCTCAACAGCCAAGCGCCCAAGAAACGTTCGGACAGCCGACAGCGGGTCGCACTCGCGTTCAGTTACACTGAAAAAAGTGGAGCCTGGATTACCGCTTGGTGACGCTACCGCATCGCCTCGTTACCGTACTGCAACTAGCTAACCGTTCGTTACGGTGACAGATTCTGGCACATGACTTGATGGTGGTCAATTCGCCAACGCAAGGAGGCCGGAATGGGAAGCGAGTTCGCTGGAACCGAAGGAGACGGGCTGTGCTGCGACGGCGACTTGGACTTCGACTCTCAGGTGGAGTCGAACCTATGGCGGCGGGCGCTGGACGGCGAGCCAGAAGCCTTGAGGGCCCTCGCCGAGAGTCTGGAACCCATCGATGAACGGGAGGTTGGAGTCGGCGACTAGCCGGTTCCAGCGCTTGCGCCATGCAAAAGGGGACGAACGAGGGCTGGCGGGCGGCCGAGCAGATGCGGGGGCCCGCGCTCAACCCGCTGAACGCCGGCTTCCTGCAGCCGGAGGAGCCGAGGGTGGTGGTCCTGGCGGACGACGACGACGACGCGCGCGCGTCATTGCGGCGGGCGCTGGAGAGCACCGGCGCCCGGGTGGTCGAGCTCTCCGATGCGCTGGAGCTGGTCGACTACATCGAGCTGGCGGAGGCGGAGGAGTTCTGGCCGGACGTGGTGATCGCCGCCGCGAGGATGCCCGGAATGGAGGCGACCGAGCTTTTGGAGCGGATCCACGATTGGGATCCCACCCTGCCGGTGGCGCTGATCATCCGCGAGCGCGACGAGGTGGCGGGGGCGCTCCGCCATCGGACCGGAGCCGACTTCGTGCTCCGCCGGCCGGTCGACTCGCGTCAACTGGCGGCGCTCGCCACCGTGCTGGCGGCCTGAGGCCGCGCGCATTCGCCGGGACGCGGGCGCGATCGCTCACCGGAATCGGCCCGACAGCCCGAGCACTGCGCCCCTTCCGTCGGGGCTGGCGAAGGCAAGCGGGACGAGCTCGACGGCGCCCTCGTCGCCACCGCCGTCGAAGGAGCTCTCGTGTCCCACGAGGGCGCCCACCGCCGGCAGCGCGATCAGCGCCAGCGCGAGCGGGCTCGGCACGGGCACCGGTGCCCAGGGCTGGAACATTGCGATCAGCGCCAGGACCGCCGCACCGGCACCCAGCAGGCCGCCAATCACCGCGGCCCGCAAATCGCCCTCGTCCCCGAGCAATTTGGCGGCGAGGTGGGCGCCTCCGCCCGCTCCGACTCCCATGCCCGCGGGGATGCCGAGCAGAAAGCCGAGGGTGCAGCCGAGCTGGGCGCCGAAGCCAATTCCCAGGAAGCAGCCGGTGATGGGGCCGATCACCATTCCCGCCAGCTCGCCGATGAGCCCGAAGGTGAAGCCGAGCCCGATTCTCGCCACTCGCTGGTCGCCCCTCCCGTGAAAAAGCGACCTCCTCGGCAGCGCGCGGCCTTGCTCACCGGGCGCGGGCGGAGGCGCGGTCTCCTCGACATCCGGCGGCATCGGCGGCGGCGTCAGCTCGCTCGGGGGAGGGAGAGGCGGAGTGGGCAGCGCCTCCTCGACGTCCCGGACTGACGGCGGCGGCACGGGCTGCTCCTCGTCGGCTGGCGGAGGCAAAGGCGGCGGCGTCAGCTCTTCGACCGGCGCCGGCTGCTCCTGCGCGATGATAGGTCCAGGCGCGAGCAACGCCAGCGTCAAGGACACCGCCATCGGACCGGCGCGCGCCGGCCAGAGCCGTTTCATGCCGCGCGCGGATGCAGGAGGCGAGCCGCGGCCGCTCCGCTGGGGCTGGGGCTCGCTTTGGGGGCCGATGCGCACGCTGGCTCGCAGCTTGCGCACGATCGTTCTCAAACCCTCGCTCAGTCCCGCCGCCGCCGCCGCAAGAGGACCGCCAGGGCGAGCAGGCCCCACAGCCCCACCTCCACGCCGGAGGAGCACCCGCAGCCCTTCTTCACGTTGACGTCGGAGGGCCCTCCGTCCGGGGTGAGCTGGCCGGCATCGTTGTCGGGCTGCGTCCCGGAGTCGGGGCAGTTGCAAGTGCAGGTCCAGGTGCCGTTGTCGCAGGTGTCGGTGGGCGTGCAGCCCTGCGGGCAGGCCCCGCAGGGGTTCGCGCCGCAGCCTCCGCCGGCGTCTGCTCCGCCGTCGCTATCGGGTCCGCCGTCCGCCGCCGGCCCGCCATCGGTGCCGCCGTCGGGCGGGAAGACGCACACGTTCCCGGTGCAGCTCGCGCCCGGAGGACAATCAGCCGAGGTGAGGCAGCAGCCCGAGATGGGAGAGCTGCTGCAGCTGCCTCCCACGCCCGAGCAGGTGTCCAGCGAGCAAGGGTTGAGGTCATCGCAATCCGCCGAGGAGTTGCAGCAACCCACCAGGGGCGAGTTGGAGCAGACGTTGGACGAGCAGCTGTCCGTGGTGCAGGCGTTGGAGTCGTCGCAGTCGGAGGCCACGTTGCAGCACCCCGCCACCTTGGTGTTGGTGCAGGTCCCTCCGGTGCCCGAGCAGGCGTCGTTGGTGCAGGCATTGCCGTCGTTGCAGTCGGCGGCGCTGTTGCAACAGCCGGCGATCTGCGAGTTGGAGCAGAGGCCTCCCGCCCCGGAGCAGGTGTCCTGGGTGCAAAGATTGGGGTCCGTGCAGTCGGCGTTGGTGTTGCAGCAGAGCGGGATGGCCGGGTTGGAGCAGGTCCCTCCCAGCCCCGAGCAGAGGTCCTGGGTGCAGGCGTTGCCGTCCCCGCAGTCGGCGGCGGTGTTGCAGCACAGCGGGATAGAGGGGTTGGAGCAGGTGCCGGCCGCGCCGGAGCACACGTCCGAGGTGCAGGCGTTGCCGTCCGCGCAGTCCGCCGCGGTGTTGCAGCAGCCCGGCTTGGCGGGGTGAGTGCAGGCGCCGCCTCCGCAAACGTCGTTGGTGCAGTTGTCGCCCTCGTCCGGACAGGGGCCGGTGTTGTTGGTGTAGGCGCAGGCCCCGGTGTCGAGGTTGCAAACCTCGTCGGTGCACACGTTGCTGTCGTTGCAGGAGGCAAGCGAACAGGACGCGTAGCGGCGCTGGTAGGAGCGAGTCACCCCGCTCCGGCTGGACTGGTAGACGACCAGCACTTGCCCGCCCGTGCCGCGGGCGAGCGCGGGGAAGCGGTCCGGGTTGGTCCCGGTCGAGACGGCAAATTTGGTCGCGTCCACCAGCGCGGTGGCGGTGGGCGCGGTGGCGCTCACCCGCATTCCGTAGAGGTCGTACTCGTTGCCTCCCAGCCGGTTGTCGTCCCACACGATGAGGAAGTCGGTGCCGTCATACTCCGCGGCCGGGGCCACCTGGCCCAGGACGTCCTTGTCCACCGCGATTCCGCCCGTGCCGGCCGGCCCGTCGGTGAGCGCGCCGCCGGTGGTGACCCTCGCCGCGAAGATGTCCGGCTGGGTGGTGTTGTCGCGCAGGTCCTGCCAGGCGACCAGGTAGGTGCCGCCCCCGAACGCCACCGCAGGCTGGAGTTGATTGGAGCCTGGCGGCGTGGCGATCGGAATCCCCGCCCCATCGAGCACCGTACCCGCGTTCGACACCCGCGCTCCGTAGATGTCGGAGTTGGCTGCGGCGTTCCGCGTGTCCTGCCAAGCCACGAGGAAGTCCGTGCCGTCGGAGGCGACCGAGGGCTGGGTCTGCCCGTTGGCCGCGGCGCTGATCATGAAGGGGCTGCCGGCCTCCAAAGCTCCGGCGGCGGAGACGCGCGCCGCCTGGATGTCGGTATTGAACGCCCCGGCCTGCCAGGCCACCAGGAAGCGGGTACCGTTCCCCGCCACCGAGGGCGCCTGCTGGGTGAGCGCGCCGACGCCGATGGGCAGCCCCACCGCCGCGGAGTCGAGCACGGTCCCCGCGGGCGAGACGCGGCAGCCGTAGACATCGTAGTTGCCGCCGCCGTTTCGGGCGTCGCGCCACACCACCAGGTAGACGCCCCCGGAGAAGGCGACCGATGGCTCCCACTGCTCGGCGGAGTTGTTGTTGATGAGGATGCCGTTGTTGTCGAGCACCGCTCCGGTGGCGTCCACGCGCGTGCCGTAGACGTCAAAGCCGGTGGCGCCGTTCCGGCTGTCCGCCCACACCACCAGATAGCCGGTGCCGTCGGAGGCCACCGCGGGCAACGCCTGCGCGTTGGGTCCGGTGGACACCGCGATGCCCAAGGGATCGAGCACCGCCGAGCCGCTCGGAGGCACCCTCGCGGCGTAGATGTCCTGGGTGGTGGAGGGGTTTCGCGAGTCGGCCCACACGGCGAGGAAGTTCGTCCCGTCGTAGGCGAGCGCCAAGGTCTGCTGCATGTTGGCCGCCGCGCTCACCGGGAAGCCGGTGGTGGAATCCGGCAGCACCGTCCCTCCGGCCTGCGGGCGCGCGGCCCAGATGTCGGTGCCGCCGCCTCCACCGGGCCGGGTGTCCTCCCAGAGCACCAGGAAGTTGGTCCCGTCGCTGAAGGCGCGCGGGGCGGACTGGCTGTTCGCCGCGGTGTTGATGGCGAAGCCGGCGGAATCGAGCACGCTCAGGTTCCCCGAAACCACCTCGGCGCGAGCGCCGTAGACGTCGGTCTGGCCGCCTCCCGGCCGGGCGTCGCCCCAGGCCACCAGCCAGCGCCCGGCGGAGTTCACCGCCACCGTGGGCGCCGACTGCTCGAGCGGCACGTTGGAGATCACCACCCCGGTGGGTTCCTGCACCACCCCGGCCGAGGTGACCCGGGCGCCGTAGATGTCGCTCTGGGTGGTGGCGTTGTTCCTGCCGTCCTGCCACACCACCAGGGCGATGTTGCTCGCCGAGTCGGTGGCCAGCGCGGGCACCTGCTGCGGGCTGCCCGCCACCAGGCTGATGCCGAAGCCGTTCCCGTCTTGCCGGGCGCCCGCCGGTGAGATCCGGCCGCCGTAGACGTCGGCGCTTCCGTTGCGGAAGTCGGTCCACACCACGAGCAGGTTGGTGCCCAGGCGGGCCACCCTCGGCTGGTAGCGGAAGGAGCTGCCCACCGCGGTCACCGCGAGCGGGGTGGAGTCGAGCACGCTGGCGGAGGGCGACACTCGCACCGCGGAGATCTCGGTGGAGCCGGCTCCGCCCCCGCTGGTGAAGACGAGGAAGTGATTGGCGCCGTCGAAGACCGAGCCGACCGGGTCGCCCATGAAGGCGCTGGAGGTGGCGATCGCGAAGCCGTCCACGTCCACCACCGTTCCGGTGGGAGCGACGCGTGCGCCCCAGATTTGCGGCGGGAACCCGAGCCGCATGTCGCGCCAGGCGACGAGGTAGTTGGTTCCGTCGAAGCTCACCGCCGGGCCGAACTGGGTGGCCACCGCCGGGGTGGTGACCTGCGCTCCCAGCCCAGCCTCGGGGCCGATGGTGGGATCGATCACCACCGGGTAGGCGGCCGACCGGAGAAAAGCTCCAGGGACTCGGAGGGCGATCGCTCCCCCCTCGAAGGCGGCGGGCACCCACAGCTCCGCTCCGCGAGCGTCCCGCACGGTGGCGTGCCCATAGCGCACCCGCTCGCCGCTTGTCGGATCCTCGAAGACGAGGCCTTCGGCCCCGCTGGAGGAGAAGCGCATTCCCTCCACCGCGCCGAGCAGCGTCAGGTCCTCGGAGAGAGGAGAGCGGAGGACCCACGACTGCTCGGCCTCGCCGCCGCGCGCCTGGATCGACTCTGACAAGAGCCCTCGATCGAAGGCGACGGAGTTCCCGTCGGCCAACGGGCAGGCGGGGGCGGCGGGAAGCTCGAGCTGCCTCTCGCCGATCCGTGCGCGGTCGAAGCGGATCCGCAAGGACGAGCCGGTGCCCAGGGGCTCGTAGGCCACCGTCCCCTCCGCCACGCGGAGCCGGTAGTTGTTTCCTTGGGCGAGGACGCCGTTTCCGTCGGACAGGAAGCGGTGCCGGACGCGCTCCATCGCCGCCTGGGGAGAAAACGGCAATCCCGGGGGAGAATCGGCGGCCCTGTTCCGGCCCTCGCTCGAAGCCCCGGCCAGCAGCGCGATGGCTGCCGCCAAAGTCAGGCGCGAATTCATCTGAATCCCTCCCCGGCCCGTATGTGCGGAGAGGCTAGCCGAGACCACGGTCCGAGCCAAAGGCGGTGGTGGCTGGCGCACCCACACCCGGCGCAGGGCCCCTTCGCTCCCCATCCTGCAAGCTCGGCGGCCGAGTGGGCCGGCAGAGGTTCCGTATTGCAGATTGCGCTACAGAGGGCTACCCTTTCTCTCGAGAGGAGCTTTCCCTGATGTCCAAACCCGCGAGGAGGGAATACCCGCTCTCGATGCGCCTCCCGGGCGCGGACATCTCGCTCATCGATAGGGCGGCCACGCTGCGAGGACGGTCGCGGACCGATTTCGTCCGAGAGGCCGCGGTCAGGGCGGCCGAGGAGGTGCTGATGGACAGCCTCCCAATCCGGATGTCCGTCCGGGGCTTCGCCGCCTTCACTCATGCGCTCGCGGCACCGCCCAAGCCGGTGCGGGAGCTGGTCGATTTGTTGAAGCGCCGGGCCCCCTGGGAGGCTGGCGGGGAGAAAAAGGGCGACTGAGAGGAGCCCGTGGCGATCAGCGCTCCCGAAATCCTGACCGCTGCGCACGGCGTCTCGGCCTTTTCCTGCGGCAAACCGGCGCTGGACCACTGGCTCAAGACGCGCGCCCTGTCGAATCAGGAGCGCGGCTTCACCGCAGTGCTGGTGGTGCACGAGGCCGGGCGGGTGGTCGGCTACTATGGGCTTTCGCCGACGGCAGTGGTGCGCGTGGGGATGCCGCGCTCCATTCGGACCGGGCAGCCCCCCAACCCCGTGCCGTGCTTCCTCTTGGGCCAGTTGGCCACGGATCGCGCCTGGGCCGGGAAGGGCATCGGGAGCGGGCTCTTGAGGCACGCGCTCGAGCGGTGCGTGGCGGCGGCCCAACTCGTCGGAGGGAGAGCGGTAGTGGTCAATGCCGTGGACGAGGAGGCGGCGGCCTTCTGGCGCCGCCGTGGATTCCTTCAATCGAAAGACGACGCGCTGGTGCTCTTCCGGTCGATCGCCGACATCGCCGCGTCCCTATTGGAAGCGGCCCGCCGGTAGGCAGGCGCGGAAGCTCGACTCAGGGCCCGGCGTCGGCTCCGGCGAAGTCGACGGCGCAGTCCTGCGGGTAGAGCACCATCGTGTAGGTATTGGTCGTCCCCGGAACGAAGCCGGCATCGCGCCGGCAGTTGCCGGCAGTTCCCCCGTCGTAGCAGGGGGCGTGGGTGAAGGAGTCCCACACCCCGCGGATGCCATTGGGGAAGCTCACGTTGCCGCCGTCGAGCTGCATCGCCCGCCAGTCGCAGCGGACCTCGACTCCGCCGTCGGTGAGGGAGCGGTCGTAGGTCTTGTAGTTGTTGACCAGGATTCCGCCGCTCACCTCGAAGCCGAAGTAGACCGAGTCGTTCGCCTTCAAGCTCACCCGCTTGAGGGCGGTGGGGCTGGGGTCGGCGAGGGACAGCGGCCCCTGGATGAACACTCGCGTGCCGGCCAGGCTGATGTTCGGACGCGTCCAGCCTCCGTCGGCGTTGCCGAAGTCTCCCGTCACCGGGTTGTCGTTGGGGGCGGTGGTCTGGCCGACCTTGGTGATGGTCAGCTTGCCGCTGTTGACGCCCGGGCAACCGAACTGGCTCTTCAGGGTGAAGCGGTAGCCCACCCGGTCCTCGAACTTGGACTGGGTGCCCACGTAGCCCGCGATGTCCAACACGTCGCCCACCTGCGGGTTGTAGGGCCCGGGCGGGTCGGTGAAGTACTTGTCGACGTAGATTCCCTGGTTGGGGTTGCTCGGGTCCACCACCCAGAACTGGGTGTCGTAGTCCCCGAGGTTTCCGCGGAAGGAGTTGTCCACCGCCACCACCACCACGCCCTTGAGCGAGAGCAGGTCGGTGCAGAAGGTGGCCTGCTTCGCCTCGGAGATGGTGACCACCCTGGCCCCTCCGTCGGAGCCGCCGTCCGTCTGGCCCGCGTCGGTGCCACCGCCTCCGCCTCCGCCTCCACCGCCGCCCCCGCCCCCGCCGCCTCCGCCATAGCCGCCCCCGAAGCCTCCGCCGAAGCCGCCGGAGTCCCTCCCGGCGTCCGGCTGGGTGCGGCTGGGGCCGCACGCGAGAATCGAGGCGGCCAGGGTGAGCCCCGCAAAGACCAGCGTGTCGCGGATCCTCATTGCTTCTCCTGTGGATTTTCGGTTCGGGTGCCTCTACAAGCGCGCCGGGAATTCCGAGCCGCGCCGCCGGCCGCAGCGCCACCTTATACAGTGCGCGCCGCGAGCGCCTCAAGCCGCCCGGCGCGGGCCGCGAGGAGTCGCCATGAAGGCCGTTGCGTTCGACCACCACGGAGACGAGAGCGTCCTCACCGTGCGCGAGCTGCCCGAGCCCAGGGTGGGTGCAAACGACGTCCTGGTGCGGGTTAGGGCGGTGGCGCTGAACCATCTGGACATCTGGGTGCGCAAAGGCTGGCCCGGGCTCAAGCTCCAGATGCCTCACGTGCTCGGCAGCGACGTGGCCGGAGTGGTGGAGCGCCCCGGCCCGGAGGTGACCGACCTCCATCCGGGCACCGAGGTGCTGCTGAACCCCGGGCTGTCATGCGGCTCTTGCGAGCGGTGCCTGCTCGGCGAGGACAACCTCTGCCGAAGCTATTCCATCATCGGGGAGAACCGCTCCGGCGGGTACGCGGAGCTCGTCTCGGTGCCCAGGCAGAACGTGCTGCCCAAGCCGAAGAACCTCTCCTTCGAGCAGGCGGCGTGCCTTCCGCTCACCTTTCTCACCTCCTGGACGATGCTGGTGCGGCGGGCGCAGCTCAAGATTGGCGAGACGGTGCTGGTGCACGCAGCCGGCTCCGGAGTGGGGAGCGCGGCGGTGCAGATCGCCAAGCTTCTCGGGGCCACGGTGATCGCCACCGCCTCCAGCGGGGAGAAGCTCGGCAAGGCCCGGGAGCTGGGGGCGGACCACCTCATCGACTACTCCAAGTGCGACTTCCTGGAGGAGGTGAAGCGGATCACCTCCCGGCGGATGGTGGACGTGGTGTTCGAGCACGTGGGCTCGGCGACCTTCGACAAGAGCGTGGCCTGCCTCCCCTACGGCGGGCGGCTGGTGACCTGCGGCGCCACCAGCGGCTACGAGGTGAAGCTCGACTTGCGGGCGCTGTTCTTCAAGCGGCTGTCCCTGCTCGGCTCGACCATGGGCTCGAAGGGAGAGCTCTTCCGCGTCTTGCGGCTGGTCGAGGAGGGGAAGCTCCGGCCGGTGCTCGACCGGGTGCTCGCCCTGGAACGCGCCGCCGAGGCCCACCGGCTCTTGGAGGACCGGGCGCAGTTCGGCAATATCGTGCTCGTGCCTTAGGAGGATTTCCGATGAGAGAGGCGCTGATCATCGACGCTTTGCGCACGCCGATCGGCAGGCACCGGGGCGCGCTGCGGGAGGTGCGACCGGACGACCTGGCGGCGGCGGCCATCTCGGCGCTGCTCGCCCGAAACGGCGTCGCGAGCCAACAGGTGGAGGAGGTGTTCTTCGGCTGCGCCAACCAGGCGGGAGAGGACAACCGCAACGTGGCGCGGATGGCGGTGCTGCTCGCCGGGCTTCCGCAGTCGGTGCCCGCGGTCACGGTGAACCGGCTTTGCGGGAGCGGGATGGAGGCGGTGATCCAGGGCTGCCGGATGATCCGGTTGGGCGAGGCGGAGGTGGTGGTTTCTGGCGGAGTGGAGTCGATGACCCGGGCCCCCTGGGCGATGCCCAAGCCGGCCGACGGTTTCCCCACCGGGAAGTGGGAGGTCTACGACACCTCGCTCGGCTGGCGCTTCCCCAACCCGAGGCTGGCGGCCCAGTTTCCCCTCGAGCAGATGGGGGAGACGGCGGAGAACCTCGCCTCCGAGTGGCGCATCTCGCGCGAGGACCAGGACGCCTTCGCGCTGGGCTCGCACCAGAAGGCGGTGGCCGCCGCCAAAACGGGCCGGTTCAAGGACGAGCTGGTGCCGGTGGAAATCCCGCAGCGGAAGGGGCCGCCGGTGGTGGTGACCGAGGACGAAGGGCCGCGGGCGGATTCGTCTTTGGAGAAGCTGTCGGCGCTCAAGCCGGCCTTCCGCGAGGGAGGCAGCGTCACCGCGGGGAACTCCTCCAGCCTGAACGACGGCGCGGCGGCGGTGCTCTTGATGTCGGAGTCCGCGGCCAAATCGTGCGGCAAGCGTCCGCTCGGGCGGTACGTCAGCTCGGGCGCGGCGGGAGTCAGCCCGAGGACGATGGGCATCGGCCCGGTCCCGGCGACCAAGAAGGCGCTGCAAGCTTCCGGCTGGAGCGTGGGGCAGCTCGAGCTGATCGAGCTGAACGAGGCCTTCGCCGCACAGTCCTTGGCCTGCATGCGGGACCTCGAGCTGGACCCGGCGAAGGTGAACGTGAACGGCGGAGCGATCGCCCTCGGCCATCCCTTGGGCTGCAGCGGCGCGCGGATCCTCGCCACCCTCCTGCACGAGCTGCGGCGGCGGTCGGCGCGGCGGGGGCTGGCCACCATGTGCATCGGCGTGGGCCAGGGCATCGCGATGGCGGTGGAGGCGGCCTGACGCGCGTGGGGCACCGCTTTCTCGAGGGGCTTCGGCCCACCTTGCACATCGCGCATCGCGGAGGCGCGGCGCTCTCGCCGGAGAGCACCCTGCACGCCTTCCGCGAGGCGGTGGAGCGGTGGAGAACCAATAGGCGTTTGCGCGGCGACGGTCGAGACAAGCAGGGCCTCGGGCTGGTGAGCGCCGCGCAAACGTCGGGTTGAACGATGGCCGCCGGCACGCGCCCTGCTAATGGGCACGTCGGGCGCGGCTGGTGCCCTCGTG
>JACPVI010000001.1 GCA_016191815.1 Myxococcales bacterium
GGCGCGAGGATGCGGAGCCCAGCGAGGTGCACCAAGCCCAAACGAAGGGCGTCGAGGACGGCGGGGAAGCGGCGGGCGAGCCGGGCCACCTGGATGTGGGTGTAGGCGACGTCCTCGGAGAAGCCGAGCTCGGCGACGCAGAAGGCGAACATCGAAGAGAAGGCGCGGCCGAGGTACAGCTTCCTGGCGTCGACTTCGCCTATGTGCAGCAGCAGGTCCGCGGTGGTGGCGAGGGAGCGGCGGACGAGGGTGCGGGTGGCGTCGAGGAGCTCTTCGTCGCCCAGCTTCTGGAGGCAGAGGTCGGTCGTCATGAGCCTCGTGGTACCACGCACTCTTCCGGCGTCCGCCGTTGGCGAATGGGCGGCGAAGTCGCCCCGAGAGCCGCGCCCAGGCGGCCGCGGGCGTTTGCGCGCCGTGGGGAGGCTGCTGCGCAATTGAGGAGGCATCTGTCGCGAGAGGTGGCGTCGTGGAGCGACGCCGCTCCGAAAATGTGTCAAGCGAAAAACGACGTCGCGGCCGCGCGCCAGCAGCCGAGTCAGCCTGGCGCCGAGGCGGTCTCGAGGAGGGCGGCAAGCAAGCGGTCCGAAAAGGGAGAAACCCAAGTCTGAGCCTGCGTCCTTAGAGTAGCGGCAGTGTCGTCATTGCGCCTCGATGACTGCGTGCGGCGCAAGCGAGGCGGTTGCCCTGGCCGCGATCCGAATCGTGTCCACCGGTACAGCCGACTCCCTCGAGCACGAGCACGACAGCCCTTGACATTTAAATAAGCACGCGCTTATACGTCGGCCGTGCAGCGAGAGGACGCCATCTTCCGCGCCCTGGGGGACCCGAGCCGGCGCGCCATTTACGAGCGCCTCGCGCGTGGAGAGGCGCCGGTGAAGGACCTCGCCGCCCGGTTCGAGATCTCGCAGCCGGCGATCTCCCAGCACCTGGCGAAGCTCCGCGGCGTCGGCCTGGTGTCCGAGCGGCGCGAGGGTCGCTTCGTCTACTACCAGGTCGAGCCCGAGGGGCTACGGCCGCTCATCGATTGGATCGCCCATTACCGGGCGTTCTGGCCGGAGCGGGTCAACCGCCTGAGGAAGTTGCTCAAGGAGATGGATGAATGAGTGGCAGAGCCGAAACCCAGACGATCAGCCTTTCGTGGGACCTCCCGCACCCGCCGGCGAAGGTCTGGCGCGCGCTCACCGAGCCGGAGCTGCTGGCAAAGTGGCTGATGGCGAATGACCTGCGGCTCGCGGTCGGGCACCGCTTCACCTTGAAGCAGGAACCCACGCCGTGGTGGGACGGGATGGTGCATTGCGAGGTGCTGGAGATCGAACCACCCAAGCGCATCCGCACCTCGTGGCGGAGAGGCCTGGCGGCGCTGCTCGCCCACCTCGGCTGATCGGCCGCGGCCCCCGCCCTCTCGGCCAGGCAGGCCTTTCGGGCTGACGAAAAGCGCCTTCGCCCTTGCGCGCCGCCTCCTCGCTGGCTTGACTGTGCCCCCTCACCAGCAGCCACAACGGGATCCGCCATGAGCAAGAAGACCTTCATCTACGCCTTCGAGGAGGGCGACGGGAAAAACAAGATGCTGCTCGGCGGCAAGGGGGCCAACCTCTGCGAGATGACGCAGATCGGCATCAACGTGCCTCCCGGCTTCACCATCACCACCGAGGCCTGCCTCGCCTACCTCGAGAGGAACCAGCTCCCCGAGGGCCTGATGGAGGAGGTCCGCCGCCACACGCAGCGGGTGGAGAAGAAGGTCGGCAGGGCCTTCGGCAACAAGGACAACCCGCTCTTGGTCTCGGTGCGCTCCGGCTCGGCCCTCTCCATGCCGGGGATGATGGACACCATCCTCAACCTGGGCCTCAACGAGGAGACGCTGCAAGGCCTCGTCAAGCAGACCCAAAACCCCCGCTTCGCCTACGACGCCTACCGGCGCTTCATCCAGCTCTTCGGCAAGGTGGCGCTGGGAGTCCCCGATGGGCCGTTCGACGCGGAGATGGCGGCGGTGAAGGCCAAGTACAAGGCCAAGCAGGACGTGGACCTCAACGCCGACCACCTGAGCGAGCTGGCCTCGCGCTTCATCCAAGTGGTGGAGAAGGCCACCCAGAAGCCCTTCCCCAAGGACCCCTACCAGCAGCTCGAGGAGGCGGTGAAGGCCGTCTTCCGCTCCTGGATGGGCAGGCGCGCGGTGGACTACCGCAAGCAGTTCAAGATAACCCCGGAGAAGGCCAACGGCACCGCCGCGAACATCGTGGCGATGGTGTTCGGGAACATGGGCAACGACTCCGGCACCGGAGTCGGCTTCACCCGCGACCCCGGCACCGGGGAGAACGTCCTCTACGGAGACTACCTGGTGAACGCCCAGGGCGAGGACGTGGTGGCGGGCATCCGCACTCCCAAGCATCTCGCCGCGATGGCGCAAGAGATGCCTGCCATTCACAAGCAACTGCTCGAGCTGCGCCAGAAGCTCGAGTCCCACTACAGAGAGGTGCAGGACTTCGAGTTCACCATCGAGAAAGGCGTCCTCTACTGCCTGCAGACGCGCAACGGGAAGATGAACGCCCAGGCGATGGTGCGCTCCTCGGTGGAGATGCACCAGCAGGGGCTCATCTCCAAGGAGCAGGCGCTCCTGCGGATCGACCCCATGCTGCTCGAGCAGCTGCTGGTGCCCTCCTTGCCGCCGGGCTTCAAGGGCAAGCCCTTGGCCACCGGGCTCTCGGCCTCGCCGGGCGCCGCCTCGGGGAAGGTGGTCTTCGACGCCGACACCGCCGAGGAGCGGGGCAAGCTGGGGGAGAAGTTGATCCTGGTCCGCGAGGAGACCAAGCCCGAGGACATCCACGGCTTCTTCGCGGCGCGGGGCATCCTCACCAGCCGGGGCGGGAAGACTTCTCACGCGGCGGTGGTGGCGCGCGGCATGGGCAAGCCCTGCGTCTCGGGGGCGGAGTCCATCCACGTGGACGTGCGCGAGAAGCTGGCCCGGGTGGGCGACACCGTGCTCCGCGAGGGCGACACCATCACCATCGACGGCTCCACCGGTCACGTCTACGCGGGGGAGGTGCCCACCGTCGAGCCGGAGTTCTCCTCCGAGCTGCAGACTCTGCTCAGCGGGGCCGACGAGGTGGCCGCGATCCGGGTGAGGGCGAACGCGGACACTCCGGGCTCGGCCTCCAAGGCGCGCAAGTACGGCGCCCGCGGCATCGGCCTGTGCCGCACCGAGCGGATGTTCAACGACGTGGACCGGCTGCCGATCGTCCAGGAGATGATCCTCGCCGAGAGCAAGGAGCAAAGGCAGGCGGCGCTGGATCGGCTCTTGCCCATCCAGCGGAACGACTTCGTCGGCATCTTCAAGGCGATGGAGGGGCTGCCGGTGACGGTGCGGCTACTCGATCCGCCGATCCATGAGTTCCTCCCCACCGCCCAGCAGCTCGAGACCGAGCTGGGCCAGCTCCGCGAGCTGCGGAGCTCGGTGAAGGGGATGGCCGAGCTGCCGGAGAGCCTGAGGCTCGTGGACCCCGAGCTGTTGAGGGAGAACGGCGGCAGCCTGGAGAAGCTGAGGGCCACCCTCCAGTCCTACGTGGAGTCGGGGAAGCTGGACGCGCTCATCACAAGGCGCGAAGCGATGCTCAAGAAGGTGCGGGCGCTCTTCGAGGTGAACCCGATGCTCGGGCACCGGGGAGTGCGGCTGGGCATCACCTACCCGGAGATCTACGCCATGCAGGCGCGGGCCATCCTGGAAGCCGCCGCGGACTGCCAGAAGCAGGGCGTGCAGGTCTTGCCGGAGATCATGGTCCCCCAGGTGTGCGCCGCGCTGGAGCTGATGAAGGTGAAGGCGATGGTCCAGGAGGCCCACGCCCAGGTGGAGCGCGAGCGCGGGGTGAAGGTGAGCTACCTGTTCGGGACGATGATCGAGGTGGTGCGGGCCTGCATGCGCGCATCGTCGATCGCCGAGGTGGCGGAGTTCTTCTCCTTCGGCACCAACGACCTGACCCAGGCCACCTACTCGTTCAGCCGCGAGGACGCGGAGAACAAGTTCCTCCCCGCCTACATCGAGCTGGGCATCCTGAAGAACAACCCGTTCGAAATCCTCGACGAGGAAGGGGTGGGCCGGCTGATGGCGATGGCGGTGACGTGGGGCCGGGAGAAGAACCCCACGCTCAAGGTGGGGATCTGCGGCGAGCACGGCGGCCAGCCGGAGGCCATCCGTTTCTGCTGCCAGGTGGGGCTGGACTACGTGTCCTGCTCCGGGCCCAGGGTCCCGGTGGCCCGCCTGGCGGCCGCCCACGCCAAGCTCCAGGAAAAGGATCGGCCAGCGGTCACCTTCGACTGAGTCACTGCGCCGAGGCGTGCTTGGCACCAGCGCGGCTGTGGAGAGACGCGGGGGAGTCGGCCTGACGGACTTCGTGTCCCGGCGCGCTGGCGGAGCGCGCCGGTAAGAAGGGCCAGAAGAGCGGACCGGTCCCTGGTAGGGTCCGCCAGTTCTTCGAAGCGCCCGTCCACTTCGACTTGGGAGGTCCAAGGTGCCCAGCGCAATACAGAGGGTGTTCTTCCCCGTCGCGTTCACCGCCGCATTCGGCTCCGTGGCGTCCGAGGACATGGCGACCCAGATCGAGCACGCGAAGGTCGAGCGCCTCGCCAAGGACCACATCTACGCCTACGGGAAGGCGGGCGGGATGAGCGGGGACGACGCCACCCGCGCGGCGATGAAGAAAGATGGCTTCGACGTCAAGGCCTCCATCGAAGACTCGGACCTCAAGCTCCAGAAAGGAGAGGTGGTGGAGAAGGAGGCGGGGTTCGCCGCGATGGTGGTCGAACCCCCCGGCAACACGGTTTACCTCGTCTTCCGCGGGACCGATGACGCGACCGACGTCGGGGACTACCTTTCGCGAAAGGCAGACAAGGAAGGCCAGGGCGGCTACGAGGTCACCGTGGGCCGTGAGCAGTACGCGAAGTTCAAGAAGCAGCTCGATGCCGTCGTCGAGCGATACCGCAACACCGGCCGGAAGATCGTCGTCAGCGGCCACAGCCTCGGCGGCGCGCTGGCGCAGCGCTTCGTCGCCGATCACCCCGAGTTCGTGGACGAGATGATCCTCTTCCAGTCGCCCGGCGTGGAGAAGGAGCTGGTGGACAAGATGGACGCCCATGTGGCCAAGGGAGGCAAGTTCCCCAAGTCCAGGCTCTACGTCTCCGAGTGGGACAAGGTGCCGGACTTCGGCCATGGCCACATCGGGAACCCGGAGGTGGTGGTGGGCTCCTTCACGGGCCTGAACCAAAGGAGCGTGGTTGCCTCGCACCGCGTCTTCTTCAACCAGAAGGACAAGGCGAGGAGCCCCTACGGCGACAAGGCCGAGTACTCCTCGATCGCGAAGCTCTCCCACCGAAAGACGGTGAGCTACCTGGCGTACTCCCAGCACCGGAAGGTCGGCGGCGACCTGACGGGCCTGTCGGACGGAGAGCTGGTCGGGGTCGCGGGCACCTGGCAATCCAGCTGGGGACCGGTGACGCTCTCCCACCCCGCCCTTCAAGGCAATAGGCCGGCGCCGATCTCCGGCTCCTTCCAGCAGCCGAACGACGGGACCGGGACCATCACCGGCGGCTCGTGGAACCCGGCCACCGGGAGGCTGGAGTTCGAGTACTACCAGCCGTGGAACAAGATGCCTGGCAAGGCGACGTTGACCCTCTCGAAGGACGGCAAACAGTTGACCGGTGGCTACAAGCAACCGAACGCCAGCGGCAGCTGGACCATGACCCGCTAGAGCGCCGCCTCAAAAGAGCGAGCCGGCCACCAGCAACAGCGCGTAGACGATCGCCACCGTCTGGATCAGCGCGAAGCTCAACAACCCCACCGGCAAGAAGTCGAAGAAGCCGAAGCGCACCGGGGCGCCCAAAGGGTCGCGGAGATCCGCCCGCTCGGTGAGGATCTGCGTCATCGGACCCGAGGTGGCGGCGGTGAGGAAGAGCGAGCTTCCCGCGCACACCGAGAGGGCCAGGCCGACGTACACCGCGGTGGGCGAGAGGCGGGCGGCGAGCGAGGCGGCCACGTCGAGCAGGGCCGCCATGCTCGGCCCGGCGGAGAAGAGCCCGGTCAGGATTCCCGCCAAGAGCAGGAACAGCACCAACTGAATCACCGACGGCACCGGGAGCGAGGTGAGCCCTCGGCCGATGGAGTCGAACACTCCGCTCTGGCGCACCGCGGACACCATCACGAATAGCGAGAGGAGGAACAGCACCGCCTCCACGTCCATCTTGGCCCGGATGACACGCTCCCCGGTCCTCGGCAAGACCGCCAGGGCGAGGCCGACGCCCAGCCAGCCGATCAGCTCCGGCCCCACTCCGCTCGAGGGAGGTACCCACACCCACGCCCCCAGCATCGCCAACAGGCACGCCGCGGTGGGCAGGAACAGCCGCCAGCTCAGCCGCACCTTGCGGTAGAGCGCGCCCATCACCGCCAGAGAGAGCCGGGTGGCGACTGGCTCGCGTACCAGCCCCCGCTCGGGGCGCACCCGCACCATCACCACCACGAGCAGCGCGGCGAGCGCCACCACCGTCGGCGGCGCCGCCGCCCAGAGGTAGCCCTGGAAGGTCATCACCCGCCGGCCGAGGAGCAGGATGGCCGGGAAGTCGCCGATCGGCGTGGCGGCGCCGCCCAGGTTGCACGCCACCAGGAGCACCCCCAGCGTCCAGGCCAAGTACCTCTGCCCCACTCCGAGCAGCTTGAGCAGGATGAGGAGGATCGGCAGCACCAGCAGCAACGCGGTGAGGTTGTTCACCAGGCCGGAGACCGCGTACATCGCCACCGCGAACAGCACCAGCACCCGCCTGGGCTCGCCCCGGCTCCAGCGAGTCACCGCCGCGGCGATGACGCCGAAGACGCGGGTGGCGACCAACAGCTCGGCGAGAAAGCCGAGGCCCACCAGGAGGATCATCACGTCCCAGGGGACGTCGGCGAAGATGGCCCGGGTGGTGCCCACTCCGGTGAGGGCGGCCACCGCGCAGGAGAGGGCAGCGCCTCCGAGGGTGAGCAACAGCCGGTAGGAGGGCAACAGCGCCTGGGCCACCACGGTCAAGGCCAGGATGGAGGCCAACAGCAGCGGCGGTCCCATCAGGCCCGCACCAGGTGGGAAAAGTCGGAGGCGGGCGCTTCCGAGAGCCAGCGAGGATAGAGGTACATCACGCTGCCCAAGACGTCCCACCCGACGATGGAACGGAATTGGGTGCGCACGTCCGCCCCCATCACCCGGAGCCAGGCGGGGTCGACCCAGGTGCTCTCACCGCGGGTGCCGTAGAGGAAGGTGAGCAGCGCGCTGCGCCGGCCGGCGAGGCGGTGCAGGGAAGACAGCTCCACGGTCTCCAACCGCCGCTCGTGGTTGGCGACCACCCGCTCCCAGTCCACCGGGAAGGAGCTGTGGGCGAGCAGGGTGGCGCGGGTCTGGCCGAGCTTGGGCAACAGCGCGTCGAGGAACATCGCCTCGATTCCCACCACCAGGAGCCGGCTGGCTCCCTCGCAGGCGGCGAGGACCGAATCGGGCCCCACCTTTGGCTCGCGGCTGCCTTCCAGCCAGCGCCCCGCCACCGCGTCCAGCACCGGATAGGCGCGGCCGAGGAGGTCGCGCAGCTCCGAGACCAACGGCTCGCCGCCCTCGGCCGCCACCTCGCGCACGAAAAGCCAGGCGGCGCTGCACATGCCCAGCTCGCCCGCGGCCACGTGGAAGGCGGAGGCCACCGCGGGGCCGAGCCGGCTCAAGGCGCCCCTCCTCCGGAGCGCTCGAGCAGCGCGGAGATGAGGCAGAGCATCGCGGCGTTGGCCAACGAGTGCTGGGGCGGCCCATCGGTGAGGCAGTCGATCATCGCCTCCTGGGCGGCGGAGCCGGCGGGGGCGAGCCGCTCGAGCACCTTTCTCGGGAAGGAGAGCGGGTAGAAGCCGTCCTCTCCCACGTCGATGTGGGGCGGCAGGCGCATGGGCACTGGCACCGACGGCCCTTGGCTCTCCGGGGAAGCTTTGGCCGCGTCCAGGAGCTGGCCGAGCAGCGAGAGGAGCACGAAGTTGGCCCCCCGGTGGTGCGCCGGCCCCTCGTCCAGCACGCAGCGGAGGACGAAGGCGCGGTCCGCGGCCTCGGGGACCCATCGAGCGAGCAGCTTGTCGATGCGTTCCCGGTCGATGAAGGAGGCGATGGCCGAGGACGGCAAGTGGCGGCGCGGAGGAGGAGGCTGCGCCATCTGGCCTCTAGGCCACCTCGAGGTTGAAGGCGTCGAAGGCCAGGCCCTCGTCGCCGTAGTCCACCACCAGCTCCACCTGGTAGAGGCCGGGCTCGGAAGGGAGCCGCCAGAGCACGCGGTCCCCGTCGCGGGACAGCTCGCCGGCGGTGGCCGCCCACTCCATCTTGCGCGAGCCCTGGAAGGCGGTGCGCGCTTCGAGCACCACCTCCTGGCCCCGGCGCTGCACCAGGGCGATGGTCGCCTGGTGGGGGACGCCCAGCGGCAAGCCCTCGCCGCGCATCGCCACCTGCACCGTGTTGCCGCTCAAGGTGAAGCTGAAGGTCCGGCGGAAGGTGCAGCTCGAGCCGCGCGCGTCCCCCAGGGTGCCTTCGGCGGTGAAGGAGCCACTCGCCGCGCCGCCGTCGGCCGCCCCCCCATCCGAGGTCGGCAGGTCCAAGGTGACCACCAGGTTTCCGGAGGAGGTGTCTACCGTGCGCAGGGTGGCGCCCTGCACGTTGGTGACGGTGGCGCCGGCGAGGACTTGAGCGCTGAACTGTTGGTCGAAGATGGTGATGGTGAGCGTGTTGCCGCTAAAAATACCGTTCGCGCCCAAGCTCTGGCCGCCATCCACCTTCCCGCACTCCAGGGGTGGCGGCGCTGGGTCCACGGCGCCGACGCAAAGGCAATTGGTGAGGCCGGCGCTCGCCACCGCGAGGCTCACTCCTCCGGCCAGCTTCTTCGAGACGTCCTTGATGATTCCCATGGTTCAACCCCCTCGGTTCTCCGGCGGCCCCGGCAACCGCTCGGTCAGCGACTGTACACCGACGGCGCTCCCCGTCGCTGCCTCGGGCGCCAACCCGTTTCCCAGCGGCTCGGCGGAAGAGAGGCCCGCCGAGCTGCGAATTCGGGCCTCCATCTCGCGGCGGAGCGCCTTCACCTCGGAGAGGAGCCGGAGGTCGGCGCGGGCGATCTCCCGGGCCAAGGCGAGGGTGAAGGCCTTGCTGGCCCCCGCGTCGCGCAGGTCCGCTTCCCGGACGAAGGAGAGAGCCTCGCGCATTCTCCGCACGCTGTCCTCCCCGGCGGCGCGGGAGAAGGCCGCCATCCTCCGGTGCCATTCCGGGTCCCAGCAGTCGGGGTAGAAGCGTCTCACCACCTCGTTGTCGAAGCGGACGCCCATGTTCAGGTTGGCGATGCCGTCGGCCTTGAAGTTGCGGGGGGCGAAGGCGGTGGAGGCGATGCGGAAGAGCAGCTCCACCCTCTCGTCACGCATCTGGTAGCTCCAGGCCAGGTAGTCGCCCTGGAGCCGGCCCTCCGACTCGAGCATCGACTTGAGAGGAGTGCCGGCGTACACCTCGGCGCGGCAGAAGTTGAAGGGGACCTCGGCGAACTCCTCCAGGAAGTCGAGGTTCTTCTCCACGCCTCCCAAGGTCGCCTCCGGGTCGAACAGGAGCAGGTTGAAGGAGGCGTAGACGTCCAGCTCGCGCAACAGCCGCATCGCCCGGCGGTTGTCCTCGGGGCTGATCCGCCGGTTGAGGCTGACGATGCCCTCCTCGGAGTTGGTCTCGATGCCCACGTAGGCGCGAATCATCCCCATCGACTTGAGCAGGCCGAACAGCTCCGGCTGGGCGTCGTCGGGCCGGCACTTGATCACCAGGGCCAGGTCCTCGAGGCCCTCTCGGCGCAGCAATTCCTGGAGCCGGCGGTAGCGCTGGAGGTTCTTCTCCGGGCTGGGCACGAAGAAGTTGTCGTCGTGGAAGATGAACAGTCTGATGCCGCGGCGCTCGCGTTCCTCCTTCATCTCGCGGGCGATGCTCTCGGGCGAGCGCATGCGGTAGCGGGCGCCCTGGGCTGCCAGGGAGTAGGCGTGGATGCAGCAGAAGGAGCAGTCGGCGTAGCAGCCGCGGCTCCCGAGGATGGGCGCGCACCTCACCCCGAGGATGTCGAGCGGCGTGGTGCGGCGGACGGGCATGGGCAGCCGGTCCAGCTCTCCCAGCGCGCGGCGGGGGCCGACCGACACCCCGTCGACGAAGCGCACTACCAGCCCGGGCAGCGCCGGGACCTCCTTCCCCTCGCGGAGCACCGCGCACAGCTCGCGCAGGGTGTCCTCGCCCTCGTGGCGCGCCACCGAGTCCACCGCCGGGAAGTCCCGCAGGATGGCCTCGTACTCGAAGGTGGCGAAGTGCCCGCCGGCGCAGACGTGGCCGCGGTATCCGCGCTCGCGAAGCTCGCCGGCGAGGCCCAACAGCTCCTTGGCCCGATGCTGGAAGGGCATCGAGATGCCGACCGCCAGCGGCGCCGAGGCGATCACCGCATCGGCGGCGATCCTCCGCTGATCAGGCCCATTGAAGGGCACCAGCACCGCCTCGAAGCCGTCGGCCTCGAGGGCGGCGGCGAGGTAGCGCAAGGAAAGGTTCTCCTCGAACTCGGCGCCCACGAGCGCCACGAGCGGCCGCATGCCTCACCTCGGGAAAGGCGGGCATTACACTCTCCTCGCGGCGGCCGCGGCAAGCCGGAGGGGCCGCTGGACCGACGCTCTCGAGCAGGTTCGCATCGGAAGGCGCACTTCGCCTATGCTGCCCGCCCACCAAACCGGAGGGAACCACATGGCACGCATCGCAAAGGCTGACGTGAACCGCGCGCTGGAGATGGCGGCGAAGACTCTCGTTCGCATCGGCGGCGACGACGGCCGCATCTCGCGGACGGAAGTGAAGAACGCGCTCGCCACCGATCGCGTGCCGCGCCGGCTGCACTCCTTGGTCGATATCTTCTTTAGGTTCGTGGACCACCGCGACTGGCGCGCCGGCGCCCAGGTGACACCGGGCGACATCAAGCGCGCGGTGGACTACGCGAAGAAGCACATGATTGCGAAGTACGACCTCAACGACAACGGGCTCTCGAAGGACGAGATCGCCAACATGTCCCTCACCGGCAAGCGCGCGGTGGACGTGGCTCGGGCGCTCAAGTCCACGGCCACCGACAGCCCGCGCTTCGTGGAGTAGTCCCCTTCCCCGAGCGCGTGCGGAAAGGGCGAGCTTCCCTGCTCGAGCCCGCTGAGGCCCAGGCGGCGAAGGCCCGTCTCCCGGTGGGGCTCCGCTTCTGGCTGGAGGCCGAGCAGGGGCGAGTCACGCGCGAGGTGGACGAGCGGCTGATCGACAAAGGCGACCTGGAAGCGGTCGACCCGCGCTTTCTTCCGGAGGGGGGAAGGGTCTTCCGCCTGCCGAGCCACTGGGTGGACGTCCGAGAGCTGCACCTCACCGAGCTGGGGCTCTTGCGAGCTGGGCTGAGGCGCCGGCTTCTTCGGCGGACGAGTGCCGGGAAGCAGGTGCTCTTCCTCACGCATCCTCTCGCGCTGGCGAGGAGCCGGTTTCTCCAGGGAGCCGAGCCCGGCCCACCCCTGTACGCCGCAGCGACCGCGTCCACTCGCACCGTGCTGGTCTGGAGCGAGAAGGGCGGGCCTCCTCCTTTCTTCGCCAAGCTGTCGATCGCCGGGGAATTCGCCGGCGCGAGCCGCGAGGTGTCCGCCACCGAGGCGGCGACCTGCGTGGGAGTCTCGCGGCTACTTGGGGAAGTCCAGCGCGGCCGGGGCCTTGTGCTGCTCTTCGAGACGATGTCGGCGGTGCCCCGCGGTGAGGAGACGGGAGGCTTCATCGTCCGCGAGCTGCCGCCTTCCGTGCTCCGGGGCGGCTCGGTGCTGGTTCCGTGGTTCGCGCTCACCAACGCCTCGCGCGACGGCGGGGAGCCGATGCTCTGGGCGATGGCGCGCCGGTCGGGAGCGGCGCTTCTCCGCTTCGTGGGGGAGAGGCTCTTCCGGCCGTTCTTGCGCGCCTTCCTCGAGTCGGCGCTCTCCGAGGGCTGGGTGGCCGAGGTGCACGCGCAAAACCTCTTGGTGGAGCTGGATGCCCGCTTGGGGCCCACCGGCCGCTTTTTTCTCCGCGACGCGGAGGGCATCTACGCGGACCTCGCCTTCATCGAGCGGATCCACCCCTCCGGCGCGAAGGCGGTCCGTTCGCTCCCGTTCGTCCGAAACCTCGCCGACGATTACGAGGAGCTCGAGCTGACGCGAGGGCTCGAGGCGAGCCTCCATGGGTACTTCCTCGGAGGGCCCATCTATCGCCTCGAGCGCTCCGCCCGCCCCCCGCTCGGGCGAGGCGCCTTCCGCCGCCTCTTCTTCGAGGAGTTGAAGGCCCGGATGCGGGCCGCCTCTGGCCGGGAAGTCCCGGGAGCGGCGCTGACTCCGGCGGGCTTTGCGGAATGGATTGAAGAAGAGCGGTTCCGCCGCTTGAAGAGGCCGCGGCTGCCAGGGGGGCTTTCGCGGTGGATTGAGCGCGAGCAGTCCACCAACCGGATGGAGCGCGATCCGCTGCTGTTCGCGCCGGTGGACTTCTCCGGGCTTCCCGAGAGGTTCCACCCTGCGAGCCGCCCGGTGTGGCGGCTCGAGTACCTGGCAATCCCGCGACGCCAGCTCGAGCTCACCGCCGGTCGCCTCCCGCGCGCGATTCGCCGGGGACTCTTCTTCCGCCGCGGCGGACGCGAGCACGTGCGCTTCTTTCTGCATCCGCTGATGAGGCAGCACCACCTCCTCGACGTGGCCGAGCACGGGCTGGAGCGCGGCACCTTCTGGGCCACGCCCACCGCCTCGCTGCGCACCGTCGCCGTCTGGGACGCGGCCGATCCTTCCGTCCGCTTCGGGCTCAAGCTTTCGGTGGACGCGGAGATCCACGGAATCAACCGGGTGGTGAAGGCGAGCAAGCTCGCGCGCGCCACCGCGGTGAGCGAGGCGTTCGACGCCATCCCAGGCCGGACTCGCCGCCGCCATGGCTTCGAGGTCTTGCGCGAGCCGCTGGCGCTGCGCACCGAGGATAAGGCCTTCGGCACCATCGTCCGCGAGCTTGCTCCTAGGATGGACCGGCTCGTGCCGGGTTTCTCGCTCTTCGCGGCGCCCGAGCGCGGGCGAGCTCCCCTGGCCATCGCGCTTGCCGGGCGCCGGGCCGGCGCGGAGGGGCTCGTCCGGTGGCTCGAGGCAAGGGTGCTCGGGCCGCTCGCGCGCGCCTGCGCGTACCTCATGTTCCAGGAAGGCCTCCTGGGCGACCTCCACCAGCAAAACGTGCTCTTCGAGCAGACGGGGAGTGGCGCGCTCTCGGGCAAGCTGGTGCTCAGGGACTTGGACTCCTTCAAGACAGACCTGGACCTGCGCTTCCGCAGAGGAAGGACGCTCCGGCCGTACGCCCGGCATCCGGGGCCGTCCGACGACTTGAAGCTGGACGAGGCGTTCCGGCACTACGACGAGGCCTGGGGGCGTGAGCTGCGGGCGGAGTGGGCCTTCCTCTGCCGGAGGCTCTTCGAGCAGTGGGCCTCGGTGCTCGGCGGACGCCGGGCGGTGCGCCGAGCCCTCGCCGGCGGCAGGCTATGGGCGGCGCTGGACCGGACCTTCCTCGAGTCGGCCACGGAGCATCTGGGCGAGGAAGTCGTGCTGGCGGAGCTACGCCGAGTGCTGCAGGCGCGAAAAAACGCCGAGGCGCGCAGGCTCCACCGCTTGCTCGATACCCCCGAGGGCGCAAGTCTCGGCGCACGGGAGTTGTTGCGGAGAATCCCCTCGCCGCTGCTGGTGGACCCACGGACGCCGTCCCTGCCGCTCTACTCGGCAAACGCGATGGTACGCGCGTGGAAGCGCGTAGAGCCGGCTCCCTGCCGCGCGAGAGGCCCGCCAAGCTCGCGCCAGACGGAGTTGCGCCGCCGGTTTCTCACCCTTGCCTCGGAGGGGCGCTCGATTTTCGGCGGGCAGCCGCCCCCGGGGGCTCGCTTCACCGCGGCTGATGGAGTGCTGGTGGCGTGGGGAGCAGACGGCCGGCCGGCCGACTACGCGTTGAGTCAGACGAAGCCCTTGGCGCGAAGGTAGCCCTCGATGGAGCTGATCAGCCGATCGGCTTCCGAGGCCAAGCGCCGGGCGCGCTCCTCGGTGACGTGCGCCTCGATGGAGTAGTCGGCGATGTCGCGCTCGCCTTCCAGCAACGCGTAGGCGGCCAGCGTCCAGTCCGGCAACAAGCCCGGGTGCACGAAGTGGATGTTGAGAAGGTGCTTCACCCCGCGATGCGTCTTCGGCTCGAGCCCTTCGCTGAAGAGCAGGCTGCGGGCGGCGTGCATGGCCGAGAAGTACAGACGCGCGGCGGCGCTGTCGTAGTCGCCCGCGACCACGTCCCTCTCCGCCGCTGCCCTCGATCGCCGGGAGCGATCGAGCTCGGACTCGATGTTCAGCCGTCGGTTGGCTTCGGTCACAGTACGATTCCCTCGGCGTCTAGGTCTTTGGGGAACCGTCGCTCTCGCCGGATCAGCTCCTTGTACTGCGCAGTGGTCATCACCACGGGGGCAATCGGTTCGAAGCCCCGCTCGCGCCACAGGGCCGAGAGCAACTCCCAGACGGCGTTGCGATCCGCGCCGACCGCCTGCTCATCGGAGCGAAGCAGAACCAACACGTCAATGTCCGACTCCTCGCCCGCGTCGCCTCTGGCCCGGGAGCCGAAAAGGACTGCGCGCTCCAGGCGGGGGCCAAAATGCTGCTTGAGGCGGCCGACATACTCCGCGAGCGCTGAGCGCTGAGCCGGGGTCAGGGTCAGGCCGAGAATCTGCGGGTCCTTGAGCGCCATGCGTCGAGTTTGGCGCCAGGCCAACAGTCCAGCAAGCTGCCCCTTGGGACCGACTGTGTCTCGAATCGGGGCCGCGGCGTTGGGTCGAGGCTCACCGACGCACGCGGGTTGACCCGAGCTTGCCCCTTCGCCGAGGATGCGCGCGAACAAGGAGGGGCCATGCCGCCCAGGATTAGTCCAGACCCGGATCCCGCTCGCCGCCTGCAGCAGCTCGAGACCACCTTTCGGAGCGCGATCCGGAACAACAACGTCTCGGACGCCGAGGTCCGCACCCTCTGGTCCCTGGCCCTCACCCTGGAGGACAAGGCCAAGCTCAAGAGCCTCTTCGACGAAGCGAAGGCCTCCAACCCACAGCTCAAGGTGGCGTCGCGGCTTTCCGCCCTCTTGGGCGAGAGCGGCCCGGTGAGCGCCGCGGGGAGGATTGACCTGAGGCCCGTTTCGCCCTCCGGTTACAAGGCGGACATGGCGAAGCTCAACGCCCTCTTTCCCGGCCAGCCGCCGATGCGGACCATCGAAGACGCCTTCACCGCCATCGTGGACCTAGGCGAGCGCAAGCTCCCCGCGCCGACCCACCTGTTTCCGGGCAAGCCGGTCAACGTCGTCCCCTACTCCAACGAGAACGGCGGAGTGGACGCCGCCGGGAAGGCAGTCCCCCGGGGCGACGCGGAGATCGCCAAGCTCTTCCAGCCGGGAGAGATCGGCTTCGCCATCAAGCACCACCGGCCGGAGCACCGGACCCTCTCCGGAGCTGGCGCCAACGACAAGGAAGCGCTGAAGTTGCAGGACACGCACATCGAGATCGTGGTCGGAACCGAGGAGAAGGCCCGTGACGGCAGCACCGTGCGGGGGGCAGTCACGGTCAACAACCCGCAGTCCTACGAGAACGGCCAGTTCGGGACGCCCAGCTACCCGATGATCTTCGTGCGGCCGAAGTTCCCCGACTACCTGAGCGCCGACCAGGTGAAGGCCTTCCACGACAACATCCGCACCATGCTGGTCGGCTTCAACACGGTGACCGTCTTCCCCGGCGATTACAACGGAGGAGATCCGCTCGGGGCGCGCTCGCCCGGCGAGGTGAAGACCCTGGTGGAGAACATGATCCGCGCCGCCACCGGCGACGCCCAGGCCAAGGCCTTCTTCGACAAGCCGGAGAACAAGGTCTACTGCGCCGAGCTGGCCCACCTCTCCACCACCGCCGGGGTGCTCTTCCCGCTCAACAAGGCCACCTGGGCACCGATCGTCGGCGGGGAGGTCTGGTCGAAGTTCGAGGCCCAAATCGCCAAGCACAACTCCGGCGACGCCGGCGCCTTCACCCGCGCCAACTCCAATCCCAACGTCGGGAAGATCTCCCTCAAGCTCGCCCCCGACAGCCTCCGGCCGATGACCGAGTACGCCCCGCCGATGGCGCGCGAGGGGCTAAAGGACAAGCTGGCCTTCCAGCCGATGACGATGAGCGACATCGTCGAGGAGTTCATGCGCACTCACATCCCCCGCGAGCAGTTGGGCGAGGCGCTGGCCCCGGCTCAGGCGGCGCTGCTCGAGAAGATGAAGCCCGGCCTGCTCGAGGCGATGGGGATGGACAGCTTGCCGGCGAGCGATCCCCGCCGGGCGGCGGTGGAAGGCCTCTTCGGCCAGATGGTCCAGACAGTGGGCCGGCAGCACGGCAGCTACTCCGAGTTCCGCGCCGCGATCGCCCCGCTCCTGGAGCAGGCGCGGCAGGTGACCGGGCCGCGCGGCGACGGCAAGGGCCTCTTCACGCCGCCCTCGCTCTTCCACGTCATCGCCCAGGGCAAGCACCCCGGAGGGCTGATCGGCCTCGAGTACCTGGGCCACGGCCTGCACTACTCGGTGGTGAACCAGTAGCCAGGCGCGAGGCACTCGCCGAACAGGCTCTCAGCGACGGCGGAGCGAGCGGGCACCTTCTTCCCGGGCACAGGTGGGGTCTATCCGGGGCCTCTCGTCCGCGGACCGATCGCCCATGCGATTTGCCGCTCCGGCCACCGGAGCGCCCCGATGCAGGCGCGGTCGTCGGCAGCCAGCGTCACCCCGTTGAAGTCGACGCAGGCGACCTCTCCGGTGAATGGTGCGCTGCCGCTATGGAGCACGCGCTGGCTCAGCGCCCGTTGCCACTGGCGCAGCGCCGGATGGCCGCTGGGGTGCGGGGGACAGAACTGCCCGTCGAGGGGCGGCACGTTCCAGTAGTGGCCGACCACCTGGGTCCGATCGCGCAGAACCAGCGGATCCGCGTCCTGCCACCAGGTCGCTCGCTTCATCGACCGGCGGACTCCATCGGAGTCCTCGAACGGCTCTTCGGCAGCTACCTCGTGACCCTTGTCGGGTTCCCCGGCTATAGGTGACCGAGTCCGTCGATGTCGAGCCGCAGCAGAGGTGACGAGGCGATTGCCGCCCCCGCCGGGCCCCATCTACGCCGAGGGCCCCGGCGGCGGAATGGCCCCGAGTCCATTTTACTCATGAGTAAAATTGACCATATGCTATTTCATGCGCATCGCTCGCTACCTGCGCCCCGCGGTCGAGAAGGCGCTGGCCATGCGGAAGATGGCGTTCGTGGGTGGGCCACGCCAGGTGGGAAAGACGACGCTGGGACGACCCTCGCCAGCGCCCGGCCATTCGGCGTGCCGAGCTGCCCCCAGGCGAGCGGCTGCTCATCTTCGACGAGGTCCACAAATATGCTCGCTGGCGAAACCTGCTCAAGGGCATCTGGGACACCGAGAAGTCGCTCCGCCAGATTGTCGTGACTGGCTCGGCGCGGCTCGATTACTACCGCAAGGGCGGCGAATCGCTCGCGGGCCGATATCGCTACTTTCGCCTGCACCCCTTCTCGCTGCCCGAGCTGAGCGCGGCGGCCGCGCGCAGCGACCTCTGAGCGTTTCTGCTCCGAGCTATCCATGCCTTGATCGCCTTCCCGGCCGTCCGCACGCTCCCAAGGCAAGGCGCGGACGAATCGGCGCCCCGCCCGCACCGCGCTCGGTTGCCGCTGCCCTTTGCACTCCCCAACTAGGGCGCAGATGGGCTCCAAAGCGGACATCACCCTCTCGGTGGACCCCCGGAGGCTAAGGGGGCGGGTGGACGAGTCGGCCTTTCGCTTCTCGACGACGCGCGAGCTGGTCGACGGCCAGCCGGCGCTCGTCGGGCTGACCTACCAGACGCGGCTCAGGCAAGCCCTCGGCCTGGCGGCCGCGTCCCACCACAAGGGGCTGAACGTGTTCGCCTCGGGACCGTCGGGCGTGCACAAGAGCCGCGCGGTGCTCGAGGTGCTGAAGGAGGAGGCCCGGCGCCGGGCCACTCCGAGCGACTGGTGCTACGTCTTCAACTTCGAGTCGCCGGACCGGCCGAGGGCGATCGCCCTTCCCCCCGGCTGGGGCCGCCGCTTCGCCCAGGACATGGAGCACTTCGTGGCCGAGGTCCGGAGGGACATCCCGCGGGCCTTCGAGAGCGAGGAGTACCGGCGCAAGCACCGGCGGATCCACGACGAGCTGGAGCGGCGGCGGGCGGCCGTCACCGCCGAGCTCCAGCAGCTTGCCCGGCAGCAGGGCTTCGTGGCCGAGCTGGGCCCCGCCGGATTGGCGGTGAGCCCCAGCAACTCCGGCGGCCGGCCGTTCACCACCAGCGAGTTCGAGGCCCTCCCGGCAGAGGCGCGGCAGCGCATCGAGGAGGCGGGGTTGCGGCTGCACCGCGAGCTGGAGTCGCGCCTTCGGCAGGTGAGGAGCGTGGAGAAGGACTACCGGCAGCGCGAGCAGCAACTCGAGCGGGACACCGCGCTGCGCATCGCCGAGAGCGCCCTGGAGGAGCTGCGCGAGCGCTACCGGGAGGTTGCGCCGGTCCTCGAGTACCTGGAGCAGGTGAGCAAGGACGTGCCCAAGCGGTTGGATGAGCTTCGCTCCGCAGAAGAGGAGCACCGGGGCGCTCTCTTGGCCGCGCTCGAGGGCAGGTCGCGGGGCTTCCGCCACTACGGCGTCAACGTGCTGGTGGACCGAGGCGACGCCGAGGGCGCGCCGGTGGTGTTCGAGACCGACCCCACCTTCAGCAACCTCTGCGGCACCATCGACCGGAGGGTGGAGTTCGGAAACCTGGTGACCGACTTCACGCTCTTGCGCGCGGGCTCCCTGCACCGGGCGAATGGCGGCTATCTGGTGCTCTTCGCGGAGGACCTGCTCCGCCAGCTCGGCTCGTACCAGGCGCTGAAGAAGAGCCTGCACTCCCAGCAGGTCACCATCGAGGACCTCGCCAGCACCCTGGGGCTGGCGGTGGCCCAGCTGATCAAGCCGCAGCCGATCCCGCTCGACGTGCGGGTGGTGCTGGTCGGGCCGCCGCTGCTCTACCACCTGCTGTGGATGCTGGACCCTTCCTTCCGCAAGCTATTCCAGGTGCGGGCGGACTTCGACGACCAGGTCGATGCCACGGCGGAGAATCTCCAGGCCTTCGCCCGTGACCTGGGGGCCCTCGCCCGCGAGGAGGGGCTGCTGCCCTTGGACCGCAGCGGCGTCGCCCGCACCGCCGAGCACGCCATGCGCATCGCCGAGGACAAGCGGAAGCTCTCCTTGCGCTTCGGCGCGCTGGCGCAGCTGCTCCACGAGGCCAACCACCTCGCGCAGGGGGAAGGCGCCTCGGCCATCTCTCGCCGCCACCTCGAGGCCGCCGATGAGGCGCGCCGCTTTCGAAGCAGCCTGCCGCTGGAGCACCTGCGGGAGCTCATCAAGCGGGAAGTGCTGATCGTCCGCACCGCGGGCGAGAAGGTGGGCCAGCTCAACGGGCTGGCCCTCTCGGCGGTGGGAGAGGCGGTGATCGGCCGGCCGGTGCGCATCACCGCGGTCGTTCGGCCCGGCCACGGCGAGTTGGTGGACATCGAGCGGCGAGCCGAGCTGGGCGGCCGCATTCACACCAAGGCGGTGATGATCCTCGGCGGCTATCTGGCCTCGAGGTACGCCGCAGAGCTGCCGCTCTCGCTCTCGGCCCAGCTCACCTTCGAGCAGTCCTACTCGGAGATTGAAGGAGACAGCGCCTCCTTGGGGGAGGCGCTCGCCCTTTTGTCGGCGATCGGCGGCTTCCCCTTGCGGCAGGAGCTGGCGGTGACCGGAAGCGTGAGCCAGGCGGGAGAGGTGCAGCCGGTGGGAGGGGCGACGGACAAGATCGAGGCCTACTTCGAGGTTTGCCAGGCGGTGGGCCTGACCGGCCGGCAGGGCGTCATCGTTCCCTGGGCCAACCTGGACCACATCCACCTGCGGGACGAGGTGGTGGAGGCCGTGAGGCAGGGCCGGTTCCAGGTGTTCGCGGTTCGAACGGTGGACCAGGCGCTGGAGCTGACCAGCGGGCTCTCGGCAGGGGAGGCGGACAAGTCGGGCCGCTTCCCGCCGGAATCCGCCAACGGCCGGGTGCGGAGCAGCCTGGAGCGGCTGGCCTCGGTGGTGCGGGAGTACCGGGCGCCCTCCGCGGTGGAGGCGGTTCCAGGGCACGCGGCGCGGCCGCTTCCGCCCACCGCGCCGACGCCGGGACCGGAGCATCCGCCGGGAGGTCCTCCTCCGCCGCCTGTCGGGAGGCGGCCGCGGTCCAAGTGACGCCGAGCGCAGCGGCGCCGCGTCGCCAAAGACACTGAAAGGCGGCCCGGTCCACCTGGCCGGAGGAAGCGGGGCGGAGCCGCCCTGAGGGTTTTCCGCCGCGTCTGCGCTGGTGCCACACTGGAGCCCCTCCTCCGGGGAGCCAGTGCGCACTGCCGTTCTTGCCGTCCTGCTCGTCGCCGCTGGCTGTGGCCGCCGCCCCGGCAGCGAGGGCCTGAACCAAAACCTCTTCCTCTCCTTCTGCAAATAGAGAGGCCTTTTCGTTTTCAGAGAAGGTGAGAGGGCGTTTCCCACCGCGCGCCATTGACGCGCGGGCGGCATCTCCGTACCTTGCTCGTGCCGAGACGCGAGCCGAAAAGGGGGCTCCCTCGGGAGCGGGCCGCGCGACGGTTGGACTGATTCTGGCCAGCCTTTGCGTGGAGTCGCCGTGAAACTGACAAGGACGTTGTTTCTCTCTCTGCTCGCCCTGGGAGCGCGCGCGGGCGCGCTCGAGGTGTGGGCCAACCAGGTGGGCTTCGACTCCGCCGGGCCGAAGCGCTTCCGGGTGGTGGCGCCTTTGGACTACGGGAAGGTGCCGGCGAGCTTCGAGCTGTTGGACTCCGCGGGGGTGGTGCGCCACTTGGGCACCGCGAGCTACCAGGGCTTCGAGTGGGGCCGGCACTTCTGGCTGGGCGAGGCCGGCTCCTTCAAGACGCCGGGCACCTACCGCATCCGGGCGAAGCTGAGCACCGACACGGCGACCTCCTACTCTTTCGAGGTCGGGGACGACGCCCCGATGCGCGCGGCGGCGAGAGCGATGGTGGAGTTCTTCTTCGTGCAGCGCTGCGGCGGCGCGGTGCCTCTCTGGCATGCGGCCTGCCACACCGACGACGGCAAGACCCCCTCCGGCCAGCGCCAGGACTTCAGCGGCGGCTGGCACGATGCGGGCGAGTACCAGAAATACCCCGGCTTCTTCCACCCCTGGGCCACCCACTCGCTTTTGGAAGCCTACGAGCGGAGGCGAGCGCTCTTCGAGTCGATGGACGTCCTCACCAAGAACGGAGTGCCGGACATCCTCGAGGAGGCGGTGTGGGGCGCGAAGTTCGAGTCGAAGATGACCGAGGCCAACGGCCACGTCTGGGTGCGCATCGTCAAGGTGCGCAGCGGCTCGAGCTGGGTCACCCCCGAGGCGGACACCGATCGGGTGACCAACACCAGCGACGATCGGCTGGTGGCGGACCACGACTCCTCGAGCGGCCCACCTCCGCCCAACTCCCAGGCCACCCTGGTGGCCGCCAACCTGGCCAGGCTCCACCGCATCCTCAAGACGCGCGGGGGCCTGCCGGCCCCCGATCCGTCCTGGCTGCCCCAGGCGGAGTCCATCTGGTCCTACTACCTCACCCAGACGGGGGGCTCGCTTCCCTACGGCGCGGCCGAAGGCAACCTCCTCGCCGCCATCGAGCTGTACCTCGCCACCTCTGACGTGAAGTACCGCACCGCGGCCGACTCGGCGGCGAGCGCGCTGGCGGCGGCGCTGATCAACGACCCGTCGCTGCAAGACGCAGATTTCGTCGGGGCAGGCAGGGGCCCGGCCGCGCTGGCGGTGTACCTGGAGCGCTTCCCTCAGGGCAGCTCAGCGGCCAAGGCTCGGCAGGCGATCGTCGCGGCGCTGGACCACGCCGTGACCAATCTCTGGTCCAACCCGGTGGGGCTGGTCAAGCGCAGCTACTACGGCCAGCGGGTGTACTTCGTGGGAGAGGCGATTGCCCCGGACGGCTGGCTCAGGCTGGGGCAGAACGCCGGTTACGGCTATACCGCCTACGCCGCTCACCTCGGAGCCGCCCTCACCGGCGATGCGCGCTACCTCCAGCTCGCCGCGGATCAGCTCGATTGGATCCTCGGCGCCAACCCGCAGCGCTGGTGCATGGTGCACGGCATCGGCAAGGACCACATGAAGGGCTACCACCACCGCTACGCCTGGATTCCCGGCCACCTCGACGGCGCGGTGCCGGGGACGGTGCCCAACGGCTACGCCCGGGACAAGAATGCGCTCTCCGCCGACGCGCCGTGGGTGGACACCAAGGCCAACACCGAGACGGTGATCGGTCCCTGGCGGGACATCGACGTCACCAGCCACGTCAGCAACGAGCCGTGGCTGCCGAACAATGCCGGGGTCTTCCTCGCCCTGGCGAGTGCGCCCTACACGCCCGCCTCGCCCCCTTCGCCGGACGCTGGGGTCGACGCCGGACCGCCCCCGCCGGCCGACGCGGGCGCCGCCGACGCCGGACCCGCCGACTCGGGGCAGCCAGCCGTTGACGCCGGCAACCCCGGGGACGTCGGTGCGCCCGATTCCGGCCTGCCGCCTGCCGGCTCGGACGCGGGCACCCAGCCGAAGGAGCGGCCCTCTTCGGCCAAAGACTCCTCGGTGCTCGGAGGTTGCGGCTGCTCCTCCGCTCCGCTGTTGCCGCTGGCGCTCCTCTTCGCGGCGGGGGTGAGGCGCAGGCGGCCCGGTTTTGGTTTGGCGCCCGGATGTGCTAGGAGAGCGCCGAAGTCGAAAAGGGGATTGACCTCAGGAGGAGCGCGGTGACCGCCTCTCCATCGGGCTTCCCTCGCGACTGCGCCAGCGTCTATTCCGATTGGGAGAAGCACAAGCTCGCGGTGGCGGGCCTGTTGCGTCTGAGCGCCGTCGGGCTGGCCTGTTCCATCGTCGTCCTGGTCCTCGAAGCATTCTTCCTCAGGCCGCGGGGCACTGACTTCCGGGTGCTGCTTGGCCCGGCGATCGGAGTGCTCGCCTCGCTCGCCGCCTATGCCCACGCCAACCGGCGGGGCGTGGACATCGAGCGCCCGATGGCCCTCGCGACCGGGCTGGCCCTGGTGCTCGCGGTGGCGGGCGGGCTAGGCACCACCGTGGGCGGCTTCGGCGCGCCCTACGCCCTGGGACTGTGGCCGGTGCTGATGGCCTGGCCGCTCTTGATGCCGGGGGGCCTTCGGCGGGCGCTGCTCCCCCTGGCCGGCGGAATGCTCTTGCAGCTTCTCGCGCTGCTGATCGGCTCCGGGGGCCGGATGGCGGCCGAGGACCGTTCGCTGGCCGCGCTGCTCACCTTCTCCGGCGCCATCGGGGTGGCCACCGCCGAGGTGGTGGAGTCCTGGCGCAAGCGGGCGGCGGCGGCTTCCCCGCACGACTGGCTCACCGGCGCCTTGAGGCCGGAGGACCTCTCCACCCGGCTCAAGGAGCTGTGCGCCCTGAGGGAGCGGGATCTCGCGCCCTTCTCTCTGGTGATGCTGGACATCGACCGCTTCCGAGACATCAACGCCGACTTCGGCCGGGCGGCGGGGGACGAGGTGCTCTCCGCGCTGGCCGAGGCGGTGAGGGGAGAGATCCGCGGCCACGACTTCTTCGGGCGCACCGGAGGCGACGAGTTCCTCCTGGTTTTGGACCAGTGCGAGGGGGAGCAGGCCCTGAGCCTGGTGGAGCGGGTGCGGGGGCGCCTCTCCCAGGCGCCGGTGGAGTCGGGGGAGAAGCAGGTCCGGGTCACCTTCTCCGCCGGCATCGCCTGCGCCAACATCGGAGACAACTTCACCGCCCCGGAGCTGATTCGCTCCGCCGAGCGGGCGCTCAAGGACGGCAAGGAGGCGGCGAGGGGCAGGACCGCCCTCACCCGGACGGAGCCGGAGCTGCCGCTGCCGATCGCCCTGGCTTCTCCGCGAGAGGGGAAACAGGGATACCTCAGCTAGGGGCCTGAAACCGGATTACCCGATCATTCTCGCGGCCGATCCATCCGCGTCTGCGTCGTTGGGCTCCCTGCGCCGTACCGACGGGTACGGCTCGGCGCCCCTAGCTGACGTCGGCGAAGCGCCGCTCCATCTCCGCGCGGATGAAGCGGTCGATCTCCTCCGCGGTGGAGAGCCGCATCGCCGCTTCGACCAGCTCGATCGCCTCCGAGCGGCTGGTGCGCCGGACGATCTGCTTCACCACCGGAATCTGACCGGCGGTCATCGACAGCTCGTCCAACCCGATCGCGATCAACACCAGCGTGAAGAGCGGGTCTCCCGCCATCTCCCCGCACATCGCCACCGGGATTCCCGTCTCCTTGGCGGCACCGACGATGCTCTTGAGCGTCCGCAGCACCGAGAGGTGGAGCGGCTTGTAGAGGTAGGCCACGTCCCGGTTCTGCCGGTCGATCGCCATCGAGTACTGGATGAGGTCGTTGGTGCCGATGGAGAAGAAGTCCGCCTCCTGGGCCAGCCGGTCGGCGATCAGCGCCGCCGAGGGCGTCTCCACCATGATCCCCACCGCAATGCGCTTGCCCACCGGCAACCCTGCCCGGCCCAATTCGCTCCGGCAGAACTCCAGCTCGCTCCGCCCCTCGCGCAGCTCGGAGATGCCGCTGATCAGCGGGAACATCACCTTGAGGTTGCCGTGCACCGAGGCCCGAAGCAGCGCCCTGAGCTGCACCCGGAACAGCTCCCGGTGCTTGAGGCAGTAGCGGATCGCCCTCAAGCCCATCGCCGGGTTCGGCTCGCGCTCGTGCCGCCGGCCCGGCACCTTGTCCGCCCCCAGGTCCAAGGTGCGGATGGTCACCGGCCGCCCGCCCATCGCTTCCAGCACCATGCGGTAGGCCCGGTAGTGCTCCTCCTCGGTGGGAGGCTCGTGCCGGTCCAAGAAGAGGAACTCGGTGCGGTACAGGCCAATCCCCTCGGCGCCGTGGGCGAGCAGCGAGGGGATCTCCTCGGGGAACTCGATGTTCCCGTTCAGCGTCACCCGCCAGCCGTCGGTTGTGACCGCGGGCAGCTCCCGGGTCTTGAGCGCCACCTGCTCCGAGGCCAGGTGGCGGCGCATCGTCTCGCGGAAGAGCGCGAGCTGCTCCTCGGTGGGGTTGATCAGCAGGAGCCCCCTTGTGCCGTCCAGCGCGAGGAGGTCTCCCGGGCTCACCTGCTCGGAGGCCCGGCCGGCGCCCACCACTGCGGGAATCTCCCGCGCTCGGGCGATGATCGCGGTGTGGCTGGTCTGCCCGCCCAGGTCGGTGACGAAGCCGGCCACCCGCCCGCTCTTCACCATCATCGCCGCGTCCGCCGGCGAGAGGTCGTGCGCCACCACCACCGCGTCGGGAGGAACTACGATCTCCTCGTCCACTTCCTGGCCCATCAGGTTCCGCACGATGCGGTCGGCGATGAACTCCACGTCCGCCCTCCGCTCGCGGAAGTACTCGTCCTGGATGTTGTCGAACATGTGCCGGATGCGGCGGGCCACCCTCCGCACCGCCCACTCGGCGTTGATGAAGTCCCGGGTGATGAGCTTCTCCACCTCCTCCACGAACATCGGGTCGTGGAGCATCATCCGGTGGGCCTCGAGGATGATCGCGTGGTCCTGCGCCTCCCCGGTGAGGCGCTCTTTCAGCTCCCCGAGCTGGCGGTCGGAAAGCCCGGTCGCCACCCGGAACCGCGACAGCTCCTCGGCCACCGCCGCCTCGTCGATCCGAAGCTTGGGCGTGCGAATCCTCCGCCGGTCCAGGACGAAGGCGTGCCCCACAGCCACGCCGGGGCTGGCGCCGATCCCTTGGAGGGAGAGCGTCGGTGTCGCGTGGATGCTCAAGCCGTCACTGCCCCTCCCCGAATCGGTCGGCGATGAGGGCGGCGATCTCCTCGAGGCAGGATACGGCGTCTTCGCCCTCGCAGCGGATTTTCACCTTCATCCCCTGGGCTGCCGCCAGCATCAGCACGCCCATGATGGATTTCCCGTTCACCGTCTGACCCTCGCACTCCAGCCACACCTCGCTCTTGTAGCGGTTGGCCGCCTTCACCAACTGCGCCGCCGCCCGGGCGTGCAGGCCCAGCGCGTTGACGATCTCGTACTCGCCTTCCGCCACCTGGCGCATCCTCCCCATCAGAGAACCGCTCCCGCTACTGCGGCGAGCAGCGCCGCTATGTACAGCGCCGCGTAGTGGCTCACCCTTCGGCCGACCAGCCAGTAGGCCAGCCCCCCCAGCGCCAGGCACCCTCCCGCGAGCAGAGGGGCCCAGGCGCCGCCCTGCCCGGCGCCAAAGAGGATGGCGAGCCAGGCGGCCAGTCCTCCGGCGCTGGCCGCCGCCACCCCGCGCAGCCGCGCCCCTTGGGAGGGCAGGTTGGCCTTGGCCACCGCCTCGACCAGTTTGTCCCCCAGCTTGAGCCCGAGCCAGTAGAGCCGCGCCCGCAAGGTGAAGTGGACCGCGTTGTAGAGGAGCAGGAAGAGCAGCGCCGCCCACTCGGCGAGCAGCGGCACCAGCGCCGCGCACACCGCGCCCACCGCCGGCTTGAGCGAGAGCCAGAAGAACCCGTCCCCCAGCGCCGCCAGGGGGCCCATCAGAGCGGCCTTGAAGGCGGTGACGCGCTCGGGGCCCTCGGCCCCGCGGGCGATCTGCTCCTCGTGGAAGAGCACCCCGCCCAGGATTGCCGCCGCCACGTAGGGATGAGTGTTGAAGAAGATGAGGTGGCGCCTGAGCGCTGCGCTCTGGGCGGCCGGCTCCGGGTAGAGCGCCTTCAAGGCGGGGAAGATGGCGTAGGCCAGCCCGAGGTTCTGCATCCCTTGAGGGTTCCACGAGGCTTGGAGGAAGAGGGAGCGCCCGAAGACCCTGAGCAGCACCCAAAAGGACAGGCGACGCTCGGACGGCTCGGCGGCGCTGGGGCGGGCGGGGACGGAGTCGGCCGCGGCGGTCACAAGGGGCCCCCGAAGAGAGAGGAGGCCGCCACCCAGAGGGTGACAGCCGCCGCCGCCGCTCCTGCGTAGAGCGCCGCCTTGCGGGAGTGGGAGCCCCGCACCGCGATCGCCGCCGCCACCGAGGCCATCGCCGGGTAGGCCCAGGCCAGTCCCCTCACCGCAGGCAAGGGGAGCCGCTGCAAAGACGGCCAGAGCAAGTATCCCAGCGCCGCGCTGGCGGCGCTGATGGCGCCGAAGGACAGGAAGTGGGGCCACATTCCCCACAGATTCTGCCGCACCGCCCGGGTGAGCTGCCCGGCCTCGGCGGAGGCCATCGCCTTGCTGGCCAGGCGAGCCGAGTACTGCTCCAACGAGCGGTCGATGAGCCGCCCCACCCGGCCGGTGCCGATGAAGAGGAGGATGGCCAAAGACCACATCGCCGGGGTGCCTCCGCCGCCGGAGGCGTTGGCCATCGCGGAGCCCGCTGCGGCGGCCGAGGTGGCGGCCAAGGTGTCGTTCTCCGGCAGCGCCGCGCCCAAGGTGGCGGCACCCAGGTAGAACAGCTCGAGCAGCATCCCGATGAAAAGCCCGGAGGGCAGGTCCTCCAGGAGCAGCCCCATTCCGGTGGCGGCCACCAGCGGGCGCGAGAACATGGCCTGGAGGAAGGCCCGCCGCTCGAGCGCGAGCAGGCCCCCCCACACGCCGGCCAGGAGCACGTGGGTCCACACCACCATGGAAGGCTAAGACTATGCCCCCTTTCCGAGCCGGGCCTGTACCTCGGTGAGGCCGATGGCGCGGTCGGCCGGAACCGCCCGCACCTCGACCTCGGCGCCCGACTGGGCCAGCATTTTCAGCTGATCCACCTCGCCTGGCGAGAGAAACACCGAGGGGCTCACCTTGGCGCGTCCCACCGAGAAGTGGACGTTGCCCACGTTGAGCCTTTGGAGGGGAAGCCCCTTCTCCCTGGCCGCCACCACCCCCGCCACCTCGCGGATCAACACCAGGGTGCGGACCGGATCCTCCCCCAGGGCCGGGTAGTCCACCTCCAAGAGGGGGCGGATCAGCACCTCGGTGGACTTGAGGACCGCGAGCCCCATCGCGGCGCGGATGAGCGGATCCGCCGCGGCCTGATCGTCAGCCACCACTACCCGGGCGGCCTTGAGGTGGGGGAGCCAGGTCTCCACCACTTGGCCGTGGATGAGGCGGTTGTCGACTCGGACGAGGACGATCACGAGGGCCTCGGAGGAGCACTTGCCTGGCGGAAGGAAGTCAGTGCGGGCGATGGCCCAAGGTGGCGTCCCTGAGCATCGCCGAGGCGCAGACGATGTTGCGCTGGCCGTACTGGACCAGCGCCTCCGCCAGCGCCGGGAGCGAGAGCGGCTCCAGCCTCAAGGCGTTGGCCTTGAGCAGCATGGGGAGGTTCACTCCGGTCACCACCTCTACCTGGTGCTGGCCGGAGAGCGCCAAAGCCTGGGTGCAGGGGGTGCCGCCGAAGAGGTCCGCCAAAACCAACACTCCCTCTCCCGTGTCCACCGCGCGCAGGGCGGAGCGGACCTCCTCGCGGATGCCCTCCGCGGACACCCCGGGGGCGACGGAGCAAGTGGCCACTCCGGGAAGCTTGCCGACGATCAGCTCCGCGGTGGCGACCAGCTCCTCCGCGAGACGTCCATGGGCAGCGACCAACAGCCCGACCATGACTTCGCTCCCTGCCCCCCAGGCCTGCACGCCTCAAGTACCGCTCATGGGCGCCGAGCGCAACCGCGCGGTGACACGCCCAGACGCTCGGCAGCTCGCTTCACCCACGGCGGAACCTGCTATTCCTTCTCAACATCTCGATTCCATAGCTGCACCATCGGGACGAGCTTGGCCAGGCGGCGGTGCAGCTCGCCGGCGATGGCCACCGAGCGGTGCTTGCCGCCGGTGCAGCCGAGAGCGACGGTGAGGTAGGCCTTCCCCTCCTTCTGGTAGCGGGGGAAGAGGAATTCGCAAAGCTGCACCACCCGACAGAGGAACTCCTCGGTGTCGGCCCGCCCGAGCACGAAGCTCGCCACCATCGGGTCGCGTCCGTTGAGTCCCTTGAGCTCCGGGACGAAGTAGGGGTTGGGCAGGAAGCGCACGTCGAGCACCAGGTCCGCCTGGGGCGGGACCCCGTAGCGGTAGCCGAAGGACATCACCGAGATGGAGGGAGCGGTGGCCGGCTCGGAGGAGAAGCGGGCCTGCACCAGGCGCTTGAGGTCGTGCACGTTGAGGACGGAGGAGTCGATCACCTCGTCGGCCAGCTCGCGCAAGTCCTTCAGGGCGGCGCGCTCCTTGGAGATGCCCTCGGCGACCGAGCCCTTGGGCGCCAGGGGGTGGCGCCTTCGCGTCTCGGAGAAGCGGCGGAGCAAGGAGTCGTCGCTGGAGTCCAGAAAGAGCACCTCCACCTTGTGGCCGGCGCGCCGGGCCTCCTCGAGCATGCGGGGGGCGTCGGCGAGGAAGCTGCCCTCGCGCACGTCGATCACCAATGCCAGCCGGGGGCTGCCGCCCCCCAGGCCGAGAAGCTCGGTGAGCTTGGGGAGGAGCACCACCGGCAGGTTGTCGATGCAGAAGAAGCCGGCGTCCTCCAGGGCGCGGATGGCGGTGGACTTCCCCGAGCCGGACATGCCGGTGATGACCACGATGTGCTTCTCGGGGGCGAGGCTCACTCGACCTCCTCGCCCAAGGTCCTCCTCATCCCCCCGTCGGAGATGGCCCGGTTGAGCTTTTGAGCGAACTCCCGCGCCGAGTGGTGGCCCTGCAGCTTGAGGAGGTGGTTTCGGGCGGCCACCTCCACGATGGTGGTCATGTTCCTGCCCGGCCGCACCGGGACCACCGAGAGGGGCACCCGGACGCCGAGCAGGTTGAAGCTCTGCTCCTCCACCCCCAGCCGGTCGTACTCGTGGGCGGGGTCCCACTCCACCAGCTCGATCACCAGCTCGATCTTCTTTCGCTCGCGGACCGCGGCCACACCGAAGAGGTCCTTGATGTTGATGATCCCCAGGCCGCGGATCTCCATGTGGTGCTTGATGATCGGATTGCCGGCGCCGTAGACGGTGCCCGGCTTGAGGGTGGTGATGTCCACGATGTCGTCGGCCACCAGCCGGTGCCCCTTCATCACCAGGTCCAGGGCGATCTCGCTCTTTCCGATGCCGCTCTTGCCCAAGAGCAGGATGCCGACGCCGAAGACGTCCATCAGCACTCCGTGGAGGCTGGTGGAGGCGGCCAGCGCCTCCTCGAGGCAGGCCTGCACCTGCTGGATGAAGGTGGAGGACAAGAGCGGGCTGCGCATCAGCGCCACATTGGCCTGCTCGCAGGCTTCCAGGAGTGCCTGAGGGGGATCCAAGTCCTTGGTGACCACGATGCAGGCCAGCTCGTTCTCCATCAGGGAGAGGAGCACCTCCTTTTGGCGCTCGGGCGAAAGGCCGCGGAGGAAGGAGACTTCGGTGTTCCCGAAGACCTGGACCCGCTCGGAGTGCAGGTGCTCGGTGAAGCCGGTGAGTGCCAGGCCGGGCTTCTGGATTCTGGGGGAGCTGATCGGCCGGTCGAGGCCCCGCTCCCCCGCCACCAGGGAGAGGTGGAGGTCGTAGTCGGAGTCCTCGAGCAGTCGGGAGACTCGGATTGAGCTCATCGCAGGGGGGATATTACGCCCAAGCGGGCTCGGCGCTCGGCCTGAGAGGATCGGCCCGCCCAACTTGCGCCCGCGCAGCGGAGGCGGAACGTTTCGGCGCGGCGCTTGCGCGGGGATTGCCCCATCTGGCAGGGGGCGCGAGAATACCTGTGAGCGAGTCGAGGTGGTTCGTGGAAGAGGCCAAGCTGCTCGAAAGGATCGTCATCAATCCAGACATCTTCGGTGGCAAGCCCATCATCCGTGGGCGCCGCCTGGCGGTGGAGCATGTCCGCTTGGTCGCCCATGAGCGGGTCGAGCCGATGTTCGAGCGGAGCTCGAAGGACTGGTGAGCGTACCTGCCCGAGACCAGGGAGTCGCGTGCGCGTTGATCATCGAGTCCCCCCTTGCACGCGATCTCGAACAAGGGAGCATTATCGTCTGTGAGCCCGGGCGGGTTCGAATCAGAAGTCTGGCTTGAGTCGTGACTGCTCCCCCGAACGCCCAACCGCCGACTCCGGAGCCCTCGCCCGCCGAGCGCTTGGGGGGGCTGGCCGTGCTCGTGCTCTCGCTGGCCGCCGGGCTCGCCCTGCGGCTGCACTTGGCCTTGACCGACGACGGCATCTATTGGCCGGACGAGGTGTACCAATCGCTCGAGCCGGCCCACCGGCTGGTGTTCGGCTACGGGATGGTGGCCTGGGAGTTCGTCGACGGGGCGAGGAGCTGGGCCTTCCCCTTCCTCTGCGCCGCCCTCCTCAAGCTGTCCGAGCTGGTCGGCCTCGACCGGCCGGGCGAGTACGTCCCCTTCCTCAAGTCCTGCTTCGCGCTGGTCGGGGCCGCCACCGCCTACGGCTGCTACCTGCTCGCCCGGACCTACGGCGCTTCGAAGCTCGCCTCCGCCACCGGAGCGGCGATGTTCGCCCTGGCCGCCCCGGCGATCTACTTCGGCCCGCGGGCGATGAGCGAGACCGCCTCCGCGCTCCTGGTGGTGTTCGGGCTCGGGCTGTCCCTGCGGCGGAACCCGAGGCGGTGGGAGCTTCTCTTGGGGGCCTCGCTGCTCGGCTTCTCGGTGCTCCTTCGGCTCCAGTCGGCGGTGTTCTGCGCCGGCCTGCTCGGAGCGCTCCTCGGTAGGCGCAGCTTCAAGGAGGCGCGGGACACGGCGCTGGTACTGCTCGGCTGGGCGGTGGCCTTCGGGGCGCTGGACCACTTCACCTGGGCCGATGCCCCGGGCGCGCGCTTCGGAGGCTGGTTCCACTCCGCGCTCAAGTACTTCGAGTTCAACCTGATCCAGGACCGCGCCACGGGGTGGGGGGTGGGGCCGTGGTACTTCTACTTTCGGCACCTCTTCTCCTCGATGCCGGCGCTGGCAATCGGCCTGGGGCTGGGCTCGGCGATGGCGGGGCGGAGAGCTGCAGGGCTTTTGGCGATCGCGGTGGCCTTCTTCGCCCTGCATTCCTGGGTGGCGCACAAGGAGCTGCGCTTCGTCATCCCGGCGCTGCCGCTCTTCTGCGCGCTGTGCGCGGTGGGGCTCTCCGAGCTGCCGGCGAGGGTTTCGCGCTGGGCAGCCTCGCCCTCGCTCCTGCTCGCGGCGCTCTGGTCGGCCGCCAGCCACCGGAGCCTCACCTTCGGAGACCTCGGGCAGTACCCGGAGCGGCCAGGGGCCAGCGCCTACGACGACTTCGGGCCGGTGAACCGGATGCTGCTCGCCGCCCACGAGCGGCCGGACTTGTGCGGCATCCGGGTGGACATCGCCCACCTGGCCTGGGCGGGAGGGCACACCTACCTGCACCGGAAGGTGCCGCTCTACCACCTGGGTTGGCCTCCCATCGAGGCGAGGACTTTCAACTACGTCATCACCTGGGCCAGCCACCATCTCCCCGGCGAGGTGGTGGCGAAAGACGCGCGAAACCCGCAAGTCGCGCTGGTGCGCTTGCACCTCGACGGATGCCGGGCCGACGTGGGATATCCCTGGCGGCTGCCCTAGCCCAAACTAGAATCCACCCATGGCCGAATGCCTGTTCTGCAAGATTCGCGACGGGAGCATCCCGGCGAAGATCGTCTACCGCGACTCGGAGTGCCTGGGCTTCGAGGACATCCACCCCCAGGCGCCGACCCACGTGCTGTTCATCCCGCTCACCCACATCTCCACGGTGAACGAGCTCACCGGCGAGGACCGGGAGCGCATCGGCCACCTCTTCATGGCGGCGGCCAAGCTGGCGAAGGAGCGCGGCCACTCCGAGGCCGGCTACCGGCTGGTGATGAACACCAACCGCGACGCCGGGCAGACGGTGTTCCACATCCACCTGCACCTGTTGGGGGGCCGCCCCTTCACCTGGCCGCCGGGGTAGGCGCGGACGGCGCCGTTCACTCGTCTCGTAGGGGCCCATCCTCTGCCAGCGAAACTGCTCCGGGGCGAGTGGGGTGGGCCTCCCCCAAGGGCCGAAGCATGCCACGAACGTCTCATTCCAGCCCGGCGCTCAGCCGGCCGAGAGTGAGCCCTGGGACCCGCTCGAAGTGCTCGAGGTTTCGGGTGAGCAGGATGCATTGGCGAGACAGGCAGATGCCAGCGATCAGGTAGTCGGCCATTCCGATCTTTGCGCCCCTGCCTTCCAGGCCACGGCGGACTTCGGCCGCACGGTTGGCCGCCTGCTCGTCCAACGGAAGGACGGGCATCGCGGCGAGCAAGGATTCGACTTTCTTCCGCTCGGCCTCGGACCTGGCACCGCTCAGAAGCTCGAAGGCAGAGATGGCGGTGGTGGCCAACGCGCCGGCCTTGAGCTCCAACTCAATGCGGCCCCTGGCGGCGCGCTGGCCGCGGAGCGCATCGACCAGAACGTCCGAATCCGCGACGATCATCGCCACCGCCCGCGAATGTCTCGGACGGACGCTTCGAGCGCTTCGGCCGCCCTGGGGCTCAAGGTGCCGAGCACGGCCACCGCCTCCTGGACCCGTTCCTCGCGGGCGAGCCGCCCCTCGAGGTACTGGTCGAGCGCCTCCTGAACCAGCCTGGAGAAGCCCTTCTCGCCCCGCTCAGCGGCCAGCTCGAGGAGCCGGGCGCGCTGCCGGTCGGTGATCTCGATGGTCGTGCGCATGGCTCGAAGATAGCTCCGCGCCCGTCCATATGCACGTGCATGCACTTGCCAGAACCCGCGGGGGACGTCACCTTGCCGCCGCGGCTGCCTTGGCCTCCTCGCGCGGCTCCGCTTCCTCGCGGACCGATTCGAGCTGGCGGAAAACGAAGCGCCGGATGGCCGCCCGGGTCACCACCCCGTACGGCAGGGAGCCGCGTCGGCGGTCGTGCACCGGCAGCGCGTCGACGTCCTCCTGGTCCATCAGCTCCAATGCGTGGGCCAGGGTGTCCTCCGGCGAGAGCACCTTTACCTTCCTCGCCACGTCCAGGGCGTTGAGCATCCGGTTCAACTGCTCGTCGCGCCAGACGTCCCTGAGCTCGCTGATCAACGCCACCCCGTAGAGGGCTCCGCCCGAGTCCAGCACCGGGAGCGCCTCTCCCTCCGCGGAGATGAGCTGATCCACCAGCTCCCGGAGCTTGATGCCGGCGGCCACCGGAGAGCTGGCGAAGCTCACCTTGCGCACCGGGTGCTCGCGGAGGACGTCTCGCTCGGTCCTCGCCCGTTCCGCCCTCCGCTCCAGCAAGACGTGGCAGAGCGCCGAGGCCAGGGTGCAGGTCACCATCAGCGGGAGGATGATGGCGTAGTTCCCGGTCAGCTCGTAGAGCATGATCATCCCCGTGAGCGGCCCCCGGGTGAGCCCGGCCACCGCGCCGCCCATCCCCACCACCGCGTAGGCTCCGGAGGGAGCGGTCAGCGCCGGAAAGAGTGAGTGGACCAACTCGCCGAAGGCCCCGCCGGCCATGGCGCCGATCACCAGCGAGGGGAAGAAGGTCCCTCCCGAGCCGCCGGAGCCGATGGTCACCGCGGTGCCGACCAGCTTGGCCACGCAGGCGAAGCCGAGGACAGCCAGGGAGAGCTGGCCCGCCGCCGCCAGGTTGACGAACTCGTGGCCGGTGCCCCACACCGCGGGGCTGGCCAGGATGAGCAGCCCGACCGACAGCCCTCCGGCGCCGGCCCGCACCCACAAGGGCTGCCGGCCCAGAAAGGCAGAGAGGCTCCCGGCAATTCGCCCGCGGAAGAAGGCGTCCGAGTGGCGGAGAAGCCGGGCGAAGGCGTAGGCCAAAAGCCCGCAGAGCAGCCCCAGCGCCACGTAGCCCAGAATCTCCCAGCCGCTCACCATCTGGTAGGTGATGCGCCGGACCATCGGCGCTCCGCCCATCACGCCGCGGCCGACCATGGTCGCGGTCACGCTGGCGAGGATGATGGGAGAGAACACCTTCAGCTCGAACTGCCGGAGGATGATCTCCAGCGCGAAGATGGCCCCGCCGATGGGGGTGTTGAACGAGGCGGCGATCCCGGCGCCCGCGCCGCAGGCGAGGAGGATGGACAATTCCCTCCGCGAGAAGCCGAGCGTCCTGCCCACCGCCGAGCCGAAGGCGGCACCGCCGTAGACGATGGGGCCTTCGCGGCCGGCCGAGCCGCCGGTTCCGATGGTGACCGCCGAGGCGACCAGCTTGAGGAGCCCGCCTTCCGCGGGGAGACCGTCGCGCTGCCGCTGGACCGCGGAGACCACCTCCGGGACGCCGTGGCCGTGCGTCTCGGGCCGGTCGCGGAGCAGCCTGCCGACCGCGGCACCGCCGGCAGCGGGCAACAAAAGCTTCGCCCACCAGGGCATCGCGGAGAGGGCGTTGGCCAGCTCGTGGCCGTGGCCGAAGACGGAGTTGAGCGCCGCCAGCGCGACCAGCGGGAAGTAGAGCCCGAGCGCCCCCAAGGTGAGCAGCGCGAGGACGCGCAGCCTCTGCCTCACCATGTCTCTTGGTCCGCCGGGGGACATCACCCTGGCGGTGAGGAGCGCGGCGAGGGCCAGCGGCGCGCCGACGATGGCGAACTCGAAGTGCCAGCTCGCGTCGGCGAAGGCGGCCCTCAGGCGCTCCAGCACCCCCGGCTGCGGGGGCTCGATGAGGTGCGGCAGCCCCACCGCGAGCCCGCTCACCAGGCCGATGAGGTTGGCGAAGATGCCCGCCGCCAGGCCGCCGTAGAGGCCTACTACTGCGCCCGCCACCGGGAGCACCGACGGCCCGGGCAGGGAGATGCGGTTGGACACCTCGAACGCGACGTGAAGCAGGGCGCGCAGGCGCTCCCGGAGGCTCAGGGAGTCGCGTTGTCTAGGTTCGGGGTCCATCTCCTCCGCGCGGGCCGGAAAGTACCAAGAAGCCCTGAAGAGGCGAGGAAAACTCGAGACTCCTCGGCGGGTGCCTCTGCCTCCAACCGTCTCATCCGGGTGACAGCCGAGGGAGGTGCCGGGCAACCCCAGCGGGCTCGCCAGCCTCAGCCGTCGGCGCGAGAGACGGCGGGCGATGGGCCAGGCGAGAGGAGCGCCTTGGCGCCGAAGAAGAACAGCGAGGCGGCGAGGGCCAAGAGAAGCAGGGCCACCGCCCCGTTGAGGAGCTGGAGCGCGGTCGGCTGCGGCGCGAGCAAGGCCTGGTGGATCTGCACCCCGAGCGAGCTGAGCGTCACCGCCGCGACGAACACCATCGGCAGGAGCGCGAACCAGTAGCGCCGGCCGGTCTTCTTCAGCCACACCGCGATGCCCAGCAGGGAGAGCGCGGCGAGCAGTTGGTTGCTCGTCCCGAACAGCGTCCAGAACGTCTTCCAGGCGCCCTCCCCGGCCAGGAGCACGAAGCCGAGCGGCACTCCCACGGTGATGGCAGTGGCGGCGATCGCCGCGGGCTTTCCCTTCCAGCCGAACAGCTCCTGGAGGATGTACCGGCCGAGCCGGGTGGAGACGTCCAGGGTGTCGAACACGAAGGTGGAGAAGGCCATCGCTCCGAAGGTGATGGCGAAGGGGAGGTTCTCCTCTCCGATGAGGAGCGAGAGGAAGCGCCCGATCCCGATCCCGTAGACGGTCCCCGGCGCCTTCCCGGCCAAGTCTCCCGAGGCGACGATCATCACCGTGGCGAGCGCGATGATTGCCACGAAGCCCTCGAGCAACATCGCCCCGTACCCCACCGGCCGGCAATGCGTCTCGTTGGCGATCTGCTTGGAGGTGGTCCCCGAACAGACCAGCCCGTGGAACCCGGAGCAGGCGCCGCAGGCGATGGTGACGAACAGGAAGGGGAAGAGCGCCCCGGTGGGGCCGGGCACCTGGAACCCCTTGAAGGCCTCCTGCTTCACCTCGAAGCCGCCGAAGAAGACGCCCACCACTCCGATGGCGAGGGCGAGGTAGAGGACGAAGCCCCCGAGGTAACCCCGCGGCTGGAGCAGCGCCCACACCGGCGTGAGCGACGCCGCGAAGCAGTAGGCCAGGATGATGCAGGCCCAAACCTTCCCGTCCAGCACCAGCACCTCGGAGAGCCGGGTGCCCGCCCACACCGCCAAGAGGGTGGCCGGGACGAAGATGGCCGTCTGCAGCCACAACGGCGGCTTGAGGAAGCGGTCCAAAAGCCCCATCGCCACCGCGAGCAGGAGGTAGAGCGCGGAGGCCATTGCCACCGCTCCGCCTTGCCGGAACTCGAAGCGCAGGCCGGCGAGGCCTGGGTCTCCCGCGACGAAGGTGGAGGCGGTGATGTCGGCGAACGCCACGATGACGTAGACGAGCGCCACCCAGATGAAGCCGAGCATCGCCAGCCCGGCGCCCGGGCCGAGGTTGGCCTTCACCACCTCGGCGATGGAGCGGGCGTCGTGCCGCACCGAGGCGACCAGCGCCGACAAGTCGTGCACCGCGCCGATGAACACCACCCCGAGGGCAATCCACAGCGCTGCCGGCAGCCACCCGAACTGCTGGCAGGCGAGTATGGGCCCGGCGATGGGCCCAGCCGCGGCGATGGCGGAGAAGTGCTGGCCGAGGAGGTAGAAGGGCCGGGTGGGCACGAAGTCCACCCCGTCGTTGCGCCGCTGGGCCGGGGTGCTGGCCTGGCGGTCCAGCCCGTACTGCCGCGCGACGAAGCCCCCGTACAGCCAGTAGCCCAAGCCGAGCAACAGGAGCACCGCCCCGGCGAGCAGCGGAAGACCCATGCGCGCATTGGGGATGACCGTCTCGCCGCTGTCAAGGAGACAACTCGGAGGCGCCGAGCACGCCGGACCGCCGGGGATGACCGCGCGCGCCGCGGGGCTCCCGACCACGAGAATGCGTAACCCGTTTATTGGAAACGATCCTCGAAAAGCGCGGGCTTTCGATCGCCACGATCGCGGGGAAGTGCGGGATCCACCCAAGTGCCGCCGGCTCAGGAGATCGGGGCGGTTGGCCACCCAGAAGCTCGGATTCTGGGCGGCCAGCCGCCATCGCGCCGCGCGCAAGCGCCTGATTTGGGGCTCTCCTTGCGCGGCGCGAAGCTGCACCAACGATCGCGCTGCCCGCGATCGTTTCGCCGCGCTTTTCGAGGATCGTTTCCACCCACCGCCCCGAGGCCTGCGCTGTGCGTCTGCTTCTGGGCGTATTTCCTGTCCCAGGCGGTGGCCGTGCTGCCCTTCCCATCCATCGCCGCCATCCCGAACGGCAGTCCATCCGGCTCGAGCGCCTTGCGCCGGTGGGCTGCCTTCGTCTGAGCGAGCAGGCTCCGCCGCAGCTTTTTCGGCTCGACCTTCACCAGCGCATCTCGCAGCGTCGTGTCCGAGACGCGGCGCCGAATCCCCAGCCGGCGCCGGACTGCCGGCGACATCTCCGCCGTCAGCGCCTCCGTCTGCGCCAGGCTCTTGCACCCCACGGCCAACCCGGTCACCACGGCCGTCAGCAGTGCCGTCAACGGCCACCGCTGCCCTCGGGCGTCCCGCGGGTCATCCACCTCGCCCAGCCGAGCCTCCGGCAGTCGGGATGCCAGCACCCCTATCAATCTCCGCTTCATTCTTCCGTCCTGCGCCATGCCTGCCTCACTTTCTGGTTGAAGGCGGGCCGCGACAGGATCAGCCTCGACGCCGCCTGGTACTGCGACTCGGACTCGGTTTGTGGCCGAACCCCGCTCCAGCACCCGTCGGAAAACGGGCGGCAGCGAGAAGATCCGCTTGCGGGTCGCAGCGCCAGGCACTCTCAGCGCCCAACGCGAATTTGTGCAGGTCCGCCTCGCCGCAGGCGATAGGCGGAAATTCCCTCGACGGCAGCGGCCACGTCGATAGCCTTCCGACCTGACTACCGATTCAACCTACAGCGATGGGGGCAGCCGCATGATCCGGCCGCGTTCCAGACCCGTCCGCGGAGCCTGGGAGGATCGCGTCCCAGCCGCCTCGCGAGCCGCGCCGAACGGCGCGGAGGCTACCAGGTTGTCGGGCGTGCGGGTGGACTACCCGCCGACCCCGCCTCCGCGACGCCGATCTCCCTCGACGCACGCTCGCCGGAAGGGCACCCCTTCTTCGATCAATTCGCGCCGCCGCTTGCATCAGCGCTGGAGTGTGTCGGTTCTGATGCGGCCCCGGCGTCTGCGTCAGCGCCCCGGCTTGACATCTTGTACCTGTGCTTTTCGGCGGATGGCTGATCCGGCTCAATGTGCTTCAGGTACGCATCGACTTCGGAAACGTACTGGCTCGGAACCCCCACGCTTTTCAGCTCGCGCGGCAAGTCGGCGCACGGTAGACGCCCCTCCGTCTTCTGCTGCTCTTTGAAATACTCGCCGATCACGCGTTCTCCATCGACGAAGTTGAGCAAGCAGGTCCGCTTATCGTCGGTCCGAATCACGATAATGAACTTGCTATTGCGAATCGTCTTGCGAACTTCCACGTCAGCCTTGGGAAAAGGTGAATATCAATCGCAGCATGTGGATAGGGGTCGAAACCGGGAGGAATCTCGGACCGCAGGGGGGTCTGACCAGGCACAGGGAAGGCGGCAACCACCAAGGCTGAGTCTTCCCATGTCCATACGGTGCTGAATGTCGGCCATCCGATCACTTGAGCAATTGCCGCCTGCAGCCGAGTCGGTTCACCTCGTAGCCGCTGGACCTGGCTGCCGCCAGGTCCAGCAGCGAGCAGCGCCACCACGAGCGGAGCAATCTTCAGGTTCATCTTTCGCATGACTGCGAACATGCCCTCTTGTGCTTCCGGTAAGTCGCGTCGTCGGTCGGCAGGGTCGAGGTCCAGCCGCTACCGCCGGGGAGCTTGCAGTCGTCGCCAATAATAGCGTCGGCGGCCTCGCCCACGTCGTAGACAACGGTCCACTCACCACCTTGGTTCATGCATTCACACCTTCGGCGGTTCAGTTCGATCGCGTACATCTCGCACGCGGTCGGATTCCTGTCGCAGTACGGCGAGAGCCCGCTGGGATCGGTGAAGTGAAGCGGGTTGTTCAGTGCGTAGGCATAAACCAAACGGGGGTTCCGTGTCCCACCAGCGCCCATGCGCGTCCGGTTAGCGGCGGGGTGAAAACCTGAGGCCGGATGATCACTTGCGATGGGGGATCGACACGGGAAGAGGAATCGTGTTTCTCGCGGGAATGCCCACCCGTGCCCATCCCAAGAAGGTGCCGCTGACCA
>JACPVI010000052.1 GCA_016191815.1 Myxococcales bacterium
CGAGCTGGTCGCAGGGCGACGAGTACGCCGGGCCGCTGGTGGAGGAGTAGTCGTCGCTTGCGCTCACGTTGGTGCCAGTCACCAGCACCGCCTGGGACAGCAAGCTCGCCGTGGCGCAGGTGTCGTTGGCGGGCGGCGGCGTCGCCGGAGCGAGGGTGACCGCCACGGTGAAGGTGCCGGTGGCCGGAGAATTCCCGTCCACGAAGAGGGTGTAGGTGCCCGCCGGCTGGTTGTAGAGCGACAGCGAGACCGGCGTGGCGGAGGTGCGGTAGGCGCAGCCCAGCTCGTCTCCGGGCGAGCCGCTGGAGCAGGCGCCGGGACGGCGGACGTAGACCGCCGGCACCAGCGAGCTTCCCGCCGAGGGCGTCACCTGGATGCCCACGTCCTGGGCCTGCGAGAGCGTGTAGCTGAACACCACGTCCCTCCCGAAGTTCTTCGGATAGCCGTTGGTGCCGCAGGTGGGCGCGAGATCGGTCGGGCTGTTGCTGTTGGTGGCGCCCACCGAGGTGGCGGTGGCGCTGGCCACGTTCCCTGCGAAGATCAGATTGGTCGGCGCGGCGCAGGTGTCGTTCGATGGCGGCGGAGTCGGCGCAAAGAGCGTGACCGCGAGGTTGAAGGCGCCCCCGCTGTTCTGCTCCGCGTCGGCGAAGACGTAGTAGGTACCCGGCGGCTGGTTGAGCAAGGAAAGGCTCACCGCCTGGGCGGATCCCGCCGCCACGCAGCCCAGCTCGTCCGAGAGCGAGAGGCTTCCACACGCGTTGGGCGCCCGGACATAGAGCGCCGGGAAGAGCGTGGAGCCCGCCGCCGGCGCGAGGGTGATACCTACGTCCTGATTGGTGGAGAGGGTGTACGTGTAGATCAAATCCTCGCCGTTGAGGCGCGCCCCCATCGAGCAGGTCGGCACTGGATCTCCGCAGGAGTTGGAGTTGGTCGCGGTGAGGGTGGTGCCGCTCGCGGTGGCCACGTTGCCGGCGAAGGAGAGGGCCTGCGCCCCTCCGCAGCTGTCGTTGGCCGGCGGGAGCGTCGGCGCGGAGAGCTGCACCGAGAGGCTGAACGTCCCCGCCGTCCCCTGCGCTCCGTCCACCCACACGAAGTAGGTGTCCGCCGGCTGGTTGTAGAGGCTGATCCGCCGGGCCCCGCTGCCGAGCGCGGCGCGGCAATCCAGCTCCTCGGTGCAGGAGGAGTTGGCGCAGCTCCCGGGGCGCCGCACGTACAGCACCGGGTTCAGGCTGGTGCTGGTGGGAGTGAGGGTGACGCTCACGTCCTGAGCGCCAGAGGTGGTGTACGAGTAGACGAGGTCTCTCCCGCTCTGCTTGGCGGTCGAAGAGCAGGTCGGCGAGACGTCGGAGCCGGCGTTGTCGTTGAACGCGAGGGAGGTGTCGCCGCTCAAGAGCGCCGTGCCTCCGTCGAAGGCCAGCGCCAAGGGAGAGCTGCAGCTGTCGTTGGCGGGCGGGCTCAGCACCGTCACCGCGATGCTGAACGGCCCCGCGGTGCCCTGCGCGCTGTCCACCCAGATGGTGTAGGTGCCCGCCGCTTGGGTGGGGAGGTTGATGGTCTGCGCCACCGGAGTGAAGGTGGCCTGGCAAGCGAGCTGATCGGCGCTGGCCGGGCTCGAGCAAGCGTTCGGCCTCCGCACGTACACCACCGGCTGGAAGGTGGGGCTGGCGCCGGTAGGAGTGACCACGACTTGCACCGCCGCCGGAGAGGCGAGCGTGAAGGAGTAGACCAAGTCCTTTCCGCTCTGCTTGGCGGTAGTGGAGCAGGTCGGCGAGGCGTCGGTGGAGGCGTTGTCGTTGAGCGCGCCGGTGGTGTCGCCCTGGGAGGTCGCGGTGCCCCCCGCGAAGGAGAGCGCCTCCGGCGCCGAGCAGCTGTCGTTGGACGGCGGCAGCGTCGGAGCGGAGAGCTTCACGGCGAGGGTGAAGGCGCCGCTGGTGCCACGGGCGCTGTCCACCCAGACGTAGTAGGTGCCCGCCGACAGGTTGAGCAGCTTCAAGGTCTGCGGAGTCGGCGTGAAGTCCGCTTGGCATCCCAGCTCGTCGCCGAGACTGGTGCTCGCGCAGGCGTTGGGCTTCCGCAGGTACACCACCGGCTCGTAGGTGGGGTTGGTGCCGCTCGGCGTGACGGTCACCTCGACGTCCTGCGCAGCGGTGGTGGTGAAGGAGTAGATGAGGTCGTGACCAGTCTGCTTGGCGGAGTTCGAGCAGGAAGGGCTCGGGTCCGTCCCGCCGTTGTCATTGCTGGCGAGGGTGGTGTTGCCGGTCTCGGTGGCGTTCCCTCCCACGAAGGTGAGCGCCTTCGCCCCGGCGCAGCTGTCGTTGGTCTGCGGATCCGACGCCACCACGTCGAGCACGAACGGCCCCGTGCTGCTCCACACCGCGTCCACCCAGATGGAGTAGGTCCCCGGCTGCTGGTTGAGCAGGGTCAGCACTTGCGAGCCGACCGAGCCGGTGGCCCGGCACCCCACCTCGTCCGCCAGCGCGGTGCTGGAGCAGGCCCCTGGCTTCCTCACGTACACCGCCGGCCGGAGCGCGGAGCCCGCCGACGGCTGGACGGTGATGGTGACATCCTTCGGCGCGGTGAGGGTGTAGCTGTAGACGAGGTCCTTCCCGCTCTGCTTGGCGCTGGTGGTGCAGGAAGGGCTGGGATCCGTCCCCGAGTTGTCGTTGTTGGCCAAGGTGTTGTCGCCGCTGGCGGTGGCCGCGCCGTTCGTGAAGGTGAGCGCCGAGGCGGTGGCGCAGTCGTCGTTGGAGGGCGGGACGGTGGGCCAGCCGAGCGTCACCGTCACGCTGATCCGCCCGGAGGTGGTGCCGGCGCTCTCCACGAAGAGGAAGTAGTCCCCGGCCGGGCGGTTGAAGAGGCTGATGGTCTCCTGGGCGCCTCCGAAGCCAGCCGTCTGCGCGCAGGCGAGCTGGGTGCCGGTGTCGCACGGGGAAGCGCGGAGGTAGATGACCGGATCAGCGCTGCTCCCGGTGGCGCGGGCGGCGCGGATGGTGATGTCCCGCGCGGACGCGAGGGTCAGCTTGTAGACCAGCTCCCGGCCCTTCGCGGTGGAGTTGCAAGTGCCGTCGTGGTCGTCCAGCCCGAGCGAGGGCTCCGCGGTGAAGGAGAGCGTGTCCGAGCCCACCGGGAAGGTGAGCGGCTGGGCGAGGGCGCAGGTGTCGGGCAGCGCGAGGCAGGCGCCCGAGGCGTCGCAGATCTTCCCCGCTCCGCACTGGGCGGAGGAGGAGCAGGCCACGCACGCCCCGGCGGCGCTGCACACCGGATTCGGGTTCGCGCAGTCCGCGCTGGTGGTGCATCCCACGCAGGTGCGACTCGAGGGGTTGCACACCGGCGCGCCGGCGTTGCAGTCGGCGTTCGACAGGCAGCCCACGCAGGTGCCGGTGGAGGTGTCGCAGGCGGGCGTGGGCGCGGCGCACCCGGCGCTGCCCAGGCACTGGACGCAGCGTCCACCGGGCGCCGAGGTGTCGCAGAGCGGAGTCGGCGCGCTGCAACCGGAGGTCGCGCTGCACACCACGCACACTTGCGCGGCGCCGTCGCAGACCGGGGTGCTGCCGGAGCAGTCGGAGTTCCCCAGGCAGCCCACGCAAAGGCCCTGGGCGGTGTCGCACACCGGGGTGGGCGCGGCGCAGTCGGTGTTGGCGGCACAGGCGGCCACGCAGGTGCGGCTGTCGGGGTGGCAGATGGGCGTGGCCCCGGAGCAGTCGCCGCTGCCGAGGCAGCCGACGCAAGCGCCTCCGTCGAGCGCGGTGTCGCAGATGGGAGTCGGCGGCGCGCAGCCGGCGGCCGAGGTGCAGCTCACGCACGCGCCTTGTCCCTGATTGGCGGCGGTGTCGCAGACGGGTGTCTGGCCCGAGCAGCCCTCGGAGGCGGTGCACGCCTTGCAGCTTCCGGCGGCGGTGTCGCAGACAGGAGTGGCCCCGCTGCACGCCGGATCGCAGCTCGTCCCGGCGTCGGGGCTGCCCACCGCCTCGCATTGGCCGTTGTCGGGGTTGCAGAGGGTGCTGTCGGGGCAGCTCACTCCTTCGCAAAGGGTGGCGGGGGCCGGGTTGAAGCAACCCGCCGCCAGCGCCCCGAAGAGGAGCGCAAGGAGGGACAAAGCTCGGGACATTGGGGACTCCCCTGGAGGACCGGCCGAACGGCGCGGCAGTCTCGGGCTCAGCCCGAACTTCTGTCAAACGGGCGCGGACATCATCCGGAGCAGCCAGAGGGCCCCGGTCACTCCGCCACACCCCTTCAAGCGGGAACCGTCAGCGCCTCGGCGAGCGCGCGGCGGACCAGGACGGGGAGCATCTGCCGGCGCCACTGCGGCTCCACGTCGATGTTGCCCAGGGGGTGGCACTGCTTCTGGGCCAGCCTGCCCAGCTCCGCGATCAGCGGCTCGTCGAGGCGGCGGCCGGCGAAGCGCTCCAGGCCTCCGAGCGAGTGGGGGCGCGCGCCCAGCGCCGTGACGGCCAGCCGGAGCCAATCGACTCGCCCATCGGCTTCCACCTTGGCCGCCAGCGCCACGGACAAGAGCGGGAAGTCGATCGAGGCTCGCACTCGGAGCTTCTGGAAGCCGGCCAAGACTCGTCCTTCCGGCACCGGCAGTCGCAACTCCACCACCAGCTCATCGGGCCGGAGCACGGTGTTGGCGACCCCGTCGGCGACGTAGAGCTCGCCGATGGGCAGCTCGCGTCCGCCAGCGGGCCCCGCCAGGCGAACCGTGGCGCCCAGCGTCATCAACACCGGCGCGGTGTCGTTGGAGGCCGCGGCCACGCACCTCGTGCCGCCCTTCACCACGTGGCAAACGGTTCCGTCCTTCTTGAGGCAGAAGCCGAGCGCCTTGCGCCAGAAGTGGGTCTGGTTGAAGTAGATGCAGCGGGTGTCGAGGCAGAGGTTGCCGCCCAAGGTGCCCATCTCGCGGAGCTGGGGCCCGGCAATCTGTTCTGCTGCGCGGGAGAGGCTGGGGAAGAGGGTGCGGACGCGCGGGCTTTTGGCCAGCTCGGCGATGGTGAGCATCGCTCCGAGCCGGAGGCAGCCGTCCTCCTCCTTCATGTCGGAGAGGCCGCGCACCGCCTTGAGCCCCACGAGGTGAGCTGGGGAGAGGAGCCGGTGCTTCATGTTGGGGAGGATGTCGGTCCCCCCGGCGATCAGCTTGGCTCCCGGATGCGCGCCGAGCAGCGCCACCGCCTCCTCCACCGAGGTGGGCGCGTGGTACTCGAAGGGAGGCAGCGTCAGCACGCCGGAGCGATTACACGTCGTGCGCCGCCAGTCAACGGCGGGCCAAGACGGGAGTAGGGACACCGTGCCCCGGAGGGATTCTCCACTCGCGCCCGAGCCCGTCGAGGGGCGCGGTCAATCAGGGGGACGTTGCACTCCGCGCCGAGTTGCGGTTGTCATGCGCGCATGTCGACCGCCCCAGCCCCGCTGCCCGAATCCGTGCCCATCCAGCTCGTCATCGACCGGCGGGTGTGCTTCGGGGAGCTGTGCTTCAGCGATGACGCCCTGCTGTTCATCTGCCTTTTGGACGAGAGCCTCACCGCGCAGGCAGTGGGCAAGGCGGTCAGCTCGAATTTTGGGCTGGTGGGCGGGCTGATCGGCGGAGCGGTGTCCGCGGCGCAGGCGCACTCGCGCGACAAGAAGCTCGCCGAGCTGAAGGAGCAGCAGCGCCAGATGGCGCTCGAGCAGCGGTTCTCCATGCATCCGCTCTCGCGGTCGATCGCCCGGTCGGACATTCGAGGGTTCGTCAACAGCACCTGGTCGGGCACCCACCTCGACACCTCGGAGGGGAAGCTGGTGTTGCAGGCGCTCGGGCCCGAGGCGGCCGGCGCGCTCGCCCGCTGGTGCACCGAGCGGGGAATCCCGGTGCGGCTTCCGAAGAAATGGTCGCGGAGGACGAAGCTGATCATCGGGCTGTCCCCGGTGGCGCTGGTGGTGCTCTACGCGCTGGCGGCAGTGCCGTTCGCCTTGAAGATGAGCTCCAACTTCGCCCGGGCGAAGGAGGCGTATCAGGCGGTCATCCGGCACGCGAAGCCGGCCCATGAGCAGCTGGCGCAGCCGTTGGGAGCGGATCTCGAGTCGGCCTGCGCCGGCGTGCTCGCCGGGGCGGGAGCGCGGGAGTTGGTGGGCTACGTCGGCGAGCTTCCCGGAGAGGCCGGGAAGGCCATCGGCACAGGGTACCAAGGCTTCCCCAGGCTCGCAGTGGTGTACTCGTTCGACGGGAAGCTGGACGTCGGTTCGCGGGAGCTACCCTCCTGGATTCCGAACAGCTCTTTCACCGGCTCGTGGGTGAGCGTGATGACCGAGGTGCCCAGCGACTGGGACCGGAAGCTCGCCAACGTCTATCCGTTGCCGCACCTGGAGGGCGTCCGCTACGTGGCGGTGGCGAGGGCACACCGAGCGGTGTTGCCCAAGGAGAGCTATGCGGCGGCGGCCCAGCCCGGCCGGGCCGAGCTGAGCGTCCAGGTGGTTTCGCTCGGGGACGGCAAGACGGTGTGCGAGGGGGACGTGGCCGTCTCGTGGCCACCGGCCTCGGCGGACAAGGGCCGCTACCGCTCGCCGCGCGAGGCCACCGCCGACGGCATTCCGCTCGGGGCGCTGCTCGGGCTGTGCAAGACGGTGAAGCCGGAGCTGTGCAGCGCGATCGCCGGGCACGTGGAGCGCGCCGCGCCGGAGGCTCCGGTCGCCGCCGCCCTGGCCGCTCCGGCACCGGTCGTCGCCAAGCAGGGCGTTGCCCCGAAGGGAAAGAAGGGTCCCCTCAAGAAGACCACCAAGAGGACTCGCCGCTGACGAGAGGCGGCTACTGCAGCGGGTGCCGCCACCGGAGGCCGGGGGAGCAGGCGTAGTCCGCGTCCGCCGCCATCCACTCGCATCCGTGCTCGATCGCCAGCGCCGCGTGATAGGCGTCCGCGACCAGCTTGCCCCGCGCCTTCACCTTTCGGCAGAGGTCCGAGAAGATCTTCCAGTTGCCCGGTCCCGGCGCCAGGCGGATGCAGTTGCGCCGGCGGCGCAAGGCGTCGATGAAGGCGAGCGCCGAGGTCTGCGCTAGTGCTTCGCCCGAAGCAGCCGCAGGAGCCGCCCAGGGTGGAAGGGCAGCTCGGTGAGCCGCACCCCCACCGCATCGTAGATGGCGTTGGCGATGGCAGGGATGACCGGGTGGAGCGGCCCCTCTCCTGCTTCCTTGGCCCCGTGCGGCCCGTTCGGATCCACCGACTCCACGATGAAGGACTCGATCTCCGGCGTGTCGAGCGAAGTCGGGATCCGGTAGTCGAGCAGCGACGGCCCGCGGTGCAGCCCGCTCGGGAGGTAGGCCATCTCCTCCATCGCCGCCTCCGCCCAGCCCATGTACACCGAGCCCTCGATCTGTCCCTCCACCAGGGTCGGGTTCAAAGCCCGGCCGCAGTCGTGCGCCGCCCACACCCGCTCCACTCGCCAGATGCCGGTTTCGCGGTCCACCTCCACCTCCACCACATGCGCGGTGAAGCTGTAGGCGGGCGAAGCGCCGATGGTGCCGCCCCGGTAGTCGCCTCCGAGCTTCTGCGTTCGGTACGAGCCGGCCGCGCACAGCGTCCCGAATTTCGCTTCCGCGAGCTGCACCGCTTCGCGGAAGGACATCCGCTGGTCGGCCGCCGGACCGAACACCGTCCCCAACCGGCCGTCCACCGCGTCCGGCGCAATGCCCCATTTCTCGCCCACCGCCTGCGCGAGGAGCGCCCACAGCTTCCGCCCCGCCTCCACGCACGCCGTCCCCACCATGAAAGTCCCGCGGCTGGAGTAGGCGCCCAGGTCCACCGGCGTGAGATCGGTGTCCGACACCACCACCACGCAATCTCGGGGATCGCAGCCCAGCTCCTCTGCCAAGAGGTAGGCGGGCACCGAGTTGGTCCCCTGCCCGATGTCGGAGGCGCCCGAGTAGATGGTCACCTTCCCCGAGCGGTCGAGCTTCACCTGGATGCCCGACTGCGGCATCTCGTTCGGGTAGATGGGGTACGCCGTCCCGGTGATGTACATCGAGCCCGCCACGCCCAGGCCCTGGCCGACCGGCAGCTTCCCCTTGCGCTCCTTCCACCCGCTCGCCTTCTCCACCACCTCGAGACAGTGGAGAAAGCCGTTCGAGGTGATGGTCTGCCCGTTGATGGTCTTCACCTGCTCGCCGATGAAGTTCCGGCGCCGCACCTCGATGGGGTCGAGCCCGAGCTTCTCCGCCGCCATGTCCAGCGCCACCTCGAAGGCGAAACGCGGCTGGACGCTGCCGTGCCCGCGCTTGGGGCCGCACGGCGGCTTGTTGGTGAATACCCTGGTGGAGTCGAAGCGGTAGCTCCCGAAGTGATACGGGCCGGTCAGCAGCTGCCCGGCGTAGTACGCGGTCACCAGCCCGTAGGAGCTGTAGGCGCCGCCGTCGATGAGGATCTTCGAGTCCACCGCCTCGATCTTGCCGCCCTTCGAGAGCCCCACCTTGAAATGCATCTGCATCGGGTGGCGCCCGCGGTGCGACCAGAACACTTCTTCGCGGGTGTAGAGGCACTTCACCGGCCGGCCGGTCTTGATCGAGAGCTTGGCGACCACCAGCTCCAGCGCGAACGGGTCCGACTTTCCCCCGAAGGCGCCTCCCAGGAACGGCTGGATCACGCGCACCCGAGTCGGATCCAGGCCGAGCACCCGCGATAGCTCGCGATGCACGTAGTGAGGGATCTGCGTGGAGGACCAGACGGTGAGGTTGCCGCCCGCGTCGTAGTGGGCGAGCGCGCAATGGGGCTCGATGGCCGCATGGGTCGAACCCGCGTAGTGGAACGACTCCTCGGCCACCGCCGCCGACCGCGCGATGGCCTCGTCCACCGGGCCGAACTCCAGCTGGACGCGCTTGGAGATGTTCCCCTGCTTCGAGCCGTCGTGGATTTTCACGGCTTGCTCGCGCAAGGCCTGCTCGGGGTCGATGAGCGCCGGGAGCAGCTCCCAGTCCACGTCGATCAGCTCGAGCGCCTCCTCGGCCGCCAATTCGTCCACCGCGGCCACCGCGGCGATCTCGTCGCCGATGAAGCGCGCCTTGTCCGCCGCCAGCGCCTGCTCGTCCTGGGTCCATGGGATGATCCCGTACCGCGCGGGCATCTCGCTTCCTTGCAGCACCTCCAAGACGCCCGGGTGCGCGAGGCAGCGGGTGAAGTCGATCCGCTTGATCCGCGCGTGGGCGTGCAGGCTGCGCAGAATCTTGCAGTGGAGCATCCTGGGCAGGCGCAGATCGTCGGTGTAGCGCGCCTGCCCGGTGGCCTTCTGCAGCCCGTCGACCTTGCGGAGCCTCCGGCCGATCACCGCCGGCGAGCTCTCCACCCGGCTGTCACCGGCGGAGCGGTCTTGATCCTGCGCGGCCGGGACGTCCGCCGGATGGCCGTTCTCACCCTTCACGGCTGGCTCCGGTGGTGGGTCGCTCGTCGCGCTCCGGCAGGGCGCGCTGAGCGGAGGCCAGCTCCACGGCGTCGATGATCTGCTTGTAGCCCGTGCACCGGCAAAGGTTGCCCGAGAGCGCTTCCTTGATCTCCCTCCGGGTCGGCTTGGGCGTGCGCTCGAGCAGGGCGGCAGCGCTGAGCATCATCCCCGGCTGGCAGAAGCCGCACTGGAGCGCCCCGGAGAGATCGAAGGCGTCCTGCACCGGGTGGACCTTTCCGCCCTTCGCCAGCCCCTCGATGGTGGTGATCCTTCTCCCCTCGGCCTCGATGGCCAGCGTCAGGCAGGAGAGCACCGGGCGCCCATCGACCAGCACCGTGCAGGCCCCGCAGTCGCCCTTGTCGCAGCCCTGCTTGGAGCCGGTGAGGCCGAGCTCGTAGCGCAGCGCCTCGAGCAAGGTAGTGCGGGGCTCCACGGCGAGCTGGTGACGGTCGCCGTTCACCTCGAGACGGACCACCACCTTGGCCGGCCTTTCGCGCACGGGCGACGGATACCCGAGAGGCCCCGGAGGGTCAAACGGCCTGGGGATCTCCAGCCCCGAGCCCGTTCTGGGTTGCCTCGCGACGGGCAGGATCCTGCAGAGGTAGCTCCACCAAGAACGTCGCCCCCTCACCGGGAGTGCTCTCGAGGCGCACCGTGCCCTGGTGGGCCTCCACCAGGGTCTTGACGATGAACAGGCCCAACCCCAGGCCGCCGTAGTGGCGGGCAGGCACGGCCCGCTCGAAGGCCTCGAAGACCTTGGCCTGGAGAGCTGGAGCGACGCCCGGCCCGCGATCTCGCACCATCAGTCGCCCTACCCCACCCGTCGCGGAAACCTCGATCGTCACCGGCTTCCCTTGGCCGTACTTGAGCGCGTTGGTGAGGAGGTTGGTGACCACCTGCTCGATCGCGAACTCGTCCCAAAGACCGGCAGCGGGTGCTTCGGCCCGTAGCTCCACGGTGCAGCCGCTGGCCTCGACCTGCCCGGCGAGCTGTTCCAGGGAGCGACGCACGATCTCGCCGAGCTCTGCCGGCGAAGGCTGGAGAACCAGACGCCCGGCGCGGATTCGGGACGCCTCCAGCATGTCCGAAATCAGCCGCTCGAGCCGGGTGACCTGCCGATCGCAGGTGCGCAAGGTCTTCTCCAGCTTTTCGAAGTCGAACGGCTCCTCGCCGGCTCGGCGGACCTGCCGTAGCGCGCCCTGGTACATCAGCCTCAGGGTGGTCAGGGGCGTCCGCAGCTCGTGGGAGGCGATCGAGACGAACTCCTCGCGCGCGCCCACCGCCTTCTCCGCGGCGAGCTGGACTTCACGGAGGGACTTGACCATCGAGCCGAACGCCTTGGCGAAGATGCGGAGCTCCGCGGGGCCCTCTTCCACGACCTCTGTCGCCAGGTCACCGGCTTCGATCTCCTTCGCCCGCCGGGTAAGGCGCCGCAGCGGCGAGGCGAACACCCGCCTGTAGGCGAAGGACCAGCCGGCGGCGAGCAAGGAGAAGGAGCCGACGACCAGGCCGATGACAGCCGCCAGGCGCCGCGCCGGGCCCATGGCCTCACGGTAATCCACGTGGGCCATGATGCAGCCCCCGCCGATCTCCTCGACTCGGCGGAACCCATGGATGACCATCGCCCCCCGGTAGTCGGCGTCGACCGAGTGTCCGTCACCCGTGGAGAGACACTTCAGCATCGGGCCGGCCTCGATCGGATGGCTGTGGCCCGACTCCCCGCCGAACCTCGATGGCGTGAGGAAGAACCCCCGGGAGTCTGTGAGGAAGCTCTCTCCCGATTCGCCAAGGCCGTAGGGCTCGGCGAACAGCGCATGGATGAAGCGCTCCGCTTGGTAGCGAACCAGGAGGGAATCGCCCGCTTCGGCCGCGCCCACCAGATAGTAGCCCCGGTGGGCTTCGTCCCTGTGGAAGGCGGCGAGCTGGCCCTCGGCGCGGGGGGCCTTTTCCAGCGGGACCGGGTCCGATCCGGCACGAATGGGTGGCGCTCCGGCGCGAAGGAGGACTGCGCCCCCGGCCCGCTCCGCGGCGACGAAGTGCTCGAGCAGCCCCTCAAGGCAGGTCAGCTCGGAGGCGGACGGCTGAGGGCAGGCTTGCCGCGACAAGCGGAGCAAGCTTTCCACGCGGTCTCGCTGCGACTGGAGCCTCATCAACAGCGCTGCCTCCCTGGCGCTCGCCGCGATGCCCACTGCACGAACGACTTCTCTTTCGATCAGGCGGACCGAAGCCCCGACTGAAACGAAGCCCAGCACCAGGCCAAGCACCACGGTCAGCGCCAAGGGCACCAGGACCGGAAGGGAATAGAGCGACCAGCGCCTCTCGCGCGTTTTCGTCAATCGGCCTCCGGATGGAAGGTTCGTTCGCCCCAAGCGGAGGGGTCAAACGCCAGCGTCAGACACTGAACAGCCCGGGGGCCCGAATTCGAGGGTCGCGATCTTGCCCTGGCTCGGCCGCTCGGCGCTCGGCGCTCGGACAGCCGGCGGTGAAAGCTCTATGGAACCTGTCGGGCGGTTCCTCTCGGGCGGACCTTGGGCCTGGGCTTGAAGACCCCGTTCTCGAGCGCGTAGTGGGTGGTCTCCACCTCGGCGGTCGGCTTCCCATCGTCGGCTTCGCCCTCGATCTTGAGGTCGAGGCGCGCGGTCCGCTTGGCCGGATTGAAGTGCAGCTCCGGGGTGGCGATCGCCGGAGGGTCCGCCATCCCCGAGGTCCTGAGCGCCACCTGCGCCTTTCCCAACGTCCCGGGGCTGGTGCCTGGCACGAAGTAGCTCACGTAGGTGTCGGAGTAATCGCCGCAGGCCTCGAAGTAGGACTCCAGCTTGATCAGCGCGACTCCGGCGGTCCTCGCTTCCACCACGCTGGCGGCGACTTGGCCGCCAGTGACGCCGAGGAATCCTCCTCCGGAGGGCTGCGCGTCGACCGAAGCCACGCGCTTTCCCGCGGGCGCCTTGGGCTCCAGGAAGCGGGTGCGGATCTTGAAGTCGGCGGTGAAGCCCACGGTGGCGATCTCCAGCTCGCCATCGCCGTCGAAGTCCTCTTCGAACCGGTAAGGAGTCAGCACGTTGCCGAAGAGGAATCCGGTGGCCGCGCGCCCGTCCGGAGCGGTCGCCTTCACGCGGTACCAGCGGTCGATGCGGTCCTGCACCTTCACTTCCTCGCCTGCCACCGCGTCGATCCGGACCGGCGAGCCCATCGGGAGGCTGCAGACCACCGCCGACGCCGGGTCCGCGGCGGAGCGCAAGTTCGCCTCGTCGGTGACGACGAAGGCCTGGGCCCCCTGCTCCCAGGTGGTGAACTCGTAGTCGATCACCTCGCGCGTGGCCTCTTCGCCCTTGACCGTGTAGCGAAGCTTGGGCAACTCGGCGGCGAGCAGCGCGGAGATGAGCAGCAGAGGGATCACTGCCCGAGGATAGCCTCCCCGGCCGCCGCGCGGCCACCAGCGAAGGCTCGCAGCCGCTCACGGGTCGGCTGATGGAGGTACTTCACCACCGAGGCCGACCGCAACAGGGCCGGATAGAAATGCGCGTGCAGGTGCCAGGCGACCGCCGCAGGGCCTCTGCCAAACTGGGCGCGGACCGCGGCGAGAGCGCCTCCCGGCTCGAAGGTCACCGCTACCTCTCGCCCCAGCGCAGCTTCTGCCGGAGGATGGCGAAGTAGTCCATCCGCGGGTTCCTCACGATCAGCACCCGGTTGGGCGACCTCTGCACCTGGACTCGGTCATTGGTCCTTAGCGGCAGGCCGGCCTGCCCGTCGATGGTGAGGTAGACGTCGCCGGTCTCGCTCTTGAGGGTGATGTTCACCACCTGATCGCCCGGGACCACGATCGGCCGCTGGGTCAGCGCATGGGGGCAGATGGGGGTGATGATCAGGCAGTCCAGGCTCGGGTGGACGATGGGGCCGTTCGCCGAGAGCGAGTAGGCCGTGGAGCCGGTGGGGGTGGCGAGGATCACCCCGTCCGACTTGTAGAGGGTGATGAACTTCCCATCGATGCTGGCCTCGTGGTCGGTGATCTTCGCCAGCGCCCCCTTATTGATCACCACGTCGTTCAAAACCTCGTCCTCGATCAAGAGCTCCTCCCCGCGGTAGAGCCGGCAGGAGAGCTTCATGCGCGAGTCGAGCTTGGCTTGCCCGGCCAGCACCGCGTCCATCATCGGGAACAGCTCCGGCTGGGGGATCTCGGTCATGAAGCCGAGGCTGCCGAGGTTGACGCCCAGGATGGGCACTGGCCTCCCCTTGAGCAGCCGGGCCGCGTGGATGAGCGTGCCGTCCCCTCCCAGCACCACCATCAGGTCGGCGCTCTGGGCCAGCTCCCGCTCGTCCACCCGCGACCATCCGGTCGCCTCTGCCAGCGCCGGCTCGGCGAGGAAGGTGCGGTCGGAGTAGCGCTCGCGCAGCTGCACCGCGAGCTTGGCGGCCTCGGGGTTTCCGCGCTTGGCCACCACGGCCACCGTGCGCAGCTCTGGAGGGCGATCGGCGTTCGGTCGGGATTCGCTCATGGGCTTTTGGCCTCGGTTATAAACGATCCGCCCTCCGATGGACCTCTTCGAGCACGCCGCCTCCCAGGAGATCGATCCCCGCGCCCCGCTCGCCGAGCGCATGCGCCCGCGCTCACTCTCCGAGCTGGTCGGCCAGGAGCACTTGACCGGAGAGGGGCGCTTCCTGCGAAAGGCCATCGAGACCGACCAGGTGCCATCGGCGGTCCTCTGGGGACCCCCGGGGACCGGAAAAACCACCCTGGCCCGGGTAGTGGCCAACGCCACCGGCGCGGCCTTCGAGTCGATCTCGGCGGTCCTGGCGGGGGTGAAGGATCTGCGCGAGGTGGTGGCGCGGGCGCAGGAGCGGTGGAAGCACTCCCGGCAGCGGACCATCCTGTTCGTCGACGAGATCCACCGCTTCAACAAGGCGCAGCAGGACGCGCTCCTGCCGCATGTGGAGAAGGGCACCCTGACGCTCATCGGCGCCACCACCGAGAACCCCTCCTTCGAGGTGATCTCCGCGCTGCTCTCCCGGGTGAGGGTGCTCACCCTGCGGCCGCTCGAAGAGGAGGAGCTGGTCGAGCTGATGCGCCGCGCCCTCGCCGATCCGCGCGGCCTGGGCGGCAAGGTGGAGGCCGAGCCGGACGCGCTGAGCTTCCTCGCCCAGGCGGCCGGCGGCGACGCGCGCAAGGCGCTCACCGCGCTCGAGCTGGCCGCCCAGCAAGGGGCCGGGAGGGTGGACCGGAAAGCCGCCGAGGAGGCGGTGCAGCGGCGCTCGCTCCTCTACGACAAGGCGGGCGAGGAGCACTACAACGTCATCTCCGCGTTCATCAAGGCGATGCGCGGCTCGGACCCGGACGCCGCGGTCTACTGGATGACCCGGATGCTGGAGGCGGGTGAGGACCCGCTGTTCATCCTCCGGCGGATGGTGATCCTCGCCTCCGAGGACATCGGCAACGCCGATCCGCTGGCGCTCCAGGTGGCGGTGGCGGCCCTGCAGGCCTTCGAGCTTTTGGGGCTGCCGGAGGGGGCGCTGCCGATGACGCAGGCGGCGACGTACCTCGCGCTCGCCCCCAAGTCGAACGCGGCGCTCACCGCCTACGCCAACGCGCGCGCGGCGGTGAACGAACGCGGGGCGCTGCCGGTGCCGCTGCACCTGAGAAACGCCCCCACCAAGCTGATGAAGTCTTTGGGCTACGGCGGCGGCTACAAGTACCCCCACAACTTCGAGGGGCACTACCTGGTGGAGGACTACCTCCCCGAGGCGCTCCGCGGGGCCGAGCTGGTCAAGCTGTCGGAGAGCGGGCGGGAGAAGGAGCTTTCCCACAGGCTCGCGGAGCTGCGCGGGCAGCGGGCGAAGCGAAGCGGCGGATGAGGCTCGGAGGCTTGGGTGCGGAGGGCATCGCCAGCCCGCGCCGCCGGCCTTTAGCGGCGGTCGCAGCTTCCGCGGCCACCATCAGCCCGCGGTGGCGTCTTCGCGCTCGCCGTCGTCCACGTCGTCACTCAGCGAGCGCCCGCCCACGTCGTACTGGCGCAAAAGCCGGCGGAAGTTGGAGCGGTCCACCCCCGCCGCCCGCGCCGCCTGCGAGACGTTGTCGGAGCACCGCTCGAGCAGGGCCGAGAGATACCTCCGCTCGAACGCCCGCATCGCCAGCTTCTTCGCCTGCGCGTAGGGCAGGTGCGCCAGGCTGAACACCTCCACCTCCCCTCCGCCCCGCGGGCCCTCCCTGAGCTCCGAAGGCAAGTCCTCCACGTCGAGGATCTCGTTCGAGGTCAGCACCACCGCGCGCTCGATCACGTTCTCCAGCTCGCGCACGTTGCCTACCCAGCGGTTGCAGGTCAAAGCCTCCATCGCCCTGGGGGCGATGCCGGTCACCTTCTTCCCCAGCTTCCCGGCGTACATCTTGAGGAAGTGGTGGGCCAAGAGCGGCACGTCCTCGGGCCGGTCCCTAAGCGGCGGCAGGGTGACCGAGATCACGTTCAGCCGGTAGAAGAGGTCCTCCCGGAACTTCCCCTGCTCCTTCGCCCGGAGCAGGTCCACGTTGCTGGCCGCGATCACCCTCACGTCCACCTTGATGGTGTCGCTGGCCCCCACGCGCTTGACTTCGCCTTCCTGCAGGACCCTGAGCAGCCGTACCTGGGTGGCCGGAGGCACATCGCCGATCTCGTCCAGGAAGATGGTCCCTCCGTCCGCGGCCTCGAACAGGCCCTTCTTGTTCCCCACCGCGCCGGTGAACGCCCCCTTGACGTGCCCGAACAGCTCCGACTCGAGCAGGGTGTCGGTCAGCGCCGAGCAGTTCACCGCCACGAAGGGCCGGTCCTTCCGCGGGCTCCGGAAGTGGATGGCCCGCGCCACCAGCTCCTTCCCGGTGCCGCTCTCGCCCTGGATGAGCACCGTGGCAGTGGAGTAGCTGACCGTCTCCACCAGCTTGAAGACCGCCCGCATCTGTGGCGACTGGCCAATCAGGTCCTCGAACTGCGACTTGGCCGACAGCGCCTCCTCCAGGACCCGTGTCCGGTCGCGCAGCGCCTTTCGCTCGGCGGCCTTGGCCACGGTGAGCGACAGCTCGTCGATGTTCTCGAACGGCTTGGTGAGGTAGTCGTAGGCGCCGGCCTTGACCGCCGCCACCGCGGTCTCCACCGTGGCGAAGGCGGTCATCATGATCACCTCCACCTCCGGCCGGACCTGCTTCACCGCGCCCAAGAGCTCCATCCCCGAGAGGTTGGGCATCTTGATGTCCAGCACCGCCACATCGATGCTCGGATCCTTCGCCGCGGCCAGGCCCTCCACCGCGTCGTCGATCGCCACCACCTGGTAGCCCTCGCGCTGGAGAATCTCCTTCGCCGCCCGCAGGACGATCTTGTCGTCGTCCACCACCAGGATCTTCGCGGGGCGCTTCTGCGGCGTCGGCGTGCTCATGGCGTTCCTCCCTAAAGCGATGGAATCGAGACCGTGAAGGCGCTGCCCTTCCCCACCTCGGTCTCGACCTCGATCTCGCCCGCGTGGTCCTTCGCGATTCCGTAGGCGATCGAAAGCCCGAGCCCGGTCCCCTCGCCCAGCGGCTTGGTGGTGAAGTGGGGCTCGAAGATGTGCGGCAAGTGCTCGGGAGCGATGCCGCTGCCGGTGTCGGAGACCCGGAAGAAGCACCGCCCGTCCCTCGAACCGGTGACCACCCGGATCTCCCCCTCCTCGTGGCTGAGCGCCTGGAGGGCGTTCTGCAACAGGTTCAGCAACACCTGCCCGAGCCGGCCCGGGTCGGCCTTTATTTTTGGTAGCCCCGGCGACAGCTCGAGCTTCAGCTCGGCCCGCGGCAACCCCTTGAGCTGCGCCCGGAACAGCAACACCGCGTCCTCCACGCACTTGCCGAGGTCGATCGGCCGCATCTCGCCGTCGCGGCTCCGGCGGCTGAACTGGAGCAGGCTCTCCACGATGCGCCGGCAGCGGAGCGCGCTCTCCTCGATGAGGCCGAGGGATTCGAGGTCAGAGGCGGTGCGCCCTTCGTCGCGCTTCATCAGCTGGGCGAAGGCGAGGATCCCCCCCAGCGGGTTGTTGATCTCGTGCGCCACTCCGCCGGCCAGGCCGCCCACCGCCACCATCTTCTCGGCCTCGATCAGCCGGCGGGTCATCAGCCGCTCCTCGGTGACGTCCCGGTAGCTGCACACCGCCAAGGACTCCTCCATCGGGTAGACCACCAGGGTGAACACCCGGCCGCCGCGGACGATCTCCGCCTTGCCGGTCTCGCCGACCCGCCAGCCATTCGAGAGCGGACAGCCCAAGCACGGCTGGCAGTCGCCGAAGAGGAACTCGTGGCACCGCGGCCCAAAGGCGAGGTCCCGGATGGGACGGCCCGCCGCCCGCGCGTAGGCCAGGTTGGCCCGCTTGAGCTTGCAGTCGGCGGTGGACAACAGCGCGAGCGGGTAGTCGATGGTGTCGAAGGTCCTCTCCCACTCGCGCTTGGCGCGCTCGAGCTGGCGGGTGCGCTGTGCCACCCGCTCCTCCAGGTCGGCATTGAGCGCCTTGAGCTCGGCGTTCTGCCTCTGGATGAGCTGGCAGAGCCCTTCGTTCTCCACCACCAGGCGGTGCTGCTCGAAGGCGCTCCTCACCGTGAGGACGAGCTGCGCGTCGTTCCAGGGCTTGGAGACGAAGCGGAAGATCTCCGAGCGGTTGATCGCCTCTTCGATGGCGTGCTGGTCGGCCTGGCCGGTCAGCATGATCCGCTGAGCCCTTGGCGAGCGCTCCTTCACGCGCGAGAGGAACTCCACCCCGTTGAGGCCCGGCATCCGGAAGTCCGACATCACTACCTGCGGAGAGAAGTCCTCCAAAAGCTGTAGGCCCTTCTCCGCGTCCGGCGCGGTGGCGATCTCCCAGTGTTCTCCGCGCAGCACCCTCCGCAGCGACTTGAGGATGTTCTCCTCGTCGTCCACCAGCAAGAGCCGCTGCGGGCTCGGCGGCTGTTCCCTGATTGCCTCCATCGCCGTCCCAGACTGAGCAAGCCCCCGGCCAAGAATCCGGGCGCGCCAAGTGCTCGAAACGAGGGGCCCCGCTGACCCTGTCATCTCCCCCGCCCCGGGTCAGATGCTACCCCGGGCCGTCACCCGGGTCATCGCCGACCCCCGCTCATTCGTTCAGCCCGCGCGGGCAGCCAGCTCGCTCTCCGCAGCCTGGTAGAGGGAGATGCGGTTTCTCCCGTCGCGCTTGGCCCGGTAGAGGGCATCGTCGGCGGCGCGGAAGAGCTGGTCGGAGGAGACGATGGCTCGGCCGGGATAGCCGGAGACACCCAAGGAGACCGTCACCCTCAGCGAGCCCGAAGGGCCAAGCCGCAAGGAGGCGACGTCCACCGAGACGCGCTCGGCCACGGTGAGGGCGCCGGGGAGCTGCGTCTTCGGGAGCAGCACCGCGAACTCCTCTCCGCCGTAGCGGGCGACCAGGTCGGTCTCCCGGACGCTTCGCCTGAGGCTCGAGGCCACCTCGCGCAGGACCTGGTCCCCGGCCTTGTGGCCCAGCTCGTCGTTGACCGACTTGAAGTAGTCCAGGTCGAGCAAGAGCAGCGAGAGCGGGTCGTCGTAGCGCTGGGCCCTGCGGAACTCGTCGCGGAGGCGCTCCTGGAAGTGGCGGTGGTTGGCGAGCTGAGTGAGGCCGTCGGTGACCGAGAGCAAGTGCAGCTCGTCGGCTTGGGCGATCAGCTCGTCGATCTGGCGGCGGAAGGCGAGGCTCCGGTGGATCCGCGCGCGCAGCTCCTCGGCCTCGAGCGGCCAGGGGAGAAAGTCGTCGGCGCCTAGTCCCAGGGCGGCGGCGGCCCGGCCGCGCCCTGCCGCTTGGGAGAGCAAGAGCACCGGGAGGTGCCGCCGGCTCGAAGAAGCCCTGAGCATGCGGAGCACCTGAAGCCCGTCCATCCCCGGAAGCTCCAGCGCCATGAGCACCAGATCGAACTGCTGTGTGCCGGCGAGCTTGATGGCGGAGGGCCCATCGCGGGCGAGCTCGATCCTCTCGCACTCCTCCTCCAGGGCGGAGCGCGCCGGGGCGAGTTGGGAGGCGTCTCCCACCAACAGCAACGAAGGCTTGTGTCCCTCCATCTGGGCTCCGCGCAGCAGCCTAGCACCTCCTTGGCGCCGCTTTCCCGCGAAGCGCCCTTTGTGTTCCCCGATTTGCACCCGGCCCGATGGTCTGCTACCTCGGGCCCGTGGCGAAGTCGCCGAGCATCTCCCTCTTCTTCCCCGCCTGGAACGAGGAGGACTACGTGGAGCGCGCGGTCAGCCGCGCGACGCGGGTGCTCCAAAGGCTCACCGAGGACTTCGAGATCATCGTGGTCGATGACGCCTCCACCGACCGGACCGGGGAGATCCTCCGCGGGCTCTCCAAGGAGAACCGCCACCTCCGGGTGGTGACCCACCCGGAGAACCGAAAGCTCGGCGGCGCGCTGCGCACCGGGCTGTCCTCGTCGACCAAGGAGGTGGTGGTCTACTCCGACGTCGATTTGCCCTTCGATCTCGACGAGCTGGAGCGGGCGATGCACCTGCTCGAGTACCTCGAGGCGGACATGATCTGCGCCTTCCGCTTCGACCGCACCAGCGAGGGCCCGAAACGGATCGCCTACTCCTTCCTCTACAACCTGCTCATCCGGAACCTGTTCGGCGTGCAGATCAAAGACATCAACTTCAGCTTCAAGGTGATCCACCGCCGGGTCCTGGAGGCGATCGAGCTGAGAAGCCAAGGCTCCTTCGTGGACGCGGAGCTGGTGGTGAAGGCCATCCGCAAGGGCTTCCGGGTGTTCCAGATGGGGGTGGACTATTTCCCGCGAACCCGCGGCACCTCGACCTTGGCGTCTCCCGCGGTGATCGCCAAGATCCTAGGAGAGCTCTTGATGCTGTACCCGGAGACCAAGAGCCCGGGCCAGCCCAAGGCCCCGGTGAGGCTGCCGCCTTCCGTCGCCTCGCTCGAGGAGAAGCGAAGGGCCGCCTCGGGAGGTTAGCGGTGGCGCGCGAGATTCCCGGAGCGAGCAGGGCGAAGATGATCCGGCTGGTGGTGAACGCCGACGATCTGGGGCTCGACTCCGCCATCGACGCGGGCATCTTCGAGGCCCACCGCGACGGCATCGTCACCAGCGCGAGCCTGCTCGTCACCGGGCGGAGCGCGGAGACGGCCGCCCTTCGCTCATGCGAGGAGGGGCTCGCGGTGGGCGTGCACCTCTGCCTTTGCACGCACCTGCCTCCCGCCGCGGACCCGCGGGAGGTGCGCTGGCTCGCCCCGGGGGCCCGACTTCGAAGCAACTGGGTGGAGCTGGCAGCGGCGTGGGCGGCCAGGCTGGTGCCCGCCGGGGAAGTCGAGCTGGAGCTTCGCGCTCAAGTGGCGCGGGCGCACGCCTTGGGCATCGAGCCGGATCACCTCGACTGCCACCAGCACCTGCACTTCTTGCCGGGCCTCGCCCCGATCGTGGAGCGGATCGCCAGCGAGGAGGGCCTCCCGCTGCGCTGGCCGCAAGAGCGTCCCAGGCTCGGTTGGCTCGCCCGGCCCACGGCGGCGGCGAAGTCGGCGCTCCTGACCGGGCTCGGCCTTGCGGCGGCGAAGAACGGCGCCGTCCGGGTGCGCGGGCTGGGCATCTTCGAGGCAGGCTCCTTGGACGAGGTCCGGCTGCTCTGTCTACTCGGCAGCCTGGCGGAGGGCGACTACGAGCTGGGCTGCCACCCGGGGCGGCGCGTGGGCTTCGTCCCGGAGGACCCCACCTGGCGGTACGGCTGGGACGATGAGCGGAAGGCGCTGTGCAGCCGCGCGGCGCGCGCAGAGGTGGAGCGCCGCGGCATCCGCCTATGCACCTACTGCGAGCTCGCCGGAAAAATCGTCTCCCCGAAGGGGTGAGGAGGCGATGCTCGCTCCCCGCTAAGGCAGGGGTGAGGGTGGCTCACCCGATCCCCGGCCCGCAGGTGCAGGCCACCATGTCGCACATCTGGCCCTGGGCGCAGCCACCGCAGTCGGTGGGGCAGACGCACTGGCCCGTCGAGGGATTGCACACCAGGGGCGGTGCGCACTTGTTGCCGCAGGGGTCTCCACCGGGGTCCGGGCTCCCGTCGTTCCAGAACTTGTAGGAGACAGCCACCTTCTTTCCCGGGCCGCTGGGACGGCAGGCGCCGTAGAAGACCACCCTCCGGCTGGCGGAGTCGAAGTCGAAGCCGTTGGACCGGTCGCGGGGAACGTCGCTGGCGCTGCAGGTGCCCACCGTGCCGCCGGCCTCGACGGCGATCTTGATGGTGGCGGAGATGGGCGGCTTGAGGAGCTGGTGGCCGGTGCCGGCGATCGCCGCGCTCAGGATGGCGTCGATGGTGTTGGCGAGCTGAGGGCTGCCGGACTGGGCGACGTTGATGTCTCCGAGCACGCCTCCGGCGGTGGCGATGGCGTCGAGGTTCCTGCGCGGGCTTCTCTGCGTCTCGCCGCACGACTGGCCTTGCGGGCAGACGATGCCGTGCACCACCGCCTTGGAGCCCGCCCCGTCGTAGTTGGCGAAGAACGGGTTCAAGGTGGTCATGGCGATGGCCGACTGGTCGTCCGCGTCGCCCAGAAGGATGAGGTGCAAATCCGCGCTGGTGCGGATCCGGTTCTGCGTGGGATCGGTGGTCTTCGGCAAGAGCGTGGGGATGTACTTGGAGGCGGACTCCAAGGACTTCTCGGTGCCGGTGCCGCTGGTGCCGAACCAGGTCGAGCTGTACTGCGTGAACCACTGCTGCATGGTCGGCACGTCCTTGGTGAACGGCCGGTACTGGTTGTAGGTGGTGGAGTAATAGGCGGTGGTCACCGCCCCCACCCGCCAGTCGAGCCCGGCGCTGGCCAGCTTCTGGCCGAACTGGGTGCCGGCGTTGCCCACCGCGGTCTGGTAGCTCTGCATCGAGCACGAGTTGTCCACTACCCACAGGAAGTCGACCGTGGCGCTGCCCTGGGTGGTGAAGACCTCGCACTGGCTGCCGGCGAAGTCGCCGAACTGGGCCAGCGCGCTGCCTCCGCCCACGTCGTCGAGGCGGAAGACCTGCGCGCCGGTGTAGGCCGACATCGGCGTGAGCGCGAAGAGCACCACCGCGCGGTTGGCGGTCCTCCGCACGTACTCGGCCTGCAGCTTGAACGGCCCCACCGCTCCGCCGGCTCCCTGGAGCAGGCCGGAGAGGTTCTGCCCGAGGAAAGCCTTGGCGATGTCGTTGATCCGCGCCTTCACGTCCGCGTTCCCGGAGTAGTCGTAGGTGGCCCGGGCCGACTGGGCGAAGCCGTCCCAGGTGGTGAAGGTCTGGGTGATCGGCGCGCTGATGGCTCCGAGCGAGCCGAGCTTGCTCCTCGCGGCGGTCTCCTCGGCGGTGCCGTTGGCCCCGGCCGGCGGCTGCGAGAAGACCAGCCCGGCGATCTTGTTGGCCGGGTCGTAGAAGATGAGCCCCTTGTCGGTCGCGCCCTCGGCGAGCTTGCTCACCTCGGAGAAGGAGGGCACCAGCGCCACCTGCACGTCCGCCGTCCCGTTGGAGTGGAAGTTGATCGGCTTGAGGTTGGCGGTGGAGCAGGCCTGCTGCGCCGGCCCCTGCGCGTCCGCGCCGTCGTTGGGGTTCAGCTCGCCGGGGTCCAGCTTCCCGTTCTGGTTGTTGTCCTCGGCGCCGTCCATCACCCCGTCGCCGTCCGAGTCCGCGCCGCAGGCGTTCGTCTTCGTCGACGGATCCGAATCGAAGATCGAGGGCGGATAGGTGCACGTGCTGTCCGCGCCCGGCGCGGTGAGGCCCACCTCCAGCCCGTCGGGCAGGCCGTCGCCGTCGCTGTCCCGCTTGAGCGGATCAGTCGCGCATCCCTTGGCCCCGCTCACCTCGTCCGGGTCCGACAGGCCGTCGCAGTCGGAATCCTTCTTGAGTGGGTTCGACTCCCCGGGATCCACCTTGCCGTCCTGGTTCTTGTCCTCCGCGCCGTCCAAGAGCGTGTCGCCGTCGGAATCGGTGCTGGTGGGGTCGGTCCGGCTGAAGGTGTCGGCGTCGCCCACGAAGCCGCAGGTGGCGTTGACGCTCGAGGTGCGGCCGATCTCCACCCCGTCCTTGAGGCCGTCGGCGTCGGTGTCCGCCACGCAAGGGTCGGTCTTCTTCCCGCCCGCATAGGTGAAGGCGTACTCGTCGGCGTCGGTGATGCCGTCGCAGTCGGTGTCCTGCAGCGGGTTGTTCGGGTTGCTCGGGTCGCATCCCGAGTAGGTGATCCCGCCGCCGCCTGCGCCGCCTCCGGCGCCGCCGCCAAAGCCGCCGCCCGCCCCTCCTCCGCCTCCGGACTTGCACCGGCCGTCGACGCACTGGCCGCCCTGAGCGCAGTCTTGGTTGGAGTTACACGGAACCGATACCGGTCCGCCGCACACGCACGCCACCGCGGAACACACGAGGGCTGACAAGGACGAGATCGCTAGCTCGCGTCTCATGGGAACAGAACCTCCACCTCCGGCCTAGTGCCGCGCGCCGGGCGCCCCTTTCGAACCGGCGTAGATTGCCACAAGCGTACGCCTGCTGCCGCAAGCCCCGCGAAACCAGATGTGCGTAAATGTGGTTTCAGCGAACAGCGACGTAGAGCACGTGCGGAGTCGAATAGCCGCGCGACAGATCGGCCACCTCTTCCAGCCGGAAGCCCGCGCGCTCGAGCAACCCGATGGTGAAGGGGCGGGGGCGGAAGAGCAGTCCCCCGCTGGAGCGAGTCCTCCCAAGCAGCCGCACCATCACCTCTTCCTGGAGGATGCACTTCCAGTGCTTCCAGGAGCCGTTCGCCTCGGCCTCCTTGAGGAGCAGCCGTCCTCCGGGACGGAGGAGCGTCATCGCGGAGGAGAGAAAGCCCAGCCACTCGGCCTCGGGGAGGAGGTAGAGCACGTCGGCCACCACCACCGCGTCGAGGCGGCCTTCGAGCTTTCGGCGGAGCGTGGCGATGTCCGCCACTTCGAAAGAGACGTTGGCCAAAGCGGAGAGGGCCTGTCTCGCCCAGGCGATCTTCCTCCCGTCCGGGTCGACCCCGACGATGGTCCGATCGGGCCGGCTCGCGAGCAGCGCGGTGAGGAGCCCGTGCCCACAGCCGACGTCGGCGATCGTCCCCGAGGGAGCACGCTCGGCCACCTCCTCGAGCGGCGCGGAGCGCAACCGGCCGCGGACGAACAGCCGCTCGGCCAGCGGCAGAGGCGCGTACAGCCCTATGGCGCGGGCGGCCTCAGGAGACATAGGCACCGGCGCCGAACGCGAAGGCGAGAAGGCCGAGCAAGGCGGCGCTCAAGCCGAGCCAACCGGCTCGTAGGCGGGGCCGGTCGCGGAGGAGAAGGCCCAAGGCGAGGAAGATGGGGAAAGCAGCCATCACGTACCGGCCCATGCCCTGGAAGTCCTTGCTCCCGAGCGCGGGCACGCCCACCGCAGTTGCGGCGTACACCGCGTAGCCCCAGCCGAGCAGGCGCTTGGTGGGGAAGGCCATCGCCAGCGCGGCGAGGGTGACGAGCGCGTGTCCGAAAAGGCGCAGCGCGACCCATGGATCGACCCGCGGGAAGAGCATCTCGAACCAGGCGAGCTTGAGCCAGGTGCGCGGGCCAGCCGGCTGGTCCCACCCGGGGGCGGACTGCACGTGGGCGAAGGCCAGGGGATCTCCGAAGCGGAGCCCGAGGTAGAGCATGTATCCCGCGATGCCCGCCACCGCGAGGGCCGGGAGGAAGTCCGCCGGGCGCAGCTTCTCCTTGCGCTCGAGCCTGCGCTCGATGCTCCGGACGACCAGCCCGAGCACCACCGCCGGCGCGACCGGCCTCGTGGCGGTGGCCAGCGCGCCGAGCAGCCCCGCAAAGAGGGGCCTTCCCCGCTCGAGGGCGAGGAACGCGCCGACGGAGAGCAAGAGGAAGAGCGCGTCGGAGTAGACGACTCCGTACAGGTAGAAGGCGAAGGGATACAGCACCAAGGCGCAAGTCGCGACACCGGCTGCTGCCTGGCCGGAGCGTTCGGCCGCCCACCTCCGGAACAGGGCGGCGGCGGCGAGCCCGGCGGCGAGGGTGAGCGCGATGCCGGCCCACCACCGGTTCGCGCCCGCCACCGCGAGTGCTCGGATGGCCAGCGGGTAGAGCGGGAAGAACGCGACCGGGCTCTGCTGGCCTTGCTCCATCCAGTAGCCGTTCTGGGCAATCTCCCCGTACCAGCCGGCGTCCCAGCGGGCGAGCGCGCGGGCGAGGGGGAGCCTCGGCAGATCGGCCACCGGGACTGCCGCGGGGTTTTGCCACCAATTGCCCAGCGTCGACAACGCGACGCAGGCGGCCGCGGCGAGCGGGGCCGCGAAGGGCGCGAAGCGTGGATTTTCCGGCGAGCGTGCATCGACCTCCGCCGGTGCCTGGGCAGCCATCGGCGCTATTTCTCGGTGCTCGCGTGCATCGCTTCGCGTCTCAGCTCCGTCCAGCCCGCGCAGTCGAGGGCCGAGCTCATTTCGGGAGATCATCCGGACTAGGCCCCGGGGGAGGCATTCCCGTCAAGTTCCAGGCGCTCGCGCACGTATCGGCGTTGCGCCGGTCGCCAGGGCTCACCACCCATCCTGCGGGAGGTCGGGAGTGAGGAAGCTCGCCGCGCTCGCAGCGCTGCTGTGGCTCTCCGCGCCCGCCCTGGCGCACGACAGGCGCGTGGACCGCTGCGGTTGCCACAGCCAATTTGGGCTCCGGCACTGCCACCCCCTGAAAAAGACGCCTCGCTGCGAGGCGCCGGCGAAGTCGCCCCGGGCCAAGCGGGCTCCGCGGGTGGTGAACGTGAAGACCTAGCTGCTTGCCAGGAGGGCCTCGACTCCGCTCGACCCGAGCGGAGCCGGTTCCTCCCGCTCCGGCTACGCGTGGAACCTCTTGCCTGCCTTGGCCACCTCCACGAGCAGCGGCGGCGACTCGAAGCGCTTGCCGTGCTTCTTCTGGAAGTGCTCGGCGCGCTCGAGGAGCTTGGCGGCGCCGAGCGCGTCGGCGTAGCGGAAGGGTCCTCCCAAGAAGGGCGGGAAGCCAAGGCCGAACACCGCGCCGATGTCGCCGTCGCGCGGCGAGCGGAGGACGCCCTCCCCGAGGCAACGGATCGCCTCGTTGACGAACTGAATCACGCACCGCTCGGCCATCTCCTGCCGGTCGAGCTTCACCCGGTCCTTCCCGTGGGGGAGCAGGGCGTAGACCGACTCGTCCACTCCCTTCTTCTTGCCGTCGTAGCTGTAGAAGCCCTTCTTCGACTTTCGCCCTAGCCGCCCGTCGGCGACCAGCTTCTCGACGTGGTCCGGCCCGGAGAGCCGCTCGCCGAAGGCCTCATGCATGATCTTCCCCACCTTGGCGGCCACGTCGATGCCCACCTCGTCGAGCAAGGTGATCGGCCCCACCGGGAAGCCGAAGTCCACCAGCGCGCGGTCCAGCTCGGCGATGTCGGCGCCCTCGGCGAGGAGGTGCCCGGCCTCGTTCATGTACGGCGCCAGGATGCGCGAGGTGTAGAAGCCCACCCCGTCGTTCACCACGATCACGGTCTTGCCCTGCTTGCGCCCCACCTCCACGCAGGTGGCGGTGACCCAGTCGGCGGTGCCCTTGTGCCGGATGATCTCCAGCAGCGGCATCTTGTTCACCGGGCTGAAGTAGTGCATCCCGATCACCGTCTCGGGCCTCGAGGAGGCCTCGGCCAGCCTGGTGATCGGCAAGGAGGAGGTGTTGGAGGCGAAGATGCAGTCCTGGCGCACCACCTTCTCGATGTCGCGGATGATGTTCTGCTTGAGCTTCAGGTCCTCGAACACCGCCTCGATCACCAGCTCGCAGCCCTTGAAGCCGGAGGTGTCGTTGCCGACGGTGACCAGCGCCATCTTGGCGTCGCGCTCCCGCCAGGTGATGGACTTCCGCTTGACCCGCTCGTCGAACAGCCCGTGCACGTGCTTGAGCGCGCGCGCCGCGGAAGCGTCGTCCTTCTCCTTGATCCGCACCGGCACGCCCATCTGCGCCGCGGTGACGTAGGCGATGCCTCCGCCCATCAGCCCGCCGCCGAGGACGCCGATCTTCCTCACCTCGCGCGGCTTCACCTTGGGGTCGCTGGTGCCGTTCTCCTTCTTGAGCGCGGTGGTGGCGAAGAAGATCTCCACCAGGCGCTTGGAGACGTCCGAGACCGCCAGCTCCCCGAACGCCTTCGACTCGATCGCGAGCCCGGCCCGCATCCCGTCCTCCATGCCGACCTTCACCACCTCCAGCGCTCGCTCCGGTGCGGGGTACTTGCCGCGCGTCTTCTTGAGGAGCTGCTTGCGCGCCTGATCGAAGAGGATCTTTCGCCCGATTGGATTGTCCTCCAGCGCCAGCTCGGCCCAGGTCTCCTTGTTGGCGAGACCCTTGAGGATCTCGCCCAGGCCCTTGCCCTTTCCCACCGAGCGGAGCCCGAGGCCTCGCGCGCGTTCGGGGCGCAAGGTTCTGGCGGCCAGCTCGGCGGCGCGGCGCTTGGCCACCTCGACCAGGATCGGCTTTGGCACCACCTCGTCCACCAGGCCCAGCTTGAGCGCCTTCTTGGGCTTGAGCGCCTTGCCGGTGAGGATGAGGTCCAGCGCCGCCTGCGCGCCGAGGAGCTTGGGAAGCCTCTGAGTTCCGCCCGCTCCGGGGATGAGACCGAGCTGCACCTCGGGCACGCCGAGCGAGGTCTTCGGGCTGTCAGAGGCGATCCGGTAGGTGCAGGCGAGCGCCCACTCCAGTCCTCCGCCCAGGCACGCACCGTGGATGGCCGCCACCACCGGTTTGGGGAAGGCCTCCAGGTGGTCGAAGCCCTCCTGGGCCTTGCGGGAGCCTTCGGTCGCCTCCTCGGCGGTCCTGAAGGTGGAGATGAGGTCGATCTTCGCCCCGGCGACGAAGTTGTCCTTCTTCCCCGAGCTGAACACCACCGCCTTCACCGCGGCGTCCTGCTCGATCTTCCGCAGCGCCTCCTCGAGCTCGGCGCCCACCGCCGGGGAGAGGGTGTTCACCGGCTCGTCGGGGATGTCCAGCGAGAGGACCGCGACCGAGTCCTCCACCGTGAGGGTGAAGCAGCTCTTCTTGGCCTCTTCCGCCTTCTTGGTCATCGCAGTCATGGGCGCTCCAGGACCACCGCGGCTCCCAGGCCGCCGGCGGCGCAGACGGTGCAGAGCACCGTGTTCTTGTTTCTCCGTCCAAGCTCGCCGAGGGCGGTGGTGACGATGCGGGCCCCGGTCGCGGCGAAGGGATGCCCGAGCGCGATCGACCCGCCGTTGACGTTGAGCCGGCTTGGGTCCACTTCTCCCGCGGGCGAAGCGCGGCCGGCCTTCTTGGCGAACTCCTTGGAGGCAAGCGCTTGGATGTTCGAGGCGACCTGGGCGGCGAAGGCCTCGTGCATCTCGATCAAGTCGACGTCGGAGAGCTTCATCCCTGCGCGGTCGAGCGCGATCGGCGCCGCGTACGCCGGCCCCTGGAGGAGCTGGTCGGCCGGATCCGTCGCCGCGTAGGCGAAAGCGCGCACGAAGCCCAGCGGCTCGAAGCCGAGCGACTTCGCCTTCTCCTCGCTCATCACGAGCAGCGCCGCCGCCCCGTCGGTGAGCGGCGAGGAGTTGCCGGCGGTGATGGTGCCGTACTTGCGGTCGAACACCGGCTTGAGGGCGGAGAGCGCCTCCAGGGTGGTGTCCTCCCGGATGATGTTGTCGCGGTCGGCGACCGACTCGTACTCCGGGGGGACCGGCACGTGCATCACCTCGCCGTCGAGCTTCCCCTCCTTCCAGGCGCGGGCGGCGTTCTGGTGGGAGGCGAGGGCGATCTCGTCCTGCTCCTTGCGGCTGATCCGGTTCTCCTTGGCCATCTTCTCGGCGCTCTCGCCCATGGTGAGGCCGGTGGAGTACTCGGCGATCGCCGGAGGCACCGGGAGCAGGTCCTTCGGTTTGAGCTTCTGGAATGGGCGAACCTTCTCCGGCAGCGAGCGGCCGCGGGAGGACTGCACCAGCGCCTGGGCGAGGGGGCGGCTGGTGAAGATGGGAGCGTCGGACATCGACTCGGTGCCGCCGGCGATGGCCACCTCGGAGAGGCCGAGGGCGATGGAGTTGGCCGCGTCGGTGAGCGCCTGGATGCTGGTGGCGCAGGCGCGGGCCACGGTGTGGGCCTCGATCTTCCTGGGCAGGCCGGCGGCGATCACCACTTCCCGGGCGATGCCGGTGGCGGTGAGGGTGGGAATCACCTGGCCGAAGACGACCTGATCGATCTCCATCGGATCGATCTCGGAGCGTTGCACCAGCTCCTGGACGACGATCCGGCCGAGCTCGAGCGCGGTCAGCTCACCGAAGACGGTGCCGGCCTTGACGAAGGGCGTGCGGAGCCCTTTCACGATCGCCACCCTTCGGTGGCCGTTCGCTAGCTTGGTGCCCATTGCGGCTCCCTTGATGACGAGGACGCGGCACCCTAGCCACCCCAACGCGACGCGTCAAGGCGTGCTGATTCGTAACCCGTCCACGAGAGACGTAATTGTGGGGCTTGCGCCGAGGTGTTGACGCGGGGAGGGCGCCTGAGTTTCGTTCTGCCGCGTGCCGCGCGGCCTGCGAATGTGGGGGTTCACCGAGGAGGAGCGCCGAGTACTTGC
>JACPVI010000051.1 GCA_016191815.1 Myxococcales bacterium
GAGGACGTCGGAGGACAGCGAGGACAATTCATCGAGGCGAGGCTTCATGACGCAGCCACTACCACGAGTTTTTCGGGGCAGTTTCGAGGGCCCTGGGAGCTCCGAGGGGCGTAGTCCGCAGCGTGGCGGGGGCGACGCGGGAGGGAAGCCGACTTCGTCGAGCAGCGAGCGGCCCTGAGCGCGAGGGAGGTGCTTTCGGGTGGGTCAGTCTCGACGAGGGAATTCTCGGGCGCATGGGTGTCAACCGAATTCGTACGGCCGAGCATTTTTTCTGGGTGCACCCGGAGGCGTCAGGGGGCGCGACACCGCGTCGAGGTCGAGCCTGCCCCGAGCTGGAGGCCGGGCCGGGGCCTCGAGCAAGTGCATTGCTGACAGTCCAAGCCCTCCGCCACAGGAGCCCGCCGTCGCAAGCGCATCGACGCCATCCGTACGCCTCGCGCGGCGCGGCACCGCACCGCGAGCGCCGTCGAATCGAGCCGGCCCCGAGGCGGAGGCCGGGCCGGGGCCTCGAGCAAGCGCATCGGTGACAGGCCCCGTCCTCCACCACAGGAGCCCGCCGCCGCAAGCGGACCGATGCCATCCGTTCGCCTCGCGCGGCGCGGCACCGCGCCGAGCCAGGTCGTGGTGCGCCCTCAACCGAGTCGAAGCCGGGAGTGCTCAGGATCAGATCCACACCCGGGCTGGCCAACTCCAAAGCCCGGGCCTGCGTCAGCCCTCGCCATTCGCTTCGCTCCGGTCGGGGCGACCGGCTTCGATAGTGTTGCTCAGGATGGGATCCACCCCGGGCACGGCCAGGCGGGTGGGAGCGACCGGAGGGTCGGGGTTGGGCGGCCGCAGCTGATCAGATCTCCGCGTGGAGGCGCCGGTTTCCTTACTGCCCGTCTGATCCGACAACCTACGGCCCGCAGGCGCAGCCCTTGAAGGTCACGTCGCACTTGTCGGTGGCCGGAATGCAGTCGTTCCCGCACACCTTTTCGCCCGCTCGACAGGTGATGCAGCACCCAGCCTGGGAGGTGTCGACGCGTTCCGCACCAGGGCAGCTCGCTAGGCAGTCATCGCGCTGCTTGGTGCATGCGAAACCCTGCACGAGGGCATCTGACCTGTAGGCCGACATGCAGGTGTTCTCGACCACCATGCATTGACGAACGCATTCCTGACCTTCCTTGGTCGGGGGCACATAGACCCTCTTCGTGCAGCCCACCACGACCCACGCAAGCAGACCGACCAACGGGAGGGCGACCAGAGATCGCCGTCGACTTGGCTGGAGACGGTTCGCGTTCATCCTGATCTCCCCACCGGCAAGAACCCCCTGCAGAGTGCTTAAGGCATCTTGAGCCGTGGTTCACCTCGCTTCAGACCATTTGGAAATTGGCCCCGCGCTCGCCGCCTGGACCCGACCGGAGCGCCGGCGACCTAGCCGGCCGCCCGCTGCGGCTTGGCGCGAAAGCCGTGCTCGGCCAGCACCTGTTTCAAGTCCGGCTGGCCGATCTCCTGCAGCTCGTAGCGCACCCTCACGGTCGGCTTCTTGATGTCCAAAAGGCGGGTCAAGTCGATGGGGGTGCCGATCACCACCACGTCGCAGGGCACCCTGTTGATCGTGACCTGCAGGTCCTTCACCTGCTGTTCGCCGTACCCCATCGCCGGCAGGAGCGCGCCGATGTTGGGGTACTTCTGGAAGGTTTCGGAGATCGTCCCCACGGTGTAGGGCCGCGGATCGACGATCTCCGCCGCGTGGAGCCTTTTAGCCGCCACCACCCCGGCCCCGAACTTCATGTCCCCGTGGGTGAGCGTGGGCCCGTCTTCCACCACCAGGGCGCGCTTGCCCTTGAGCTGTCCGGGGTCGTCCACGAAGATCGGCGAGGCGGCCTCGATCACCGTGGCCTCGGGATTGATCGACCGGACGTTGGAGCGCAGCCGGTCCACCGCGTCGGGCGAGGCGCTGTCGATCTTGTTGATGATCACCACGTCGGCCAACCGCAGGTTCGCCTGCGCAGGGTAGTAGGTTAGCTCGTTGCCCACTCTCAGGGGGTCGGCCACCACCAGGTGAAGGTCTGGCTTGAAGAACGGCAGGTCGTTGTTGCCGCCGTCCCAGAGGACCACCTCCGCCTCCTCCTGCGCCTGGGCCAGGATCGCCGCATAGTCCACGCCCGCGTAGATGGTCGTGCCCGAGACGATGTGCGGCTCGTACTCCTCGATTTCCTCGATCGTGCAGTGATGCTTCTGGAGGTCCGCGAGCTTGGCGAAGCGCTGCACCCTCTGCTTGGTGAGGTCTCCGTAGGGCATCGGATGGCGGACCACCACCACCTTGAGCCCGGCCTCCCGCAGGAGCCGGGCCACCTTCCGCGTCGTCTGGCTCTTGCCGGAGCCGGTGCGCACGGCGCAAACCGCGATCACCGGCTTTTTGCTCTTGAGCATGGTGGCCTCGGCCCCGAGCAGCTTGAAGTGGGCCCCGGCGGCGTTGACGATCGCGGCACGCTCCATCACGTACTGGTTGGAGACATCGCTGTAGGAGAAGACCACCTCCTCCACCCGGTGCTTGCGGATCAGCGAGGGAATCTCCACCTCGGCGAGGATGGGGATGCCCCGCGGGTGCCGCTTGCCCGCGAGCGAGGGCGGATAGCGCCTCCCCTCGATGTTGGGGATCTGGGTGGCGGTGAACGCCACCACCTCGTAGCGGGCGTCCTCCCGGTAGAGGACGTTGAAGTTGTGGAAGTCGCGCCCGGCGGCTCCCATGATGATGGTCTTGATTCGCTCCATGACTTCACCTTGCTGCCTTCTGCGTTGGGTTCCTAGCGTCGCTCGATCACCTTCTTGATTCGCGCGAACGCCCAGTCGACCTCGTCGCGGGTGATGACCAACGGAGGTGCGATGCGGATCACCCGCTCGTGGGTCTCCTTGCAAAGCAACCCCTCGTCCTTGAGAGCCTCGCAGTAGGGGCGCGCCGGGACGGACAGCTCCAAGCCGATCCACAGGCCCCGGCCGCGCGCCTCCTTCACCTCGGGGCTCCGCAGCGTCCTCAGATGCTCGAGGAAGTGGGCGCCCAGCTCGGCCGAGCGCTCGGCCAGCTTCTCCTCCACCAGCACCGAGAGGGCGGCGCGCGCCACCGCGCAGGCCAGGGGGTTGCCTCCGAAGGTGCTGCCATGGTCCCCCGGTTGAAAGACCCCCAGGATCTCCCGCGACGCCAGCACCGCCGACACCGGATAGAAGCCTCCTCCCAGGGCCTTGCCCACGATCAGCACATCGGGCCGCACGTCCTCGTGCTGGTAGGCGAACATCTTTCCGGTGCGCCCCAGGCCAGACTGGATCTCGTCCAGCATCAGCAGTACCCGGTTCTTCCGGCACAGCGCCGCCGCCCCCTCGAGGAAACCCTTGGGGGGAATGACGATCCCCGCCTCGCCCTGGATCGGCTCGACCATGAAGGCGCAGGTATCGGGGGTGATCGCCTGCTCCAGCGCCTGGAGGTCTCCGTAAGGGATGACCTTGAAGCCCGGCGTGAACGGCCCGAAACCGCGCCGGTACTGCTCCTCGGTGGAGAAGCTGACGATGGTGATGGTGCGGCCATGGAAGTTGTTGGCGCAGACTACGATCTCCGCCCGGTCGGGCGGGATGCCCTTCACGAAGTAACCCCAGCGGCGCGCGGTCTTGAGGGCGGTCTCCACCGCCTCCGCGCCGGTGTTCATCGGCAGCGTCATCTCCATGCCGGTGAGCTCGTGGAGTTGCTGGTACAAAAGCGCCAGCTGAGCGTTGCGGAAGGCGCGCGAGGTCAAGGTGACCTTCCCGGCCTGCTCCGCCAGGGCCGCGTAGATCTTCGGGTGAGCGTGGCCCTGGTTCACCGCGGAGTAAGCCGCCAGGCAGTCCAGGTACCGCTTGCCCTCGACGTCGTACAGCCAGACGCCCTGGGCGCGCTCGATCACCACATCGAGCGGATGGTAGTTGTGGGCGCCGTACAAGCTCTCCAGCTCGATGCTTCCCTTGGTGTCCACGGGGGCTATTCCTCCTCCAGCACGAGAGTGAGCAGCGCCATGCGCACGAACAGCCCGTTCTTGGCCTGCTTGAAGTACAGCGCCCTGGGGTCGTCGTCGACGGCCTTGTCGATCTCGACGGTGCGAGGCAGGGGGTGGAGAACCATCGCGTTGGGCCGCATGGCGTGCAGGACCTTGGCGGTGATGCCGTAGCTCGCGATCGACTTGCGGTCGCTCACCCGCTCGGGGCGGATGCGGGTCTGGTACACCACGTCGACCTCGCCCAGCACCTTGGCGATGTCCGATTCGATCGCGTACCAGACCTCGTGCTCGTCCAGGTGCTGGAGGATGTCCTGCTTCATCCGCACCTCCGGCGGGCTGACGAAGAAGATCTTCACCCGCTCGAACTTCGAGAGCAGGTACGCCAAGGAGCGCACCGTGCGCCCCTGGTCGAGGTCGCCGACGATGGCGATGGAGAGCCCGTCGAGGCTCCTGCGCTCGCGGTGGATGGTGTAGAGGTCCAACAGCGCCTGGGTGGGGTGCTGCCCCCCCTTGCCGTCCCCGGCGTTGATGATCGGAACCGACGACACCTGGGCGGCGCGCCTGGCTCCGCCGGCCTCGTTGTGGCGCAGCACGATCACGTCGGCGAAGCCGGAGATGATCCGGATGGTGTCCTCCAGCTGCTCGCCCTCCACCTCCGAGGAGAAAACCCTGGCTTGCTCGGTCGAGAGCACCTTGCCGCCCAACCGGTACATGGCCGACTCGAAGGAGAAGCGGGTCCGGGTGGAGGGCTCGTAGAAGAGCGTGGCCATGATCCGGTCCTGGTAGTCCAGGGTGCCGCCGCGGGCGACCAGCTTTTCCATCTGGGCCGAGCGCTCGAACAGCTGCAACAGGAGCGGGACGGTGAACTGCTGCGACTCGACGACGTGCTTTGGCCTCATGACTCCTCAGGGGTGAATGCGGGTGCCCGCGGTGCCCTTGACCGCCTCGCACAGGTACTCGTAGGAGGTGATGATCGCCTCGCGCCCGCCGCTCTCGAGGAAACGCAGCACCGACTCCACCTTCGGCCCCATGTTTCCCGGCGGGAAGTGACCTGCCTGGTAGTGCTGCCTCAGCTCCGCCGCGGACACCCGGGCGAGGGGGCGCTGGGTCGGCTTCTTGTAGTCCAGGAACACGCAGGGGGCGTCGGTGGAGATGACCAACAGGTCCACCTTGAGCCGGGCCGCCAGGAGCGCCGAGGCGCGATCCTTGTCGATCACCGCCTCCAGCCCCTTGAGCCGCCCGCCCTGGCGGACCACCGGGATTCCGCCGCCGCCCACGGCGATCACCAGCACCCCCTGGGCGAGCAACTGCTTGATGACTCCTTCCTCCACGATCTCCAAAGGCTCCGGAGAGGGCACCACTCGTCGCCAGCCGCGCGCGGCGTCCTCCACGATCCACCAGCCGAGCTGCCGCTGCTTCGCCTCGGCGTCGGCCCGCGTGTAGAAGGGCCCGACCGGCTTGGTCGGCTCTCTCATCGCCGGGTCGTCCGGCGACACCACCACCTGAGACAGCACGGTGACCACCGGGTGAGATCGACCGGCGGCGAAAAGCTCGTTGGACAGCGATTGCTGGAGCAGATAGCCGATCTCCCCCTGGGTGGTGGCGTCACACACGTCCAACGGGTGGCTGTAGACCTGGTCCGACGCGCGCTCGGCTCGGATCAGCGCCGCCCCCACCTGCGGCCCGTTGCCGTGGGTGACCACCACCTCGTAGCCCTGGTCGATCATCCCCACGATGGCCTGGGCGGTGCGGCGAGTGTTCGCGAGCTGCTCGGAGATGGTGCCCTTCTCGCCGGCCCGGATCAGCGAGTTCCCTCCCACGGCGATGAGCGCAGTCTTGGGCACGTTGGCTCACCTCATCAGCGAAAACATCACGGCTTTCTGCACGTGGAGCCGGTTCTCCGCCTGCTGGAAGACGACCGAGCGCGGAGAGTCGATCACCTCCGCGGTCACCTCCTCGCCTCGGTGGGCGGGCAGGCAGTGCATGAAGACGGCGTCGCCCTTGGCGCGCGCGAGCAGGGCCTCGTTCACCTGGTACGGCCGGAAAACGCCCTTGCGCTCCTCCGCCTGGGCCTCCTGGCCCATGCTGGCCCACACGTCGGTGTAGACGATGTCGGCGTCCTTCACCGCTTCGGTGGGGTCGTTGGTGATCAGGCAGGCGTCGGCGGTGGACGCTCCGTCTTTCTCGAGCCAGCGGAGCACTTCGGGCTTCAGCTCGTACCCCTTGGGGCAGCCGAGAGCGAACCGGGCGCCCAGCCGGGCGCAGGTGAACAGCAGCGAGCTCGCCACGTTGTTTCCGTCGCCGAGGAAGGCCAGCTTGATGCCCGAGAGGCGGCCTTTGACCTCCTGGATGGTCATGAAGTCGGCCAGCGCCTGGCAGGGGTGGCTGAAGTCGGTGAGCCCGTTGATCACCGGCACGTGAGAGTACCTGGCCATCTCCTCCACGATGGAGTGCGCGAAGGTGCGGACCATGATTCCCTGAACCATGCGCTCGAGGTTGCGGGCCACGTCGGCGATCGACTCGCGCTTGCCCAGGCTCACCTCGCTCGGGGAGAGGTAGAGCGAGAAGCCGCCCAACTGCTGGATCCCCACGTCGAAGCTCACCCGGGTGCGCAAGGACGGCTTCTCGAACAGCATCGCGAGCGACTTGCCCTCGAGCGCCTGGGTGTACCGCTCCGGGTGGGCTTTCATCTCGATGCCCAGCGCGATCAGCTCTCGCAGCTCGCCCGGCGAAAAATCTCGAATGGTCAGAAAATGCCTGGATTGCATGCGGTCCCCGGCGGTAGCGCTGGCGCTGTACCCAATGCAGGTAGCACCGGTCAAGGACAGCAGCCACCAAGGGCGCTCCTCGGGGTGCGCTCGCCGCGCGCGCCTTGGTGTTAGAGCACCGAACAGGCCCAGCTGGCGCCATTGGGCCTCGACCCCGGAGCAAGCTCGCGATTGGATGTCGGTGTGACTTGGCTGGTTGCGCCGGCGGGGATCGTGTTGCTGCTCGCCCTCGGCCTTGCGTTGGCCGTGCACCTGTTCGGGCGGACCGACCGGGCGCGCGCGGCCGGAGCCATCGTGGTGCTGGGAGCTCGGGTCCTGCCGGGAGGAGTGCCGTCCGGCTCGCTCCGGGCCCGGGTGGAGAAGGCGATCGAGCTATATCGGCGCGGGCTGGCGCCGCTGCTGCTCTTCTCCGGTGGGGTGGGAGACCACCCGCCCGCGGAGGCCTTGGTGGCGAGGGAGCTGGCGCTCGCGCAAGGAGTCCCCGCCGAGGCGTGCCTCACCGAAGAGGAGAGCCGCCGCACCATGGAGAACGCCTGGTGCTCGGCGCGCCGCCTGCGGTCGCTCGGCGTCCAAGAGGTCATCCTGGTGTCGGACGGGTTCCATCTTTTGCGGGCGCGGCAGTGCTTTCGCCGCGCAGGCATCCGGGCCTGGCCGAGCCCCGCGCCACTCGAAGGAAGGGGACTGCGCCGGCTCGACCTCTGCTACTGGACCTTTCGGGAGGCGCTGGGGCTGCTCCGGCGGCCGTGGCTCCTGCTCGGCTGAGGGCTACAGAGGCACTGCCTTCGTCCTCTGAGCTACCATCCTCGCCGGGAGGTTCCAATGGCCGAGATCGTTCTGAGCGGCCCCGGAAAGAACGCGCTGGGGACCGCGATGATGGACTTCCTCATCGCGAAGCTGGACGAGGCGAGCGGCGGGCCGGTCCTCCTCCGAGGCGAAGGCGACGCGTTCTGCGCCGGCCTGGACCTCAAGGAGATTTGCTCGCTCGACGAGAAGGGGCTCGAGGCCTACCTCCGCAAGCTCGAAGCCCTGGTGGAGACGCTCTACACCTACCCCGGCCCCACCGTGGCCCTGGTGAACGGACACGCCATCGCCGGAGGCTGCGTGCTCGCCCTCTGCTGCGACTACCAGGTGGCCCAGGCCAACCCCAAGGCGAAGATCGGCCTCAACGAGCTGGCCCTCGGAGTCCGCTTCCCACCAGTGACTCTCTCGGTGATCCGCGAACGAGTGCCCAAGCGCCACCTGAACCGCGTCCTCCTCGGCGCCGAGCTGTTCGAGGTCTCCCAAGCCCTGGAGATGGGGCTCGTGGAGGAGGTGAGCGAGGAAGCGCCAAGCGTGGCCGGCGAAAGGCTCGACCGGCTCGCCTCCCACCCGCCTCAGGCCTACGCCGGGCTCAAGTCCGAGCTGCGCGGCGCTCTGGTCGACGCCTCGCAGAATGAGCGGCGTTTCCTCGAAATCCTGCCTGCCTGGACCTCGCCCGAGGCGAGGGCTCGCCTTCAGGCGGCGCTCAAGCGGTGAGCTCCGTGCGAGGCGCGCTGCTGCTGCTGCTCGCCGGCTCTGCCGCCCGCGCAGCCGACTACCGGGTGGGCCCGGGCCAGCCCTGCTCGAGCATCGGCGAGGTGCCGTGGGATGACGCCGGCCGAGAGGACGCCGGCTCGACAGACGCCTCCACCGGTGCGGACGGCGGCCTGGAACAGCCAGCTCCCGATGGCTCCAGCCCGGGCACCGACGGCGGAGCACCTGCCCGCGATCCGGCAGCTGCCACTTGCGGCTGCCACGTTTCCGGGGCCTCCCTGGCGTTGATCGCCGCGGCCCTCGCGCTCCTCGTCCGCCTGCGCCGCAGCTAGTCGGCTCCACGGGGTGGCCGGCTAACCAACTGACTTTCTGCTGCGCGGGGCTTGCGCAGTGCGTTGCTCATTGCGCACCCGGTCGAGGCGCAACTCACCGAAACGACTGGCGGCCCACCGCGGCATGGGCCGTGTACCGCGCCTGGGCCATGTACTGCACCGGCTGCCATGCGGAGCGGGCAGGAGCTGCTCGATTCTGTGTCGCGTGCGGAGCGGCCTTGCTCCGGCGGGCGCGTGGGGACATCGAGCTCGAGCTGTCCCACGTGCGCTACCTGCTCTCGGAAGTTCCCCGCTGGGACGAGGCGGTGGCGCCACCGGCGCGGGAGTACTTGACCGAGCGGTATCGCCGTGCGGAGCGAGTGCTCCTCTCCGCTCTGGAGGAGGATCCGCGGGCGCTCCCGGTGGGCGCGCGCGCCGCGCCGCAAGCGAACGGCGGAGCTCGTCGCGAACAATCCGAGGACCCGAGCTCAAGGCGCCTTGAGGCTCGGTTCTCCGAAGCGAGAGAACCGCCCGCGCCCCGACGCGCCGAGGTGGAGCCGCCGCCCGCCGGCGCCGATTCCCCGACGCCAGACCGTCACGGCCGTGGCTCGACGCGCTCGGCGTCAGTCGCGGCGCGGCTTCCCAGGCTGCCGCAGGGGCCCACACATCCCGCCATCGATGTCCCCAGGAAGCCCACCGCGGAGGAGGAGGTGCTCGAGGCCGCCTCGAGCTGGCGAACGGTGTGGAAGCCCTTCCTGTCGGAGAGCATCGGCTGGTTCATCGGCGCCTTCCTCATCGTGGCCGGCACCTTCTACTGGGTGGCGGAGAGCTGGTCCTCGATGACCTCGGTGACCCGCTCGCTGGCGGTGTTCGCTCTGGCGGCGGGCTACTCGGCCGGCTTCGCCGCCTGGAGCCGTTTCCTCGATCGCCGCGAGGCCACCCGTGGGGCGGCGAGGGTGCTGGCGCTGATCGGCGCAGTCATCGCCCCGCTGGCGGCGGTGGCGCTCAACCCCAAGGGCGGTGAGCTGTCGCTCGCCGCGCTCCCGGCCCTCTACTGGCCTCTGCTCGGGGGATGGGCGCTGGCGGCGGCCTTCCTCTCGAGGAAGCCGGCGGAGTCGTACGAGCCGGGGAGCGCGCGTCGAATCCAGCTCGCGGTGGGGGCCACCACGCTCCTGCTGGGTGCGGCTCCGCTGGTGGCCGTGCTCGGACCCGCGGCGCTGTGGCTCGACCTGCTCCCGGCGGCCTTCGCCTTCTGGAGCGCCGGGGCGCGGCGCGAGCGTTCCGCCGAGCAAAAGGCCTTCGCCCTCCTGGCGCCTGCCTACCTCGCGGCGCTCTTCGGCATCCGGCTGCACCTTGCGCTCTCCTCGGCAGGAAATCTGCCCCCGCTCGGCACCTACGCGCCCTTCCTCGCGGTGCTGGCGGCGAGCGCGCTTCGGGCCTGGCCGACCGCTCCCCACCGCGCGGCCGACGCGGTACGGGTAGGCGTGGCGGGCGGGATGGTGGCGCTCGGAGCGCTGGCTGCCTTCGGACAGCCGCCGGCCTTCTTCTTCACCGCGCTCATCGCCACCCTCACCCTCGCCTGGATGGCCCGCGGAGGCCCGCGCCTGAGGGCCCGTTGGACCTACGGCGCCTACGCCTATGGCTATCTCGCCTTCCAGACTTGCAACCAACTCATCCCCGGCATCGTGAGGGAGCTCTTGCGGGAGGTGAAGCGCTACTTCGGCTACGGAGTGGCGCCGCTCCCGGCGAACTACGGCGGGGTGAACGCGACCATCTTCATCGCCGCCCTGGGAATCGTCGCGGCGCGGCTCAGCAGGGCCTCGGGGCGGAAGCGTGAGGTGGGAGAGGCGCTGCTCGGAGCCACCGCGGTGGCGAGTGTGCTGTTCGGGCTCCTCTCCGTCTTCGGCGCGGATCAGCGGCCGGCGCTGATGAGCCTCCCGGTGCTCGCCGGCCTCAACCTCTGGCTGGGAGCCTTCTCCGGCCGCAGGCTGCACACCTACGCTGGGGCGCTCTTGGCGGCGCTGCTCCCCATCTCGCTCGCCCTCTATCTCCCGGCGCCCTGGGCGGCGCTGGCAGCCGCCTCGGTGGCGCTCTGCTGCGCCGTCCTCTCGGTGCCGATGGCTCGCGCGGGGCGCTGGGCCTATTCGGTTTCGGCCTGGCTCGGCGCGGCCCTGGCCGTCGCGCTGGCCTGGCAAGCCGAGGGCGCCTTCGTCCCCGCCGCGGCGCTCACACTGGCCGCCATCGCTTCGCTCTTGGCTGCGCGGAACCTGGATCAGCCGCTCGCCCTCGGCGCCTCCGCGGCGCTGCTCCCCATGCTGGCGCCCCGGGCGCTCTTCGGCTTCGCGCCGGAGCTGGCTCCGCTCGCCCTCGCCGGCTCCTCCCTGGCGCTGGCGCTCCTCGCCGACCGGGGTGGCCGCCTGCGCTTGCTCACTTTGGCCTCCACCGCCGCCGCGCTGCTCGCGCCGATCCTGCAACTCGTCGCCCAGGGTGACGGCGCGCCTGTCCATCTGGGACCGGTGCTGCTCGCCTCCTCCGCCGCCCTCTTCGTCCATGGGCGGTGCGTCCGCCCCCTGCGCGTCCCGGCGGTGGTGTTCGCCTGCGCCGCGCTCCTGCCCTGGCTCGGGCCGCTCTCCCCCTGGCCGTGGATGACTCCCCTCGCCTCGGCCTCGGCCTGCGCCGCGGCCGCCCTCGCCGCCTCCATCTGGTCCGCGCTCTACGGGCGCTCGCTCGTCCCCGCCCTTTTCGCGTCGCTCTCCTGCGCGGTGGCGGCGGTGGCGGCCGGCGCCTCCACCTTCGAGCCTGCGGTGCTCGCCGTGTGCGCCGCGGGTGCCGTCCTCTCCGCGCGAGCTCTGCATCCCTCCTTCTCGGTGCCTTGGGCGGCGGCCCTTTCGCTGGGAAGCTGCCTCGCGTCGGACGAGCTTCGGCCCTGGTGCTTCCTCGCCTTGGCGGCGGCGCTCACCGCCCTCTCGCTCTTCGAGGAGTGGGACTTCACCTGGAGGGCCCTCCTCGGCCGCAAGCCGGTGGCGATGGCGGCCAGCCTCTCGGCGCTGGCGGTGGTGCTGGGAACTTGCGCCGGAGCGCGATTCGTCTTCCGCGCCGAGCCCTGGCACCTCGCGGTGCTCTTGTCCCTGCCGCTCCTGTGGATGCGCGCGACTCGGGCGCCGGCCTTCGCTGCCATCCCCGTGGCGATTGCCGCCTTCTACGCGGCGCAGCCGGGCGCTCATCCGGCCCTGGCCTGGCTCGTGCCTTCGCTCGCGGTGGTCCTCTCTCGGGTCCTGTGGCACCTGCCCGCGGCCGCCCGCGCTCTCTTCGGCGAGAGGCACGAGGACAAGGCGAGGGCCGCCTCGAGCTGGCTCATCGCCTCGCTCGGCCTGTGTGGGATGTGGCTGCTCTCCTTGCGAGCTGATGCGGCCCTCGCCGGCGGGCTGGCGGCAGCGATGGCGCTTTTGGCGGGAGGACCGCTGGCGATCCGGCTCGGAATTGCGGCGGCCTTTGCCGCGGCGGCTCCGCAAACCCAGCTTCCCACTTCGGCCGCGCTGTTGGCCGTCGGCTTCGCGGCCCACCACTGGCGCGGGCAGGCGCAGAGAGTGCTCGCGGTCAAGGAGTCCTCCACGAGCCGGGTCGCCGCAGGCGCGTCCGCGGTCGCGCTCGCGCTTTGGCACTGCTGGGCGGACCACTACTCGCCCGAGGCCTTCGCGGCGGCGGCTGTTGCGGTGATGCTCTGCGCCTTCCTCGTCTCCCGCCGGTGGCTGCTCACGGTGTCGGTTGTCTTCGCCGGAGTCGCCGCCGCCTTGCTGTTCGAGCTCAGTCCTCTCGAGCCCGGGCACGCGCAATGGGTGGGGCTCGCGGCTGCCTGCGCCGCGGCCGCGCTCCGGCATGAGCGAGTGGGCGCCGCCTTGGGGCGGGTGAGCCGAGCGCTCACGCCCGGGTTGGAGGGCTCGGCGGCCTCTCCCTTGTGGCTGGGGGGGGCGACATGGGTGGGAGTCGCGCTTGCCTGGCGCTGGGTGGGCATCTGGCCTTCGCCGGGGCTCCTTTTGCTCGCGGCGGCGGCGGTGCTCTTGTGGACCCCCAATCGGGTGCAAGCGGCCTCCGCCTGCGCGCTGCTCGCAGGCTCTTTGGCCTTGGCGGCGCCCTTGGCGTGGTGGGCTCCGTCGGTCGCGGCGCTCGGGGTGGCGCTGTGCCTCTCCGGGCGGCTCCTGGCGCCGGTGCACCGGGTGAGCGGAGCGCTCCACCACTGCGGCTGGGCCATCTCGCTGCTCGCGCTCCTGGGGCTTCGCAGCCTCGGCGAGGTGCAGACGCCGCTCGCCTTCGCCGCTTGCGCCCTGGCCGCCTGGGCGGTGGCCTACCGGCGCAGCGCCCTCGAGCCCATCGGCTGGCTGGCCACGCTGATGTCGGCGCACGTGGCGCTGATGCACCTCGGCATCTGGCTTTCCACCGGGATGCCAGCGACGTACATCCTCCCGTACCTGGGCGGAGCGACGGCGCTGCTCTCCACGGCAGCCTTCGCCTTCGCCAAAGAGAGATGGCGGAAGGCGCTCGGGGGGGGCTTTGCCGCGCTGGCGATGCTGGAATTGGTGGCGGGCCTCGCGCTTATGCGCACCTCGGCTCCGACCGAGGCGTGGGTGGCTCTCGGCTGCCTGGCGGTGCTGCTCGGGGCGCTCGTCTTCCGGTCGGTGCGGGAAGGGGACGAGACGGCGGGCTACCTCTCGCAGCTCTCGCTCGTGCTGGGCTACCTGGTGGTTCGCCTCCACCTGATGGGGGCGCACTCGCTGGGAGCGGCCGATGCGGTGGCGGCGCTATTGGGCGGCTCGGTCCTCTCCGGGCTGTACCTCTTCGCGCGGCGGGAGGGAGAGCGCTTCCGGGGCCTGGCGAGGCCGCTCCTCTTCGGCGCCTTCCTCTTGCCATTGGCCGGGCTCCTCGCCGCGCCCTGGAGGACCCCGCTCTTGGCTGCGCTCATCCTGGTGGGCCACGCGGCGCACTTCGCGGCGCTGGCCAGCTCCCGTTCGCTCCGCCGGGTGGGGAGCCTGCTTTCTGCCGGCGCCTTCAACGCGGCGCTCTTGTGCGGCTGGCTCGGCACCAGCACTACCGAGCCACAGTACTTCGTCATTCCGGCCGGGGTGTCGGTGCTCCTCCTGGTGCGCGCCTTCCGGGCTGACCTCTCGGCGGAGGCGCAGGCGAGGCTGCGCGGGGTGGCCATCACCGCCATCTACGCCGCCGCGGCCTGGAGGCCGCTCACCTTCGAGGCCTCCTGGGCGATGCTGCTCTGCGCGCTGGTCTGCGTGGTGGGAGTGGCCGCCGGAGTGGCGCTGCGGATCCGCTCCTACGTGTACCTGGGCACGGCCTTCCTGGTTACCACCGTCAGCGCCAACCTCATCCGCTACGGAGTGAGGGACCCGCGCCTGGGAGCGCTCTTCCTCTCCGCGCTGGGGCTCGCGGTGGTGGGCTTCATGGTGCTGTTCACCGCGCAACGGGCGGAACTGCTCCGCCGCTACCACAGGGTGCGACAGATGCTGGAGCAGTGGGACGGCTGACTGCGCGAGCGCACTGGCGGGCGAGCGGTCGCTGGGACGCGGGAAACCTGGGCCGAGGTGACCCCAGGCGCGCAGCCCGGTCCGGAATTGAGCGCGGCATTCGAGGCGCTCCGCATGACGCTGTGCGCAACACCTCGCTGCTGCCCGCCGATTGAATTCGCCGCGCTCGGGCGTCGTATCGGCATTCGATGTTTCTTCGTTTGGCAGCGCTGGCCGCGGTGACCCACCTGGTGGGATGCGCCGCGGCCGGCCCGGCGATGCGGCCCGAGGCTCCCGACTGGCGAGCAGAGCCAGCAGGTTCGCCAACCGAGGTACGGCCACCAGAGAGCGGACCCGATGAGCCGCCCGCCGAGGAGTGGAAGCCCCATCCAGTGAAGTCGCCCCGGCCGAGCGCCAAGGCGCCGTTGCGCCAGCGGATCACCGCTGGGGCGGCGGGCCTGGTCGGCCTCTCGAGCCTTCGGAAGGCCACGCGGCAGGTTCCTGACGACTGCACTGGTCTGGTGTGGCTGGTCTACGGAAGCGCAGGAGTGGAGCTGGCCGGAGACGTGGAGAGCCTCTACCGGCTGGCGCGGGTGAAAGGAGCAGTCCACCACTCCAAGCCCCGCCCGGGAGACCTCGCCTTCTTCCGGGAGACGTACGACCGCAATCGCGACGGGCTCCGCAACGACGGGCTCACCCACGTCGGAGTGGTGGAGTCGGTAGAGAGAGATGGAACCGTCACCTTCATCCACCGGGGCAGCGCCGGAGTGGCGAGGGCGCAGATGGATCCGCGCCGGCCCCACCTCAGGAGCCACGAGGGCGAGAAGGTGAACGACTTCCTCCGCGCGGCGAGCGGCAAGCGCCGGGCGTACCTCGCGGGCGAGTTGTTCGCGGACTACGCCTCGGCGGAGGCGCTCGCGGGTGGCGCGCGGGAGGGCCTCACCCGCGCCCCCACCGCCCGGGGAAAAAAGTGAAGCTCACCGCTGCTTCCGCTCCAGCGCCCTGAGCGCCGCCCTCGCCGCCCCGTGGCCACAGTCCTGCTCGATGAGCCCGAATAGCGTCTTCCTCGGCGCGTCCGCCGCGGCGCGCAAGGGCTCGAGCGCATCCTCGTCGCCCAATTCGCCCAGCCTCCGCGCCGCCTGCGAGCGGGTGTGGCAGTCCTCCGAGCGCAGGGCGGCCACATACCCGGCCACGAGGTCCACCTCCTTACCTCCGGACGAATCCAGATAGCGCAAGGCTCCCCACCCCGCCGGTGTCGCTCCGCTCTCGGCCAGCCTGGAGAGCACCTCCCGCGGGCAGAGGTCCAACAGCTTCTTCGAGGCGGCGTCGTCGCGCCGGCCGAAGTCCTCCGCCAGCCCGGACACCACGAGCGCGTCCGCCTCGCCCAAGGCCTCGGATCCCGCGGCGCGGTAGGCGTCGTGCTCCTCGCCATGCCGATCTTGGGCGTGCAGCGCCGCGGCCCTGAGCAGCTTGGCCTCCTCCGACTCCTCGCCTTCGCGGGAGAGTGCGTCCAGCTCGGAGAGCGCCAAGTCGGGGCGGTGCTCCTCGAGCAGTCGGTGAATCCGCGCTTCCGCCGACTCGTGGGTGAGCGCCCAGATTCCGCCGGCCAGCGCCAAGGCGGGCAGCCCCCAGCGGGCCACCGCCCGCTTCCTTTCCCACAGTTGGTGGAGGGCGGACTGGAGTAGCCAGAGGAGTTGGCTCGAGGCGGGCACGTGGTCGCACCCGCCGAAGGGAGCTCCTTCGTTACGCCGCCGGCAGCGGTACAGCTTCAGCATCTCCTCTCGCCCGGGAACCACCACCGCGCCGGTGTCCTCGAAGTCCACCTCCGCCCGGCTCATCGCCAGCCGCACCGCCTCGGTGAAGACGACCTCGTCGGCCATGGTGATTTCCTCGACCGCGGCCACCACCTGCACCGGCTCTCCCACCAGGCCGTGCCGCTCCACCAAGACTTCTCCCAGGTGAATGGCCACCCGGACGTGCAGATGCTGATCCGGCGGCACCTGTCCGTTGTGCCTCCACAGCCGATCCTGAATCCCCATCCCGCACCGCACCGCCTCGGTGGGCGAGCCGAACATCACGAGGAGCGCGTCTCCGCGCTTTTGCACCAACCTTCCCGAGCGGGCCCGCACCAGGGGAAGCAGGAGGCGATCGTGCTCCTCCAGCATGCGGGCGTTCTCCTCGCGCGTCTGCCGGGAGGTGCGCTCGGTGAAGCCGCGGATGTCGGTGAGCATCAACGTGAGGTTCTTGGGCCGCCCCACCGCCAGGCCCGAGCCGGTGACCAGGCTCACCGGCCCTTGCTGCGCCGAGGAGGCGGTCCGCCGCGGCTTTTCCACCGGCGCCCCGAAGGAGGCGGTGCCGCTCGAGGGGACAGGCCCGGGCGGCGTTTCCTTCGTCAGGCGCGACAGCTCCCCCGCGATGGTCTGGGCCGAGGGGGGCCGGGCCGACGGGTCCTTCTCGAGGCAGCGGGTGACGAGCGCGCACAGCCCCGGGCGAAGGGCGAGGGCGGGCGAGGCCTCTTCGAGGCGCCTGGGCGGGGCGCCCACGTGCTGGGCGAGGAACTGCCTCGGCGACGGGCCAGCGAAGGGAAGCTCTCCGGCGAGGGCCCGGAAAGCCAAGACCCCGAAGGAGTAGAGGTCGCTTCGGAAATCCAGCGGCGTGCCCAGGGCCTGCTCCGGGGAGAGGTATTCCGGCGTCCCCAGCACCAGCCCGGCCTGGGTGACGGTGCCCTCGGGAGTGTCGGGCTCGGCCAATCGGGCGATCCCGAAGTCGAGCAGCCGTGCCTGCTCTCCCTTCGGCCCGCGGGTGATGACCACGTTCTCTGGCTTGAGGTCCCGGTGGACGATGCCCTTGTCGTGGATGGCGGCCAGGCCCTCGGCGAGCTGTGCGAAGAGAGGCAGCCCGCGCTCAGGGGAGAGCGGCCCTGCCCTCAAGACCGCCTGGAGGGTGTCGCCTTCCACCAACTCCATCACCAGGCAGCTGGCCTCGCCGGACTGGCCGAAGTCGATCACCCGCACTACCGAGGGGTGGTCCACCGTGGAGAGCAGCCTCGCCTCGCGCCTGAAGCGCTCGCTCATGCCCGGCTGGAGGCTCAAGTCCTGCCGGAGCACCTTGAGCGCCACCTTCCGGCCCAAGGACACCTGCTCCGCCAGGTACACCTCGCCCATGCCGCCGCCGCCGAGCGGCTTGAGCACCCGGAACCTCCCGTCGAGCACTAGCGAGTCATTCTGGAGCAAGGCTGGCCCATCTTGTCCGAAGCGGGTCTTCCGCGCACCGGCGAGGTGCATCCGGCCGAGTGAATCCGTTCAGCGCGCCGCTTGCGGGTTGGCGCAGTGGGGGAGCGGGCGCCCTTCCAGGGCGGCGAGCAGGTTGTCCACCGCCAGGGAGGCCATCCGCGCGCGGGTGGCATAGCTCGCGCTCCCCAGGTGCGGAGCCAGCAAGAGGTTGGGCAGCCGGAGCAGCGGCTCGTCCGCGGAGGGGGGCTCGGGATCCGTCACGTCCAGCGCGGCAAACGCCGGCCGCCCGCGGCGCAAAGCTTCCACCAGAGCGGGCTGATCCACCACTGCTCCTCGCGAGGTGTTGATCAGCACCGCGGTGGGCTTCATCTGGGCCATCTCGGCGGCGCCAAGGTAGTGGCGAGTCTCCGCGGTGAGCGGCAGGTGCAGGCTGAGGAAATCCGACTCGCGGAGGAGGGTGCGCTTGTCCACCGCCATAGCTCCGAGCGCGGCCTCCTCTTCCGGGTGAGGGGACCGGCTCGAGTAGAGGAGGCGCATCCCGAAGCCGGCTGCCCGCCTTGCCACCGCCCGGCCGATGGCGCCCATCCCGGCGATGCCCAAGGTGGCCCCGTGGACGTCGCGGCCCAAAAGAAGCGCCGGCTGCCAGGTTCTCCATCGGCCGGAGCGGGCGAAGGCGTCCGCCTCCACGATGCGCCGGGCGGCCGCGAGGAGCAGCGCGAAGGCGAAGTCCGCGGTGGTTTCAGTGAGGACGAAAGGGGTGTGGCCCACCGGGATTCCCCGCGCGGTGCAAGCGGAGAGGTCGATGTTGTCCACTCCCGCCGCCATGTTGCTCAGCGCCCGGAGCGAAGGCGCCGCCTCGAGGAGCGCGGCGTCCACCCGATCGGTGAGCAGGGTGAGGAGTCCTTCGGCTTCGCGGGAACGCGACAGGAGCGCTTCGCGCGGTGGAGGCAGCTCGCCCTCCCAAACCTCCATGCGGGTGCGCGCGCGCAGCCTCTCGAGGGCGTCGCCGGGAAGCTTTCGGGTGACGAAGACGCGCGGGGGCGACATCACCGCCGCTTGAGAGCGCGGATGGCGTCCGCCGCCTCGTCCTGCCCGCAGCCCTTGCCGCTCCGCTCTTCCTTCGGGCTCTCCGAGAGCTCCCGCAGGGAGGGGATGGCCTCGGGGTCGCCCAGCTCGCCGAGCCGCCGCGCCGCCGCCGCCCGCACCTCGCAGTCCAAAGACTCGAGCGAAGCCGCGTACCGTTCCGCCCACTCCACTCCGCCCGCACCCGCAACGTCGAGGTAACGGAGTGCGCCCCACTGGCGCCGCGAGGGGCCGCCCCGGGAGGATTTGGAGAAGCGCTCGAAGAGCGCCTCCTTCGGCACTAGGGCGATCAGCTCGGCCAGCACCTCGTCCCCTTCCCGCTCTGCGAAGTCCTCGGCCAGGGCGTCGAGGAGCAAAGGATGCGCGGAGAAGAGCGCCTGGTGCCGGTGCTCGCGCAAGAGCAGCTCTTCCTCGGCGTGGCGCTCGAGCCGGTGGAGCGCCGCGGCCTTGATGGCATAGAGGTCCGGCGCCTGGGCGGTGGCGGTGGGCAGGGCCGCGTCAACCAGGGTGAGGGCCTCTCCGGCGCGGCCCTCCCGCAGCAGTGCGGCCGCCCGCGAAGGGAGGGACCTCGGGAGGACCGCCCACACCGCGGGGGCGAAGGCCAAAAGGAGTGCGGCGGCCGCGAGCTGCTTTCGGCGGAAGGCCGGGCGGTGAACCCTCGGGGAGAGAGTGGCGAGCGCGGAGGACAATGCCCGGGTGAGCCGGCGGCGGAGGACAAAGGCGCGCGCGGAGAGCCGCTCGGAGAGGCGCCCCTTCCCCACCGGCTTGCTCCAGAGCCAGGCCGGGGTGGCGAAGCTGGGCTCGCTCGCGAGCGGGCGCTCTCGCTTGGGCGCGGGAAGCGCCGCAAGCTGCCTGAGCAGAGAGCTTCCGCTCACCGGGCGGCGGGAGGGGTTCTTCTCCAGGCAGCGAGCCACCAGGGTGCACAGCTCGGGATGGGAGCGAAGCTCGGGGGCCACCTCCTCCAGCGGGTTGGGGCGGGCGAAGAGGTGCTGCACCATGAGCTCGTGCGGGGTGGGGCCCTGGAAGGGAAGTTTCCCGGTGAGGGCGCGGTAGGCGAGCACTCCGAAGGCGTACACGTCGCTCCGGGTGTCCAGGGGGCGGGCGGCGCACTGCTCCGGGGAGAGGTAGGCCGGAGTCCCCACCACCTGCCCCGGCTGGCTGACCGACGGGTCGCCCTCGCTCTCGGCGAGCTTGGCGATGCCGAAGTCGAGCAGCCTGGCCTGGAGTCCGCGGGTGGTGGGCGCCAGCGCCACGTTCTGCGGCTTGAGGTCGCGGTGGAGGATTCCCCGGGCGTGGATGGCGGCCAGGCCCTCGGCGAGCTGGGCGAGCAGCCTCACCGCGCAAGGCGGCCTCAGCTTCCCGCGCTGCAGCAGCGAGTCCAAGGTCTCGCCCTCCGCCAGCTCCAGGACGAGGCAGGTGGCCTCCTCGGACTCGATGAAGTCGATCACCCGCACCACCGCCGGGTGCTCCACCGCGGCCAGAAGCTCGGCCTCGCGGCGGAAGCGCTCGGCGAGGGCGAAGCGGTCGCCGGCTTCACGCCGGAGCACCTTGAGCGCCACCTTCCGCCGCAAGGAAACCTGATCGGCCAGGTACACCTCGCTCATGCCGCCGCCACCGAGGCGGTGAACGATGCGGAAGCGGTTTCCGAGGATGACGTCTCCCGGCTTCACGGAGGCGACATCATGCCTCCCCAGGCACTCGCCGCGTCAAGCCGGGCCGGGTCGAACCGCCACCGCGAGCAGGCCGAGGCCGGCCAGGGTCCTGTCCACCCGGCAATCGGAGAAACCCGCCCTGGTGAGGGTGTCGTGCAGCGCAGCCTGGGTGAAGCGGCCGTTGAGGCGGCTGGCCGGGCGCCACAGCGTCATGGAGAGGAGGAAGCGCGGGTCGCGGCTGATGCCCCACAGCTCCCTCAGGTTGGCGGGGCCGTCGTTGGGCTCCATGAGGATGAGCCGCCCGTTGGGCTTGAGCACTCTTTGGCACTCGGCCAGCGCGGCCCGGCGATCCGGCAAGAGGTAGAGGAAGCTGTGGCCGGTGAGCGCGTCCACGCTCGCTCTGGGGAAGGGAAGCTTGGTGGCGTCGGCGCGGATCCACCCCACCCGGCCGGGTGACAGGCCGCTGCGGCGGGAGCGGCGCTGGGCCTCGGCGAGCATCCTCCTCGAGAGGTCGAGGCCGCACACCGAGTCGGCCGGCCGCTGCCTCGCCAGCTCGAAAGCGGAGACGCCCGGCCCGCAGCCCAAGTCCACGATGCGGAGCCGGTCGCCCGCCGGAAGCCGGGCCACCAGCTCGGCGCAGCTCTTCCGCCAGGCGGGCTGGGCGGTGATGAAGCCGTAGAAATCGGCGCCCAGCTCGAAGACCCAGCCCATCATCCGGCGCGGCTCAGTCATGCAGCGGCGTATAGCCAAGCGCGCCGCCAGGCGCAAAGCCAACTGGAACCGAGACCTGGCCCACACCCCGCCGGTGCTAGTGTTCCCGGGGTGGCCCACGACGGGATTCGGAGCTCGACCCTCGATGATGGCGATCCGGCCGCTAGGCGGGTGCAGCTCGGCTTGTTGCGGCGCATGGGCGCGGAAGCTCGGCTCAACCTGGCCCGTTCTCTCACTTCGACAATCCTCTGTGCGCACCGCGACGAGCTACTCCGCGCGGAGCCGGCGCTCGGCGACAGCGAGTTGTGCGTGCGCCTGGTCGCGCGCTGGTACGGCCCAGAGCTCGCCGACCGCGTGCGAAGCCACCTCGAGCGGAGGCGCGCCTGATCTCGCCCGATCTCTTGTGTGCGGTGAAGCCTTTCGCCACCGCTCTTGAGGAACTGGGCGTGCGGTACTACCTGGTCGGCTCGGTGGCCAGCTCGCTCCTGGGTCGGCCGCGGCTCACGATCGATGCGGATCTGGTGGCGGCGCTGGCACGCGGCCACGCACGCCCGCTTCGAGAACGCCTCGAGCGCGACTACTACGTCGATGAGGAGATGATTCTCGAGATCGAGGTTCAGACGCAGCTCGACCGGGCCTACCTCGAGCGGTGGAGGAAGGTCCTCGGAGTCTCCGAGGTGCTCGATCGGGCGCTGGCCGCCTCATCATGGCCCCCTCGCCACCTCAGTTGATGTCCGGCTCGCACTGGCAGTTGGCGAGGTTGCAGGCGAAGCCGGCCGGGCAGCTTCCGCCGCAGCTTTGCGGCACGCAGCCCCCGGGCGCCTTCTTGATCCAGTAGCGGTAGGAGACCGCGGCCTTGGTGCCCGCGGCGGGAGGACGACACGCCCCGTAGAGCGACACGGTCCGGCTCACTCCGTCGTAGTCGAACCCGTCCTGGCGGCTGCGCGGCAGGTCATCCTTGTCGCAGCTCGCGGGAACCTGGACCGCGCCCATCGCCACTTTGATCGACGCGCCGATCGGCGGCCGCTGCAGCTTGTGGCCTCCGGCGCCGATCACGCTCTGGAGGATGGCCGCCATCGAGGCCTGGATGGAGGCCGGGTCGTAGATGTTGCCGCCAACTCCTCCGGTGCCGGCGACCACCTGGAAGTGGCGCCGCGGGTTGGCCTGCGTCTCGCCGCAGGTCTGCCCGTCGGGGCAGGCGATGCCGTGGACCACGATGCGCTTTCCCAGCCCGTTCTTGTCCAGCTTGAGCGTGTTGCCGGTGGCGAGGAAGAACTTGATGAAGTTCTGCACCGGCTCGCAGGTGTTTCCCGATACGCAGGCCTGGGCGGAGGTGGTGTAGGCGGTGGTCTGATCATCCGCGTCTCCCACCAGCACCACCACCACCTGCGCGTCCGCCCGCACCCGGTCGAGCTGCTCGGTCAAGGTCCCCGGCGAGAGGTCGTCGATCGCCTTGCGCGCCGCCCCGAGGATCGCCTCCGCGGGGACGTTGCCGGTGCCCCCGGCCCCGATCCAGCAACCGCCGCTTCGGCCATCGGGGTCGGAGCCGTTCGAGTCGCAGGGCGGTGCGGGATTGACCAGGGTACAGGTGCCTGCGTCGGCGTTGCAGACGCTGTTCTGGGTCAGCCACGCCTTGAACTGGTTGATGTCCCGGGTGAAGCCGCGCCGGACGCTCCGGTTGCTGCCGGCAAGCGGAGCGGCGAGATAGGAGGTGGTGACCATCGCGATTCGCCAATCGAGGGTGGAGTTGTTCAGCCGCTGCGCCATCGCGGTGGCGATGTCAGCCAGGGCCTGCTGCTCCTGGGGCATCGAGGCGCTGTCGTCGACCGAGAAGAGGAAGTCCACCTTCCCGTCGCGGGTGGTGAACGGCTCGCACTGCACGCCGGTGAGGTCAGGAAACGCGGCGAGCGCCGAGCCGCCGGCGGTGTCGCCGGAGGTGAAGATGGCGGGCTCGACGAAGCCCGGGAGCGAAGTCAGCGCGATGACCACCACCACCGCCTGGTTCGAGCGGTGCACGTACTCCGCCTGCAGCTTGAATGGGCCGGCCACCCCGGAGGCGCCGGAGAGCGAGCCCGCGCCGGCACCGACCAGGGCGTTCGCCAGCGCGTTCGCCTGGGCGATCAGGTCGGCGGTCCCGGCCTGGTCGTAGAAGGCCTGTGCCGCGAGGTGTCCGTCCCAGGTGGTGAAGGTCTGGGTGGTGACGTTCGAGAGGGCGCCCAATGAGGTGAGCACTGACCGGACGGCCGCTTCGTCGGAAAGTGGAGTGGTCGCTCCGGCTCGGGCCGGCTCGGCGAAGGCCAGGAAGGCGACCTTCGAGGCCGGGTGGTAGCCCATCATTCCGCGCTCGTCGCTGCCGACCTTGATTGGAGAGAGCTGCCCGCCTGCGGCTGCCTCGAAGCCGTCCGAAACCGCCAGGTGGAGGTCCGGCGTCGCGCTCTGGCGAAGCGCCACCGGCCGAAGCTTGTTGGCCGAGCATGCCTGGCCGGCGGGGCCCTGTCCGTCGGCTGGGTTGTTGGGGTCGAGCTCGCCGGGATCCACCTTGCCGTTCTGGTTCGAGTCCTCGACCCCGTCGTGGATTCCATCTCCGTCCGAGTCCGCGAGGCATGGGTTGGTGGTGAAGGCCGGGTCGGCGTCGAAGGCGGAGCCCAGGTAGGAGCAGCTCTGATCCGGACCTGGGGCGACTGCTGCGGTTTCGACTCCGTCCGGGAGGCCGTCGCCGTCGGTGTCGGCGTTCGCCGGGTCGAGCGCGCAGCCCTTGGCGCCGCTGGTCTCGTCCTGGTCATCGACCGCGTCACAATCCGAGTCCTTGGCGGCGGGATTCCCCCCTCCGTCCCCGATCTGGTTGCCGCCGTCCGGGGCGCTGGCGGTGCAGACTCCGTCGATGCAGTCGAGTCCGGCTCGGCAGTCCGCCGGAGTGCGGCACGAGGTGGTGGCGCCGCCTCCGCAACCGCCGCAGCCCTCCCAGGCGAGCGCCAGGGCTCCGAGGAGCGCCGTCCTCCCCAGAGGCAATCGGAGTGACATGGCCTGACCTCCGCTCGAGGAGCCTACCGCGCGGGGGGATGGGACGTCGCGGCGCGGGTCTTGGCGGTGGTGCGCACGCCCGAAATGTTCTATGCGGGTGCCTCCTTCAACCGAAGAGGGGGTAGACCATGAAGCGCACGTTCGTGTTGTGTCTCGCCGCCGTTGGCTTTGCTTCGCCTGCCTTTGCCCAGGAGAAGGCCGCCGCGCCCGCGGCTCCGCCGGCGGCACCCGCGGCTCCGGCGATGGACATGGGCAAGATGGGGCCTTGGGCTCGCAAGCCGACCAACGAGAAGCAGACCAAGAAGGAGATCGCCGAGTTCTTCAAGGCGGAGGAGGAGCTGGGCAAGAAGGGAGACCTCGATGGGATGGCGGCCCGGGTGGACTTCCCGGTCTACATGGCGACCGACGACTCCAAGGGAACGCCGTTGGCCAAGCTCTACAACCGCGAGGAGTACATCGCGGAGATGAAGCCCTTCTTCGAGAACATGCCGAAGGACATGAAGATGACGCACAAGCCCACGGTGCTGGTGCTCTCGGACTCGCTGGTGAGCGTGAGCGACGAGTACACCATGGGCGCCGGAAAGCAGAAGATGTCTGGCAAGAACGGGGGGCTACTGGTGAAGCGCGACAATCAGTGGAAGTGGAAGATGATGGTCGAGGCGGGTTGGGGCGATCAGCCTCCTGCCGCCGCTGCCGCCCCCGGCGCGCCCGCACCTAGCGCGCCCCCTGCGAAGTCCACCGCCGCCGCGAAGCCGTAGCAAGCGGCATCCCACAGGCCCCACCGGCAGGCCGGCGCAGCCGCCGGGCCTGGTCGGCGCTTTGCCCGTCCGTCTGACCTGCACCTTCCCCAGCGAGGAGCGGTTCGCGGCGAGGATTGCGGCGAGTAAGCGCTTGAGTTGTCGCGCCACCGCCTCGGAGAGGGGCCGCGGCCAGGCGACCGCGTCAGTACTGTGTCCGCCGCTGTCGGAGCCGAGTGCTACAAGGTGTTCGTTGAAACACGAACCTTCGCTCCACGGGCCTACTCCGAGATGAACTTCATCGCCAACGAGAGTGCCACGAAGCTCAGGGGTGGCTACTACACGCAGCCAGCCATCGCCCGGTTTCTTGCGCGTTGGGTCTTGGCGGGCCGACCCGAGCAGCTCTTGGAGCCCGGCTGCGGCGACGGTGCATTCCTCGATGCGGTCGCGGAAGTCGGGCAGCGAACGCTGCGGGCTGTTCTCGGCTTCGAGATCAACGAGGAGGAAGCCGCCAAGGCCGCAAAGAAGGCGAGGCGGCTTCGCGGCGCCAAGGTCCTGAACACGGACTACTTGGAGTGGTCCCTGGAGCAGCTCGGCGCTCCGCCGCAGTTCGACGCGGTGCTCGGGAACCCACCTTTCGTCAGGTACCAGTACCTCGACGAAAAGACGCAAGAGCGCGCCGAGGCGCTCTTCGCGGCCTACCGACTCCCGTTCACTCGCCACACGAATGCTTGGGTCCCGTTCGTGATCGCCGCGATAGGCCAACTCGCGGGCGGCGGAAGACTCGGCATGGTGGTTCCTGCGGAGCTGCTCCACGTCCTTCATGCGCAGCCGCTGCGAGATTACCTGCTCGCGACTTGTTCAAGGGTTCTGGTTGTCGACCCACAGGAGCTGTGGTTCGACGACGCGCTGCAAGGCGTCCTGCTGCTCATGGCAGAGCGCAGGTCCGGGCGAAGCAAGCCTGGGAGCAAGCTGGCTGTACTGCCGGTTCGGGGACGCGAGTTCCTGAGCGACGCACCGTCTGCACTCGAAGCCAAGGCGGACTTCGTGGACGGCGGCAAGCTGTCCGGGAAGTGGATGTCGGTGATGCTGACGCGGCCCGAGCGCTGCGCGCTGGAGCATGTCCTCGGTGTGCCCGAGTCCCGTCGTTTCGCCGATGTTGCAGACGTGGACGTAGGGATAGTCACCGGCGCGAACAAGTTCTTCCTGGTCACAGACGAGATCAGCAGGCGGTACCAGCTCGACAAGTGGGCCTGCCCGATGTTCGGCAGAAGCGAGCACGTTCGCGGGCTCATCTACGATGACGCGAACCATCGCGAGAACCGTGAACAGGGCCTTCCCACCAACTTCATCGACCTCGGCGCCACCAAGTTCGATTCGCTACCTGAGAGGGCTCGAGACTACATCCGCCTCGGCGAAGCAAGCCGCCTTCACGAACGTTACAAGTGTCGGATCCGCACTCCTTGGTACAGCGTGCCGTCGGTGTGGTTCGCGCCGATTGGGATGCTCAAGCGATCGCATGACTACCCAAGATTGGTGCTGAACGAAATGCGGGCACTCACGACGGACACCGCCTATCGCATCAAGCCGCGGGACGGGGTTTATGTGGGTCGTCTCGTGTACTCGTTCATCAACAGCGCGACCATGCTGAGCGCGGAGCTAGAAGGCCGGCACTATGGCGGCGGGGTCCTCGAGCTCGTGCCGTCGGAGATCGAGAAGCTCGTCATCCCCCTCCCCAGCCTCGACGTTCAGCTGGGGCGACTAGACGCGCGTTTTCGAGCCGGCGACTCCTTCGATGAAATCCTCGGTGACCAAGATGCGATCGTCTTGCAGAGCATCGGGATCACTGGCGCCGAGCGCGACCGCCTCTTCGGTGCGTGGGACCGGCTTCGGCGCCGCCGACAGCGAGATCCAGCGGAGGCGGAAGCTGCTTAGGTCTCATCGGATTTCGAGGAAAAAGGGAGTACGGTTTCCTGGCTGAGGCGCGTATAGGCGAGCCGTCCTGCCCGTGATGTTGATGCTCGTCCTCAACCAGTGGGTGAGCGGGCCCCAGTGAATGAGAGTGGTGTAATTGCCTTGACCAGCCTCACCGGAGGGCTTGTGACTCACCGTAAGCGTCTGCATTCCAGCGTGATCACCAAGAAGCGTCACGTCGAACGGGATGTGGGCTTCCTCTTGAGGAACGGTCGTGCGGCGCGGCGCTGGCGGCCTCGTAACCAGTTCACCGACGGGCCCCCCGTCCGCCGCCCGGCCGGCCAGTGCCACGGTCGAGGGCCCGGGGAGCTATTCGCCCGATGATCGGTGGGCCGTGGCGGCGACCCAATCGCGCGGCGTGAACCTGGCCGGCTCGGCAGCCACCTCGCCCGGTGCCGCACGCAGCAGCGCCAGCAGGTACTCCTCCAGCGGCGCCCGCGCCGCCACCGCCGTCTGCAGCACGCTGCGCAGGATGTCCATCGCGAACCGGCCCTCGAGACTCGTCCGAAATAGTGAGCTCGCCTCGATGAGCTTTTCCAGCCTCAACATCCGCTCCGAGAAGTTATGCCGCGTCCCAGATTATGCCGCGTCGGGAGGCACCGGGACGCGCAGTGCCGTGGGATCTCTCGCCTTGGGCGAACCCTGAGTCGGCATAATCAGAGGCTCTGGAGGAATGCGAGCAAGGCATCCGACGGCCGGAATC
>JACPVI010000053.1 GCA_016191815.1 Myxococcales bacterium
CTTCGGCCAACTCCTCAAGGCGGCTCAATTGGCGCGGCACCCGCTTTCGGGGCTGGGCCCGCCGAAGGGGACAGAACTCGGCTCGGTGGCACCAAGCGGAGCGACCGCAAGCCCGGTGCCGACCGCCGCAGGGGGCGCGGCCGAGGCCGTTAAGGTCGGCGATTACGCGCTGACCCGCACCGTCGCGGGGAAACTCGCCGAAAGGCCGTATCTCAACTCGCCGCTCACGCTTCGCGAGATCATGGCGCCGGCAAGCCGATCCCGGATCCCGGAGGCGTCGCCGGAGCACTGCGCTGGGACGTGCCAGGAGCGTTCCGCGGCTCTGCGGGAACTTGGGAGCTAGTGGTCGAGCCGCAGTCGAAGACCGTCCTTCACTGGTTGTTCAAATCTGCGCCCACGGCTGCGCCATGATCTCGATGAGGGTCGAGCAGGGGCAGCCTGCGGCTGGCAAGCTTGTCTATCGCACCGCCGAGTATGCCTTCGCCACGGAGCCGCGTCCGGCAACCTGCGGTGCGTCCTACACCGTCAACGAGATCGAGCTGATGCTCGCCGACGAGGAGCGGCAGCGCGTCGCCTTTGTCGAAGGCTACTGCCCACATCCTGGCTGGCGAACTTCTGTCCTCCGCCCTCCAGTTGCGCGCCCGGGCCTTCTCAGAGGCGAAGTCGGAAGGTCAATCATCTCCGGCAGCGCGATCGCGGTTCACTCGAAGGACGACCGCTGGCCGGTGCTCGTTGATCCAGCGGCGGGTTGGGTCCGCTTGGGGAAGGGCGAGCCGGATGGGGATCGCGAAGGCGTGGAGTTCGCTCCCGGCGCCATCGCCGTGCTCGAAGGCGACCGTCTTCGAGCGTTGTGGCTTCGTCCGGAGCGGCTTCCGGCCTTATGACCGTGTGTACTGCCCACGCACCGACTCCACGCCGCGACGGCGGTCCGAAGGCTGCGCAGTTGAAGCGGGAGCGGGTAGAATTCGGGCGCACGTGGGCCGCGACGGACGCCAGAAGAAGCTGGAAGGTGTCAAAGAGCGGGCGCCGGGCCGACGTCCTCCCCGGCGCCGGAAGTCAACTGGAGACGATCCTCGAAAAGCGCGGCGAAACGATCGCGGGCACCGCGATCGCGACGATCGAAATCCCGCGCCTTACGAGGATCGTTACCACAGTGGCTGCTCGTGGTGCGCCGGCACTGGGCCGTCGAGAACAACTGCCACCACACATGGGACACCGTCTTCGAGGAGGACAACCGCCCGTGGATTGAGAAGAGCCCCCAGGGGATGGTGGTGCTGATGCTGCTGCGCCGCATCGCGTACAACATGCTGGCGCTGTTCCAGACCGTCACCCAGCGCTCGGAGGAGCGCCGGCAGACGCCGTGGCGGGACATCGTGCGCTGGCTCTACCAGGCGGTCAGCGCCGCGACGCAGGAGGACGTCGCCGGGCTCCGTGCCCGAGAGGCGTCTGCCGTCGTGTCCTGAGTCAGCCGGGCTCCGCTCCAGCACGGCCGGAAGGACACGGGCGAACAGAGGCGGCACGAGCGACAGCTCGGAAACCTGGGGCGCAGGCGCCAGGAGCACCTGAGCCACGCGCCAAGTCTGCCGCCGCCGGGCACGCCGCCACTCCCGAGCGGCTGGCCGCTACGCGGCCCCGCGACTCCCGATCGAACCTACCCCGCGTTCGAGCATGCTTGCCGAACCCGCGCCCGAGTGCGCTACGTTGGCCCAGACCATGAGCCGGCCACCCGTGCAGATCGACGGCGATCGCCTCACCCTGGAGGACATCCACCGCGTCTCGCGAGCAGAGGCGGCAGTCGAGCTTGCCCCCGCCGCGTCCCAAAAGGTCCTCGCCGCGAGGGAGCTGGTGGACCGGATGGCCGCCGGCGACGAGGCGGTGTACGGCATCAACACCGGCTTTGGCACCCTGGCCGAGGTGCGGGTCGACAAGAAGGACCTCCGCCAGCTCCAGCGGAACCTGGTGCTCTCCCACGCGGCTGGAGTCGGCTTGCCGCTCCCCTTGCCCGAGGCGCGGGCGCTCCTGCTATTGCGCGCCAACGTCCTCGCCAAGGGCTACTCCGGCATCCGCCCAGAAACCCTGGCCCTGGCGATCGAGATGCTGAACCGCGATGTGGTTCCGGTGGTCCCCGAGCGGGGCAGCGTCGGCGCTTCCGGCGACCTCGCGCCGCTGGCCCACCTGGCGCTCAGCCTGATCGGAGAAGGTGAGGCCCACTACCGCGGCGAGCGGATGAGGTCGAAGGACGCCCTCTCCCGCGCCGGTCTCCGCCCGGTGACGCTCGAGGCAAAGGAGGGCCTGGCGCTGGTCAACGGCACCCAGGCCATGTGCGCGGTGGGCGCCTTGGCCCTCTTGCGCGGCGAGGCGCTCTCCGAAACCGCCGATCTCGCCGGCGCGATGGCGCTGGAGGGGCTGCTCGGCAGCCACAAGCCGTTCCTCGAGGAGATCCACCGGATCCGCCCCCACCCCGGCCAGCTGGCCTGCGCGGCGAACCTCCGGCGGCTGCTCCGGGGCTCCGAGCTGGTCAAGACCCACGAGCATTGCGGCAAGGTGCAAGACCCCTACTCCCTCCGCTGCATCCCGCAGGTGCACGGGGCGGCCAGGGACGGCATCTCCTTCTGCCGGCGGACCCTGGAGGTGGAGGTGAACAGCGCCACCGACAACCCGCTCGTCTTCGTGGAAGGCGGAACGATCGTCTCCGGCGGCAACTTCCACGGCCAGCCCGCCTCGCTCGCCTTCGACGTGCTGGCGATCTGCCTCACCCAGCTCGCCACCATCAGCGAGCGGCGGGTGGAGCAGCTAGTCAACCCGTCACTCTCCGGGCTGCCGCCGTTCCTCGCGAAGGACTCCGGCCTCAACTCCGGCTTCATGATTGCCCAGGTCACCTCCGCGGCGCTGGTGGCTGAGTCCCGCATTCTCTCGCACCCCGCCTCGGTGGATTCGATTCCCTCTTCCGCCGGGCGGGAGGACCACGTCTCCATGGGCATGACGGCCGCCCTCAAGGTGCGGCAGGTGGCCGAGCACGCGCGCAGCTGCCTGGCGATCGAGCTTTTGGTGGCCGCGCAGGCTTTGGACCTCCGGCTGCCCACCAGGCCCGGCCGCGGAGTCCAGGCCGCCTACGAGCTGATCCGCCAGTCGGTCCCCTCGATGGAGCACGACCGGGAGCTGCATTCCGACATCGCCGCGGTCTGCCGGCTCATCGACTCGGGCGAGCTGCTCCAGGCCTCCCGCTCCGCCAGTTCCTAGGCCCCGCCCACCCCGGTCCGAATCGCCAGAGGTTCCGCGGCATTGCGGGATCGGAAGGGGCGTGGTACGACCCGGCCCTCAGTCCACCCTCGCAGTCCGGGAGCCGACGCCGATGAGCGAGCGGAGCGACGTTCCGACCACCGCGACCAGTCCGGCCCAGCCAGGCGTTCCGCAGAGCGCGTCGATCGCCCAGGCGATGGCGAGCCACCTGACGCAGCCTCCCGCGGCGAGCTCGGCGGCCGAGGAAGACGCCCGCGCGCGGATCGCCATCCTGGAGCGCGAGGCGAAAGCGCTGGGAAACGATCCGGCCGCGGCGGTCCTCTTCCACGAGATCGGCCTGCTTTGGGAGGACCCCCTGCGCAACCCGCGCAACGCCGCGGTGGCCTATCAGAACGCGTACAAACTCGCCCCGCGGTTCCTCTCCAACATCCGCGCGGCGCGGCGGCTCTTCTCCGACGTGGGCAACTGGCAGATGGTGGTCCAGCTCATCGACGCCGAGCTGGCTGCCACCTCCGAGCCCCGCCCCAAGGCGGGACTGCTGTTCGAGAAGGCGCAGATCCTCGAGCACCGCCTCTCCCGGGAGGAGGACGCCGCCACCACCCTCAAGCAAACCCTGGAGCTTCGGCCCCAGGACCTCTCGCTTCTGGTCCAGCTCGAGCAGGCCTACGCCGAGAAGGCGGACCACGCCGCGTTGGTCGAGGTCTATCGGCTGCTCGCCGGTTCCCTCTCCGACGACGCGCTCAAGGCGCATTACCTCGCCAGCGCCGGCCAGCTTCTCGAGGACCGGCTCAACCGCCCCGACGCGGCCGCCTCCTGCTACCGGGAGGCCTTCGGGCTTGACCGGCGAAGCCCGCTGCTCCTGGCGGCCATGAAGGGTGTGGCCGAGCGCGAGGGGGCGGTGGACGATCTGCTCTCGGCCCTTGCCGCCGAGGCCGAGCTGCTGGGCCGCGACGCCGGCCCGGTCTACCTCCAGATCGCCAAGGTCTACACCAAGCTCGGGCGGGCGGAGGACGCCCTGGCCGCCCTGCTCGCCGCGCGGCGCGAGAGCCCCCAAGAGCCTTTGGTCCTCTCCGAGCTGGCGCAGATCTACGAGTCCCAGGGCCGACACGAGGAGCTGGCCGATGTGCTCCTCGCCTTGGTGGCGTCGATCACCGACGAGAGCGAGCTGGCGGCGATCAACCTCCGGCTGGCCGCGCTCTTCGAGGAGAATCTGAAGAGAGATCAAGACGCCATCGGCCGCTACCAGGCCATCCTCGCGCGGATCCCCGGCCACAGCGCCGCGCTGGCGGGGCTGGGCAAGCTCTACTACCGCAGCCAGGATTGGGCGGGGCTGCTCGCCACCTACGACGCCGAGCTCGCCGCCCTCACCGACGCGAGGCAGAAGGCCGCCCGCATGTACAAGGCGGCCGAGGTTCTAGAGGAGCGGCTCGGCCGCCAGGAGGAGGCGATCGCCCGCTACAACCAGTGCCTCCAGCTCCAGCCCGGTTACCTCCCGGCCCAGAAGGCGCTCTCCCGGCTCTACGAGAAGCAGTCGCGCTTCGCCGAGCTGGTGGCGATGCACGAGCAGGACCTGCTCCAGACCGCCGACCGCGAGCAGATCATCTCCACCCTGCACAAGATGGCCTCCCTCTACGAGGACCGGCTGAGCGACCTCGACCGGGCCATCGAGTGCATGCGGCGGGTTTTGGAGCTGGTCTCCGACCACCTTCCCACCATCAGGAACCTCTCCCGGCTCTTCGAGCGCGCCGGCAAGTGGAAGGAGCTGATCGAGATCCACGAGACCGAGGCCGCGCTGGCCGGAGACACCAAGCAGGTGCTCTCGCTGCACCACCACAACGCCGAGCTGCTCGAGGAGCAGCTCAAGGACCGGGCCGGGGCGATCGCCGCCTACGAGCGGCTGTTGTCGCTCTCGCCCTCCTACCTCCCGGCGCTCAAGGCCCTCGGCCGGCTCTACGCGCAGGACGCGCGGTGGCACGACCTGGTGCGGATGTACCGGGCGGAGGCGGAGATCTCGCCCTCCACCGAGCAGGCCGCGGCGCTGATCCACAAGGTGGGGGAGCTGTACGAGCAGAAGCTCGGCGACGAGAACGAGGCGATCGCCTCCTACCAGGAGGTGCTCACTCTCTGCCCGAGCTACTTCCCCGCGGTCCGCGCCCTCGCGCGCATCTACCGGAGCCAGGGAGCCTGGGAGAGCCTGATCGAGGTCTTGCGGGCCGAGGCCGCCAACCGCACCGACCCGGTCGAGCGCGCCAACGCGCTCTACCAGTCCGCCGGCATCTGGGAGGACCAGCTCGGGCGCACCGACATGGCCGCCCAGGGCTGCCAGGAGGTTTTGCGCCTCACCCCCGGCCACGCCGCCGCCCTCCGCGCCCTCGAGCGGCTGGCCACCGCGCAGAACGACGTCAAGGAGCTGATCGCCGTCCTCGACCGGCAGACCCAGGTGGGCGAGAGCGGAGCGAAGGTGACCGCCTATCTCAAGCTGTCGCGGATCTACCTCGATCGCCTCAACGAGCCGAACCGCGCCGCCCAGGGCTGCGAGGCGGCGCTGGCGCGCGAGCCGAGCAACCTAGGCGCCCTGAAGACGCTGGAGCGGATCCGCGCCGGCGATCGCGCGCGGAGGGCCGAGCTGAAGTCGCGCCTTTCGGAGGCGGTGGGCGATCAGAAGCTCAGAGCGGCGCTGAGACTGTCCGCATCGGCCGACCACGACGCCACCGCCATCGCCACCCCGGACGCCGGAGCCCACACCGCGCAGCTCTCGGAGCTCAGGAACGCCTTCGCCGCCGACCCCACCGACTCCGCGCTGGCGTTCGCCCTGGAGCGCTCGCTCCGTCTCGCGCACGACTTCCTCGGGCTGGTGGAGCTGTACGAGCGCCGCATCGCCGCCTCCGCCGAACCCTCCGAGCAGCTCGAGCTCACCTTGCGGGTGGCAGACCTCTGCGAGCTCAAGCTGGGAGACCTCCAGCGGGCCGCGGCGGCCTACCAGCGCTCGCTGGAGATGGACCCCACCCTCCTCCCCGCGCTGCAGGGAGCGCGGAGGGTCTGCCTCCGGCTGGGCGACTACGCCGGCTCCCGGGAGGCCCTGGAGACCGAGGCCAAGCTCGCCCGCGACGTCCGCACCGCGATCGACTGCTTCGTCGCGGCCGGCAGACTGTCCGCCGACCAGCTCGGAGATCCGGACCGCGCTGCCGCCAACTTCCGCAAGGCCCTCGAGAGGGATCCGCTCGACCCCACCGCCGGCGCCGGCCTCGAACAGATCCTGGCCGCCAGTGGCGACGCCGCTGACCTTGCCGCCCTCCACGAGCGGAAAGGAGAAGCGAAGCTGGCCCAGAAGGACACCGCGGCCGCCGCCGCCGAGTTCTACTCTGCGGCCCGCACCTACCTCGACCGCCTGGGCGACCGGGAGCGCGCGCTCCTGGCGGCGGAGCGGGCGCTGGCGGCCCAGCCGACCCATCCGGAAGGCCTGGAGCTGAAAGGCGATCTGGCGATCGCCGGCGGTCACTACGCCGAGGCCGCCGCCGCCTTCGCGGTGCGCGTCCAGCAGGGCGGGGAAGCGAAGCGGCTCTCCGCCATCCACCTCAAGCTCGGCGCCATCTACCACGATCAGCTCTCGGACCTCACCCGGGCCGCGGCGCACCTCCAGACCGCGCTCTCGGGAGATCCGTCCAGCGCCGAGGCCCTGGAGCGCCTGGCCGCGATCCACACGGTCTCGCGCAACTGGACCGGCGCCGCCGACTGCCTCAAGAGGCTTCTGGAGATCGAGTCGCGGCCCGAAGCGGCCGCCCGGCACCACCTGGCGCTCGCCCGCATCCAGGACGAGGGCTTCGGCGATGCGGCCCAGGCAGCGGCGCTCTACCGGCGAGCGCTGGAGCTGGCGCCGGGAGACGGAGCGGTGATCGACCGGCTGGCGGAGATCTACCAGCGCACCGGGAACCTCTCCGAGTTGGTGCAGATCCTCGAGCAGCAGGCGCCGCGGGCGGGAGACGCCGGGAGAGCGGTTTCGCTCCGGCTCCGGGTCGGCGAGCTCTACGCCAAGTCGCTCGACCAGCCCCAGCGTGCGGTGACGGCCTACCGGGCGGCGCTCGAGATGGACCCCGAGTGCGTACCCGCCCACGCGGCGCTGGCAGACCTCTACATGCGGGACGCGGCGGCGGCGCCGATGGCGATCGAGGAGCACCGGGCCCTCTTGCGGCTCGACCCCACCCGGGTGGAGAGCCTGCACGCCCTCTTCCGGCTGTGGGAGGGCCTCAAGCACTCCGACAAGGCGTTCTGCGCCGCCGGGATGCTCCACTACCTCAAGGCGGCCAACGAGGCGGAGACTGCTTTCTATTCGGAGGCGAAGAATCGGATTCCGCAGGACTGCCCCAACGGCCTCACTCCGATCGACATCGACAACCTGATGCACCCGGGCGCCCGGAACGTGCTGGTGGAGATCTTCCGGGCGATCGGCGACCAGCTCACCAAGCTCCATCCGCCGCAGTTCGAGGCGTTGGGCATCGACCGCAAGGCAGACCGGCTCAAGCCGGACCACGCCGTGCACAAGGCCGTCCGGGCGGTGGCGCAGGTCTTGGGCGTGGAGGACTTCGAGGTCTACCAGGCGCGGCGCGGCATGGTGTTCCTCGAGACGACGGAGCCCTTGGCGGTGTGCGTCGGACAGGACGTGGTGCGGAAGTTCAACGCCCGCGAGCAGAAGTTCCTCATCGGCCGGGCGGTGCTCGGGCTGCACCACAAGACCGCCATCGCGTCCAAGCTGGCCAACCGGGACCTGATCGATCTGCTCGGAAACTCGGTGCGGATCTTCCACCCCGAGTTCGCGCTCCTGGGCCAGCGCAGCGACGAGACGAGCAAGCAGCTGAGGAAGGCCTATTCGCGGAAAGCGCTCAAGGCGCTGGAGGCTCCGGCCACCACCGCGGCGGCGGCGCACGCGCTGGACGTGCAGGGCACGGTGGAGGCCCTCTCGCTCTCCGCCAACCGGGCGGGGCTCTTGCTCTGCGGCGACGTGGCGGCCGGGCTGAACATGCTCTTGCGCGACGATCCGAACTTCTCCTCCATCCGCGGCGAGGGAGCAGACCTCGCCGCGGAGGCGCTCCGCCGGCGTCCCGACGTGCGCGAGCTGTTCGCCTTCGGACTCTCCGACGACTTCTTCCGGCTGCGCCAGAAGGTGGGCCTCGCTGCATAGGGAGACCGCCCGCTACTCCACCTTGAGGATAGAGCCCTCCGGCAACTCGCGGCGGAGGCGCGCCACCGCGTCCTCCACCCGCTCGGGTGAGGAGTGCTCCACGGTGAGCTTCACCCGGAAGCCGGCGCCTCTGTGCACCGCGGGGTACGAGCCGATCGCCACCTCGGGCATGGAGAGCGCCACCCGGTCCAGCGCCGCGGCGATCTCCGCCTCGCCCTCGGAGAGGTAGACGCAGCGGCACACTGCCGGCACCCCTTCCATCCGCGAAAGGACGACCTCGAGCTGCGCCTGGAAGAGAAATGGCACGCCGGGCAGCATGAAGACGTCGTCACAGCAGAGCACCGGGTACCAGATGCCCTCTCGTACCAAAAGCTCGGTGCCTTCCGGCGCGTCGGCGAGCCGCATCGCCGCCGCGATCGCCGCCTCTCCGTAGTGCGCCCGGATCATCTCCTCCATCTTTGGGAGCCGCACCACCGGCCGGCCGAGCGCCAGGGCTACCGCGCGCACCGTGACGTCGTCGTGGGTCGGCCCGATGCCGCCGCTGGTGATCACATAGCGGGCACGCCGCCTGGCCAGCGCGACCGCCTCCACGATCGCGTCGACCTCGTCCGGCACCACCGAAAGCGAGCGCAGCGGAACACCGCGCTCCCTGAGCCGGCGCACGAGCAGCGCACCGTTCTCGTCGACCACCTTGGCGGACAGCACCTCGTTGCCGACCACCACCGCGGCCGCCCCCGAGCGCGCGCATTTCGCTGAGCCCACAGGGGGACTATAGGCCGAGGCTCGATTCCAGGATTGCGAGGGCGCGCCGCGTCACCTCGGAGGCCGGCAGCTCGCCGTCGATGCGGGCAATTCGCTCGTCGCGCGAGCGCCTTCGAATGGCGCGCAGATAGGCAACGGCGATGCGGCGCTGGCTCCTCGCCGCGTCGAACAGCTCCGGAGCGCCCCCTCGCTCGGCCCTCCTGAGGGCTGCGGTGCGAGTGCTCACATCCAGGAAGAGGGTCAGGTCGGGCCGCGCCGCGCGACGGTTGATCTCCTCCACCCACCCGACCGGCAGCACCGCGCCCTGGTACGCGAGCGAGGAGAGCGCGTAGCGGTCGCAGATCACCCACCGGCCCTCGGAGAGGGCGGGGGAAATCTCCCGGGAGAGGTGCTCCATCCGATCGGCGGCGAAGAGCAGCGCGAGAGAGTCGTCGGGCAGCGAGAGCTCGTGGGCGAGCGCCCTGCGAATGAGCCGGCCGACCGGCCCGCGGGAAGGCTCTTGGGTGACGAGCACCGGGTGGCCGCGCAAGCGGAGCGCCCGGGCAATCGCCTTCGCCTGGGTGGTGGTGCCCGCCCCGTCGATCCCCTCGAGGACGATGAACCTGCCCCGCCGGCTCATCTGGGGAGGAGCGCCGAAGGGTCGTCCAGCCTGAGCGCGCGGCGCAGGGCCAGCAACTCCTCGTACATCCGGGCCTCGACCTTCAACACCCTCTTCCCCAAGAGGTAGCGGACCACCGAGTAGGCCGCCAGGCCCAGCGCCAAGAGCCACACCGCGGCGCCGAGGTAGAAGTAGCGCGGCTGGATGTCCCAGAAGAGTTTCGCCGCCATTCCGGCGATGATGAGGGCCAACAGCATCGAAACCGCGGCATGGGCGAAGTGGACCACGCTGCTGCGGCTGGACAGCTCGAGCTGGAGCCGGTCCAGCTCTTGGCGGGACGGGGTATCGGTCGTAGCGCCTGCGCTCACGGGGCGCGCAAGCTACCCTTCAACCGAGCCGGCGGTCCAGCGCCTCCTCGACCGCCTGGGCGGTCGCGCGAACCTCGACGGGAGGGTTTCTCCACCGCCCGTCCACCTCGGCGAGAGTGCCCCGGTGGTAGCCCTCCTTGAAGCCGTAGAACTTGAGCCCGTGGGCGGTGGAGACGACCACCACCCGGCTGCCCCGGGCGATAGTGCCCGCCCGGGCGAGCTTCGAGAGCGCTGCCAGCGCCACACCGGTCTGCGGGCAGGTGAAGGCGCCTTCGAGGTCCGCGCGCGCCGCCGCGTCGGAGAGATCCTGCTCCGCGGCCTCCTCCACCACGCCGTCGAAGGACCGCAAGGTGCGCGCCGCCCTCCGCATCGACACCGGACTGCCGATCTGGATTGCGGTGGCGAGGGTCGGCTGGGCCTGCACCGCAGAGAGATCGGCAAAGCCGCTCCGGAAGGCCCTGACGAGCGGGTTGGCCTTCTCCGCCTGCGCCACGGCGATCCGCGGCCTTCGATCGATGAGCCCGAGCGAGAGCATCAGCTCGAAGCCCATTCCCAGCGCGCCGGCGTTCCCGAGGTTGCCGCCGGGGACGATCACCCAGTCCGGCGCCTCCCAGCCGAGCTGCTGGCACAGCTCCACGGCGACGATCTTCTGCCCCTCGAGGCGAAGCGAGTTCATCGAGTTGGCGAGGTAGATGGAAGGATCGCGCGTCACCTCCTGCACGATCCGCATGCAGCCGTCGAAGTCGGTCTCCAGCGAGAGCACCAGGGCTCCGTTGGAGATGGGCTGGACGAGCTGCGCCAGCGAGACCTTTCCCCGCGGCAAGAAGACCACCGAGGGGATTCCGGCAGCGGCGCAGTACGCCGACAGCGCGGCCGAGGTGTCCCCGGTCGAAGCGCAGGCCACCGCGCGGACCCGCCGGCCCAGCCGCCTCATCCGAGCCACCGCCGAGACGAGCACCGTCATCCCCAGGTCCTTGAAGGAGCCGGTGGCCGAGATGCCGCACTGCTTGAGGTCTACCGAAGCGAGTCCCAGCTCCGCGGCCAGGCGCGGGAGCGGCAACAGCGGCTGGCGGCCCTCGCCCAGGGAGACGATGTCGCCATCCTCCAGGTCCGGGTAGACCCACTCCCGCTTGCCCCAGACGCCCGAGGCGAGCGGAAGGCGGGCGGCGCCGAAGCGGGAGTCGAAGAGTGACCTCCACTCGGAGGCGGCTCTCGAGCGGAGGGCTGAAAGATCGTGGCGGACCTCCAGGAGGCCGCCGCAGGTCGGGCAGCGGTACACCACCTCGGTGAGGGACGCTCGGAAGTCACAGCCCTCGCTGCAGGCGAACTTGGCGCGGAAGGAGGGCTCGCTCATGCTTCGGGCATCGGCACGGGCTGCCCGCACTCGGGGCACCGCTGGTCGGCCAGCGCCGGCGAGCCGCACTTTCGGCACCGCGTCACCTCCTCCACGCCGGGCGCGGGCGCTGGCAGAGCCGCAGCCCTGGGGAGCCGCATGCCGCAGCGATCGCACATCGCCCCCTCTGCCTGCACGTTCCGGCAGTAGCGGCAGGTCACCGGGCCGTCGGCCGGTGGAGGAGCGGATCGCTCCTCCGCCGGCTCCCGCGCCCGGTCGAGCCCGTCCACTTGCTCGACCGCGACCTCCCCCGCCTTGCGCTCGGCGTGGTGCTCGAGCTCTGCGACGCGCACCACCGGCAGATCGGGCCCCGAGAGAACGGCATTGCGCTCCAGCTCGCCCAGCGGCTGAGACGCCACCTGAGCTCGAGGATCGGCCAGCAGGTTTTGCTCGAGGCCCGCGACGGGCTCGACCGGCAAGGAGGGGACCTTGGCCCTGGAGAAGACCTTCCCGCACGCCTCGCACTCGAGGCCCTGCTGCTGCTGGTGCTCGCAAACCGGGCAGACGATCATCTGCGCGAGTCTATGCCCTGCCCTGGTGGCTGTCGCCAGGCGCGGCGGCAGACGCGCCTTTCATGGGCACGAAGCGCACCGGCAGCAGCCGGTAGCTCTGCAGCTCCTCCCCTCGCGTCTTTCTCACCAGCGTCAAGTCCTGCTCCCACTCGCCGATGGGCCCGAGGAGACGCCCACCTGGCTCCAATTGCCGGAGCAGCGCTTCGGGAATCTTGGGAGGCGCCGCGGTGAGCACGATCGCCCCGAAGGGCGCCGCCTCCGGCCACCCGAAGTAGCCGTCGCCCTCGCGCAGGTAGACGTTCGCAAGTCCCTTGAGCCGCTCGGCGGCCTCCCTGGCCAGCTCGGGGACGATCTCGATCGAATAGACCTCTCGGCAGAGCCGGGAGCGCACCGCGGTCTGGTAGCCAGAACCCGTCCCCACCTCGAGCACCCGTTCCCCGCCGGAGAGCGCCAGCGCCTGGGTCATGAACGCGACCACGTAGGGCTGGCTGATGGTCTGCCCATGCCCGATCGGCAGCGGGAAGTCTCCGGTGGCGAAGGCGGCCATCTGCGGGCGAACGAAGTCAGCCCGGCTGAGCGAAGCGATCGCCGCCAGCACCCGCTCGTCGCGGATGCCTCTCCGCCTCAGCTCCTCCGCCAGCCTTGAGTCTCCCACTCCGCCAATGTAGAGCCTCAGCCGACCCTCGCCAAAGCCAGGCGCCCCTCCCACCGCTCCTCGAGCGCCTTCACCAACCCCAGGTGCTCCGGCAACCGCAGCCTCGGATCTCGCTCGACGATCGAGCGTGCCTCGTCGCGCGCAAGGTTGAGCAGCGGCTGGTCGCGCACCAGGTTCGCGACCGCCAGCTCGGGAATCCCGCTCTGCCGGGTGCCCAGGAACTCGCCGGGACCGCGCAGCTCGAGGTCTTTCTCCGCGATCACGAAGCCGTCGTTGCTCTCTTCCATCACCCGCAGCCGGTCGCTCGACTCCTTGGAGCGCGCGTAGCCGGCGATGAGGTAGCAGTAGCTGGCGGCGGCGCCGCGCCCCACCCTCCCCCGCAGCTGGTGGAGCTGGGAGAGGCCAAACCGCTCGGCTCCCTCGATGACCATCACCGAGGCGTTGGGGACGTCGACCCCCACCTCCACCACCGTGGTGCAGACCATGATCTCGGTCCGCCGCGCGCGGAACTCCGCCATCACCTGCTCCTTCTCCTCCTGCCTGAGCCGCCCATGGAGCAGGCCCACCTTCCGATCCGGGAAGAGCCGAGCCAGCTCCTGCGCGCCGCGCGTGGCGTCGGCCAGGTCGACCTTCTCGGACTCCTCCACCAGCGGATACACCACGTAGCACTGGTGGCCCCGCTCCAGCTCCTCCCGCATCCGCTCGTACACCCGCTCGCGGGCCTTCTCCACGTAGACCCTGGTGACGATCGGCGTCCGCCCCGGGGGTAGCTCGTCGATGAGCGACACCTCCAGATCGCCGTAGACGGTCATCGCCAGCGTGCGCGGGATGGGAGTGGCGGTCATCACCAGGACGTCGGGCCGCCGGCCCTTGGACATCAGCGCGTGCCGCTGGATCACTCCGAACCGATGCTGCTCGTCGATGATCACCAGCCCGAGCCGGTGGAGCTCCACTCCCTCCTGGATGAGGGCGTGGGTCCCCACCGCGACCGGGAGACGGCCCGCACAGATGGCCTCGCGCACCTCCTTTCGCGCCCGCGGAGTGCCGGCCGCGGTGACGAGCCCCACCTCGAAGCCCAGCGCCCCCAGGTACCCGCGCAGGGTGTGATGGTGCTGCTCGGCGAGGATCTCGGTCGGCGCCATCAGCGCCACCTGATATCCGTCGAAGAGCGCCACCGCCGCCGCCACCGCCGCCACCGCGGTCTTCCCCGAGCCCACGTCGCCCTGGAGCAGCCGGTTCATCGGCTCCGGGCTCGCCATGTCCCGGCAGATCTGTCGCACCGCCCTGGCCTGGGCCTCGGTGAGCTGGAAGGGCAGCATCGACCGGGCCCGCGAGAGCCTCGCCTCGGAGGCGTCGAAGGCGATTCCCGGCTGGAGCTTCACCCCCTGCCTCCTCAGCGAGAGCCCGAGCTGGAGGAAGAACAGCTCATCGAAGGCGAGGCGCCGGTGCGCCGCCGACTGGTGGGCGTCCAGCCGGGCGATCTCATCCTCCTCGCGGGGGAAGTGGATCCGCCTCAGCGCCTCGCCCAGCTCGAGCAGCGACAGCTTCTTCCTCAGCCACTGTGGGAGCGGCTCCTCGATGGAGCTGGCGAACTTCTCGGCGACCCGGAAGGTCAGCTCGCGGAAGGCGCGCTGCTCGTGCCGCTCGAAGCCGGGGTAGACCGGGACGATGCGGCCAAAGTGGATGGAGGAGGTGGCCTGATCGTCTGCGGGCTCCACCTCGGGGTGCGCCATCTCGCGTCCGTAGCCCGACGCCCTCACCTCGCCGGAGATCACCACCCGCTTCCCCACCGGGAACTTGGCCTTGAGCCACGGCCCGGTCTGGAAAAAGGTGGCCGCGATGCTGCCGGACTTGTCGGCGATCACCGCGCGGAAACACCTCCGGCCGCGCCGCAGGGGCACCTCGCCGGCGGTCCTCACCTCGCCCACGGTGACGCCGCGCTCGCCGGGCGAAAGCTGGGCGATGAGCCTCATGCGCCGGCGGTCCTCGTACACTCGCGGGAGGAGAAACAAGACATCCCCGACCTTGCTCATCCCCTTCCGGTTGAGCTGGCCCAAAAGCCTCGGGTTGATCCGCCAGCCGGCCTGCTTGAGCGGCGTCGCCAAGGGGCCTTCGCGGGGCGCGATCGAGAGGAGCCTTGCCTGGTCGACCGGTTCGGGCCGCTCGTCGCTCTCGGGCTCGGGCGCCCCGCCCCCCTCGTCGGGCAGGCCCGGCTCGTTCTCGCCGGGGGGTCCGTTCGACGGCCCTTCGTGCTCACCGCCTTGGGCGACGAGGGCCGACAGCTCCGGCGGGAGCGAGAGCCCACCGGCACGAACCGCGGCCAGGACTCGGAGCAGCGACGCCTTGCGGCGCTCCGGCGCCGCGCTGTCGACGTGAGGCAGCTCCGCCCGGAGGGCGTCGATGGCCGAAGGCTCGAGCCCGCTCTTCTCCGCCGCGTCGATGGCGCCCCGCAACAGTGCGCCGAGGTCCTTCACCGTGGAGAGCTGAGCGAAGCCGCGGGCGCAGGCGTACCTCAGCGGACCGACCAGGCTGGCGAAGGGGTGCGGTGCGCTCAAGGCGTGGATTCCTCGTCGGGTCCATCCTAGGCGCGGGCGGTGACACCCGGACCCTGGCTTCTTCGGCCCTCAGGCCGCTTCGTCGTCCTCGAAGCGAACCTGGGACACCTCGTACTCCCGCGAGCCACCCGGGCTGTGGACCAGGGCGATCTCCCCCACCCGCTTGCCAATGAGGCTCCGGGCGAGCGGCGAGGTGACCGAGACCCAACGCTTCTTGAGGTCTGCTTCCGGCTCGCCCACGATCCGGTAGGTGACTTCCTTCTCCGAGTCCTGGTCCACCAGCACCACCGTCGCGCCGAACACCACCTGATCCGAGCCGCGCAGCTGCTTGGGGTCGATCACCTCCGCACGCGACAGCCAACCGTTGATGTCGAGGATCCGGCCCTCGATGTGCGACTGCCGCTCCTTGGCGGCGTGGTACTCGGCGTTCTCGCTCAGGTCCCCGTGCCCGCGGGCGACTTCGATCTCCTGGGTGATCCGCGGCCGCTCCACCGACTGCAAGTGCTTGAGCTCCTCCCTCAGCTTGCGCAGGCCGGCCGGCGTCATCGGAATGCGGTCGCTCATTGCGTGAACCTCTTCGATCCTCTTCGGGCCCTTTTTCGGGGGCGCGCACCCTAGCGGAGCAGGCCCCGCGAGGTCAAACGCACGAAAGGCTCCGGGGACGCTGACCCCGCCTGCGGGCGCCGATCGAAGTCAAGGCCCGCTTCTTCGTCGTTGGGCTAGCATCTGCTTCGTGCTTTCGGTGAAGGAGCTTCGGGCGCTGGCGGCCGGCCTGGGGCCCGACAAGCTCCGGGCGCAGCTCGGACCGTTCGTGCTCATCCAGCGGCCGTCCGAGCCGGTGGGCGCCAGGACGGATCCGATGGGCTTGCCGATGAACGCGATGGCCACCGAGATGGCCCGCCCGGAGGAGATGTCCCAACGCAGCCTGGGGCTGTTGTTCCAGGTCGACGATCTGCTGGTGGCGACCCTTCCGCCGCTTGCGGGAACGGACGAGCTGACCGTGGGGCGCCAGCCCGACTGCGACCTGGTGCTCGACGACAAGTCCGTCTCCAAGCGTCACGCGGCGCTCCGCTGGGACGCTTCTTCGAGCCGCCGCACGGTGCGAGACCTTGGCTCCACCAACGGCACCGTCCTGAACGCGAGCATCCTGGTGCGCCGCGAGGTGTCGTTGCGCGACGGCGACATCGTCTCCTTCGGCGACGTGCCATTCTGGTACCTGCTCACCGAGACTTTGCACGCCTACCTCGCGCGCCAGAGCGCCACCGCGAAGCTCGGGGCGAGGAGCGGGTGAGCCCCCTCACCCCTGCCCTCTCCCCGCCGGAGAGAGGGGGGTGAAGCGGTAGTCCTGCAGAGATTTCACCGGCAGCTCGCCGCGGGCGAGCGCCTCCAGCGCCTCCACTGCCATCCGTCCCGCCTGCACGGTGGTGTAGTAGGGCAGCCCCTGCATCAAGGTCTCGCGGCGGATGGAGAAGCTGTCGGCGATCTCCTTCTTTCCGAAGGTGGTGTTGACCACCAGGACGATCTCCCCGTCGACGATCTTGTCCACGATGTTGGGGCGCCCTTCGATCACCTTGAGCACCAGCTCGGTGGGCACACCCTTGCGCGTGAGGTAGGCGTGGGTCCCGCGCGTGGCGACTACCTTGAAGCCGAGCGCGATGAGGCGCTTGGCGAGGTCCACCACCGCGGGCTTGTCGTCGTCCTTCACCGAGACGAAGACGTTGCCCGCCCTGGGCAGCCTCACTCCCGCGGCGAGCTGCGCCTTGGCAAAGGCCGCCGGGTAGTCCATCGCCAGGCCCATCACCTCGCCGGTGGACTTCATCTCCGGGCCGAGGATGACGTCCACCCCGGGGAAGCGGGCGAAGGGGAACACCGACTCCTTGCAGGCCTTGTGCTGGACCTCCGGATCGCTGGTGTACCCCAGCTCGGAGAGCGTCTTCCCCACCATGCACAGAGCGGCGATCTTCGCCAGCGGAACTCCCACCGCCTTGGAAACGAAGGGCACGGTGCGGGACGCGCGGGGGTTGACCTCCAGGATGTACAGCGCCTTCCCCTGGATGGCGAACTGCGCGTTCATCAGCCCTACCACGCCCAGCTCGCGCGCGAGCAGGGCGGCCTGGTCCTTCATCCGCTCCACCAGATCCGGCGAGAGCGAGTGGGGAGGGAGCGTGCAGGCGGCATCTCCGGAGTGCACGCCCGCCTCTTGGATGTGCTCGAGCACCCCGCCCACCAGCACCCGACCCTCCCGGTCGGCCACGAGATCCAGGTCCACCTCGGTGGCGTCCTTGAGGAAGCGGTCGATCAGCACCGGGTGCTCGGGCGAGGCGCTCACCGCCTCGCGCATGTACCGCTCGAGGCTGGGCGCGTCGTAGACGACCTCCATCGCCCGGCCGCCGAGCACGTAGGAGGGGCGGACCATCACCGGGTAGCCGATCCGCTCGGCGACCCGGAACGCCTCCTCGTGCGAGCGGGCGACGCCGTTCTCCGGCTGCCGGAGCGACAGCTTCTCGATCAGATTGGCGAAGCGCTCGCGGTCCTCGGCGCGGTCGATCGCGTCCGGCGAGGTGCCGAGAATGGGGAGCCCCGCCTTCTCCAGCGGCACCGAGATGCGCAGCGGCGTCTGGCCGCCGAACTGGACGATCGCCCCGAGCGGCCGCTCGCGCTCCGCCACCTCCAACACGTCCTCGATGGTGAGCGGCTCGAAGTAGAGCCGATCCGAGGTGTCGTAGTCGGTCGAGACGGTCTCCGGGTTGCAGTTGATCATCACCGTCTCGTACCCCGCCTCGCGAAGGGCGAAGGCGGCGTGGACGCAGCAGTAGTCGAACTCGATCCCTTGCCCGATCCGGATCGGCCCGCTGCCCAGGATCAGCACCTTCTTCCGGTCCGAGGGCGGCGTCTCGTCCTCCTGCTCGTAGGTGGAGTACAGGTAGGGGGTGTAGGCCTCGAACTCGGCCGCGCAAGTGTCCACGCGCTTGTAGACCGGGCGGATGCCGCGGGCGCGGCGGTGGGCTCGGACCACTTCCTCCGAGGCGCCCAGGAGCCGGCCGAGGTAGCGGTCGGAGAAGCCGTGCGACTTGGCGGCGTGGAGCACCTCGTCCGGAAGCCGATCCACCCGCCCGAACTCCGAGATGCCCCGGGCCTCCTGCACCAGCTCGGCGATCTGCCGTAGGAACCAGGGGTCGACCCGGGTGAGCCGGTGCACCTCCTCGACCGACATTCCCTCCCGCAGTGTCTGGGCGATCGCCCACGGCCGCTCGGGCCGGGGTGTCCTCAAAGCCTCCCTCAGCGCCGTCTCTCGCTCGCCCCTCTCGCTCGGCAGCTCGGGCGTCTCAAGGGACAGCTTCCCCGCCTCCAGCGAGCGCAGCGCCTTGAGGTAGGCCTCCTTGAAGGTCCTCCCGATCGACATCACCTCGCCGACCGAGTGCATGGTGGTGTTGAGGGTGCGGTCCGAGCTGGGGAACTTCTCGAAGTTGAAGCGCGGCACCTTCACCACCACGTAGTCCACCGTCGGCTCGAACGAGGCCGGAGTGTCCCGGGTGATGTCGTTGCGAAGCTCGTCCAGGGTGTAGCCCAGCGCCAGCTTCGCCGCGACCTTGGCGATCGGGTACCCGGTGGCCTTGGAGGCCAGCGCGCTCGAGCGCGACACCCGGGGGTTCATCTCGATCACCACCACCCGCCCGTCCTCGGGGTTCACCGCGAACTGGATGTTGGAGCCCCCGGTGTCGACGCCGATCTCCCGGATGATCGCCAAGGACGCCTGCCGGAGCCTCTGGTACTCCTTGTCGGTGAGCGTCTGGGCCGGAGCCACGGTGATCGAGTCGCCGGTGTGCACTCCCATCGGGTCCAGGTTCTCGATGGAGCAGACGATCACCACGTTGTCCTTGGTGTCGCGAACCACCTCCAGCTCGAACTCCTTCCACCCCAGCACCGACTCCTCGACGAGCACGGTGTGGGTGGGGCTGGCCTTGAGCCCGTGCAGCACCAGCGCCTCGAGCTCGTCCCGGTTGTAGGCGATGCCGCCCCCGGTGCCGCCGAGGGTGAAGCTGGGCCTGAGGATGACCGGGAAGCCGATCCACTCGATCACCCGCGCGGCCTCCTCCCAGGTGCGGGCGAAGCCGCTCCTCGGGAGCGCCAGGCCGATCCGCTCCATCGCCTGCTTGAAGAGCTGGCGGTCCTCGGCCTTGTCGATGGCCTCGAGCGAGGCGCCGATCAACTTCACCCCGTATCGAGCCAGGACGCCCGCCTCGGCCAGCTCCTTGGCCAGGTTGAGCGCCGTCTGGCCGCCCATCGTCGGCAGCACCGAGTCGGGGCGCTCGCGGGCGATGATCTTCTCCGCGGTGGCGAGGTTGATCGGCTCGATGTACGTCCGGTTCGCCAGCTCCGGGTCCGTCATGATGGTGGCGGGGTTGGAGTTGAGCAGCACCACCTCCACCCCCTCTTCCCGCAGGGACTTGATCGCCTGCGTGCCCGAGTAGTCGAACTCGCAGGCTTGGCCGATCACGATCGGCCCCGAGCCGATCACCAGCACCTTCTTGACGTCCGCTCGCCGTGGCATCGGGAGGGCCACATACCACATCGCGACCCTCTGCTCGGGCTGCCTTCCGCCTCAGCCCCGCTCTGCTAGCATCCCTTCGCCTCGCTCGCTCACCCATGCGCCTCGCCTCCCTAGCCTTGCTGATGGCCGCCGCGGCCTCCGCCCAGCCTGAGCCGGCGGCCGAAGCGGAGAAACCGGCGCCCGCCCCCGAGGCCGAGGCCAAGCCCGCCGACCCGGCCCCCTCCCGCCCGGCCGATCCGTCTCCTCCGGAAAACGTGCTCCGCCCCAAGCGCACTCAGCCGAGCCAGGAGGAGATCCAGAGCGCGATCCAGCGAGTCCGCGACCTGCCGATCGAGCAGCAAGCGGAGGCCTGGCAGGAGCTGTCCCGCCGGTTCGGCCCGGGCAGCGCGCCCGAAAGGCCAGTGGCGCCCCACGCCGGCGAGTCCCTGAGCGGGAACGACCTGGAGATGGCGGGGCAAGTGGCGAGGGCCTTCCTCGATCACCTCCTCGCCGGCGACGCGCGGGCGCTGGTGGAGCACTCCGACTTCCCCTTCCAGCTCGAGGACCGGCGGGTCGGCACGCCCGAGGAGCTCTTCCAGGAGTGGCTGAAACACCTCCGCACCAAGCGCACCGACCTGCTCGCCCTCTACGGAGTGGAGGTGCTGACGCCGGCGGAGATGGAGAAGAAGCACGGCCGCCCGCCCGCGCGGCTCCAATCGATGCCCTGGCGCGGCGCGCGCACCTTCCTCGCGGTGGCCAACCTCTCGGGCCGCCCGGCGGTGGTGCTGGTGAAGGACACCGGCCAGCGCGGCTGGAGGGTGGTCGGCTACCACGACTGAGCGGCCGGCTCAGGCCAGAGCCGCCACCAGCTCGGAGATCCTGCTCAGGCCCTTTTCGATCGCCTCGCGCGAGGTGCAGAAGCTCAGGCGAAGGTAGCCCTCCGCACCGAAGGCCAGGCCAGGCACCGCGGCCACCTTCGCCTCGCCGAGCAGCAACTCCGACAGGTGCATCGAACCGGTGATCGGCTGGCCCTTGAAGCGCCGCCCGATCAGGGGCTCCACGTTCGGGAAGCAATAGAACGCGCCCTCCGGCGATCGGCAGCGGATGCCCTCGATCGCGTTCAGGCCGGAAACCAGCCGGTCGCGCCTCGACTTGAACTCGGCCACCATCCGCTCCATCGGCTCTTGGGGCCCCTCCAGCGCCGCCACCGCGGCTTTTTGCGCGAACGAGGTCGGGTTGGAGGTGGACTGATCTTGCACCGACTGCATCGCCGCGATCAGCTCGCGCGGCCCCGCCGCGTAGCCCAGCCTGAAGCCGGTCATCGAGAACGCCTTCGAGAACCCGTTCACCACCACCGTGCGGGGCAAGAGGTCGGGCGCGACGTTGGCGATGTCCGCGAACGGCTCCGGCAGGTAGAGCAGCTTCTCGTAGATGTCGTCGGTGACGATCAGGCAGTCGTGCCCGCGGAGGACGGCGGCGATCCGCCCAAGCGCCTGCCGCGAGAGCACCGCCCCGGTCGGGTTGGTAGGGCTGTTGAGCACCACCGCCCTGGTCCGCGCGGAGAGCGCCCGCGAGAGCTGCCTGGGGTCGGGGACGTAGCCGTCCTCCTCACTGGTCTCGATGATCACCGGCGTCCCGTCGGCGAGGCGGACCATCTCCGGGTAGCTCACCCAGTAGGGGGCGAAGATCACCACCTCGTCGCCCTCGGAGAGCAGCGCCTGGAAGAAGTTGTACAGGGACTGCTTGGCGCCGCAGGAGACGAGCACCTGTTCCGGCGCGAAGGAGAGCCCGTTCTCCCGCTTGAGCTTGTTGGCGATGGCCGCCCTGAGCTCCGGGATGCCGGCGGTGGCGGTGTACTTGGTGAACCCCGCCCGGAGCGCGGCGATGGCCGCCTCCTTCACGTGCTCCGGAGTGTCGAAGTCCGGCTCCCCGGCCGCGAAGCTCACCAGGTCCACTCCCTGCGCCGCGAGCGACTTGGCCTTCGCCAAGAGCGACAGGGTCGGCGAGGGCCGCACCTCCCGGAGCCTCCGCGCCAGCCTGAAAGGAGAGTTTCCCATCGCGCCTACTCCCGCCCGCCGAACCGGGCCTGGAGCTTGTGGTGCACGTTGGGCGGGACCATTCCCTTCACGTTTCCGCCCAGCGAGGCGACCTCCCTCACGATCCGGGAGGAGATGTAGAAGTAGTCTTCTCCGGTCATCATGAACACCGTCTCCACCTTCGGGTCGAGGGTTCGATTCATGTTGGCCATCTGGAACTCGTACTCGAAGTCCGAGACCGCCCGGAGCCCGCGCAGGATGACGTGCACTCCCTTGCGCTTGGCATACTCCACCAAGAGGCCGTGGAAGTCGTCCACCTCGACCCTGGGGTCCGGGCAAGCCTCCCTGATGAGCTGGCGCCGCTCCTCCACCGAGAACAGCGCCGCCTGCTTGTCGGGGTTGCTGGCAATCGCCACCACCACTCGGTCGAACACCTCGAGTCCCCGCTGGATGAGGCTCAGGTGACCGTTGGTGATGGGGTCGAAGGATCCCGGGTAGATGGCCGCCAGCATCGGCGCCAAGTGTGGTCGCGACCCGAGCGTCGGTCAAGGCTGGCCGGCGTGGGCGTAGAAGCTCACCACCGTGTCGCCGAAGCGCCGCTCGTCCACGCGCACGAGCGCCGCCCCCCGCTCCAAAGCGGCTTCTTTGCGATCGTGCTCGATGCACAGCCGGCCGGCCGGCGCGAGCACGCCCGACGACTCGACCTGCGAGAGCACCGAGGCCGCCGCGCGCGCGGAATACGGAGGATCGGCGAACACCAGGTCGAACTGCTCGCGCATCCGTGCCAGGTGGGCGAGCGCCGCGTCCACCGGTTGCCTCATCACCTCCACCCGATCGGCGAAGCCCAAGGCCTCGGCGTTGGCTCGGCAGAGCGCCGCCGCCTGCCGGCCCGAGTCCACCATCACCGCCCGGGAGGCGCCGCGGGAGATCGCTTCCAGCGCGAGGGCGCCGGTCCCGGCGAACAGATCCAGCACTCGCAAGCCCTCCATCCACTGGCCGAGCACGTTGAAGATCGACTCGCGGACCCGGTCCGCGGTCGGGCGGATCTCCTTGGCACCCCGCGGCCCGAGGAGGCTCCTGCCTCGCGCGCTGCCGGCGACGATCCGCATCAGTACCCAGAGCGGTGGGCGAGGAAATTGGCCGCCCGCCGGGCCGAGCCGGCCCCTCCCAGGGCCTCGAGCCACCCTTCCGCTTCGAAGAAGCTCATCGCCTCGATCCGCTCCGCGGCCGGGGCGGGTAGCTCGGAGAGCGCCGCCCAGACGAGCGCCAGGAGGTCCGAGAGGGGAAGCTGCGCCGCCCGGGCCTTGGAGGAGAGCTTTTCGCGGTCTTTGCCGGGCAAGACCTGCGCAGCAATCCGTGCGAAGACCTCGGCGGCGTCGAGCTTGCGCACCCCGGCCTCGACCAGGCTCCCTGCGAGGCGGAACGGCACGGCCCCGTCGTCCTCCAAGGTGAGCGCTGCGCCCTGTCCCGCCGCGACCAGGGCCAGCTCCCGAATCCGGTCGAAGTCCGGTGCCGCCTCGCCCTCCGGCCCTCCCCCGAGCACGAGCGAGGACGCTTCGACGCGGAGGTAACGCGGCGGCAACCGCTCGGCCCGCAACGCCTCCAGCCACTCCTCGAGCGCCGAGCCGGATCTCGCCACGCGCGGCAGTGCGAGCTCGACGGGCAGCTCTCTCTCCAGCGCCGGCTGGGCGATCCGCGCGCACGCCTGGGCGGCGGCTTCGGGAGCCAGCCGCGAGGCGTCGACGGAGAGCAAGGTGAATCCCGCGTCCACGAACCGGAACGCCGCCTCCTCGAGGGCACCGACGTTTTCCGCGCTCGCCTGGCTGACTCGGATCGGCCCCGCCTGGGCGAAGATCGGCCTTTGGTGCCCGGTCGCCTCGGCGGCCTCGATCATCTCCCCGAAAAGGCGCGCGGCCCCGTCCCGATCGGCGGGTGTGAATGGGGCGGAGATCCCGAGCACCGCGTCGGCCAGCCGGGCGGCGCGAAATAGCCCGCCGAGCGCCGCGCGTGCCACCACCGGAACGCACAGCAGCGCGGCCGGCGGCTCGCCCAGCGCCCGGGTGAGATCGCCCGGGTTGAGCAGCGGCAGGGCCGACGCCTGCCCCAGCCGAGCCACCGCATTGGTCGGCCGGAGCGCGAGCAGCTTCCCGAGAGCGCCCATCACCCTGCCTCTACCAGATCGAGCGCCCCTTGAAACCCTCCCCGCCGGGGAGAGGGCCAGGGTGAGGGGTCCCTGCTCAATGCACCTCGCCGAGGTGAGCGTAGGTCTCGCTCTCGATCTGAATGGTGGTGTGGTCGATGCCGAAGCGGTCGAACAGCCCGTGCTTCACCGCCGAGAGGATCACGTCGTTGTTGCAGACCATCGGGTCCACCACCACCAGGTGCGCCGAGAGGGCGTAGATCCCGCTGGAGATGGTCCACACGTGGAGGTCGTGCACCGCGATCACGCCCTCCACCCGCGTCATGATCTCGCGCACCGCCTCGAGGTCCACGTGGGCCGGGGCGGCCTCCAAGAGGACGTCGGTGGCGTCGCGCACCAGCCTCACCGCTCCGACCACGATCACGATCCCGATCGCCACCGAGACGGCCGCGTCGACCACGAACCATCCGGTGAGCCAGATGATCCCGGTCCCGACCAGGACTCCCACGGACGACAGCGCGTCCCCCATCACGTGAAGGAGCGCCCCGCGCACGTTGAGCGTGTGCGCCCGGTGCAGAAAGGCGAGCGCCAGCACGTTCGCGCCCAGGCCGATCGCCCCCACCACCGCCGCCGTCCCGACCTTCACCGGCTCCGGCTCTTGGAAGCGCTGGTAGGCCTCGTAGAGGATGAACCCGGTGATGCCCAAAAGCAGAATGCCGTTCAACAGCGCGCTCAGGATCTCCGCCCGGTAGTAGCCGTACGTCCGCTTCGGGTCCGCCGGCCTTCCCCCGAACCACAGCGCGATCAGCGAGAGGCTGATCGCCGAGAGGTCCGTCAGCATGTGCCCGGAGTCGGAGATCAGCGAGAGCGAGTTCGCCACCAACCCGCCAGTCAACTCTGCCCCCGCGATGACCGCGGTCACTCCCAGCGCCCACAGCAGGCGGCGCTTGTCCTTCCGGCGCTCCTCTTCTGGAGTTCGCCTCTTCGGCGCTCGGTGATGCACCGCGCCAAGCAGGCGGTGCCCCACTCCGTGCCCGTCGGAGCTGTGCGCGGAAGTGCCCAACTCGCCGACTCTTCCTTCCCTCCCGTTGTGGCGCGGCCCGCCTAGCGGCTAAAGTTCGGACACTCGCGCGGTCGTCCTGTCCTAAGTTGAGTCAAGAGGGGCGCTGTGGACTTCGAGAGACATCAGAACCTTCACACCATCATCATGCTCAGGGACGTCATCCGCAAGTGGTGGCGGATGGAGCTGAGCTTCGCCGACCGGACTGGCACGGTGTTGGAGTGGCAGAAGGGGGAGATCGTCTCTCCTCCGAACGACTTCTGCAGGCTGTCGCTCTTCTCCAAGGAGGGGCTTCGGCGCTGCAGCCAATCGGTGCGGGTGCTGCACGAGAAGTTCAAGAGCTCGAAGAAGCTGCGCCGCTGCCAGTTCCACGATTGCCATCTCGGCTTCACCGTGGTGGGCGCGCCGCTGTACATCAACGGCGAGTACGAGGGAATGATCTACGTCGAGGGTTTCTCCCGCGAGCGGCTGAACGAGCGGGACGGCGAGGCGCTGAAGCTGAAGATCCGCGAGCTGAACAGCGGCGGCACCGATCTCGACCGGGCGGTGGAGCGGATCCCGCTGATGGCCCAGGCCGAGGTGGACAAGCTCACCGACCTGCTCGAGTTCGCGGTCAACGAGATCGCCAACTACGAAGCGGAGATGACCAAGAAGGACGAGACCATCCAGTCGCTCTCCTCCGAGCTGAAGGACCGCTACAAGTTCGAGAACATCGTGGGAAAGTCGGGACCGATGCTCGAGGTGTTCCGGCTCCTGGAGAAGGTCTGCAACTCCGACTCCACCGTGCTGGTCAACGGCGAGTCGGGCACCGGCAAGGAGCTGGTGGCCCGCGCCATCCACTACAACGGGCCGCGGAAGGACAAGCCGTTCGTGGTGCAGAACTGCTCCGCCTTCAACGACAACCTGCTGGAGTCCGCGCTCTTCGGCCACGTGAAGGGCAGCTTCACTGGGGCCCTGCGCGACAAGAAGGGCCTGTTCGAGGTCGCCGACGGAGGCACCTTCTTCCTCGACGAGGTCGGGGACATGTCGCCGGCGCTCCAGGTCAAGCTGTTGCGGGTCTTGCAGGAGGGGACCTTCCTGCCGGTCGGCGGCACCCAGGTGCGAGAGGTGAACGTCCGGGTGATCGCCGCCACCCACAAGGACCTGGCCGACTTGGTAAAGAAGACCCAGTTCCGGGAGGACCTCTACTACCGGATCAACGTCATCCGCATCCAGGTGCCGCCCTTGCGCGAGCGGCGGGACGACCTCGCGATCCTCATCGACCACTTCCTCAAGAAGCACCACCGCGAAGGGCAGCGGGCCCGTGGGCTCGCCGGCGACGCGACGGCGATCCTCCAGGCGTACGCCTGGCCGGGAAACATCCGCGAGCTGGAGAACGAGATCGAGCGGTTGCTGGTGCTGGGCTCGGATCTGGAGATCATCCCGGGCGAGTTGATCTCCAGCCGGATCCGCGACGCGGTGGGCCCGGGAGGGGCGTCCATCCTCCCCACCGCGCGCGCCACCGGGAAGCTCAACGAGGCGGTCGAGATCCTCGAGCGCGAGATGATCCAGCAGGGGCTGGCCCGCACCCGGAACAACAAGAGCCGGCTGGCGCGGGAGTTGGGCATCAGCCGCTCCAACCTCATCCTCAAGATCGCCCGCTACGGCCTGGAGAAGCCGGGCCAGGTCGGCGAGGAGGAAGGCGAGGAGGCGAGCGCGTGACGGCCAGCGGCGCCGTCGAAGTGCGGCACGGCACCTCGCGCTGAGCTTTGGCGACCTATTACCGCCAGGACTTCCTCCGCACCCCCGATGGCGCCTCGCTGTACTTCCGGGTCCAGGGAGAGGGGCAGCCAGCGATGGTGCTCTGCGACGGCCTGGGGTGCGACGGGTTCGCCTGGAAGTACCTCGACCCATACCTCTCGGAACGGCACCGGGTGCTCCGCTGGCACTACCGCGGGCATGGCAGCTCGAGCATGCCGGAGGACGACCGCCGGATCGGCATGGACTACACCTGCGCCGACCTCGAGCAACTGATGGAGGCGGTAGGTCTCCCGAGCGCCATCCTCTTCGGACATTCGATGGGGGTGCAGGTGGCCCTGGAGTTCCATCGGCGGTGCCCGAGCCGGGTGGCGGGGCTGGTGCTGGTGTGTGGCTCCTACGGGAACCCGCTGGACACCTTCCATGACCACACCCTCTTGCGGCGTGCGTTCCCTGCGGTGCGGGACGCCATCGAGAACCGGCGAGTGCTGGCGAGGAAGGTCACCTCGCTTTTGATGAAGACCGAGCTCGTGGTCCAGTTCGCCCTGCGCACCGAGCTGAACCGCTTCCTCCTCGACCGAGGCGACATCGCCCCCTACTTCGACCACCTGGCGCGAATGGATCCGGTCGCCTTCGTGCGAACCCTCGATTCGCTCAAGGACCACACCACCTGGGATCATCTTCCCCACGTCCGCGTCCCCACGCTGGTGTTCGGCGGGGAGACCGACCGCTTCACTCCCGCTTGGCTGTCGCGCCGGATGGCCGAGACGATTCCCGGCGGTGAGTTCACCTTGATCCCCGGCGGGAGCCACACCGCGCCGCTGGAGCAGCCCGGCCTGGTGCAGCGGCGGGTGGAGCGCTTCCTCCGCACCCACTTCGGCGTCCGGCCCGGACCGCCCCCGCCGGGAGTCGTGCCGCCCTCGGGGTGACCCTGCCGAGGTGCGCCAGGAGTTGCGCACCGCTGCGCACTCCGGCCAATGGTTCGCTCGATCCGTCTCCACGCGATTCTGCCTACAGTCGCGGCGTGCGCCCGGCCGTCGCCGCCACTGCCCTCCTCCTGCCGCTGGGCGCGAGCGCGTTCGATCCATCGCTCCCCTGGTTCACCGTCGAGACGCCCAGCTTCCGCGTCCATTACCACCAGGGTCCCGGCCAGCATGAGCTGGCGCAAAGAGTCGCCCGCACCTGCGAAGCCGCCCACCGCGTGCTGGTGCCGCTTCTGGGCTGGGCGCCCAGCCGGAAGACCGAGGTGCTGCTCACCGACGACGTCGACTCCGCCAACGGCTCGGCCACGGCCTTCCTGCGCCCGATGATCGCCCTCCTCGCGGAGCCGCCGGGAGATCTCTCGGTGCTCAACGACTACGAGGACCACCTGTGGGACCTGGTGACGCACGAGTACGCGCACGTCCTGCACCTGGACAACGCCCGCGGAGTCCCCGCGCTGGCGAACGCGGTGTTCGGGAAGCTCTACACCCCCAACGCCTACGTCCCCCGCTGGCTCGTGGAGGGCGTCGCCACCTACCAAGAGTCGAACGTCTCCTCGGCCGGGCGAAACCGCTCGGCGCTGTTCGACATGTGGCTGCGGGCCGGCGTCCTCTTTGGGCTCCCCTTCCGGCTCGACGAGGTGACGCACTACCCGACGCGATGGCCGCGCGGGAACATCGCCTACCTCTACGGAGGCCGCTTCCTGCGCTACATCGCCGAGCGGATCGGCGAGGAGAGACTTGCCAATTTCTTCTCCAACTACGGCTCGCGGCTGGTGCCGTTCGCCCTCAACGTCGTCGCCGCCCAGGAGCTGGGAGTCGACTTCGCCACCCTTTTCGGCGACTGGCAGGCTGCCCTCGCAGAGCGGTACCGCGTCCAGGCCCGGGACATCGAGGCGCGCGGGGCAACGCGGTACTCGGTGCTCACCAGGAGCGGTGAAGAGACCGGCAACCCCCGCTTCTCGCACGACGGCACCCGGATCTTCTACCTGGAGGGAGGACCCGACCGCCGGGCCTCGATCCGCTCGGTGGCCGCGGACGGAACCGGCGATCGCCAGGAGCTCGAGCTGTGGGCGGACGCGGTGTTCGACCTCTCCCCGGACGATTCGCGGATCGCGCTCGCCTTCCCATCGGTGTGGCAGGAGCACAGCTTCTATGACGACCTCTATGAAGCCGACCTTTCCACCAAGGAGCTCAAGAGGCTCACCCACGGGCTTCGAGCCACCGAGCCCTCGTACGGACCCGACGGCCATCGCCTGGCCTTCGTCGGAAGGAGCGGGGCGGGCTGGAGCTACCTTGGGCTATTCGACCTGCGCACCCACGATGTCCGGCGGCTGGTCGAGGCCGGGCCGGCCGAAAAACTCTTCACCCCGGCCTTCGCCGACGAAAAGACCCTGATCTTCACCCAGCAATCCGGCCGGGCGCGCATCCTACGAAGACTCGATCTCGACACTGGCGAAGTGCGCACGGTGATCGCGGGAGACTTCCTCGTCCTCCAGGCTCGGCCGTGGCAGGGCGGCCGGGTCCTGGTCGCCTCCGATCGGTCCGGCGTCTACAACCTCTACGCGGTCGACCTCGAGACCGGCTCGATGGAGCCGCTCACCAACGTTCTTTTGGGAGCGTTCCTCCCCGCTCCTTCCCCCGACGGAAGCTCCATCGCGTTCGCCGCCTACTCGGACCGCGGCTACGACGTCGCGTTGATGCCGCTCGAAGCACGCTTCCGCGGCGAGCTGCCCGCCCGCGCGGAGCGGCCGGATCCCGCCTACCGCGACGAGCCCCGCCTCGCCTACCCCGTCCGGGAGTACGAGACCATCGAGTGGATGGCGCCGCAATACTGGCTCCCCCTACTCGGAGAAGATCCGGCCGGCCCGGCCGCGGGAGCGTTCACCGAGGCCGGTGACTTGACCGGACGGCACCACCTCGCCCTCGGGGCGAGCTGGGGGTTCGCCTCGGGCGAGCCGTCGGTCCACGCCGGCTACGGAGCCAACGTTGCCTATCCATCCCTCAGCGCCTCCTTCTCCACTTTCCTCCAGCAAGCAGCCGGATTCCCCCGCGGGGTGCACGACCGGGTGTGGACCACCCACGTGTCGGCGACCTTCTCCCGTTCCCTTCCCGAGGCCTTCACCTCCCTCTCGGTTGGCCACGACTGGCGGCTGCTCAATCCCCGTCCCCTGGCCAACCTCCTGCCGGACGCCCCGGCGCCGCGGATTCCCGCGCGAGGGGCGGTGAGCGCACTGCAGCTCTCCTGGGTCTTCTCCACGGTGCGTCGCTTCGCCCACTCGGTGAGCGCCGAAGAAGGGCACCTGCTCGCCCTCTCGGTGCGCCGGTCGGGGCGCGAGACCCTGGCCAGCTTCGACTTCACCTCCTTCGACGCCCGGTACCAGACATACCTCGCCCTCCCCTGGGCCTCGCACCACGCCGCCGCGCTCAGGCTGGCGGCGGGCGCCGCGGTGGGCGACATCGGGAGCCGGCGGGTCTTCTCCCTGGGCGGCATCGAGCTGAACGACCCCTTGGTGCAGCTCTTGCGTGGAGACCGCTCCGGCCCCGGCCACCTTCGCGGCTACCCGCCAGGGGCGTTCGCCGGCAACTCCTTCGCGCTCGCCAGCCTGGAATACCGCTTCCCCATCGTCGAGGTCGGGCGGGGGGTTTCCTCGCTGCCCTTCTTCATCCGCCGGCTGCACGGGGCCGCCTTCGCTGACCTGGGCGCGGTGGGCGACGGGGGACCCGAGCTGGCCTCCCCGAAGCCGTCGCTGGGCGCCGAGCTTCGGGGCGAGCTCTTCTTCGCCTACTACGCGGGCACCGAGCTGCGCCTGGGGGTCGCCCGAGGGCTCGCCGAGCGCGGCGAGATCGACCTCTACCTGAGCCTCGGCACTTCCTTCTGACAGCTTCCCCTCACCGCTCCTCTCTCCTCCGCTCGCGGGGAGAGGGCTCGTTGGGGCGAGCGCGGATTGCGAGCGGGAGACCAGCGGCATATAAGCCCCGCCCTCCCACCCACCGCCAGATGATCCCCCGCCAGCAGATCCGCAACGTCGCCATCGTGGCCCACGTCGACCACGGCAAGACGACCCTGGTGGACTTCATGCTGCGCCAGGCCGGGGTGTTCCGCTCCAACGAGGCGGTCGCCGAGCGGGTGATGGACTCCTTCGACCTCGAGCGGGAGAAGGGCATCACCATCCTCGCCAAGAACACCGCGGTCACCTACGGCGGATACCAGATCGCCATCGTCGACACCCCGGGCCACGCGGACTTCGGGGGCGAGGTCGAACGGGGGCTGAGGCTGGTGGACGGAGTCCTGCTCCTGGTCGACGCCGCGGAGGGCCCGCTGCCGCAGACCCGCTTCGTGCTCTCCAAGGCGCTCTCCATGGGGCTCGCCACGGTGCTGGTGATCAACAAGATCGACCGCCAGGACGCCCGACCCCGCGTGGTGCTGGACGAGGTGTACTCGCTCTACATCGACCTGGGCGCCGACGAGCGGCAGCTCGAGTTCCCCGTCCTCTACGCGGTGGCGCGCGCCGGGCAGGCCTCCCGCTCGCTCGAGGAGCCGGGCACCGACCTGCGGCCCCTGTTCGAGGCCATCGTCGAGCACATCCCTCCTCCGCCCGGCGCCGCCGAGGGCGAGCCCCTGCAGATGCTGGTCGACAACCTCGACTACGACGACTACGTCGGCCGGCTGGCGATCGGGAGGATCCACGCCGGCAGGCTCTGCCCGTCGATGCCGGTGGCGGTGGCCCGCGAAGGAGGAGAGCTGATCCCAGGCAAGGTGCTCAAGCTGTACGGCTTCTCCGGGCTCAAGCGCGTCGAGCTGAACGACGCCGGCCCGGGGGAGATCGTCTGCCTCGCCGGCCTGGACACGGTCTCGATCGGCGACACCGTCACCTTGCCGGATTCGCCCCGGGCGCTCCCGCGGATCCGGGTGGACGAGCCGACGATGATGATGGTGTTCCGGGTGAACGACGGGCCGCTCTCCGGGCGCGAGGGAAAGTACGTCACCTCGCGGAACCTGCGCGAGCGCCTCTTCAAGGAGGCCTACCGCAACGTCTCCATCCGGGTGGAGGAGACCGACTCCCCCGACGCCTTCCGGGTGGTCGGCAGAGGCGAGCTGCAGCTCGCGGTGATCATCGAGACCATGCGGAGAGAGGGCTACGAGCTGACCGCCTCCAACCCCGAGCCGGTGACGCGGGAGATCGACGGCAAGTTGCACGAGCCGATGGAGCTGTTGGTCTGCGACGTGCCGGACGCGGCGGTGGGCCTGGTGACGGAGCGGCTGGGCCCGCGAAAGGGGCGGATGGTGCACATGGCGGCCATCGGCTCCGGCCGCACCAGGCTGCACTTCCGGGTGCCTTCGCGGGGGCTGATCGGCTTCCGGAACGAGTTCCTCACCATCACCCGCGGCGAGGGCATCACCTCGGCCCAGTTCGACGGGTACGAGCCGTGGTTCGGCCACATCCCCAAGCGCACCTCGGGGGCGATCGTCTCCGACCGGCTGGGCGAGACGGTGCCCTACGCGCTCTTCTCCATCCAGGAGCGGGGCATCCTCTTCGTCGGCCCGGGAGTGCAGGTCTACGCGGGGATGGTGATCGGCGAGCACGCCCACCCGCCCGAGCTGAACGTGAACGCCTGCCGCGGCCGCAAGCTGACCAACATCCGCGCCGCCAACCGCGACGAGAACGTCATCCTCACGCCTCCCACCGAGATGACGCTGGAGCGATCGCTCGAGTGGATCGCCCCCGACGAGCTGGTGGAGGTGACCCCGCGTTCGGTCCGCCTGCGAAAGAAGCTGCTCGATTACACCGCGCGCTACCGGGCGGAACGCGAGCGAAAGCGTGAGGCCGAGGAGGGCTGATCGCGAGCGCCGAGGCCCCCAAAGCCGGGTTCGGGACCGGGACCGGCTTTTCCTACGTCAACTTGATCGCTCAGGGCCGCCCGCCCCCGTCGCTCGCCCAGAGGTAGAAGACCGATCGCGCGGAGGCCGCCTCCAGCGCGGAGGGACACTCCCCCGTCGCGTACAGCGCATCGCAGAAGGCCCGGGCGCCCTGCGGCCGCTTGCGGGGCTCATAGGAGAGCCCCTGGAGGATCAGCTTCTCCAGCGCCCGCGTCACCTCGGGGTTCATGCGCGAGGGGGCGATCGGGCCCCGCTTGATCGCCTTGCACATCTCGTTGGGGTCCTGGGCCTTGAAGGGCATCACCCCGGTGGCGGACTCGTACAAGAGCACCGCCACCTGGAAGACATCCACCAGCGGGGTGGCCGGCGGGCCGGAGAGGTACAGCTCCGGGGCCAGGTAGGAGAGCTTGGTGGCGAACGCCGGCTGCTCGCCGAGCTCGCTCACCTTGGTGCTGGCGGCGCCGAAATCGGTCAGCCGGACTGCTCCCTCCTCGGTGAGCAGCACGTTCGAAGGCGTGACGTCTCCGTGCACCACCTCGATCGGCCGCCCGGAGAGCGAGGAGAAGCCGTGGCAGTGCTCGAGGATGGTCAACAGCTCCTCGCCGATCGACATGAGCGAGCGGATCGGCGGGCGCACCCCCGCCCGCGTGTACACCATCAGGATGTCGGCCAGCGAGCGGCCATCGACGTACTCCATCGCGATCCAGTGCTCCCCCCCGAAGTTGAGCGCGGTGTGCGCGTGCACCACGCCGGGGTGCTTGAGCAGCCGGCCCAGGTCGGCCTCGGTGGTGAAGCGCTCGACCGCCCCCGGCTCGGAGGCCAGCTCCGGCCTCAGCCGCTTGAGGGCGACCTGCTTGCCCGAGAGCGGCCCCTCCACCGCGCGCCCGCGGTAGACGTCGCACATGCCGCCTCGGGCGATGAACTCCTCGATCTCGAACTGGCCGACCCTGGCGATGGGCCGCGAGTCGGGCGGCGTCTTCACCCTCCTCGGCAGGAAAAGGAATGAGCGGAGCACCCTCGCCAGGAAGGCCCGCTGGCCCGCGTCCCCGGTGAACTTGAGGCCTGCCCAGTCCTCCGGGTCGCCGCTGCGCGTCCACACCACCTGCGCGGAGACGAGCTGCATCTTGCCGTCCTCGGCGCAGACCAGCGAGAGCTCGCCCTGGAAGTCCTTTTGCGGTACCTCCGGGCCAACCACGAGCGCGCCGCTGACGCTCATGTTCCTCAGCCGGAGCGCCAGCGCGGGCTCGTCCGGCCTGCCCTGCCAGGAGGTCTCCGCGCTCAGCTCTATTCGCCGACGGGCGCGCTTCCCGTCGGGGATCGTCAACAGGCGCAGGAACAGCGACTCGAAGGTCGGCACCAGGCCCGGATCGATGTGGGTGATCTTCAGGCCGGCCCGGTAGGGCAGCTCGCTGGAGGCATCGGCGCCACCCGCCACCTGCTCGATGGTGGAGACGCGGGCCATCACCGGGACCTCGCAGGCGCCATCCGGCGCGGGGATCACCAGCTCCACCGGGGAGCCGGGGAGCAACAGCTCCCGGGTGGCGATCGCCAGCCCGGCATAGGAGATGTTCAGGGCGCGCTCTCCGACGAAGCCCTGCCCGGAACGGCGCAGCACGGGGATGTCCACCCGCAGCCTCGGGAATCGGCGGTTCTCTTGCGCCTCCCCCCTCGATGCCGCGAGGTCATCGGCCAGCGACATGGGCCAAGGCTACCAGAGGCGCAGGCGATCGGCCCGCGCGTCCTCGTTAGAAGGTGTACTTCACCCGGGGGAAGAACTGCAGCGAGGTGATGTTCGCGCCGACGATGTACCGCCCCATCACGTCGAAGCCGATGCTGAAGTGGTCCATCGAGGTGGCGTATTCCACGCCGAGCCCAACGCCTGCGTTCGGTCCCCGATCGATTGCCCCGTTGGGGTCCTGGGACCCTTTGGGACGAGGCGGGTTGAACGTGGGCGCGGGCTGCATCAGCGTGTAGCCGCCCACCAACTTGGGGGTGACGTAGAAGCGCTCCGCGATCCGGAAGAGGTAGGCCGCGGTGAGGTCGATGAACATCACCGTGAAGTTGTCGGCCTCGACGCACTCCTCCCTCTCCTTGCGGTCCCAGCAGTTCTGGGCGTTCGCGCCGATGCCGGCGTGAAGGCCCAGCTCGATCGTCTGGCTCACGTCGTAGCCGATGCCGAGCTGGAGGTAGGTCTGAAGGTTCGAGTAGCCGTCCTCGCCGCCGACGGTCATGAAGCCGCCGATGTCGGTCTCGGTGAAGAAGCCGCGGCGCACCACGAGCGCCACGCCTTCCGGCGGGGTGGCGGCAGTGGCCGCGAACGCCGACAGAGCGGCGGCCACCGCGAGGAGCCTGCGCACGAGCATTGCTGGCACCGTCCTTGTCCTAGGAGCGTGCCAACTTACCCGTGCCCCCACACAAGCCGCAACGGAGAATCGGCGTTCACTCCGCGTCGCCGGCGGCCTTGAACACCCAGCGGAAGCTGACCTCCACCACGCCTCCGCCTTCGGGCTCGGGAAAGCGCCAGCGGCGAACACTCTCCAGCATGCAGGCCTCCACGTTGGCGTTGGCCAGAGACGACTCGGCGACCTGCGCCTCGGACACCTCACCCGCCGGATCGATCACGAAGCGCACCGCCACCTTCCCCGCCAGATCGGGCAGCCTCGCCAGCTCCGACTCGTAACAGAACTTGATCTCCGATTGGTGCCGCCGGACCACGCGCGAGATGACCTCCCTCGGGAGGCCGCCGATCACCCGGGTGGGACCTCTGGGCGGGGTCTCCTCGCGCTTGCGGAGAGCGTTCGGAGCGAGGCCGCCTCCAGGGCCTCGCTCCGGGCCTCCCAGGCCAGGCAGCCTGCCGAGCCCCAGGGGTCCTCCACCCCAGCCGGGCGTGGAGCCGCGCGCGTCGATCCCGTACAGGCCAAGCGCGTCGCTCAGCATCGGACCTCCGGTCAGGCCCTCCAGGGCGGCGTCGATCCCGCGCCCCAAGCCGGCTCCGATGACCGCATCCGCCTTGGCGCCGAGCTGGTCGAGCACTCCCAAAAGACCCAGCCGGGTCCGCTTCCTCCCCGGCCCCCCCGCGCCCCGAGGGCCTCGCTCGTCAGCCTGCCGCTCCTGCTTGCGCACGGCTGGCTGCTCGGGGAGCAGCAGGCGTGGCACCTTGAGGCGCGGAACATCTCTCAGCAGGTCGCCGAGGCTGGCGGAGGGTCCAATGGCCAGCACCGAGCCGTCGTCCTCGGCGCCCGGGGTGAGGTGAAAGGCGGCGGCGAGGGCAAGGAGCACGAGGACTCCGAAGCTGGTGAGCTTGAAGAACTGGATCTCCGCGAAATCGAGCTCCCGCCGCGAGAGGGCGCCTTCGGGCGCGGCAGGTCCCAGCTCGAACGTCAGCCCCGACCAGGCGATCGTGGCCCGGGCTCCCACCTCGAGCTCCACCGGCTCGGCGCAAGGCGCGCGGCTCTCGCCCGGGGCGGTGAGCTCGGCCCCATGAGGCAACTCGACGCGCGCGCTCCCGCTCGAGTCGGTGGTGATCGCCAATCCTTCGATTTCCACCCGCTGGCGAGCGGCGAGGTGGACCACGTCGAGGAGCTGATCGCCCCAGCGGAGCGCAACCGAAACCCTTTCCATCGCGTCTTCCCCCTAGAAGGTGCAGGGGGTAAGACAACCCGCACTGGATTGGGTTCTCTCGAAGCGGCTACTCGTCTCCCGAGTCCGCGCCCGCGGACTTGAACACCCAGGGGAAGCTGACGGTGACCACGCCTCCGCCCTGCGGTTCGGGGAACTTCCACCGCCGGATGCGCGACAGCATGCAGTTCTCGGCGTTGGCGCTGCCCAAGGACGACTCGGAGACGTTGGCCTCGGACACCGCTCCTGCGGGGTCGATTGTGAACACCACCGCCACCTTGCCGGCCAGGTCGGGCACCTTCTGCAGCTCCTGCTCGTAGCAGAACTTGATCTCGTTCTGGTGGCGCTTGATCACCTTGGCGATCACGTCCTTGGAGAGGCCGCCCACCACGGTGGTCTTGCCCGGCACCACGCGGGTGGTGTCCTTGCCGCGCCCGCCCAGGTCAATCGAGCCATAGCCGCCGGCGCCCCGCCCGGTGCCCTTGGTCCCCAGGCCGCCGAGCCCGAGCCCGGTGCCGCCGCCGCCCGGACCGGTGCCGCGCGAGCCGAGGCCGCCCACGCCGTGAGCGTCGCCCAGCCCGGCGCCGCCCTGCAGCCCTCCCAGCGCGTTGTTGATCCCGGTGCCCAGGCCGCCCGGGCCGAACACGTTCGAAGCGCCGCCCGCCGCGCCGCCGAGCGCGCCGAGCAGCCCCGCCGCCATCACCTTCTTGCGGTCCTCCTCGCGCTTGTTGGCGTCGACCACCGGGCTGCCCTTCTTCGAGGGGTCCGCCTGGTCCTTCTTCGCGTCCTGCTTGCCGAACTTGCCCTCTTTCTCCTTCGCCTTGGCGCCCTCTTGCAGGCCGGAGAGATCCTTGAACTTCTTGATCTCGATCTTCTTCTCCGGCTTGACGAGCAGCTTCACGTACTTGGAGGGGTTCTGGAAGATGTCGTCGGAGGTGCCCCACTCGCCCTGCGGAGTGAGGAGCATCGCCGCCACCATGGCGATGAAGGCCATGATGCAGATGGAGGAGATCTTGAAGAAGGTGAAGTCGGCCTCCTCCATCCGGCCGACCGCGACCGCGGCGGAGGGCCGCACGTAGCGGATGATGAAGGCCACGTTCTCGAAGGAGACCTGGGCCCGGTCGTGCAGCCCCAGCTCGATCGAGTCGGCGCGGATCGGGCCATCCGAGCCGCGCAGCTTGCCCTCGGCGCGCAGCTGCTCCTTCGACTTGTGGCTGTCGCCGCGGGTCGACACCACCACGCCGGCGTCGTGGGGCACGTCCACCTGCATGGTGGAGCCCTTGGACCGGACCAGGGTGAAGCTGTCGCCGATGGAGGGGGCGAAGACGTGGAAGTGGTTCCGCTTCGCCTCGCCGATGGTGACCGGCACCCCGTCGGCGAAGTGCCCCACGTTGATCAGCGTGTCGCCCCACAACAGCGCTACCTGGAGGACCTTGCTGTCTTCGGCCGGAGTGGCCTCGGCGGGGAGCGGATCGTTGAAGAGGATCGCCGCGTTCTTCCCGGTGCCCGCCAGGGCCCGCGGGACCAGCGGCTTGGGAGCGGGCTTTATGGCGGGGGCGGCCGCCGGAGGAGGCGGGGCTAGAGGCATCGCCTTGGCCGCGATGTCGCGGGCCAGCTGATCGTTCGGCACCGCCTCGGTGGAGTCGGCGTCGCCGAAGAGCACCTTCACCTTGGAGCCGCCGAGGTGCAGAACGTCGCCGGAGGCCAGCGCCACCGGGTTGTTGATCGGCTCGTCGCCCAGCTTGGTGCCGTGCTCGCTCCCCAAGTCGATGGCGGTGACGATCCCGCTCTTCTCCACCTTGAGCATCACGTGGAGGTTGGAGACCTTCGGATCCGGGATTTTCACCGCGGCGCCCGCGCCGGAGCCGAGGATGACGCTCTCCAGCTCTGAGCGGGACTCGAGGGTCGTCCCGTCCGGGCCGGTGATGCGGAAGGTGAGCGCGTTCTTCTTCGAAGCCATGAGCCTGCCTCTTGTCTCCGGTAGCGAAATGCGCGGGCCGACGGCGCCCGACCTACAGGTTGTCCACCGACTTCTGGAGCTCGGGCGAGAAATTCTCGCGGACCTTGATCAGGCTCTTGAAGTTGGTCTTCTTCTTCGACAGGGCGTAGGTGCCTTCGGGCTTGGTCAGCTCCCCTTCGACGGCGACGTCGGTGAAGTCGATGACGGTCTTCTTGCGGTACACCGTGCGATCCGCCTCGCGGATTACCTTCTCCTGCGCCAAGGCGGGCGCCGAGAACAGCGCCAAGAGGCCCGCCGCAAGCCACATACGCTTCATCGAGTATCTCCTGCGCGGGTGAGACAACTGGACACCCGATCGGGTTCCTCCGGGCGGTGCATCGCCCGGACCGGCCGAAAGGCGGCGCATAGTAAGGGATTTCAGGGCCATTTGTCACGGCCCGGCCCGGCGCGGCGAACGCGATTCGCCACTGGCGGCACTCCTCTTCCAGCCTCGCCAGCGCCGCTGATGACGCCGCGCGGCAAGCGAACTGAAGCTACTGCTTGGCCTCAGTGGGAGCGGGCGCGGGCTCGGACTTGGGGGCCTCTCCCTGGGGCTGGGCGCCGGCTGGGGGCGGCTGAGGCTGGCCTTCGGGCGGAGGCTGCGCGCCCTCCTCCTTCGCAGCCTGATCAGCCACCTTGTCGAGCAGGGACTCGCCGCCCTTGACCTCCTTGGGCTTCTGCCGCTCCTGAGGCGGAGCGCCCTGCTGGGCGCCGGTCTTCTGCATCGCCAGGATGCCCTTCATCTTGTTGTCGACGAGTTGCTGGTCCTGGGCGCTGGTGGTGAGCAAACCCTTGCACTTCTCGAGGAGGGTGAGCGCCTTGTCCCATCCGCTGCGGTCGGCCGCGTAGGCCCAGCCCGCACCGCAGATGGCGTCGGGGTGGTCGGCGCGGATGGCGAGCACCTTCTCGAAGGCGGCGCCAGCGGCGAGGCCCTTCTTCGGATCCCGACCCTTCTGGCCGTCCAGCGCAAAGGCGAAGCCGAGATGCCCTTCATAGGAGGTTGGATCGAGGGCGACCGCCTTGCCGAAGGCCTTCTCCGCCCCCTCGTAGTCGCGGTAGGAGAGCGCCATCGCCCCGATGTTCATGTGGCCCGGGGCGAACTTGTCATTGAGGGTGACCGCCTTCTGGAACTCGCCCAGGGCCCTCCGCCGATCCTCCAGCTTGAGGTGGATCATCCCCAGGTTGTTGTGGACGCCTGGATCCTTGTCGTCGAGCTTGCGGGCGTTGCCGGAGATGAACTCGGCGAGCCGGAAATTCCCCTGGTCGTAGTAGATGAGGGCCAGGTTCTTGTAGGCGTCGGGGTTGTCCTTGGTGCGGGAGAGCACCTTCCTCACGGTGGCCTCGGCGTCCTTGAAGCGCTTGCCCAGCCGGTAGGCGACGGTGAGGTTGTTGAGCAGGGCGACGTCGTGCTCGCGCCCCGGCTGCTTGAGGGCCTGCTCGTAGAGGGAGATCGCCTTCTCGAACTTGTCCCGGAGGCGGTACACCTTGCCGAGGTTGAGCAAGGTGGGGGTGTGGTTGGGGTCGAGCTTCCGGGTGGCTTCGTAGGCGGCCTCGGCCTCGGCGAGGTTTCCCAGCCGCTCCTTCACTACGCCCAGGTTGTACTGGGCGTTCACCATCTGGGGCGCCTTCTCCAAGACTTTCTGGAAGGCCGCCTCGGCGTCCTCCAGCTTGCCCGCGTCGAAGGCCTTCACCCCTTGGGAGAACAGCTCTTCCGGAGTCCTCTCCTTGGGAGGCGGCGGTGGCGCGGCGGCGAGCGCAGGATCGGGCTTCACCACCTCCGGGGCGGTCTTGCAGGCGAACAGCGCCAGGGCGAAAAGGGCGAGGGCGGCGATGGAAAGTGACTTCATGGCGGGTTCCGTTGGATAGGGAGTCGAGGCTCAGTGCGCGCCGGCGCCGGTGCCGGCGGGCGGCGACTTCTCGGCGAACGCCGCCTCCTTGGCGACCGATTCCTGGAAGAAGAACTCCGAGCCCCGGAAGGGCACCTCGCGCACCTTGCCGTAGGTTCCGGGCCGGTACTTGTTCAGCTTGTCCTGGGCCTGGAGGGTCCACTCGTTGTAGATGGCCAGCTCGTAGCTCTTGGCGAGCGCCTTCTCGAGCGCCTCGATCGACTTCTCCTCCAGCGGGAAGGCCTTCTCCTCCAGGGCCCCGCGGTACATCTCGAGCTGCTCCTCGTCGAGCCCTTTGGGGTTGGGGGAGTCGATGAAGTTCTGCGCGAAGTCGGCGTAGGCCGTGCCGATGCGGGTGAGCGCGGCGATGCCCCACTCCCCTGCCCCGATGGCGAGCACCTCGGTGTAGGCCTTCTCGACCTCCTGGATCTTCTTCAGCTTCGCCTCGAGGTCCTTCTTGAGGGTGGCCACCTTGCCGAACTTGATTTCCAGGTACTGCTTCCACATCGGCTCCAGCGAGAGGAAGCGGGCGTGGCCGAAGCCGTTCATCGGCCCGTCCTTCTTCTTGTCCTCGGCGGAGAGCTTCGCGTAAGCAGCGATCAGCTCCTTCATCAGCTTCTCCGATTCCGCCTGGTTCTTGAGCGCCCGGTGCGCCTTGAACTGGCGGTACCTCGCCTCGTAGAGGCTCACCGCAGTGACGCGGGAGTCCTTGCCGTAGGTGGTCAGGTAGGCCTCGTAGCCCTTGATCGCCTCGGGCAACTTCTTGTCCTTCTCCTGGATGTCGCCGAGGTGGAAGGCGATCGCCGGGACATCCTTGCGCTCCTTGAATCGGGCCATGTACCGATGGTAGGCGGAGATGGCCTTTTCAGACTTGCCCAGGCCCTCCCACCACAGGGCGGCGTTGAACTGGGCGTCGGCGACCCAGCAGTCGTCGGGCTTGGCGCAGGCCTCCTTGATGAGGTCCTCCCGCTCCTTGGGGTCGACCTTCTTCGTCTCGGCGGCCTTGCCCGCCTTCGCCTTTTGGGCGACCGCCTTGGCGGGCTTGCCCTTGGCCTCCTTGGCCTCCTTCTTCAACAGCTCCTTCATGTTCTCGTAGCCCACGGCCTTGGGCCCGGCGGCTTGGTCGTAGGCGGCGATGAAGGCCTCGTACATCTCGGCTGACCTGGTGAAGTCGGCGAGCTTCTCGTAGAAGCGGGCCAGCGAGTAGCGGGCCTTCAGCTCGAACACCGAGCCCGGGTACTCCTTGAGCACGCGCTCCCCGGCCTCCACGCCGCGGTCGAGCTGATCCGCCTCCCGGAAGATCAGCATCGCGTGGGTGAGCGCGCGGTCGGCGTTGTCCGACTTGGGGAACTCGGCGACGAACTTCTGGAACTCCTCGGCGGCCCGGGCCGGGTTCTTCTCCTTCTTGTAGATGACCTCGTCGACCCACTTGTACTGGGAGTTCTCGACGATGGTGCCCACCCGCTTGGTGAACTCGGTGCCCGGCTTGGAGAGCTTCTTGTTGGCGAGGAACTGGCGGGAGAGCTTGTTGATCTCCAGCCACTCTTCCTTCTCCTCGAGGACGGACATCGAGATGTCGGCCGCGTCCTGCGAGCGCTTCTCCTCCGGCCACTTGAGGATGACTTCTCCGAGCCGCTTGGCGGCCTCCACGAAGTGGTTGCGGTCGTAGTACACGACCGCGGCCATGTAGCGGACCTCGATCTCGTCCTGGTTGTTCGGGTACAGCTCGTTGTACTTGTCGCAGGCCTCGGCGAGCTTCTGCTCGAACTTGGAGATCGGCTGCTCCACGAGATCCTTGGGCGAACGCTTCTCGATCTTCTTCTGCTTCTCCACCACCCCCTTCTTCTTGGTCTCCTCGACCTTCTGCCCGGCCTTGATGTCGGCCTTGGCGAGGAGCCCGCGCTCGATCTTCACCAGCTTGTCGTAGGTGAGGATGGCGTTGTACGCCGCCGACTGCCGGTACTTCTCCTGGGTGACTTCCTTGGCGGTGTCGCGGTTGGGGACCTTGAAGGCCACCACGCTCTGGTACTCGCGGGCGGCGTGCTCCCACTCCTCGAGGGCCCAGAGGATCTCCGCGTAGTAGAACTTCATGTTGAAGGCGGAGTCGGAGACGAACTGCTCCTCCTCGCTGGTGGCGAAGGCGTCGACGTACTCCTTGTAGATGTCGCGGGCGAGCCGGTAGGTCTCGACCTGCTTGGTCTTCTGCGCCTCCTGGTGGTAGTCGGTGACCACCTTCCGCATCGCCTCTTCGGAGACGTTGAAGGCGTCGCGCAAAACCTCCTTCTTGCTCTCGTTGGCCTTCCACCATTCGCTGCCCGGCCGGTAGAGGGTGGCGAGCTTCTTCACCTCGGCCTTGACCATCTCGCGCTGGCGCAGGCCCTCGTAGCTGTTGATCACGGCCTGCTGGAACTCGGGCGCCTTGGGCTGCATGGGGTTCTCGCCCAAGAGGTACTGGTAGGTCTTGATGGCGTTGTCGTGGTGGCCGGCCTCGGCGAGCCCGTCGGCGAGCCTGGCGATCAGGCGGGCCTGGGCCTTCTTCCCGGCGTGGGCCTTGTAGTAGGCGACGGCGTCCTGGGCCCGGTTGAGCTGGACCCACATCCGGATCATGTCGTTCAGCGCCTCGTTCTTGAGGTCGGTGAACTGCTTCTTCTCCGACTGCCGCTCGGTGTAGTCGACCACGTCCTGGAGCTTCTTGAGGGCGCGCTCGTGCTCGCCGGCGTTGAAGTCGCACCAGGCCAGCTTGTAGAGGGCGTAGCTCTTGATCCTCGGCTGGTTGGAGCCGAAGGCGCGCTCGAACATGTCCTTGGCCTTGGGGAGGTTTCCGGCCACGTCGAAGTAGTGGTTGCCGAGCTGGACGTAGGTGTCGGCGATGAACTTCGAGCCAGGGTAGTTCTTGATCAGCTCCTCGTAGCGCTTGACGGCCTGCTCGCGCTTGTTGGTCTCGTAGAGGTTGTAGCCGAGCGAGAAGAGCACCTCGTCCTTGCGCTCATAGGCGGGGGCCTCGCGGAGGATCTGCTCGTAGAGGGTCATCGCCTGGGCGCGGTAGGACTCGCTCTCGCGGTGGTCCTCCTTGGCGTCGGCAATCTTCTCGCCGCGGTTTCTGGCGGCGTCGACCTTCTTCTCCTCCTCCTGGAAGCGGAACATCTCCCTGCGGTAGAGGTACTTGGACTTCTCCCAGTACAGCTCGGCGAGCTGGAACCACAGCTCGGCCTTCTCGTTGGAGCCGTCCTGGAACCTGGGGATGATCTTCCTCAGGCTCTCGATGGTCTCGTCGCGCTTCTTGTCGGCGATCGCCTCCCGCTCGGCGTCTTCCAGCTTGTACTCCTGCTTGAGCTGGAAGGAGCCCTTTCGCTCCTCTTCCTTCTTCTTCTTCTTGGGTTCCTCGGGCTTGGCGGCGGTGGGGGCGGGTTTGCTCTCGACCTTGGGGGCGGCCTTCTTCCCCTTCTTCTGGGCAAGGGAGGTGGCCGGCGCGCCGGCGAGGGCGGCGGCGAGCGCGAAGGTGAAGACCCGATGAAGCGACTTCATGCTGGCTCCTGCGTTCGGATGCTCGGGAGGAGAAAGTCGGCGAAAGCTACACTCCCGCCGGGTTTTTTGAAAAGGCCCGGCCCGGCCGGGGTCAGGAGCGAGGCGACTGGGCCTGTTCGATGCAGAGCATCGCGTGGCCCTCGCCGGACTCGGTGACGAGGTCGAGGCAGCCGCGGGACACCCGCTGGATCCGCAGGCGATCCCGGGAGATGAAATCTCCTTGCCGGACGATGATCACCTGGCCTCGAGGATCCTCCACGGCGGCGGAGGGCGTCCGCCCGCGGAGTGGCTGGACGTGCACGAGGGTGAGCGACGAGAGCGGCGCCTTGTCGAAGTGATGCGCCACAGGCTCTGCCGCGGCAGGCCAGGCAACCAGCCCAAGAAGGACCCACCACCGGACCGCGCTTTTCACTCCGCACATCCTCTCTTCAAGGTGTACTGGTAATAGCCGATCTCGTCGATCCAGAACTCGCCCTGGAACTTCCAGTAGTTCCAGTCCTCCGCCGGCATCTTGGGCCGGTAGAGCGACTTCTCGGTGAGCATCTTCCGCTGGTTGACCCCGGCCTCGGCCATCTCCTTCTCGGCCTTGGAGGTCTCGAACCGGACGATCTCCGCCTGGTTCTGGAAGTGGCTTATCGCCTCGTTCGCCTCGGTGAGCCGGTTCTTGGCCAGCTTGCCCGCCACCTTCACCAGCACCGCCCGGTTCTGATCCAGAAGGCTGACCAGGTCCGGCCCGAGCTTCGAGCCGCGCCACGCCTGGTTGGCGGTGATCGCCGCCTTCTCCTTGTCGATCTGGTTCAGCATCGCGAACAGCCCGAGCATGCGCTCGTTGCTCCTCACCCAGTTGAGCACCGGCTTGGGGATCTTCTCCGAGCTGTCGTTGACCAGCTTGAAGAAGAACTCCTCGTCCTTGCCATCGGCGGTGACCAGCGGCGTCAGCTTCTCGCGCATCGGCACGTAGATCTCGTCGAACGCCGCCAGCGCGGTCTTGGCCTCCTCGTAGAGGCAGCTGAAGTAGTAGGTGATGCTCTTGAGGTACCAGGACTCGGGCTGGAAGGCCCCGGCGAACTGGGGCGCGTGGAGCGCCTGCAGGGAGCCGAGCGCCCCGCCGAGATCGTCGTTCTGGTAGCGGGCCCAGCCGTCCTCGAACAGGGCGACGTCCCAGAACTTGGTGAAGCGGGGGATGCGCTCGTAGGCCTCCACCGCCCGCTGGTACTGGCCCATCCCGTAGTGGACGCGGCCGAGCCCGAGCAGCGAGAGGTGCTGGGTGGCGAGCAAGTCTTCCTGCTTTTCGGTCTTGAGCGCCAGCACGCGCTCGAACGCCTTGATCGCCTGCTCGTACTTGGGGCCGCCGGGGAAGCGCGGATCCGAGAGCACCACCCCGAGCAGGTATTGCGCCTTGGCGTAGATCGCGGTTTCTCTGGGCACCGCCTCGAGGAAGGCCTGGGCCTCGTCGAACTTCGCCTTGCGCTGGTCGATCTGTCCGATGAGGTAGTTGATGCGCGCCAAGACCTCGAGCGGGAGGGTGGCCCACTCGTCGGAGTACCTCTTCTCCAGTTGGTTTGGGATGAGGTACTGGTCATCGAGCTGCTGCTGGACGTTGACCAGCCCCTCCACCGCCTTGAGGTAGAAGGGGTGGGCCTTCCCCGCCCGCAGGATGGACTGGTAGTGGATGAAGGCGGTGACCGGCAGCTCCTTCTTCGCGAAGGACTGCGCCAGGTAATACTCCGACTTGGTGCGCAGGTCCGCGTCGGTGGAGGTCTCGTTCACCTCGAAGAAGGCCTGGGCGGCGGCGTCGTAGTCGCCCGAGTTGAAGGCGGACAGGGCGCGGTTGTACAGCGCGAGGTCCTGGGCCCAGGCGGCCGAGGGCAACAGCGAGGCGAGGAGGAGGATTCGCTTCATGGCGGTCAGAAGAGCAAGGACACCCCGGCGTAGAAGCCGAGGTTGTTGAGCACGTCCGACGACGGGGTGGATACCAGGTTCTTCGCCAGCGGGATGTCCATGGTGTGCTTGTAGCCGTCGTCCCTCACCTTCGCGAAGACCTTCTTCCCGAGCGCCACGCACGAGGGGCTGACGTTCACTCCGTCCAGGCTGCTGCCGTTGCGGATCGCCTTGTCCATGGCGTCGAGGTCTCCGAAGTCGCAGCCGTTCACCGCGTCGAACTTCGCGGTGTAGACGAGGTCGCGGATCTCGGCGCGGAAGGCGAACCGCTCGCCGAACTGCAGCCGCACGCCTGCGCCCAACGAGCCCAAAAACTTGTTCCCAGTCTCTCCGAAGGTCGCCGCGCCGGTGCCCCCTTCTGACGTCGGGTCGCCGGCCGGCTTGAGCTGGTGCCGGGTGGCGCCGATGCCCGCGCCGCCGTTCACCACCACCGAGAAGTGCGCCAGGCTGTCCTCGTACCAGGCGAACTTGCCGTAGAGCGGAGTCACCTCCACCCCGCCCTGGACTCCCCACACCAACAGGAGCGAGGTGGCCGCCTGGAACTCGCGCCGCGCCTTCTCGATCAGCTCCTGGTTGAAGGCCGACTCGGTGGTGACCCAGTGGTAATGCCCCGAGACCTGGAACCCGAAGTTCTCGTGCAGGTGCCACACCGCGGTGGCCGCGGTGCCGATGTGCTGGGTCGCCTTCCCGTTCGCTTGAATCGTGAGCGGGTAGAGGGCCACCTCCCGCTTGCCGTTGTCAGAGAAGATCTTCTTCTCCACGATGTGGACCGCGACGTTCGGGTTGAACAGCGGGGCCCCGGAGACCAGGCGCTGCTGCCCGGCGGGGGCCTGCGGCGCGGCCGGAACGGCGGCGGGCGCGGGCTTCTCCTCGGGCTTGGCAACCTTGTCGCCTGGCTTGGGCGGCGGCTGATCCTTGGGCTTCAAAGGCGCCTCCTCTTCTTCCTCCTCCTCGTCGTCGGTCTGGCCGAGCACCAGGTCCAACAGGCGAGGCGCAGAGAGGGCCTGGGCCGCAGAGGCGCAGAGCAGGGCGAGGAACAGAAGCAGTCTCATCGTCGCACCTTAAAAGAGGAACGAGTAGCCGATGTCGATCATCACGAGGTTGGTGAGGCCGCTCCGCACCGCAGTGCCCCCGCCGTCGGGAGGGCTCCGGTTGAGCGCCTTGGCGTAGTCCACGTCGGCGAGCCACTCGTCGCGGTAGGAATAGTCCCGTAGCTCGATGGCGATGGAGTGGCTGGGTGTGAGGAAGAAGCGCGTGCCCAGCGCGACGCTCGCCATCCCGTCGAACTTGTCCTGGGTGTAGAACTCGGCGCAGGAGCTGCCCGACTTCTGGTTGCAGATCATCACCGACTCGCGATGGAGCTGGACCGCGCCCCCTCCCAGCCAGAGGTAGGCCTGGAAGTGCAGCGGCAGCTCGGCCATCAGCGAGATCTTCCCGTAGATCGGCGCCCAGCGGACTCCCACGGCGGCGTTCCCGTGCATCTCCCACAGATCCGAGAGATCGCTCACCGTTCCTGGGCTGGAGGCTCCGATCTTCTCCGCCGCCAGCTCCTCGGCGATCTGGCCCGCCAGGTTGGTGTGGTGGGACAGGGTCGGCCACCGGCTCGCCGGCCCCAACGCATAACCTCCGCGGACCTCCAAGGCCAGCGTGTCCGAGAGGTTGTAGGCGAAGTGGCCGTTGAAGTTGACGTGGTCGGTCAGCCGCGACATCGGCATGAAGCCGACGTTGAGGCCGAGCTCCAGCCGCCCCTTCAGGGTGTAGAGGCGGTTTCGAACCACCACCTTCTCGATCAGCTCTTCCTGGTTTTCGGCGGCCGCGGCGGGTGCGGCGGCGAGGCAGAGGGCTGCCAACAGCAGGGTCGCTCTCGTCATGGCTCTCTTCACGGACAACTCGTCTGGAATTCGGCCTGCACGTCGTAGCAGATTTCTACGGCGCTCAGGGATTCGGGGACCGCGGCTCCGTCGAACCGCACCACATTTCGGAAGGCCGAAGCGTCGCACTTCACGTACTGGGCCGCGTCCTTGGTTGCCGCCAGGTCGACGTCCAGCTTCCTGGCACAGCGGTTGGAGCGGCAGAACTGTCCTGCGGGGCAATTGCCGTCCACCTGGCAGTTGGCGGCGTTGGGGGGCGAGACGTAGAGCTGGATCCCGGCGGCCTTCCCGCCCGAGGGCTGAACGTCGGGCCCGCGGGTGAGCCGGAATTCCCGGCGAAGGCCCGAGGCCGCGTACCCCAGCGAGGCGAGCGCGCCCGAAAAGCTGCTGTCGCAGATGGACACCGCCACTCCGCCGGTGTCCGAGGCGACCTTCACGTAGCGCCCGCCGAAGTAGGCGATCTCGTAGCCGCCGTCGTTCTGCCCCCCGGTCGGGCACGGCAAAGCGGAGGCCGAGCGGCAGCAGCCGGCATGCTGGTTGGGGTCTCCGAACTGGGAGGGGACTCCGGCGTCGGCGGTGCCTTCGAGCGCCACGATCGCCGCCAGCGCCACCAGCTCGCCCTGGCCGTAGCCCTTGTACGTCTCGAGGAAGCGGGTGAAGTAGGAGGTGCTGCCGTAGGCCCCGGCGCCCCCGAGGATGGCGTCGGGCGCGCACCGGCAGCCTGGGTCGGCGGTGCAGATGGACTGGGTCACCAGCGGATGGCAGGAGGAGTCGTCCTCGTCGGAGACGACCACCACGTAGAGCGCCGCCTCCGGGCGGATGAAGCGCTCGGCTCCCGGCTTGGAGAGGTTGTTGGGGTTGGTGAGGGCGAGGTAGGCCGCGAGCAGACCACGCTCCTGGGCGCTCCCCGCAGTGCCCACGGTGGCCATCTGCTGGAAGGCGGTCACCGCCTCGGAGGTGCCGCCGTCGGCGCCCTGGTTGGTGTTGCAGCGCGAGGTGCCGTCGGGCTGCGGGGTGCAGGCGATGAAGTCGGAGGTGGTGGGGCCGACGATCCACTTCCTGAGCGCCCCGCGGGTGGCCGGGTCGTCGGTGTCGGTGGGGGTGACCGCGATGTGGAAGTCGATCGGGGGCTTGGCGTTGACGAGCTGGCTGATGAAGCCGTTGAAGTTCGCCGCCAGCCGGGCCTGCTTGGGCGCCATCGAGCCCGAGGAGTCCACCACCCAGAGGATGTCCACCTTCCTCACCGAGAGCTGCTGGTAGAGGTCGCACTGCCTGGGGACGTTGATGGAGAAGCTGGAGGTCTCCCGGGTCGGGTCGGTGAGGACCTTGGGCGCGCCGGTGTCGACTTGAGGGGTGCCGGGGACCACCGCGTAGGGCTCGAGGACTTTCCGGGTGCGGCCGCCGCGCTCTTCGCAGCCGATCGCGACGAGCGTCGCGCCCGCCAGCAACGCAGCCCTCGGCAGCCGAGACATGGAGGCCAGTGCCTAGCACAGCCTCGCGGGTGCAAGAAGCCTTTCCGTGACAGCCCGGTGCGCGCAGGTGGACCCCGAGTAGACCTGCGACCACGGCGCGGCGCCGTTCCGGCCGGGGAGCGCGAGCGGCCCTCGGGGCGGGGAAGGATTGCGGCGTCGCGGCCGTGGCATTATCGTCCCCCGTGAATGGCACGACGTCCGGCAAGCAAGCGCGGCGGCAGGCCCGCTCGCGTGAGGGAGGACGTGGTGCGAATGGGGGAGCAGGGCCGCATCGTACTGCCGAGGAGTCTCCGCTACCGATTGGGTCTGGCTGCGGGAGACGAGCTTTCGCTGGTGGAGAAGGACGAGGGAATCTTCCTGAGGCCGCTTCGGGATCGCCGCGTGCTTCTCCGGCAGATCCGGCAGCGCTGGTCGGAGCTCGGCGTGAGGTTGGAGGACCTGCTCCGCGAGCGACGCGTGGAGGCGGCGCGTGAGCGATCGCGGCGGGGCTGACCTCGACTACGTCCTCGATGCGTCCGCCGTCCTGGCGCTCATGTTGGGAGAGCCGGGAGGAGAGTGGGTAGAAGCGCGCCTCGATCATTGTGGGATGTCGGTGATCAACCTCGAGGAGGTCCTCGGGCGGTTGTCCGAGAAGGGGGCGAGCGTCGACCGGGAGCTCGAGGACCTCGCGCGATTGCGGCTGGCGATCTTCCCGTTCACCGCGGCCGACGCGCTTTTCTCCGCGAAACTTCGTCCCCGGCTCGCGGCCCGGGGACTCTCGCTCGGCGATCGCGCCTGCCTCTTGAGCGCGCGACGGCTGGGGGTTCCGGCGGTCACCGCGGACGGGTCGTGGACGATGAAGCCGGACGGCAGCGTGCCCAAGCGGGCGAAGCTCGAGGGCGTCGCAGTGATTCAGCTCCGGCCGCGCGGGCCGACCGAGGCGTGATGAAGGGGTCGTCCGGGAGAACCGCTGGTCGAGGCCCCATCTGGCTGGGCCAATGGCCGCGAGAATCACTGCACCGACGGCGGCAGGCAGGCCTGCACCGGCTGCCCGTCGATCGCGAGCACCTGGGTGCAGCTCCAGCCCTCGGGGCACTCGGTGACGTCCGCGCAGTGAGCAGAGCAGACCGGCCCCGAATCCTTGCGGATGCACAGGCCGCTCTCACAGGCAGCCGGGCCGAAGCTGCAGTCCGCCCCCGCCTTCCCTCCGCCTTCGGGGAAGCACACCTCCCTCTGCTGGGTTCCGGCGTCGGCCGAGCCCAACAGCTCCGCCTTGCGGCAGGTGAAGCCGGCCGGGCAGGACAGCCCCGAGCCGCAGGGAAGCGTGCACACCCGGGCGGTGCCCAGATCCAGGCAGGTGCCGGTCTGGCACGGGGGCCTCCCGGGGCTGCAGTCGTCGCCGAAGAGCCCGCCGAGAGGCGCGCAGACTCCGGTGCCGCTCTTGGGCCCAGAGGTAGACCGTTTCTCCGCCGAGCAGTCGTAGCCGTTCGCGGTGTACTCGCAGCAGAGGTAGCGCGTGTCGCCGCAGTCCACGTCCTGCTTGCACGGCACCGAGCACAGGGAGGTGGTGCCCGCGACCAGGCAGATGCCCGCCACACAGTCCTGGGCGCCCCCCGCCGAGCAGTCGTCGCCCAGCCGGCCCAAGCCGGAGCGGCAGGTGCCGCGCTGGGGCACGCAGAAGCTCCGCGTGCCGCCGGAGGGCTCCGCCACCGCGATGCAGGCGAACCCGGGGCCGAAGGTCGCGGCGCAGGCGGCGTCGTCCGCGCACGGAGTGGAGCAGAACGCCTCTCCCCTGAAGCTGCAGCTCGCGCAGTTGTTGACGATGCACCGGTTCTCGGGGTGCGTGCCGCGCCGGCAGTCGTCGTTGTCCAGGCAGGGCGAGCACATGCGGCCGTCCGTGGCCGCCCGGCAGCTCTTGCTGACCAGATCGCACTCCTGGCCCAGGCCGCACTGGCGGATCTGCCCCAGCTCATCGGCGCTGTCGCAGTAGGCCTTGCAGGTGTTGGAGTTGGGCACGCACTGGAAGGGGCCGCCGATGTCCACGCAGGAGAAGCCCTCAGGGCAACTGGCATTCTGCGGATCGCAGTCGCGGCCGCAGAACGTCTCTTGGGAGACCACGTTTCGGACGCAGAGATCCATCGGCCCGCCGCACTCGGAGTCGCCTTCGCAGCTCGTGCAGATCGGCTTGCCCAAGTTGCAGCTCATGCTCCTGGGGACGCACTGCTTGATCAGGGCCCGGTCCTTGCCGGCGGGAATGTCCTTGCACTCGAACCCCAAGGGGCAGCCGCCGGAGGCGCCGCAGGGGCCGGTGCAGAACTGTTCGCCGCTGCCGAGGGCGGTGAAGCAGGCGCCGCCCTGGGGGCACTGGAGCACGTCCTGGCAGGGAGAGCAGAGAGTGCGCGAGACCTTGATGTAGCAGTTGCGGGTGTCTGGGTTGCAGGCGTGGCCCGCGGGGCAGTCGGTGTCGAGCTTGCAGCCGGTCAGCTTGCGGCAGACCTTTCCGTAGCGGCCGGCGGCCTGGCAGAGGAAGTCGGTGGGGCAGCCCGAGTCGTCGGTGCACGAGAGGGTGCAGAAGCCGGAGGCGGCGTCCAGGGCGACGCAGACTCCGTCGGCGCACTCGGTGGAGCTCTCGCCTGGAGGCGCCGGGGTGCAGGGCTCGCCGGTGCCGAGCAGAGGGGTCCGCGTCGGGCCGCAGGACAACAGGAGCGCGAGGGCCACTGCCAACCGCCATAGGTGCGCTCGAGTCACGGGACGCTCGCCCCTCACCCAAACCCTCTCCCATCCCGGGAGGGGGATTTCTGGTCTAGGCCTTCTTGTGCGCTTGGCGGATGGCCGATTTGACTGCCGGCCGCACGTAGACCACGGCGTCGTTGTGGCCGGGGATGGCGCCCATCACCAGGAGGAGGCCCTTCTCTGCCACCACCTCCACGACGGTGAGGTTCTGGGTGGTGACGCGGTCGACGCCCAGGTGGCCCGGCATCTTCTTGTTGGGGTAGACGCGGCCGGGCGTCTTCCGCTGGCCGATGGCGCCGGGGTGGCGGCGGTACTCGTGGGTGCCGTGCGTCTGGGCGAAGCCGGAGAAGTTCCACCGCTTCATCACGCCCTGGGTGCCGCGGCCCTTGGTGGTGCCGGAGACGTCGACCAGCTGGCCCTTCTTGAAATAGAGGTCCGGCTTCACCTCGTCACCGACCTTGAGCTTGTCGGCCTCCTCCGCGCTGACCCGGAACTCCTTGAGGTGGCGGCGCAGCGGGGCGCCGTTCTTCTTGAGCGATCCTGCCTCCGCCTTGGAGAGGCGCTTCTCCTTCACCTCGCCGATGCCCAGCATCAGCGCGGAGTAGCCGTCCTTGTCGGGGGTCCGCTTTCCGACCACCACGCAGCCGGAGGCGTCGATCACCGTCACCGGGACCAGGTTGCCCTCGTCGGAGAACACCTGCGTCATTCCGACCTTCTTGCCAATCAGGCCCTGCATTGCTCGCTCCTTCTCTCGCACACGGACGATCGTCCGGCGGTGCGGCGAGGGCGCCTAGTAGCAGGTCGAGGGTCGAGAGTCGAGTGTCGAGCCAAAAGCGTCCAGCGCCCGTCCAGAGCCCACGGTTTCCCGTCGACTCCAGGCGTCATGCGCTGGACGCCGCTAGACGGCCGCTCGACGCTAGACCCTCGACCCTCGACCCTACGACGCTTTGTCAACTCTCAGATACAGCGCCGCGAGCGCGGGGTCGGGAATGCGCTGGGAGTAGACCTCCTCCCCCAGGATGTAGGCCGCTTGGTCGAGGTAGTCCTCCGCAGCGGCCACCTCTTGATCCTTCGCCGCGAGCTGTGCGTCCAGCTCCGCCATCAGCTGGTCGTGCTCCTCCTTGCGCGCCTCCGCCTCGTCCTCCATCTCCATCAGCCGCTTGTGCGCCAGGATGCCTGCCGCTCCAGGCTGCCCAGGCCGCGGCGTCAGGATCGTCTCCAGCTCCGCCTCCAGCTCCTCGATGTCCCGCTGCATCCGCATCTGCGCCAGGCGGAATTTTTTCAGGTTCTCCCTCGAGAGCGCGATCTTCGCCTCTTCGTGATGCTGCGTCATCTCGAGGTCCTTGTGGCGCTCCTCGGCCTTCTTGAGCGCCTCCTTCTGGTACCGCAAGGTCGCCCGCTGCGTGGACATCTTCTTGCGCAGGTTCTTCGTCCGCCCCTCGATCCCCTCCACCGCCCTCCGCCATTTCTTCACGATCTCCTGCTGCTCCAGCCGCTCCGCTTCCTGCTGGGCCTGGAAGTCGCGATACCCGCCGTCCTCGTCGTTCATCTGGCGCTCCAACTCCTCCATCTCCTCGCGCCGCGCCAAGAGCGCCTCCTCGGCCTTGAGCACCCGCTCCATCGCCCGGGGCCGGTTGGCCTTGTTCGCCAGACGCTCCCTCGCCAGATCCCCAAGCTGGAAAATCAGGTCGTCGTAGCTGTCCTTGCCCATCGGCCGCCTTCTTAGCAGCACCAGGGCAAGTTGGTCAGGCGCCCCGCCCTTCCTCCACCCGGCCGACCTCCTCGACCCCCACCTGGACCAGCCGGTTCAACTCGAGCACCAGGTCTTCTTCCTCGCTCCGGTTTAGCTCACACACCCACGCCGACGAGAGGTCCGCCTGGCCCCTCGCCGCCTCCGCCATCTCCTCGTAGCGCACCGCAGCGGCCCGGGCCAGGCTCGCCTCGCGCCGGAGCGAATCGGCCAACCCCTGCCCCTCGCCTCCCACGTCCTCGGGAGGCACCGGCAACGGCCCCCGCCCGAGCGCAGCCAGCCTCGCCAGGATCCGCGACGCGTGCGCACGACAGAAGGCGGCCAGCACCAAAAGCCGCGCCCGGACGGACGGGTCGGCGGCCCGCTCGGCGAACCCCGTGAGTCGCCTGGCGGACACCACCTCGGCCTCCCAAGCCGCCGCCAGCGACGCCGCCAGCCGGCTGTGCCTCGGCCCCATGCCCAGTCCTTCCCGCTCGCCCGGCCCCCAGAGGGGCACCTCGACCGCTACAAGCTAGGGCCGACCCGGCGCAGCTTCAACCGAGCACTCGTTCCGCCAGCCAATACCCGCCTGCACCCAGGATGGCCAAGCTCGCCACTCGCACCGCCCACACTGCGGCCTGGCGCCGCCGGTCCAACAGCCGGAGCAACGGGTAGAACGCCAACACCAGCGCCGCCTGCCCCAACTCCACCCCGAGGTTGAACCCGAATAGCCCCGCCACCGCGTCATCCCCGAGGCCGTAGCCCTTCAGCACCGAGGCGAAGCCGAACCCGTGCACCAACCCGAAGGCGAAGGTGATCAGCGCCCGGTGCCGGTGCTGCTTCAACACCAGATTCTCCACCGCCACCCAGACGATACTGGCCGCGATCGCTGCCTCCACCCAACGCGCCGAGGCCGGCGAGAGCCGGATCGCCTCCAGCGCAGTCGCCCCGAGAGTGATGGAGTGCGCCACCGTGAACGCCGTCACCATCACCAGCACCCGCCTCCAGCCCCCCGCCACCAAGAGCAACGCGATGAGGAAACAGACGTGATCCACCCCGGTGAAGATGTGGAATACCCCGAGCTCGATCCATGACCAAAGACCGCTCACCCGGCGCGCTCTGCCTTTGGCGGGAATGATCAGCGTCTGCTGGTGCCCCTGAGCGAAGAGCTGCCCCCGCTCTCCCTCGACCACGCTCCCCAGCACCACCCTGTACGCCGCCGGGAGCACCGACAGCACCCGGAAAGTCTGTTTCAGCTCGCCTGGTCCACAGTGGTAGCGCGCGCGCAGCTCCACGTAGGTCTCCCGAAGCAGCGCCTCGCTCCCAGTCCGGTGGCATGGGGACTCGGCGGCGGTGAGCGGCATCCACTCCCACACCCCCGCCTCGATCGCCTCGCGGCCCGCCTCCAGCTCCGCCTCGGAGATCTCCCCATCCCGGTCGGCGTCCACCGGCGCCAGCGACTGCAAGGTCGCGGCGGTGAGCGTGCACACTTCCGCAACCTCCTCGGCCCCTTCGGCGCGGCCAAGCTGGGCGTAGATGATGTCCGCGTCGTGAGCGGCCGCCGCGCTCGCAAACAACGCGCCGGCCGCGGCCACAAGGCGCAGCCAGACGGCCCCGGTCACCTCGACGGCGCCGCTGCCCTGATGCCCGCGCCCATGCCAGTCCCCTCCCCGCAGCCCTACCCCCGAGCCGGCGCTCGCTTTTTTCCATCGTGAATGTGAATTCATGTTCACGAAAAACCGCACCCGCAGTGCGACCTGACCGCCGGTTTTCTCCAGTCCTTGCGCTGGGTTGCCGCGAGACTCGGTGGCCGAAAGTGGCTGGGGAAAATGAACGTGAATTCACATTCACGTTGGAAAAAAGGCAAGGGAGCGCGGGCGCGGGGCACGGACGAGCGGATGGCAGCGGCCGGAGGGTCGGGAGTTGGCCGCCGCATCTGATCAGATCTCCGCATCGAGGCGCCAGTGGTGACGGCCACGTCGTCCCGCGCGCGGTTTCGATGCCTTCATCGCTTCTCAACAGCTGCCCGGGTCGCTGGCGCCAGGGAGAGCGGAGGTTCGGTCGAGCAGCCCTCCCTGCCGGGCCCCACAGCGCGGGCAATGCACGAGCTGCTGCCAGCCCTCGATGGCCTTGGCCTCCTCGCCGCAGCAGATGAGCGGGACGGGAGCGAGGTCGTCCGGCTCGGGAGGCAACGCCGAGGGCGGCGGCCTCGGAGGGACCGCCACGAACGTCACCCGCGGGTTCATCGACAGGGTACGGAATACGTGCATCAGCTGCCGGTACCGGACTTCGGACCGGAGCGCAGCCGCGTGCTCCTCCACGAAGCGCCGCTGAGCCTCGGTGAGCCACTGCTCCGGAGGCGCCACTTTCCCGCAGTAGAGGCAGGCGCGAAGCGCCGAGCCCTCCAGCTCGTGCGAGTTCTCGTGCCGCGTCCCGCCCGCGACCGCGCGGTGCACCGCCAGGCCGTCGGTCGGAAAGGGCCGCGTCTTGAACTCCCTTTGACAGTGCGGGCAACGGCGGCGGACGAAGCCACTCGAGTCCTGCGGAAGAGCGAGGGTCCGCACGATCAACCTCGAGATCGCCGCCACCGCCCCGCCGCACCCAGCACCGCGGCGAGCAAGCTCACCATCGCCAGCGCGAGGAAGAGGTGTACCCACGGCCCCATCGGGGCGCGGCTCAGCACCCCCAGCGCCCATAGCACCGAGAGGATGATCGAGATGGTCCAGAACATCGCGCCGCCTCCCGGGCCAAGCTATGGACGCGCCCGCGCGGCAACAACCACTCCCGCCACCTCGCCGGCCTGAAACTCCTGCAGGTCGTGGCTGGAAAAACTTTCCTCCTCGAGCCGACTGCTCGCGGGAACGGCTCGCCATCCCAGGCCGGGGTCTGGCCTGCGCCGTGCTTCGCTGCTCGGGTCACCGCGTGAGCAGGAGCCGACGGATGAATGCCGAGGTGAGCGCGCAGCCGGGCCTACAGGCGAGGAGCCTCAGGGTTGAAGGCACCTTCGACCGGCGCGCCGCGCTCGAGCTGAGGGAGTTGCTGGAGGGGCTCTCCGACGCCGAGGTGGAGCTGGACTTCTCGCGCGTCCGGGAGATGCAGGACCTCGCGGTTCACATCCTCACCCGAGGCCTGGTTCGGCCGAGCTTGCGGCTCCGCGGCCTTGCCCGAAGGCACGAGCGGCTCTTTCGCTACCTGGGACTGCTACCGCCGCACCCGGAGGGCGCCGCCCCCGGCGAGGAGCCGCCGGTGGCCTGAGGTCGAGCTAGAAGCCCAGAATTCGCCTGGGCTGATCAGTCCCCGCTTGGCCTTCCGCCCGATCCCCTGGTCGACCCCGGCGAGCTCTGGGCTTAAGCTTTTGGCCGCCGTGACCCAGCCGGCCCGCCCGCTCAACTCGCTGCTCGATCCCACGTCCGCCCGCGAGGCCATGGAGCGCGTCTCGCGAAACCTCGCTCGGGTCGTGCTCGGCAAGCCCCGGCAGATCCAGCTCGCGGTGAGCTGCCTGGTCGCCCGCGGCCACCTGCTCCTGGAGGACGTGCCGGGCGTCGGGAAGACGACGCTGGCCGAGGCGCTGGCCCGCTCCTGCGCGCTGAGCTTCGCCCGCATCCAGTTCACCGCCGACCTTTTGCCGGCGGACATCTTGGGGGCGCAGATCTTCCACGCGGGGCAGTCGCGCTTCGAGTTCCGGCCGGGGCCGCTGTTCCACCAACTGGTCCTCGCGGACGAGCTGAACCGCGCGCCGCCGAGGACCCAGTCCGCGCTGCTCGAGGCGATGTCGCAGGGACAGGTCACCGTGGACGGCGTCACCCACCCTCTGCCCGCCAGCTTCACGGTGGTGGCCACCCAGAACCCTTCCGACTTCTCCGGCACGTATCCCTTGCCCGACTCCCAGCTCGATCGGTTCCTCATGCGGCTCACCCTCGGGCATCCCTCGCCCAAGATCGAGGCGGAGCTGTTGAGGACACGGGGCGCCGAAGATCCGCTGCGGGGGCTCGCGAGCGCGATCACCGCGGAAGAGCTGCTGGGCCTGCAGAAGCTCGCCGCCGCGGCGAGCGTCGACGAGTCGGTGGCGGAATACGCGGTGCGCCTCGCCACCGCCACCCGAGAGCATCCGGACATCGACCGCGGAGCCTCGACCCGGGCGGCCCTCTCGCTGGTGGCCGCGGCCAAGGCCCACGCCCTGTGGGATTCCCGCGACTTCGTCACTCCGGGCGACGTGAAGGCCGCCCTGGTGCCCACGCTCTCACACCGCATGCTCCTCAAGAGCGCGGTGCAGGGGGCCTACGCGCGCGACGAGGCGGCGCACCTTCTGGAAGAGATCGCCAGGAAAGTCCCGGCCCCGAGGTGAACCCCCGCGCGCTCTGGCCTCGAGTCCGAGCGTTCCTGCGGCCGCCGCGGACGCTGAAGATCACCCGTGCCGGGAGGACCTTCCTGGTGGTGACCATCGGGGTCGGGCTGGGGGCGCTCAACACCGGCAACAATCTGCTCTACCTGGTCCTAGGAGTGCTGCTGGGCACGATCATCGCCTCGGGGGTGCTCTCGGAGTCGGCCTTGCGCGGCCTCAGGCTCCGCAGGCTGGGCACCGAGTCTGCCCATGCCGGAGAGCCCTTCGCCTACCGCTATGCGTTGTCGAAGGCCTCTGGCGCCTCCTTCGCCCTCACCCTCTCCGAGCACGGCGCGGAGGTCTCCGGCGAGGGCAGCCTGGCCTACCTCGCGCCGGGAGCGGAAGCGGTGGTGCGCGCCGACCTCACCGCTCCGAGGCGGGGGCCAAAGCGCCTCAGGGGCGTCAAGGTGACCACCACCTTTCCGCTCGGGCTGTTCGCGAAGAGCCGGGTCATCGAGCTGGAAGATCTGCTCTTGGTCTACCCCCGCCGCGGCTACACCTGCGCGGATCCTCCCGAGCAGGCCAGTGGCCCGGTCGGCGAGGGCGGCAACCCCAGGAGGCGCGACGGCACCGGAGACCTTCTCGGGCTGCGCGAGCTTTCCTTCGGGGAGGACGCGCGGCGCGTGCACTGGGTGAAGAGCGCCTCGGTTGGCAAGCTGCTCCGCACCGAGCGCGAGCGCGAGGAGCGGAGGCAGTACACGCTGGAGGTGGAGGGCCTCGAGGTGAGCGAGGCCCTGGACCGGCGCTGTGAGGAGGCGGCGGCGATCGCTCACCGGCTGCTCGGCGCCGGGCACGAGGTGGGACTTCGGGCGGGAGGCCGACGCCTCCGGCCAGCTTCCGGGTCCGGGCAGGAGCGGCGGATCCTCACCGCCCTCGCGTGGCTGGGATTTGGAGAGGCAGCGCGGTGAGCTACCAGGCGCGAGAGCGGCTGAGGACGGTGCTGAGGGACCTCGCCGCGGCGGCCGCGTTCGGCTCGATGGTCGTCTCGGGGAGCGTGCCCCTCTGGGCGGTGGCGATCTTCGCGATGTCTCTGGCGCTGGCGCTCTTCGGGAAGCGGATCCTGGAGGGGCGGGGGAAGCTCGCCGGCGTGGGCCTGGGGCTCTTGGCGCTGGCGGCTTTCGGCGTCGTGCTGCTAGGCCGGCTGGACCTGGTGGTGGCCGCTTGCGCCTTCGCCTCGGCGGTGACCTCCTATCGGATGCTGTCGGCGATGGGACCGGCGGCGGACCGCCAAGTATTGCTCACCGGAGTGCTGATGCTCTCGGGCGGCGCGGCGCTCTCCGGCGATCTCCTGTTCGCGCCGTTCCTTGCCGCGTTCGCGCTCCTGGCGATCCCGGCCCTGGCCGTCGGCACGCTCGACTCGCCCATGGATCTGCCGGTGGGGCCTGTCCTCCGCCACGCCGCGGCAGGCGCCGCGCTGGCGCTTCTCGCCGGAGCTGCGGTGTTCATCGCCTTCCCCCGCCTCTCCTGGAGCCTCGGTGCGAGACGCACCTCTCCGGGCCTGGGCGGAGCCACCGCAGGCTTCTCCGAGCGGGTCCGGCTGGGCGGCCAAGGCAGCATCAAGACCAGCCCGCGCGTGGTGGCGCGCGTCCACATCTCCCCGGAGCCGGAAGCGGATCGACTCGACGCCTACTGGTTCGGCCGCGCCTTCGACACCTTCACCGGCCGGGAGTGGCGAGGGGCGGGTCGGCAGCTGGCACCCGCTCCATCGATCAAGCTCGGCCCGTCGGGCACCGAGATGTTGCGCCAGGAGATCGAGCTGCTGCCGGCGTACTCCGCGCGCACGCTGATCGGGCTGGATCCGGTAGTGTCGTTCGGACAGGCCGCCGCCCACACCCAGGGCGGGACGGGCCGGACCCAGCTCGTGGAGGTGGAGGGAGAAGAGGTTCGCTTCGCAGAGGACGCGCTCGCCTACACCTACTACGCGTACAGCCTGGCCTTCCCTCTGCCGCGGAAGGAGAGGATCAGCCGGGACCGCTTCCTCTCGCTCCCGGAGCCGCTCGATCCACGGGTCGGCGCGCTGGCGCGGAGGATCGCGGGCGGCGAGCGAGACCCACTCGCGGCGGCGCGAAAGCTGGCCGAGCACCTCCGTTCCGAGTATCGCTACACCCTGGAGCTTCCCGGGGAGGTGGAGGATCCCCTCGCCGACTTCCTCTTCGAGCGCAAGGAGGGGCACTGCGAGCACTTCGCCACCGCCCTGGCGGTGATGCTGCGGACCTTGGGCTACCCCTCGCGGGTGGCGGGTGGCTTCTTCGGCGGCGAGCGCGTGCGCGGCTCCTTCGTGCTCAGGGCGGGGGACGCTCACGCCTGGACCCAGGTGTTCGTTGAGGGCCGCGGCTTCGTCACGGTGGACGCCACCCCGGACGCCAACCGCGCCGGCCAGCCCGCGCCGCTGCTCGAGTGGCTCTCGCTGCGCTACGAGGAGCTGGAGTCGCACTGGCGGGGCTGGGTCCTGGACTACACGCTGAGAGATCAGATCGATCTCGCCTACGCGCTGGTCCGGCCTCCGCGGGAACCATCGGTGGGAGCCACGCTCCCGCCGCTCCGCGCCTGGCTCGCGGCTGCGCTCGCCGGGGCGTGCGCCTATTCGGTCTGGAGAGCGCTCACCCGCCGGGCCGGCCGCCCGCGGCGGCACCGCGCCAGCACCCTCCTCGACGGCATCGAGCGGATTCTCGCCGCCGAGGGAATCGAACGGAGAGCGGGAGAGACCACCGAGGAGCTCTCGGTGCGGCTCGCCAGCGGGCGTCACCCGTGGGCGCCCGAGGTATCGAGGGCGACGCGCCGATACCTGGAGGCGCGCTTCGGGCGGAGGCCGCTCGGGCCAGGGGAGCGGGAGGCGCTGCTCGAGGGCCTTCGCCGTTCGGCCCCGGGCAGGCGGCGCGTCTGATAGAAGGGCGCGAAGGAACCACCGGTGGGAGAGATGGCACCTCCGAAGCACGCAGGTCGAGATCCGGAGGAATGGCAACAGCGGCGACGTCGACTACGCCTTCCAGGTGGTCAGCTTCACCGATGGGACCTCCGTGCGCTCGGGAGCGGACGTGTGTTCGCACGAGTTGCGGAGCACCGGCCGCTCAGGCTCGCCGGCCGGTGAGCCGGGGAGCACCAAGCAGCTTCGCGTCGGGAGCAGGACGTGGTCGCAGACCTGAACTTGAACGTGGTCGTCGGTGAACGCGAGCCCGATCAGGCGTCGGGCGGAAGGATCGACGAGACGGCGACCTCGATGGCTTGTGCCCCCAGCTCGAGCCGAACCGACTCTCCCCGCTTGAACACCGCGCTGTGCGCGTATCGCTCTTCCTGGGGGATCGGCACGCGGAAGGCTTCCATCTGACGATCCGGCAGGTTGACGATCCAGTACGTCGGCACGCCCGTGGCCGCGTACAACCGCAGCTTGGTGGTCCGGTCGTAGTGAAGGGAGCTCTCGGCGACCTCGATCGCCACCGCGACGTCTTCCGGCCCGGGATGGCGTGCGGAGTAGTCCGTGGCGGCGCCGCGCACCACCGAGGCATCGGGCTCGGGCTCGCTGGTGGCAGAGAGCGTCACCGGTTGCTGGACTCGAACGTGATGCCCGAACGGCTCGACCGATCGATCGAGCTGGCCTAGGCGGGTGACCACCAGCGAGTGTTCAGTGCTGATGACCATCGGGTTCCCCTCTGGCCCGCGGTCCTTGCGGACGAGGAGGCCATCGATGAGCTCGATTGGCTCCCCGTCGCGCAAGATGCCGGCAGCAATCATGCGATGCACCTGCTCGACGGTCAAACGGAAGACTCCAGCCCTGGCCGGGGAGGCCTGCTCGAGCCCTCGGGTCTCGTTGGAGTGAGGCACGAGGGCATTATAGGCGCACCGGCCTGCGCCTGCCCGCGAGCGCCCCTTTCCATCGGCCGCAAAAAAATGAAAGGGAGCGCGGGTGGCGCTCCCCTTCGGTGCGACTGTCGGGAGTGCAGGACTACTCGCCGGAGACGACGACGCAGTACTTCGCGTACAGGCCAAGGATGTTGCTGTACTTGTTGTCGACCACGCCGATCTTGGTGATTCCGGCGTTCGCCGCGGCCTGCTGCACCGACGCGTCGCCGGTGGTGATGATCCCGAGGATACTGGCAGCGCAGGCTTCACCCTTCTTGGCCGCGCTGATCGCGTTGTCGGTCACCGCCTCGTTCGCCATGGTGTCCGAGTAGAGGTCAGCAGGGCCCCCCGCCACGCGGCGGCTCATGAACGCCATGCCCGCCAGGCATCCCGAAAGGAGCGGCATCAAGACTACGAGTGCTAGCAGCTTCTTCACGTGTTCCCTCCCTAGCGCCTCATTGGACCTAAGCTCGAGGCGGCGCCGCTTCTTACCGTTTTTCAGCCGCGGCGCAAACGGTTTTGAACAATCCGTCGGAGGGCTCGGCCTCGAGCAGCGGCGGAGTTTCCAGTCGTTGCGGCGGCGATGGCGATGCGATAGGGAAACGAGCGCTCACCAGGGGCGAGCGCCGGAGGGCAACCATGTTCGCAGGGCTTTTAGCAGTCGCGGCGTCGGTCGCGGCTGGGGCCTCCGATCCGTGCACGGAGATTCGCTCGGTGCGCGCTCTGGCAGTCAAGGACGGATTGGATGACGCGACCCTGCTCACGCTGGAGCGGCGCTACTGCGGCACGAAGTCCGCCAGTCTCAGCGCCCCGCCGCTGCCGAGCCCCTCTGGGGGGCAGGCCGCCATCTCGCCGGAGTGTGAGGAGTTCCGGCTGCTCGCGGTGCTGGCCCGCATCGGAGATGCCGCCGAGACAGTGCAACAGACCATCGATCACCAGGTTGGCCGCGTGTGCAGCCAGGACGGAGTGGACGTGACCCGCTGGCCGGCCGGAGGCCTGGCTCGCTCTTCGACCGGGGCGCTGAACTATCCCCAGGGGAAGACCGCCAAGAGCACCACCGGCAACTGGTACTACCCCAACGGCACGGTCGCCAAGTACGCGACCGGTTCCTGGAACTACCCCGACGGGAAGACCGCCCGGTACTCCGACGGGAGCTGGCGCGCGCCAAAGGGAGGAGCCACCACCGCGCAGGTGGTGCTGGAAGCGGCCTGCGCGCAAAGGGACTGCTCCGAGGTCCGCAGCACCATCGACGCGATGAGCCCCGATCTGAAGACGGCGACGATCATCGGCCTGGCGTGGCAGGCCTCGAAGCGGAAGTAGCGTTCCCGCTGCAGAGGGCTTCGCACCACCCGGCATCGGGAGCGAGGAAGGCTCCAGAGAGCACTGGATCTCCCAGCGCGAGCGCCACCGCGGCGGCGCGGCCGACCACCTCGTCCTTCCGGATCGGGGTGAGCATGGACGGCGTCACGCAACTGACTGGCACCTTCTGAACCACCACCTGGTCGCGGCTGACCGTGGCCCCCCGGGCGATGGGAGTGCCGGCGATCAACACCTGTGTTTCCTCCGGCCGAGCGGTCGCCGCCCCCAGCGAGCTGCCGAGGATCCAGCCGATCGCGCCGCCTGCCATCAGGCCCGTGGTCAACGTCTTCCAGCGACTGCGGTCCATGTGACGGGCAGATACCAGCTTTCATGCCCTTCGGGGCAGCTGGCGTGCGCCCGCCCCGCTCCTGGGTGCAGCCGGGCGAGGTTGCCACTAATCCGCGGGATCAGGAGGCGAGCGCGTGAACCGCAAAGGGATGGACGTTCCCAATTCGCCGGAGTGGCCGCCTCGACCGGGCGAGGCTGTAGAGGTTACCGCTGGGGCACCCTGCATTGCGGTGCCCGAGCGCAACCCACCGTCGGGGCTGGCGAAACGCGAGGGCGCCCCTGGCACCCCGGTTGCTCGCCGGCAGGGGAAGCCGCGCGGGCCGGTCCGGAGGCAGAGAGCGGCCCGCGCCACGGATCTCAACGGAGGAAGCGTTCCGATGCACACCGCCAGCGAGCAGTCCTCCTCGAGCTCCTTGTCGATGTATCTCGCGGAGATCAACCGCTACCCGCTGCTCACCGTCGACGAGGAGCAGCGGCTTGCCCGCCGGTACAAGCGGGGAGACTTTCACGCCGGGCACCGGCTGGTGACCTCCAACCTCCGGTTCGTGGTGAAGGTCAGCTACGAGTACCGGTCGTACGGCATCAAGATGGCGGATCTCATCCAGGAGGGAAACATCGGGTTGATGAAGGCGGTACAGAAGTTCGAGCCCGACAAGGGCATCCGACTCATTTCCTACGCGGTGTGGTGGATCAGGGCCTACATCCAAAACTACATCCTCAAGAGCTGGTCGCTGGTGAAGCTCGGCACGACGCAGGCGCAGCGCAAGCTGTTCTTCTCGCTGGCGCGGACGAGGCGTGAGTTGGAGAAGCTTCACAACGGAGTGCCGCAGCTTTCCAACGTGGAGGAGATCGCCCGGAGGCTGCGCGTCAAGCCCTCGGAGGTGCGGGAGATGGAGCAGCGGATGGGAGGCCGAGACCTCTCGCTGGATGCGCCGATGGGGGAGGACGGCGGCAGCACGCACGTGGACTTCGTGGTGTCGGGGGCGGTGTCGCAGGACGACGAGTTCGCGGAGAAGGAGGAGGCCGGGTTGGTCAGCACGCACGTGAAGACGGCGCTGCAGAGGCTGGACCCGCGCGAGCGCTTCATCATCGAGCAGCGGGTGATGAACGACCGGCCGATGACGCTCAAGGAGCTTGGCGAGCACTTCGGCTTCTCCCGGGAGCGCGCCCGTCAGCTGGAGATCCGCGCCAAGGACAAGCTGAAGACCGAGTTGTCCGAGCTGATCTCCCAAGTGGATCCGAACGCGAGCGTGGGGATGAACTAGGTCGAGGGTCGAGGGTCGAGGGTCGAGCGCGACCCGTCGAGCGGCGTCGAGCGCTGGACCGCCGCGAGTCGAGCCGTGGACGTCCCGGGCGCTGGACGGTCGCTGAACGGACTCACTCGACACTTGACCCTCGACTCTCGACTAGGCTCTAGGCGCCTTGCTCCTGCGCCTCCTCGAGACGCTCTTCCCCGTCCGCCCGGGCGAGCGGCGACTCACGCTGGCGCTCTTCCTCCATTCGCTCTTCGCCGTCGGCGCCTTCATGGCCGGCCGCACCGTGCGAGACGCCCTCTTCCTCGCCAACGGAGACAAGGGCCACCTGCCCTGGATGTACGTCGCCTCCGCGGTGGGCGTCACCCTCGCCGGACTGGCGTACGCCCCCATCGCCGCCCGCGTCCGCAGAGACCGCGTCGCCCTCGTCAGCGCCCTCGGCTTCTCCGGCCTCTTCGCGGTCGCTTTCGCCCTCGAACGCTCCGGCGCCCGCTGGGTCTACTACGTCCTCTACGTGTACGTGGAGGTGATGGGCGCCCTCGCCCTGGTCCAGTTCTGGACCCTCGCCAATGAGCTGTTCAATGCCCGCGAGGCCAAGCGCCTCTACGGGCTGATCGGCGCCGGTGGCACCATCTCCAACATCCTGGTCGGCTTCGCCGCGGGGAAGATCGCCCTCGCCTTCGGAGCCAGCGCGCTGCTGCTCCTCTGCGCCTTCCTCCTGCTCGGGACCGCGGTCGCCTCCTTCAGCGCCGGCAGGGTCGGGCGGCAGCGAATGTTCGCCAAGGCCGCAGTCAGCCGCTCCACCGCGCGACGCCCGGTCCGGCCGGCCCGGGTGCTCGCCTCGGGGCACCTGCGCACCGTCGCGGTGCTGGCCGCAGTCACATTCTTCACCACCACCATCGTCGACTTCGAGTTCAAGGTGATCGCCTCGCAGAGCTACTCGAAGGACGAGCTGGCCGCCTACTTCGGATTCTTCAACGCCGTGGTCGGCGCCCTCGCCCTCACCCTCCAGCTCTTCGGCACCGGCAAGCTGCTCAACCGCGCCGGGGTGATCGGCTCGCTCTCGGTGCTGCCGCTGTCCTTGGCGATGGGCAACCTCTCGCTGGCGCTCTTCCCCGTCCTCTGGGCCGCCTCGCTCGCCAAGGGCGCCGACACCCTCTTCCGCTACTCGGTGAACGACGCCACCACGCAGATCCTCTACCTGCCTGTGACACCCCAGGCGCGCGCCGCCGCCAAGGCCTTCGTGGACGGAGTGGTCAAGCCCGCCGCGATCGGCCTGTGCGGGCTCGCCCTCGCCGGCTACAAGGCCTGGCTGGGAGGAGACCCCACCCTGCTCGCCTGGGCCTGCCTGGTGCTCTGCGGCGGGTGGATGGCGGTGGTGGCGGCGCTGAGGTCGCGCTACCTGCGCTCGCTCCAGGACAACCTCCGCAACCGCCGGCTCGACCTCGCCTCGGCGCGGCACAAGGTGGTCGACGGCTCGACCAACAGCGTGCTGGTGCGGGCCCTCGAGAGCGGCGATCCCCGCGAGGTCCTGAACGCGCTCGAGCTCTTGCCGCACCTCGAGGATCTCCAGCTCGACCAGCGGGTCGAGCCCTTGCTGGATCACGCGCTGCCGGAAGTCCGCATGGCGGCGCTGGAGTACTACGCCCGCCGGCAGACGATGCGGTTCGCCAACTCCATCTTCCGCAAGTTCGAGGACCACGAGCCCAAGGTGCGGGCGGCCGCGATCGACGCCTTCTGCGCCATCGGGCGCGACAAGTCCGTGCGCAGCGTGCGGCCGTTCCTCTCGGATCCGGACCCGGGCGTGCGCAGCTCGGCAGTCACCGGGATGATCCGCTACGGCGGGCTGGACGGGGTGCTGGTCGCCGCCGAGGCCCTAAAGGAGCTGATCGCCCACCCCGAGCCGGTGATGCGCATGCACGCGGCCAAGGTCCTTGGCGCGATCGGGGTGAAGAACTTCTACCAGCCGGTGCTCCAGCTGATGAACGACTCGGACCCGTCGGTCCGGCGGCAGGCGATCCATTCGGCGGGGAGCCTCAAGAGCCCCGAGTTCGTGATCCCGCTCATCTACAAGATGCAGTCGGTCGAGACGATGCGCGAGGCGATCGACGCCCTCTCCGCGTTCGGCGCCACCATCACCCCCACGCTCGCCAAGGTCCTCTCGAACCGCGTGGAGGAGCCGTCGATCCGGCGCTCGGTCGCGCGGGTGTTGGGGAGGCTCGGCACCGTGGAGGCGGTGGAGGTGATCGCCCGCCACCTCGACGAGCCGGACGAGGAGCTGAGGACCCGGCTGTACCGCGCCCTCGCCCGGGCGGTGAAGGGCCGGAGGCTACTGATGCCCGACAAGCGCCCGGTGGAGGAGGCGCTGCAAAGAGAGCTCACCCGTGCCTATCTGACGCTGGCCCGCTCCGATGCGCTCGCGCTTGGCCAGGGGCCGACGGCGTCCACCCCGCGCTCCGGGGAGAAGGCGGCCTTGGCGCTGTTGGCTTCGGCGCTAGCGGAGAAGGTGCTGCAGGCGGAGCGGAGGATGTTCTCGCTGCTCTCGGTGCTCTATCCCGAAGCGGACATGGAGCAGATCTACGCCGGCATCCGGGACGCGGCGGCCAGCGACGCGGCGAGGCGGCGCGCCAACGCGGTGGAGCTCTTGGACAACCTGCTCGATCGCTCCTTCAAGAAAGTGTTCCTGCCGCTGGTGGAGGAGATCCCCCGATCCGACAAGCTGAGGCAGGTGGCGGACGTCATTCAGGTACCCTCGGTGGGCCGGGAGCAGGCGCTCCTGGAGCTGATCGCCGACGAGACCGCCTGGGTTCGGGCGTGCGCGCTCTGGTACGCGGCGCTGACCGACTTCGCGCCGGCGCGCGATCGGCTGTTCGCCTCGAGCAGCGACCCGAGTGCGTTCGTCCGCGAGATCGCGCTCATCGGGCTCGCCCAATCGGTTCCGGAGCAAGAACGGGTGAGGGCGATTGCCGAGGCGAAGCTGACCGACGAGGCGCCGATCGTGAGGCGGCAGGCGGCGCTGATTGCGACGAGGAGAGCAAGTTGATCGACCCCGGTCGACGGTCGTGAGTCCAGCGTTGAGTGGGCCCCGCCGAGCGGCGTCAAGCGCTCGACGGCTGTGGGTCGACCCTCTGACGTCCAGGGGCGCTGGACGGCCGTAGGACGGGTCGCACCTGACACTCGACCCTCGACTCTCGACCTACCTCAGCATCTTCGCGACCTCTTCCAGCCACTTCGGCTGCGCCAGCGCCACGTAGAGCGCGGCTCCCAGCGCGAGCACCCCCGCCCACAGCCAAAAGAGAGCGCGCCGGGCCTTCGGCCGATCGAAGGACAGCGAGATCGAGAGATCCTTCTGCGACAGGCGCTCCCCCGCCTCCACCTCGGAGATCTTCTTCCGGTGACGCAGGAAGGCCACCAGCAGCGCCGAATGGGAAAGGCGCACTTCCTTCGAGAGATGGGCCTCCAGGTCCCGCCTCATCCCCGCCGCGTCCTGGTAGCGGTCGGAAAGGCGCACCTTCATCGCCCGCCCCACGATGCGCCGAAACTCGCGCGGCACGTGCGGGGCGATGCGCGACAGACGGTTGTGCTTGCCGTCGCGGATCCTCGCGAAGATCTCTCCCGCATTCGCCCCCACGAACGGACGCGCCCCACTCATGCACTCGTACAGCACTACCCCCAACGAGAAGAGGTCCGTCCTGGGATCGAGTTTCCCGCCGATCACTTGCTCGGGAGACATGTAGGAGGGCGTCCCGATCGCCATCCCCTGCCGGGTCAGCGCATCCAGCTCCTCGTCTTTGGCGATGCCGAAGTCCGTCAGCTTCACCTCGCCGCTCCGCGCGAGCATCACGTTCGACGGCTTGAGGTCCCGGTGGATGATTCGGTTGAAGTGCGCGTGATCCAGCGCGCTCGCCAGCTTCGCGCCGATCACCGCCACCACGTCAGCGGGCAGCGGACCGTCCTTCAACAGCTCGGAGAGCGTCGGCCCGTCCACCAGCTCCATCACCATGTACAGGCCGCCGTTCTTCTCCACCAGGTCGTACAAGGTGACGATGTTCTGGTGGCGAAACCCCGCCAGCGCCAGGGCCTCGCGGCGAAAGCGCGAGAGCGCCTCCTTGTCCTTCGAGGCCTCCGGCAACAGCTCCTTGATCGCTACCTCTCGCTGAAGCAGCTCGTGGATCCCCCGGTAGACCCGGGCCATGCCGCCACGGCCAATCTCCTCCAGGATCCGGCACGCCCCCACCTTCCGCACCCGCCCCTTGCCTTCCGGGTCCTTTTCCTTTTCGCGCGCCTTCGACGACACGGCGCGCAGGCTAACCCCGAAACCTACATGCGCCCAAGGGGCTCCGGCGGCCCACCTGGGGCATACTTCGGGCCATGCGCCTTCCGCTGGCCGCCGCGTTCCTGGGAGCGATCGCCGCCTGCCAGTGCCGCGGCCCGACCGAGGGGGCAGTCCGGGTGGTGGTGCGCTTCGCCAGCCTCCGCCCGGGCTGCCTCGAGGTGTCAGCCTCCGAGGCTTTTGGGGCCAGCGAGCAAGTCCGACTGGTGCGCAGCCAGTTCCAGGAGAAGGAGCACGCCACCGTCGCTGTCTACAGAAAGTCGGGGTGGAGCCCGAGCCTGGACCTGGTGGTCCGGTCCTTCGAGGCGAGCTGCGACGAAAAGCCCATCGAGGTGATCCGCAGCGATGGCCCGATCAGCATCGAGCCGGGCAAGGTCACCGACTGGGAGGTGCAGCTCGCCGCCGTCGACGCCGACACCGACGGTTGGGCCGCGGCAGACGGAGGCGTCCCCGGCACCGACTGCGATGACCAGCGCTCCGAGGTGAGCCCCGGCGCGGCCGAGAGCTGCGGCCCCACCGACCAGGACTGCGACGGGCTCGCCGGATGCGCCGACCCCGGCTGCGCCGCGGCCGCCTGCGACGACCTGGACCCCTGCACCGACGGCGACAGCTGCCAGGCCGACGCCGGATGCCAGGGAGCTCCGCGCGAATGCAACAGCCCTCCGGGAGAGTGTTTCTCCTCGCCAGGAGCCTGCGGGTCCGACGGAGGTTGCCAGTACCAAGCGGCGCCGAACCAGCCGTGCGACGGAGGCGCGGGCCGCTGCGGAGTCGACGGCCTGTGCGTGGCGGGGGAGACGAGCTGCTTCGACAACGTCGACGACGACAACGACGGCGACCTCGACTGCGCCGACCTGGAGGACTGCCTGGGCCGCCTCTGCAAGGTGCCCGGCTCCTGCATCTTCGACGGCCGGTGCGTGGCGGACGGAGGCTGCGCCACCGTGTTACCGGTCTGCGCGCCGCCGGGGCAGTGCTTCGTCGGCTTCTGCGACGCCGGCGCCTGCGACGACCGGGTCCGGCTGGCCGCCCTCTGCGACGATCTGAACCCTTGCACCGCGGGCGAGGCTTGCCGCCCCGACGGCGGGTGCGGGGGCGGCGCCTTCTGCGCGAATCCCCCGCGTCCCCAGTGCTACCTCACGAGCTGCCAGCCACAGGGGTGCCAGTACACCGTGGACGCGGGTGCGAGCTGCGACGACGGCGACGCCGGCACCTATGGGGACGTGTGCATGCAGAACGGAAAGTGCGAGGGGAATCAGTACAGCTGCCCTCCGGCGGATCAGTGCCGCACCGCCGGCGTTCCCCAGGGAGACGGCGGCTGTACCCAGTCGGTCCGGGTGGGACTGCCATGTGACGGCGGATACTGCCAACCTGATGCCACCTGCCGGAGCTACGGAGCCTTCCCCTACAAACCCAGCAACTTCTTCCCGCCGATCTACGCCCCCAGCGCAGGCCTCTCGCTCTCCAACTGCAGCGTGACCTTCAATTCGGGCAACCCGGACGCCGGGTTCAGCAACGCCTGCGCCCCCACCCCCGCCGCCTACTTGCTCAACCAGCCGGACGGCGGCCAAGCGGTGCTGCTCGCGGTGCAGAGCCTCACGGTGAGCAGCAACTCTTCGATCAACTTCGCCGGCCCTCGCCCGGTGATCCTCGCGGTGTACGGCAACGCGCAGATCGACGGAGAGCTCCGCGCCAACTCGGTGCGGGGCGGGAGAAGAGGAGCCGGCTCGAACCGCGCGGACTGCGCTCCCCAAAGCGGCGCCCCCGGCTCCTACCTCAGCGGGGTGGGGGGTGGAGGTGGAGGGGGGGCCGGCTTCGGGACGCGCGGAGCTGACGGCGGAGAAAACACCGGCCGGGGAAATGGCGGGCCGGGCGGCCAGCAGGACTCGCCGCTCCAAGAGCCGCTCCGCGGCGGGTGTCCGGGAGGGAACGGCGCCGGCGGAATGGTCGCCCAAGGTGGAATGGGAGGCGGAGCGCTCCAGCTCTCGGCGGCGGGCAGCCTCCAGTGCAACTCCGAGATCACCGCCAGCGGAGCAGGTGGTGCGGCCGCCGACAAGGGCACCGGCACGGCCCAGCCAGGCGGGGGCGGTGGCGGGAGCGGGGGCATGCTCCTGCTCGAAGCCAACCGGCTGGACATCACCTCCAACTGCTTCCTCACCGCCAATGGGGGCGCGGGGGGAGGAGGAGCCAACAACAACGCCGCCACCGGTGGCGACGACGGGAGCACCAACTCGGGGAACGCGGCCGCCGGCGGCAACGGCGAGGCCGGCGGCGGCAAGGGAGGCAACGGGGGCACCGCGAACGCCGCCCCCACCGATGGGGCATCGACGCAAGACCGCGGAGGCGGAGGAGGCGGCGCGGCGGTGGGCCTCATCTACCTCCGGCACAACAGCGCCCAGACCGCCTGCACCTACGCACCGGCGGTGGCGAGCCCCACCCCGATCCGGTCCGGCTGCCCCTAGCAGGCCGCGCCGTCCCTGCTGTGCTATGGCTCTGGGCCGATGCTGTCGACCGTCGAGAAGGTCCTCTTCCTCAAGTCGATCGACCTCTTCTCGCAGATCCCCGGGGAGGATCTGGCGCAGGTGGCGCTCATCTCCAGCGAGGAGAGCCGCGAGCAGGGAGAGGAGATCTTCGCCGAGGGCGAGGCGGGAGACGCGCTCTACCTCGTGCTCGACGGCAAGGTGAGGGTGCACAAGAGCGACCGGGTGATCGCCGAGCTAGGCGAGCGGGAGTGCTTCGGGGAGATGGCGATCCTCGACGCAGCCCCGAGGTCGGCCACCGTCACCGCGGTGAGCGAAACCAGCCTGCTCAAGATCGCCCGGGAGGACTTCCAGGAGATCATGTCCGAGAAGCCGGAGATCGCGATGGGAATCATCAAGGTGCTCACCCGGCGGCTGAGGGACGCCATCAGCTGACGCTTCGTTTCCAACCGGCGCTCATCTGGTATGACGCGGCCCCCAAGGAGGAAAGCCGTGGCCCAACCCGCCGAGCAAATGAGCGAGCCGCACTCCGACCCGGAGTTCAAGCCGTTCGTGGCGCCGGAGACGAAGGTCCCCGAGCTGACCCCGGCGCCGATCATCGTGGGGGCGCTCCTGGGCCTGGTCTTCGCGGCCTCCTCGGTCTACCTGGGGCTCAAGGTCGGCCTGACGGTCTCGGCGTCGATCCCGGTGGCGGTGCTCTCCATCACGCTGTTCCGCTGGTTCACCAAGGCGCTCCGGATGCGCCCGGCGACCATCCTGGAGAACAACATCGCCCAGACCACCGGCTCGGCGGGCGAATCGATCGCCGCCGGGGTGGCGTTCACCCTGCCCTCGCTCCTCTTGATGGGCTTCGAGATGGAGCTCTCCCGAATCCTGCTGGTGGCGCTGCTCGGGGGCCTGATCGGCGTGTTGATGATGATTCCGCTCCGGCACGGGCTGATCGTGAAGGAGCACGGCAAGCTCACCTACCCCGAGGGCACCGCGTGCGCGGACGTGCTGGTGGTCGGCGAGCAGGGCGGCACCAACGCGAAGACGGTCTTCCTCGGGTTCTTCGTGGGGCTCGGCTACACGGTCCTCAACCTGATCGCGAAGCTGTGGCACGACGCCGCCAGCTTCGGGGTGGCGTTCTGGGGCCGGCTCAAGGGCGCCACCTTGGCCTTCGAGGTGTCGCCGCCGATGCTCGGGGTGGGCTACATCATCGGCCCGAGGGTGGCGGCCAACATGATGGCCGGGGGCGCGCTGGCCTTCGTCATCCTCATCCCGCTCATTCACCTGTTCGGCGACTCGATGCCCGAGCCGATGTACCCGGAGACGCGGCTGCGGATCGCCGAGATGACCGCGGGGCAGATCCGCAACGCCTACGTTTTGTACATCGGCGCCGGAGCGGTCGCCACCGGCGGCTTCATCGCGCTGGCCCGGGCCATTCCCACCATCCTCTCGGCGTTCCGAGGAGGCCTCTCGAGCCTGAGGGCGGGCGCGGGCGCGAAGGTGGAGACAACTCCACGCACCAGGCGCGACCTGCCGATGAAGGTGGTGATCGGCGGCTCTTTGGCGATCGCGGTGGCGATCTGGCTGGCGCCGGTGCTGAACATCAACCTGGTCTCCGCGCTGCTCATCGTGATGTTCGGGTTCTTCTTCGTGACCGTCTCCAGCCGCATCACCGGGGAGATCGGCTCCTCCTCGAACCCGATCTCGGGGATGACGGTGGCCACCCTACTCATCACCTGTGGCCTGTTCGTGGTGATCGGCTGGATCGGCGTCGGCTACAAGGCAATGGCGCTCACCACCGCGGCGCTGGTGTGCGTGGCGGCCTCGAACGGGGGGACGATCTCCCAGGATCTGAAGACGGGCTACCTGGTCGGGGCGACGCCCCGGGCACAGCAGCTTTCCATCCTGGTGGGAGTGGTGGTGAGCGCCCTGCTCATCGGGATCACCCTGCAGGTCCTCAACGACGGGCACACCACCTACAAGCCGGTGGACGTCCCCGAGTACACCGCGCCGGCGTCGCCGAACGACGAGGTGGCCAAGGGCCCCGACGGCAAGGACTATCGCGTCCATTTCATCCGCGAGGACGTGGGTGGCGCCCTCCGGGGGAAGTACCTGGTCGACGGAGCGGGGAAGCTCATGTTCCTCGTCGACCCAGGGGTGTGCGGCACCTACCCCTTCCGGATGGAGAAGCGCAGCTTCACCGAGAGGCTCGCGGTGCCCGCCGACGCGCCCACCGACTTGGGGCTTGATCGCGCTCCCTACAAGGTGGTGGACCTCAAGGCGGCGGTGGGCGCGGTGAGTCCCGGCCGCTACCTGGTCAGCGACTCGGGAGAGGTGGCCTACGCCACCGCCGACCTCTGGAAGTTCGATGCGCCCAAGGCGCAGCTCTTCCGGTTGATCATCGACGGCACGCTGGGCGGCAAGCTCCCCTGGGGCTTGGTGCTGATCGGCGTGTTCCTGGCGTTCATGATGGAGCTGGTGGGCGTGGCCTCGCTGCCCTTCGCGGTGGGGCTCTATCTGCCCATCTCCACCTCCGCAGGGATCTTCGTCGGCGGCATCACCCGCTGGCTGGTGGACCGCAAGCGGAGAGGGCAGACCGCCGCCGAGGCGGAGTTCTCGCCCGGCGTTTTGATGGCGTCAGGGCTGATCGCCGGTGGAGCCATCGCCGGAGTGATGCAGTCGCTCATCGCCTTCTACGACGCCGAGAGCACCTTCGACCTCTCGCGTCTGCTCGGCTCGCTTTCCCAGAACGGCACCTGGTGGCCGATGCTCCCCTTCGTCCTGATGGCCGCGGCGCTCTACTGGGTGGGCACCCGGCAGGAGAAGAAGGCCCCGAAGTAACCTTCCGCATGGCGCGAGGTAGACTCTCTCTGTAGCCATGCCCGCAGCGCCGAAACCGGCCGAGAAGACCAAAGCCGCCAAGCCCCCCGAGGGCACCCGGCCCGATCCGATGGAGGATCCGGTCAACAGGCAGAAGGTGGAGCTGGCCAAGACCTTCACCTTCCACCTGCTCAAGGGCATCAAGCAAATCGGGATGTACCGCCACAACGAGGCGCGCTTCCCGGAGTTCCTCCAGAAGTCCCTCGACGCGCTCACCGAGTACACCACCGCTTACGGGCCGCTGATCATCACCGTGGAGGCGCAGAACTTCCACCACATCGGCCAGGCCTTGTTCAGCGAGGACAGCCCCCTCCCCTACAAGTTCTACCGCGATGGGATCCGCCGGCTCGTCTTCCGCCCCGAGCTGTCGATGGACGAGCTGGTCACCTTCACCCTGATCGCCATCTCAGACCCCGAGCGCGGCGCGGAGGACGTCAACGCCCAGCTCTGGAAAGCCGGCCTCGACCACATCGAGTACATCCTGGTCGAAGGCTTCAAGATGGACGAGTTCTCCGAGGAGGAGGTCCAGGTCGAAGTGGACAAGATCGTCCACTACCTCCAGGGACGGCTTCGGGCCGAGTCCGACGACTACCTCCGCTTCGCCCGGGTCTCCACCGAGGACCTGGACGCCCAGCTCGACGGCATCGAGCAGATCCGCGGGGCGGTGATCACCGGGGTGACCGCCGACGACTCCCTCAAGGCGAAGGTGCAGAAGGACGTCCTCGAGGAGGAGACCCAGCGGCTCTTCCCCAAGCTGGTGAACGCGGTCTTCCAGGTGGTGGAGGGAGGGGTGGAGGACCCCTCGCTGCTCGAGGACATGTTCGTGCAGCTGCTCGACGCCATGCTCATCCAGGAGGACTTCTCCACCATCAACCAGGTGGTGCTCAAGCTCCGCGCGATGGAGCAGAAGGAAGACGCCGAGGTCATCAAGCGGATCCGCGAGGCGTTCACCAACAAGATGGGCGAAGAGCAGCGCCTCAACCGGATCGGCGAGATCCTCCGCGGCACGCGGCCCAAGTCTCCCGCCGACATCGTCCGCTACCTGCAGGCGCTCGACGCGATCTGCGCGCCGACCCTGCTCGCGGTGCTGGAGACGATCGAGATCCCCGAGAACCGCGCGCTCCTGTGCGATGTCCTGGCCGGCTTCGCCCGGGAGGTCCCCGAGCCGTACGTGAACCGCCTCAGCTCGGACCGCCCCCAGACCATCCGGGACATGGTCTACATCCTGGAGAAGGCCAACCACCCGCAGCGGATCAAGATGTTCGGTCCGGTGCTCAAGTCGAAGAACCTCGCGATCAAGCTGGAGGTGATGAGCATCATCGCCAAGGGGCGGACCGGGGAGGCCCGCCAGCTGATCGCCGAGTGCCTGAACGACTCGGTGCAGCAGGTGCGACTGCTGGCACTCAAGCTGCTTCCCACCCTCGACCGGGAGCGGGCCTACCTGGACCTCACCCGGATAGTGAAGGACTCCTCCTTCGGGAAGCGCTCCGCGGAGGAGAAGCAGGCGGCCTACCGCGCCCTGGGCGCCACCGGGGAGCAAGGGGCGGTCGCCCTCTTCACCCAGGTGCTGCAGACCAAGCCCTCGCTGTTCAACAAGCAGAAGTTGCTCGAGGACAAGCTGCTCGCGGTGCAAGGGCTCGAGGGGGCGTGCAGCATCCAGTCGTACAAGGTCCTCCAGGAGCTGGTGGAGGACAAGAGCCAGCCCTCGGAGCTCTTGGTGGCGGCGCGGCGCGCGCTGTACGTCCACAAGAAGGCGCTGCTCGGGGACAAGGGCCAGGAGAAGGGGGCGGAGGCCTAGGCGATGGGCGAGATCAAGATCACCTCCCACGCCGACGAGGACATCAGCCAGTTCGGGCGAGAGCACTCCGAGAAGCTCCAGTCGCTGGCCCGCCAGCTGGTGTCTGGCCTCTACATGCTGGTCCGGTCGGTGAAGATGTACGACCCCGACAACGCGGTGTTCGAGAAGCCCCTGGCCGCGATGCAGGAGACCATCAACCGGATCATCGCCGCCGAGTCGAGGGTGGAGATGGTGGCGATCAAGGATTCGTTCTACCTGAACAACATGCTGGTGAAGGTGGACCTCTCGGCGCTGGACAACGTCCGGACCCTGATCGCCGAGATGAAGTCGAAGGATATGGGCGGGTTCACGCTCCTCAGGCAGGTCACCGTGCCGGAGCTGAAGAACTTCGTCTGGATCTTCAGCAAGGAGCAGACCGCGGCCACCGACGAGGACGGCCTCGCCGGAAGGAAGCTCCTCTCGATCAAGGTCGCCAAGTGGTCCCGCATGAAGGAGAAGCTGGACCAGGCGGACGAGGGTGAGCAGAAGATCGACCGCAAGAAGTACGCGATGACCGTCTACGCGCGGGCGGTCTTCTTCCTCACCAAGTACATGGAGTCGATCCGGGCGGGGAAGCCGCTGAACACCTCCAGGGCGCTGCGGATCGTGCAGGACTTCGTGGACATCAGCTTCGAGCACCGGACGCACTTCTTGGGGATGACCACCCTCAAGCGGGAGACGGACTACGTGGTCTTCCACCAGGTCAACGTGTGCCTGATGGCGATCGTCTTCGGCTGCGAGCTGGGGCTCACCAAGCCGCAGCTGCGCGACCTGGGCTACGTCGCCCTCTTCCACGATGCGGGGATGGCCACCATCCCCGAGGAGCTGGCCACCAAGCGCGGCGCGCTCGACGCCTCCGAGCGGGCGTTGATCCAGAAGGCGCCGCTGATCTCGGTGCGGAGCATCTTGAAGGAGAAGATGATCACCCGGGCCACGCTGTTGCGCCTGGTCACCACCTTCGAGCACAAGACCGAGTTCGGCACCGCGGTGCGCGACGCCCACGGCAGCATCCAGATGATCATCCCCAGGAGCAACCTGAGCATCTACGCGAAGCTCCTGGCCATCTGCGACACCTACGACGCCCTCACCTCCAAGCGCCCCTTCCGCGACGCCTACGGGCCCGAGGTGGCGTTGATGCTGATGTGGACCGAGATGCGCAATAAGTTCGATCCCGAGCTCTTGAAGGTCTTCATGCGGGTGATGGCCATCCAGCCGGTGAAGATCCTCTCCCGCCGCCAGCAGGCGATGACGATCGGAGGGGTGTGAGCCTCACGCCCGGTGCCGGAGCGCCCGGAGCGCCCGCTGGAAGTCCTCGGGGACCGGCGCCTCGAAGGACACCCGGGCCCCGGTGCGAGGGTGTTCGAAGGACAGCCTTAGGGCGTGCAGCGCCACCCGGCCCAGCTCTTCTTGGGCGCGAAGGACCGCCGGGTCTGCCTTCCGCCTTTTGCCGCCGTAGAGGGCGTCTCCCAGCAAGGGATGCCCGGCCTCGGAGAGGTGGACGCGAATCTGGTGGGTCCGGCCGGTCTCGAGGCGGACCTCGAGGAGCGCCGCCCCTCCGAGTTGCTCTAGGACGCGAAAGTGGGTGACCGCCTCGCGCCCCACCTTCACCTTGCCGGTGAAGCGCTTTCGGTGAACCGGGTGTCGGCCGAAGAGGGTCCTGATCGTCCTCTCCGGAGGGGGCGCGCCGTGAGCCAAGGCAAGGTAGACCTTCTCCACGCGGCGCGACTTGAACGCCGCCTGGAGCGCGTGGAGGGCGGGCTCGGTCTTGGCGACCACCATGCAGCCGGAGGTCTCCTTGTCGAGGCGGTGCACCAGGCCAGGCCGCTCGAGGGCGCCGGGGAGGCGGCCGAGCCTGTACAAGAGCGCGTTGACCAGCGTTCCCCGCCAGTTGCCGGCGGCGGGGTGCACCACCATGCCGGCGGGCTTGTCGAGCACGAGGACGTCGTCGTCCTCGTGGAGGATCCGCAGGGGTATCTCCTCGGCGCCGGCGCGAGAGGGAGGGGGCGGCGGCACCTGGATGACGACCTCCTCGCCTCCCTTGAGGCGGAGGGCGGCCTTGGCCGGCCGGCCGCCTACGAGGATGCGCCCGTCGTCGGCGAGTGACTTGAGCTTGGAGCGGCTGAGCCCGGCGGTGACGGACGAGAGGTGCTGGTCCAGCCGTTCGCCGCGGGCCTCGCTGGGGACGCGGTGGGTCAGCAGGGTGACGCCGCCGCCGTCGGGCGTGCCTACCAGATCCTCGACCTCACGTGGCCTTTGGGGCGCACCACGACGTCCACGATTGCCCGCTCGAAGAAGTTGGTCTGGGCGAAGATCTCGGCGCTGACGCGGCTCTTGTACAGCTCGCGGCCCTCTTCGATCTCTTCCTTGAGGACGTCGAAGAGGTTGTCCTGCTCGATCCCCTTGACGATCTTCTGTTCGTTGTAGAGCGAGATGTCCGAGGCGATGGCTCGGGCCAGCCGCATCGCCTTCATCTTTTCTTCTTCTGTCATTCCGGGGCCTTTGTAGGGCCGGCTGCCTCCTTCGTCAACCTTTGGCTGGTAGGGCTACTTCTTCCGGGTGGCGACGACCGCCAGGTAGCTCTTCGAGACACGGAGTGGGTCCAGTCCCAGCTCGCGGGCGACGCTCATCAGGATCCCGCGGAGGTACACGGTGGCGGGGAGCGCGTCGTAGTGGTCGGCCTCGATGTTCTCGAGGTGTCGGGCGGCGATGCGGGTGCGCTCGGCGAGCTGGCCGAGGTTCAGGCCCCTGCTCTGGCGGACCTTGCGAAGGAGCTCTCCGGTGAACTCGGCGTCGGAGGGAATCTCGATCGGCTTGGCGCGCGACTCCGGGGGAGGCGGAGGCGGGGGCCGCTCGCGGATGCGTGCGGAGACCTGGGCCAGGGCGGCCTCGGCGATTCCGATGGCGCCCTCCTGGGAGATTTCCGGGGCCATCTCCAGCTCGGGCTGTGCGGGCTTTCTGGCGCGTTCGACGGGCCGCTGGGGCGACGGCCGTGGCGGGCGCGGTTGGTCGAGCTCCGGCTGCGGCTCGGGGATTGGCTGGGCGACGGCGGTCTCGGCGGTTCGCGAAGGCTTTGGCCGGGCCTGGGCGGCGGGGGGCTCGGCGGGAGGGGGGCCATTCGAGGTTTCGCTGGCCTCTTGGGGGTGAGGGGAATGGGGCACGTAGGAGACCGAGTAGCCGGGGAAGGTGGAGTGGACCGCTTCTGCTCCCGAGATGAGCTCGGTCATGGCGAGCTGTCTGGATTCCTGCTCTTCGGCAGCGCGGGGCTCTTCGGCGGTGCTGTCGGGCGGCTGGACGCTGAGGGTTTGGTCGTACTCGGCGCGGAGGTCGTCATCCGAGAGAATCTCCACGGCCTCGAGCAAGAGCTCGCGGATCTGCTGGAGATCGAGCTCACCGTCGGGACCGGCGGGCACGGCAGCCTCGGATTCGTAGGCGTGGCAGAGGCGTTCGTAGGCAGCGCGGATCTCCGGGGCCTTGGCGGAGACCGGCACTTCCAAAAGCTCGTAGTAGGAGCGTTCGCGGAAGGGCTTCATCGCGCCGGGGGCCAACGGAAATACGGTACCACGACCCGACTCGCCCCTCGACGCTCCTAGTTCACCACCACGTTGCAGGTACACGCCGCGGCGCCGGAGCAAGGCAGGCCGTTGCCATCCACGCAGATGAGCCCGGTGCAGCAGTTGGCGGTGGTGGTGCACGGTTGTCCGCCTCCGGAGCAAACGGCGGCCTGGCAGGTGCCGGTGCTCTGGCCGGCGGGGATGACGCAGCTCGTCCCGCTGCAGCAGTCGGCGGTGGTGGTGCAGACGGCGCCCTGAGGCTGGCAGGGCTTCGGGGTCTGGCACGTGCTGTTCAGGCAAAGCTGGGAGCAGCACTCGGCGGGGCCGGTGCAGCCGGCGTCGTTCGGCTTGCAAGGGGTGCCGGCATCGGAGCCTCCCCCGCCGTCCGCCCCGGGCAACCCGGCGTCGACCGGCCGCTGGCAGGCCTTGGTCAGCTCGGAGGTGGGGAGGCACTCGGTCCCCGCGCAGCACTCGCTGGTCTGGGTGCACTCGGCGCCCACCGGCTTGCAGACGTTGACGGTGCACTCCAGGCCGCCGTCCGCTCCCGGCACGCAGGGAGCGCCGTTGCAGCACTGGTCCTTGAACTGGCAGGCGCCGCCCGCCTGGATGCAGCACGGCTCCTGTCCGGTGTAGCCGGTGGGGCAGCCGCCGTCGGGATCGCAAGTCCCGGAGGGGCAGCCGCCGAAGCAACGGGGAATCCCGGAGGAGTCGAGCTTGCACACCTCCTTCTTGCCATCGCAGCAGTCCTGGGAGGCGGGGATCTTCCCTCCGTCGGGCAGCACCGGCGCCCCGCAGATGTTTCCCACCGGGTTGCAAGCCTGGCCGTTGTCGCAGCGGTTGACGACGCACTTGACGGTGCCGTTGGGGTTGGTGCCTCCGCCGCAGCACGACTGCGCGACGTCGCAGAAAGTCCCGGTGAGGCGGCAGCCGCCGGCGGGCAGACAGACCGGGGCCCCGGAACCGGGGTCGAAGCAGATCCGCGAGCAGCAGGTGGACCCGCCCGAGCAGGGGTTTCCCTCCTGGGTGCAGCCGCCGCCGCCGCCGCCGGTGACGACCAGGCACCGGCCCGCCCCCCCGTCGTTGGCCGAGCAAACCCGGCCGCAGCACTCGTCGTTCTTGCTGCAGACGTCGCCGTTCGCCTGGCAGTAGTAGGCCTTGATGCAAGTGCCGCCCTGGCAGTTGGTGGAGCAGCACTCGTTGGCCGCAGCGCAAGCTTGGCCGAGCACCTTGCAGGTCCCGCCGCCCCCTGGGATCGCCGCGCAAGAGGTGCCGCTGCAAGTCTGGGTGCAGCAGTCCCCGTTCGCGCCGCACGCCCCTCCGATGTCGATGCAGCCCTGGCTCGCGCAGACGCTGTTCACGCACCGGTTGTTGCAGCAGTCGGTGTTGGTGCCGCACGCACCGCCGGCCCCTCGGCAGAAGGTGTTCGAGGTGCACACCGAGCCCTGGCAGCTCCCCCCGCAGCAAGGCTTGTTCGGATCGCACGGAGATCCCGCGCCCACGCAGTTGCCCCCGTCCGGCAGCTCGCCGCCCCCGCCTCCGCCTGCGCCGCCGTCTCCACCGCCTCCTCCGTCGTCGCCGCCATCGGTCCCGGTCCCTGGAGGCTGGCAGTTGCAAGCGGCGAAAGAAAAGCCCACGACAGCGGCAGCCACGAAGACGAGCAGCGCTGACTTGCTCATGCCCTGTTCTCCTTCACGCACGCGGGCCTTGGCCACCCGCTCGCCTGGAAGTCATCCGATGGTGACGCAGCATCCGGTGAGGCAGAAGTAGTTGGGAGGACACGCCGGGTCGGTGGGCAACCCGCACGGCTGCTCGCCTCCGGGGCAACGCTGCTCGGTCCCGCCGTCCGGAAGGGTGATGCCGCCATCCACGGTGGGAGTGCACTCCGGCGGAAGCTGCGTCTTCCCCAGGCAGAGCTGGCAGGTGCCGCAGGTCTTGAGGCAGCTCGGATTCGGCGTGCACGACTTGCACTTGCTCGCATCTCCCGCGGTCGCCAGCGTGCAGGAGAGGTTCACGGGGTCCGAATCGAGGAAGATGTCGCGCGTGCCGCCGTCCAGGAGCGTCACCGTGCAGCAGCCGAAGCAGTCACAGCCGTTCGGGGTGATCGGCAGGCACACGCTCTGGCAGAGCTGTGGCTGGGTGGCGGGGCAGTTCGGGTTGGCGCCCACGCCGGCGCCGCTGTAGGGGCACTGCGGATCGGGGACCAGCGGATCGCAGCGGAGATCGTACTCGCACCGATCGTTCCCGCCGCCGGTGTCGGAGTCGTAGTAGCACTCGATCGAGTCGCAGTTGCCGTGGCCCCCGCCGGGGATGCCGAGGTCGAAGCTGTCCTCCCGCCTGTGGCACGGCCCCAGGCAGTCGGGGTCCCGCGAGTCGACCTTGCCGTCGCCGTCGTCGTCCAGGCAGTTGCCGCAGGCGTACACCTTTCCCTCGCAGGAAGCGGTGTAGCAGACACCGCCGTCCGGCAAGGGGACCGGGGTGCCGCCATCGCCCGGCACTCCTCCGCCGTCCACGCTCCCCCCGCCGCCCCCGCCGGCTCCTCCACCCGCCCCGCCGCCAGCACCGCCCCCGGAGCCTCCTCCGGCTCCACCGCCGGATCCTCCGCCTGCGCCTCCTCCGGTTCCCCCGCCGTCATCTGCCCCGCCGTCCTCGGCGCTATCGGGCTGGTCGCCGCCCCCGACGACGCCTCCGCACTGCGCGCACCCGGCGAAGGCCACGACGAGCGCGACCACGGCTGCCCCAGCAAGCGCCCTCTCAGGCATCGGGTAGGCTCCTCACCGAGATCGCTGCGTCGACCCGGCCCCGGACCGAATCATCTCTCCACGGATCGGCCGTGTCGACAAACCACCTCCCACCAAGTATCACTTCCTGGGCGTGGGGCCTATCCAGGACCAGACTGTGGGAGGGCGCCCTACTCCGCCTTCAGCTCGACGTTCCAGTAGGAGGCGTCGGCCAGGGTGATGAAGGGCAGCCACTCGCGGTAGGTGACGCGCCTTATGGCGCCGCGGAACAGAGGGGTCCAGCGCGGGCGGGCCGGCTTCCGGAGCAGCTTCATGCCGGCCTCTTCCGGGGTGCGCCCCCCCTTGAGCAGGTTGCACTCGACGCAGGAGCAGACCACGTTCTCCCAGCTCGTCTTTCCTCCCTGGGCGCGGGGAACCACGTGGTCGAGGTTCAGCTCGCCGCGGGGGAGTTGCAGGCCGCAGTACTGGCAGGTGTCGTGATCGCGGGCGTAGATGTTGAGGCGCGAGAAGCGCACCCTCCCCCGCGGGAGATGCTCGTAGGCGGAGAGGACCAGGACCCGCGGCACCCTGATGCGCCGGTCGATCGTCTTGATGCTGTCGTGGTCGGCGGCGGACAGCTCCGCCCAGTCCGCGAACTCGTAGAGGCGGTATTGCTCGTCGATCGCCCTCGCCACTCCCTGGTAGAGGAGCGAGAAGGCCCGCCGCACCGAAGTGACGTGCACCGGGTGGTAGTGGCGGTTGAGGACGAGGACAGCCGTGTTCAACATGACGAATCTCTGGTGGCGGCGGCGACGGCCTGGGCCACGGGCGCCACATCATCCTCGGTGAGGCAGCGTACGTCGAGCAAGAGCTGTTCCTCCGCCACCCGGGCCACCACCGGGGGACTGCCGGCCCTCAACAGCTCGTGCAAAGCCTGCGGCGAGCGGCAGCCAAGCGCGCAGGCGTACGACCTCGGCTCGGCGAGCGGCATCGCCCCGCCGCCCACCTGGGACACGGTCGCCACGACGCGGGTGCTCACTCCCTTCTCCGCCAACGCTTCCCAAAGACGCTCGGCGCGCCGCTGCAACTCCTCCGGCCGCTGTACGAGCAGCCGGTAGACCGGCAGCTCGTCGAGCCGCCCGTCCCGGTAGAGCTCGAGCGTCGCCTCGAGGCCGGCGACCGTCATCTTGTCCACCCGCACCGCCCGGTTCAGGGAGTGTTTTCGAACCTTCGCCAGAAGCTCCTTCTTCCCCACGATGATCCCCGCCTGAGGCCCGCCGAGGAGCTTGTCGCCCGAGAAGGTGACCACGTCGGCCCCCGCCGAGATCGCCGACTTGACCGTCGGCTCGGAGGTCAGCCCTTCGGCCGCCATCATCACCAGGCACCCTGAGCCCAGGTCCTCGAACAGCGGGACGCCGCGCTCCCTGCCGAGCGAGGACAGCTCCCGGGCGGTCGCCTCCTCGGTGAAGCCGACCACGGCGAAATTGGAGCGGTGCACCTTCACCAAGAGGCCGGTCTGCGGCCCGATGGCAGCGGCGTAGTCGCCTGGACGGGTGCGGTTGGTGGTGCCCACCTCGACGAGGAGCGCGCCGGACTGCCGCATCACCTCAGGGATGCGGAAGCCTCCGCCGATCTCCACCAGCTCGCCGCGCGAGACGATCGCCTCGCGCCCCGCGCACAACGAGGCCAGCACCAGGAGCACCGCCGCGGCGTTGTTGTTCACCACCACCGCATCCTCGGCGCCGGTCAGCTCCACCAAGAGGCCCACCACCGGGGCATAGCGGCTCCCCCGCTCGCCCTCGTCCAGGTCATACTCGAGGTTGGAGTAGGAGACGGCGATCTCCCTCACCCGTTCCGCGGCCCTCGCGGCGAGCGGCGCCCGACCGAGGTTGGTGTGCAGCACCACCCCGGTGGCGTTGAACACCGGTCGCAAGTTGGGCTTGCTCAACTCGGCCAGCGCGGCGCGGACGTCATCGTCCTGGAAGCCCGCCTCCTCGCCGCGGAGCAGCCGCGCGCGTGCCCCCTCCACCGCCCGCCTCAAGGCCGCAAGGGAAAGCGGTCGCGGCAGCGGGGCAAGCAGCGCGGCCAGGGACGGGCGCGAGAGCAACTCGTCGATGGAGGGAAGTGTGCGCAGGAGCGCGTTCTTTTTCGCATCTTCCATGGCGCTCGCCACCGAGCCTAGCACTGCCTCGCCGTCACCGGCGGCCGGCGATCGCCCCGGCGTCCCGGCCGTAGAGGAGCTGGTAGGTGTTGTAGCTCCGAAGGACTCGCTTCACGTACCCGCGGGTCTCGGCGATCGGGATGTTCTCCACCCAGACGTCGAGCTCCTCGTCCGGCCGCTCGCGCCTCCACTTGTCGACGGAGGTCTCGCCCGCGTTGTACCCGGCCAGCATGAAGGGCTTGGTTCCGCCGTAGCGCTTGTGCAGTCCGCCGAGGTAGGCGGCGCCGAGCCGGATGTTGAAGTCCGGCTCGAGCAAGAGCTCGGTGGTGACCTTCTTGATCTTGAGCCGCCGCGCCACCGACGCAGCGGTGGAAGGCATGAGCTGGGTGAGCCCGATGGCGCCGGCCCAGGAGAGCGCCTTCGGATCGAGCGCACTCTCCTCGCGCATCAGGGCCTGGAGCAGGTCGGGATCCAGCTCGTTCTCCTTGCAGTGCTTCTCGATCAGCCCGCGGAAGGCGTTGGGGTAGGCCACCTCCCAGGTAGGTCGCGCCTCGGGGGTGATCGGCCCGCTCAGATCGCCGCGCAGCGACACCCTCGCGACGGCGTGGGCGCCCCGGGCGTCCCCGGCGGCGGCGAGCGCGTGCACCAAGAGCCGGATCGACTCGGGCGGCAGCACGCCGCGGGCGATGGCCAGAAGCTCGAGCGAGGCGGCGTCGGGGAAGCCCAGGCGCAACAGCTCCAACCCGGCGAGGAAGTGCGGATCTTCCCCCAAGGGTCCGGCAAAGATCGGCCATGGCCCTCCCTCGGGCCGCGGGAACACCAGCGCCTTCTCCACGGAAGCCGCCCGGGGCGGGTCCAGCCGGGAGAGCCGCTCCCTGGCCAAAAGTCCGTAATAGGTGGCCGGGTGCCCCAGAGCGATGGCCTCGAGAAGCTGCGCCGCCTCGAGCTTCTCGTCCCGGCCCTCCAGGGTGCGAGCCCTCCAGTATCGGGCCCGCTCGACTTCGTAGCTCTCCTCGGCGGCGGCGAACTGCTTCTCGATGCGCCCCAAAAGTCCCAGTTGCTCTTCCGCGCGGCCGGCGGCGCGGTGGATCCAGGAGGCCTTGAACAGCGCCTCGGCGAAGAAGTCGCCCTCGGGGTAGCGCTCGGCCAGCTCGGCCAGGTGGGCGAGGGCATTCTTCTCGTCGCCCTGCTTCAGGTAGACGTCGGCGGCGTAGAAGAGCGCGTCGTCGGCCAGCGCGTTGCCGGGGTATTCGCGCGAGAGGGCCTCGTACGTCTGGGCGGCCTGCGCGTGGGCGATGATGGACTGCGAGGAGCCGAGCACGTAGAGCGCCCGTGCGCGGAGCTCCGGCTCCCGGCATTTCGCCACCACCGGGGCCAGGGCAAGGGCGGCCTCGGTGTGCCGCCGCTCCTTCCGGAGCCCTTTGCCGTGCGAGAAGTGGGCGCGGCAGGCCAGCGGAGCGGGCAGCTTGAGCTTTTTGAGCAGCGGCGCGAGCACTTCGATCCCTCGGGCGTTCCGGTGCGCCTCGACCAGGAGCTCCCCGCGCGCGACCTTGGCCTCGACCGGGATCTTCCCCGCGCCGCCCAGCCTCCGCTCGGCCTGCGAAGCGAACGGCGACAGAGGGTGGACAGACCACAGCCGGAGGAGGTTTTCCTTTTCGGCCTTGAGGTCCTTTCGGTCCCGGGAGAGGTCTGCCAGGGCGATCAGCGCCTCGGCCGCCACGTCCCGACCCCACGGCGGCGCGGCGCTCTGGCCCAGGAGAGAGAGGGCCTGTTCCGCACCGGCGAGGTCCTTCTTGCGTCGAAGGGCCCGGGCGAGCCCGAGCCTGGCGTCCGGATAGAGCCTCGATTGCTCCGGCACCTGGGCGAAGAGCGCGGCGGCCTCGTCGAATCGGCCCAGCTCTTCGTTCGAAACCCCAGCGTGGGTGAGGCACCGCTCGCGCATCGGGGGGTAATCCTTCGCGAGCCTGCCCATCTCGGCGGCGGCCAGGGCGTGCTCCTCGGCGCGCAGCGCAGCGAGGGCGCGGAGGTAGCGCGTGTGCGGAGGGCGCGGCCCCTTGGCGAGCGAACGGTCGAGGAGCGAGCGGGCCTTCTCGTAGCGGCCCCGGTCGAACTCCGCCTTGGCCTGGGCAGGGAGGCCCTCTCCGAAGTAGGGCGAGAGGTCGGCCGCGGAGAAAGGCCGGCCCGCGTCGGGAATCGCCTCCAGGGGGCGCTCGTCCGCAGGCTCGGGCCCCAAGGCGGAGAGGGACACGGCGAGGAGCGCCGCTGCATGCACCATCGAGCAGGCAGCGGCCGGCTCCCTCGGGGGCCACCGGCCTCGGAGAGCGAAACCGGATAGACTCGTTCGGTACTCCGTGGACATTCGCACTCAGAGCGCCCTGCTCGCCGCGATCGTAGGTCTCGCGTTGGGCGTGTCCATGCTGCTCCGGCCCGGCCGTCCGCGAGTGGTCACGCTGTACGCGATCTTCGCATTGTCCGTCGGCGGCTTCTACCTCTCCCAGTTCCTCTACGGGCTTTCGGGGGCCTCCAGCGGGGCCTGGGGGCGGATCGCCCTGGGGTCGAACATCGTGCTGGGGGCTTTGGTCCCCTCCGCGGCGATCAACTTCTTCCTCGAGTTCCTCGGGGTGAGCCCCAAGGCGGTGCGCTGGGGGAAGCGGCTGGCGCTGCTCTCCGCGGTGCTGGGGCTCGCCGTCGGAGCCACCCCGCTCGCCGAGAGGGGTTGGGCGCGGGTGTCGGTCTCGGCGTGGGTCCTGGCGACCCTGGGCATCTCGGTGTCGCTTTTGCTCGGGAAGGCGCGGCAGGCCGACTCGCGCATCGAGCGGGCCCGGCTGATGTACCTGGCCATCGGGGCGGGGGCGGCGATCGTCTTCGCCGGCCTGGACTTCCTCACTCGCTTCGGAGTGCCGGTGCCCACGCTCGGGCCGGTGATCTCCACCCTCTACCTCTTCTTCCTCTCCCAGACGCTGCTCCGGCTGCGGCTGATGGACCTCCACGAGCTGTTGGGGAAGATCGCCTCCCAGGCGGTGCTGGCGGTGATCTTGGCGGCGGTCTTCGCGGTGCTCACCGCCTGGGTCGAGGACAACCCCTCGCTGTTCCTCTTCAACACCACGGTGGCGGCCTTCGTGATGCTCATCTTGCTCGAGCCTTTGCGGGCGAAGGTCGAGGAGCAGGTGGTGGCGATCTTCTTCCGCGAGCGGTACGAGCTTTTGCAGCACCTCGGACAGCTCCGGGCGCGAATGCCCAACGTGATCGAGGTGGCCGAGCTCGCCTCCACCGTGCTCGACGCCTTCCACGAGACCCGCCGGGTGACCCACGCCTCGGTGTACTTGCTCGCCGAGGACCGGCCTGGCTACCGCCTTCTGGAGCACCGCGGGCCCCAGCCGGTGCAGTTCCTCGACATGGGCTCGGCCCGGGGCCTGCAGGCGGCGGTCTCGGGAGGGCAAAAGGCGCTCTTGCTCGAGAACCTGGAGCGGCGCATCACCGAGCTGAGACAGCAGCCGCCGGAGGGCAAGCGAATCCGCGACGAGCTCAGGCGCCTGAACGACACCAAGGCGGCGATGCAGCAGATGAAGGCCGGCATCAGCGTGCCGCTCTTGGGGAACGACCGGGTGCTCGGCTTCCTCAACCTCTGGGACGAGCGGGTCCCCGAGGCCTACGCCTCGGACGAGATCGCCGCCATCCTGGACATCACCGAGCACCTGGCGACGGTGATCGAGAACTCCAAGCTCTACGAGAAGATGCGCGAGCGGGACCGCCTGGCGGCGCTGGGCGAGATGGCGGCCGGCCTGGCGCACGAGATCAGAAACCCGCTCGGGGCGATCAAAGGCGCCGCCCAGTGCCTGGATCCCTGGCGGCTGCCCGGCGAGGAGGGCGAGTTCCTCGAGGTGATCGTCGAGGAGGTGAACCGCCTGAACGGGGTGGTGTCCGCCTTCCTCGACTACGCGCGGCCTCTCAAGCAGACCTTCGGGCCCACCGACCTGAACGAGGTGGTCACCCGGACCGCTCGCCTCATCCAGAACGACATCCCCAAGCACGTGGAGCTGAAGGTCGAGCTGGCGGAGGCGCTGAACCGGATCGACGCCGACGCCGAGCAGCTAAAGCAGGTGTTGATCAACCTGGTTCAGAACGCCCTGCAGGCGCTCGGCGCCAAGCCCGGGAAGATCACCGTGCGAACGCAGCGGCCCGAACGCTTCAGCGACTTTAGGGGCAACGAGACCGTCGAGGTGCACGTCTCGGACAACGGCCCCGGCATTCCCCTGGACCAGCAGCCGCACCTGTTCGTGCCGTTCTTCACCACCAAGCAAAAGGGAACCGGCCTGGGGCTCGCCATCTGCCAGCGCATCGTGAAGAACCACGGGGGGAACGTCTCGGTGCAGAGCAAGGTGGGCGAGGGCTCGACGTTCATCATCCGGCTGCCGTCGATCCCGACCGAGGCCCCGGTGGAGACGCCCGCCCCCGAGGGCACGCCGATGCCGGGCGCCGCAGCCGCTCCTTTTCCCCTGCCGCTGGCCGCCACGGCGAGCGAGACCGCGAAGGACGACAAGCCCGAGGACCGCCCGTCGCGCCGAGACAAGAAGCGCCGCCGCGCCGGCTAGCTACAGCACGCCCTTCTGCCGCAAGACCCAGAGGGTGGCCGCGATGTCGCCCGGGCAGTCGTAGACTCGCTGCGCGTCGGAGACGCTCGCCCAGCTCGAGCCGCCCTTCTCGATCTTCCCGTTCTCGAAGGTGGCCTGGGTGCTGCCGCCGATCTCCACGTACCACTTGCTGCCGCGCCGCACCGACTTGCCCTTGGTCGAGCCGCCCTTCTCCACCACGATCTCGTCCGAGGACATGCGCAGGGTGTACTGGGTGCTGCCGCTCTTCTCGACCCGGTTACCCGAGCACTTGAAGTCGGCCGCGTAGGCGGGCCCGGCGAACAGCGCCGCGGCCGCCGAGGCGGCGAGGAACGTCTTCGTCATGTGTGGCTCCCTCCTGGGTGAGCTGCACCCGCATGACCCGCGGGGCGCCCACGGTGCGCAAGCATCAGGTCGCCTCACCTCAGCATCGCGCCGAGGGTGAAGCGGACGATGCAGCCCTGCACCCCCAGCCCGTTGGGCGACTGGCGCTTCACCTGCGCCTCCAGGGACTCGCAGTCGGTGGGGCTGTCCACCAGCCCGAGCACGTGGGAGGCGACCATCTCCAGCGTCACGCCCTTGTCGGTGAGCACCCACGACTGGGCGTCCTGGAGCATGCAGCCCCCGGTCCCGATCGGGTCCTTCGTCTCGCGCGAGTAGAACAGCTCGTTGCCGGCCACCTCGTAGACGATGCCCGAGGGATGGTCGGAGCAGCTCGCGGCGCTGAAGCTCTCGCAGCTGAGCGCGGTGGCCCGCCGGCCGTCCTTCTCCACCCGGTAGATGAGGTAGGTGTTCTCGTCGATGGCCACTGGCTTGAGCTGGTCGCGGAAGCCGGGGTCGTCGGTGCACTCCACGAAGGACACCTCCGAAGAGGTGACCCTCCAGAACAGCACCTCGCCCGGCCGCGGACCCGGCTGGCGGGGACCGCAGGCGACCAGCGCCGCCAGGGCGGCGAGTGCCATCGCGCTGCTTTTCCGCATGCTGCCTCCAACGGCCAGGCTCCACTCTACGCGAGGTTCCGCCTGGGGCGAGTCCCTGCAAGCCGTGCTGCGAATTCTGGGCTTATACTCGGCGCGATGGCCTACGAGCCGTGCAGCGCCTGCGGCAGCACCAAGGGCCCCGAGCACATGTGCCCCGGCCTCGCCTCGGAGCTCGTGGGCAAGGTGCTCGACGGGCGCTACCAGGTGGAGGCCATTCTGGGACAAGGGGGCATGGGGATGGTCTTCGAGGCCATCCAGACCTCGGTCCACCGGCCGGTGGCGGTGAAGACCTTGCACCCCGCGCTGGCCGCCGCGCCCCAGTTCTTCGAGCGCTTCCGGCGCGAGGCCGAGATCGCCAGCCGGCTCCGCCACCCGAACATCATCACCATCTTCGACTTCGGCCGGACCGAGGACGGCACCTGCTACTACGTGATGGAGCTTTTGGAGGGCGAGAGCCTCAAGCAGATCGTCAAGCGCGACGGCCCGATGTCGCTTCGGCGATCGGTGGGAGTGATCGAGCAGGCGGCGAAGGGCCTCGCCCACGCCCACAAGCAGAACGTCATCCACCGGGACCTCAAGCCGCACAACATCATGATCCAGAGCCTCGACGGGCAGGACTTCGTCAAGGTGCTGGACTTCGGGCTGGTGAAGGCGCTCGAGGCCGACGAGGACGAACAGCTCACCTCCACCGGCCAGGTGCTCGGGACACCCCAGTACATGCCTCCCGAGCAGGCGGGCGGGGAGACGGTCGATCAGCGGAGCGACCTCTACTCGCTCGCCGGCGTCTTCTACTACTGCCTCACCGGCACCTCGCCCTTCGGCGCGAACACCGTGCGCAAGGCGCTCAACGCCGCCCTCACCCAGACCGTGCCGCCGGTCGGCACCCATCGCAAGGGCGCGCCGGTGCCCAAGGCGGTCGACGAATTCGCCCGCAAGGCGATGGCTCGGGAGAAAGAGGACCGCTACCAGACCGCCGAGGAGCTGATCGCCGAGATGAAGGCCGCGGTGGAGGGCCTTACCGACGAGGCGCTCGACGTGGTCCCCGGCAACCCGGCGCTGGAAGGAAAGGAGCCCGGAAGCGGCTCCCACTCCGGCGCCAACGCCCAGACCCTCCAGGGCCGAGCCCGCGGCCAGGCAACTCCCTCCAGCCCATCCAAAGCGCGTCCCAGCTCGAAGGTGATCGTCTCCCCGGAGGCGGACGCCCTCACCGCCGGCCGGCGCCCCACCGCCGGAGAGATCCCCTCCGCCAAGGGCTCGGGTTCGGCTTCCGCAACCGCGGCACCGCGCCGCTCCGGGAAGCTGCTGCTCGCGGGAGCTGCCCTCGCCGGGCTGGCGGTAGGCGGAGCTGGGTACTGGAAGCTCCGCGGCTCCGGTGAGGCGGAGGCGAAGCCTCCCCAGCCGATCGTCGCCGAACCGGTTCTTGCGCCCCAGCCTCCCCTGCCGCCCCAAGACCGAGCCGGGCCCGCGGAGGAGGTCAACGTCCGCCTTTTGTCCACGCCCTCAGGCGCCGCCGTCCTCGACGAAGCCGGCGTCGTCCTGGGCAAGACGCCCCTCGAAAGAAAGTGGCCCAAGGACCGCGTCCACACCGTTCGCTTCCAGCTCGCCGGCCACGCCGAGCTCGCCCGGTCCTTCCAGCTCTCCAAGGACGAGACCCTGGAGGTGCAGCTCGAGCCCGCGCGCAGCCCTGCCGGCAAGCCCTCCGGCTCGCCGAAGAAGAAGCCGGGCGGCGAAGACATCCCCGTCTTCGAATAGCTGCCCGGAGGGCTAAAGCCCTGCCAGCGGCCGCCTCCGAGGCCGCTTAGCGGCACTCCTACATCTACCCACCTGTCGATGCCATTTACAACATGGCGCAATTGCTTGGCTTTCTTGGGCTTGCCGGAGGGAACGGGGGACCGCATTTACGCGTTGGTGGCTTTCGATAGACTGCCGCCGGTTCGAGGCAGCGATGACGCCCGCGACTCCCAGCCCGGTGGTGTTCCGCGAGAAGCTGGCGGAGCCGCGCTTTGGCGAGGCTCTTCCTCCGGAGAGCCAGACGCTGCTTCAGGCGAGGATCAAGGACCTCAAGCTACACCTCGCCGACACCCCGCTGGAGAAGTACATCCACCAGCTCTACGGAGAGCTGGAAGGGCGGGGCCTCTCGATGAGGCCGCAGTGCTACCTCTCGGATCAATGGGGCTGCCCTTCGGGGGTGCCGGTGATCGGCATTCCCTTCTACCTGGCCGACCCCAACCTCCATTCGATCGAGGCGGAGCTGGGCGGGGGACCGGAGAGCGAGCGGGAGATCATGATGTACCTCCGCCACGAGGCGGGGCACTGCTTCAACTACGGCTACAAGCTGTACGAGACCGAGGACTGGCGGAAGCTGTTCGGCGACTACACCAAGCCCTACCGGGAGGACTACAAGCCCCAGCCCTTCTCCCGGAAGTACGTGGTGCACATCTCCGGGTGGTATGCGCAGAAGCACCCGGACGAGGACTTCGCCGAGACCTTCGCGGTGTGGCTGACTCCGGACTGCGAGTGGGCGGAGCGCTACCGGGGCTGGGGGGCGCTCAAGAAGCTCTCCTACGTGCAGGGCGCCGCCGAGCGGCTCGGCCGGGCCGGGCCGGTGGTCCAGCTCACCTCCATCGACCTCGACGTGGACGACATGGAGGAGACGGTGCTCGACCACTACCGGCAGCGGGCCCTCGAGGAGAAGGTCGACCTCCAGATGGGCGAGCACCTGGACCAGGACCTGCTCCACCTGTTCGAGCCACCGGGAATCGCCCCCGCCAAGGCGGAGACCCTGATCCGCGCCGAGCGGCAGTCTTTGGTCCAGGCGGTGACCCACTACTCCGGGGTGAGCCGGCCGGTGGTGCGCAGCGTGCTCGACCACCTGCTCGAGCGCACCACCTCGCTCGGCCTCACGGTGCAGATCGACAAGACGCGCGAGTACCTGACCCGGCTCACCTCGCTGCTCACCGCGCTGGCGATGAACTACCTCTACACCGACCGCTTCTTCGAGGTGGAGTAAGGGCCCGGACACCGATTGCCCGGCCATTCTCGCGCCTCAGCGCGGAATTCCGCGCGCGCCTTGGGTGGTTTCGAAAAGAGTGAAGGCGCGGGCGCGCCTCGCCTTCGATTTCCGCGATGAGCTGGCGTAAATTCACGGCCATGCCGACCGGCGTGCCTGCGATGAAGATCGCCGTCCTGCACTACCAGCCGAGCGGCGAGCCGTTGGATCCGGTGGTGCCGCAGTTGGCCGAGGCGCTGATCGAGCTGGGGCACCAGGCGGTCACCATCGCAGTGCACGACCGGGTGTCCGACATCCTCCTCGAGATCGAACGCAGCGGGGCCGACTTGGTCTTCAACGCCTGCGAGACCTTCGCCGACGACTACCGGATGGAGGTGAACGTCGCCGCGCTGATGGAGATGGCCCAGGTCAGGCACACCGGCTCGGGAACCGCCGGGCTCCTCCTCGCCCAGGACAAGATCCTCACCAAGCAGCTGCTCGGCTACCACCAGGTGCCCACGCCCACCTTCGCCACCTTCGACGGAGAGACCTTCGAGACGAACGGCCGGATGAGCTTCCCGCTGATCGTCAAGCCGGCGAGGTCGGACGCTTCGCTGGGCATCACCCGGCACTCGCTGGTGAAGGACTGGGACGAGCTGACCAAGCGGGTGAGGGAAATCCGGCGGGAGTTCCGAGACGAGGCGCTGGCGGAGGAGTTCATCGACGGGCGCGAGGTGTACGTGGGGGTCTTGGGCACCACGACCAAGCCGGAGATCCTCCCCATCGTGGAGCTGAACTGGGGCGACTGGGACGAGAAGCGGCCGAAGATCTCCGACCGCGAGGTGAAGTTCGGCCCGGAGACCCCCGGCTCTCCGCACCTGGTGATGGCCCGCGATCTCTCCGATGACGTCAAGGCGAGAGTGGAGCGCGCCGCCCTGCTCGCCTTCCGGGCCCTCAAGCAGCGCGACTACGCCCGTGTCGACGTGCGGATCGACGCCCGGACGAACGAGCCGTACGTGCTGGAGGTGAATCCCAATCCCTATCTGGAGAAGGGCTGCGAGCTGGCGATGGCGGCCAAGGACCGGGGCATGGGCTACGTCCAGCTCGTCGGCCGGGTCGTGGAGTCGGCCGCCTCGCGCTACGGCATGAAGCGCGCGCCCGCCGAAGCCAAGCCCGAAGAGCGCCCGGAGCCCGCAGCCAACGCCAACTGAGCGAAGGCCCCCTTCCCCGCGAGCGGGAGAGGGTCAGCGTGAGGGTCCCCTCATTCCACCCCGAGCAAGCCAGGCAGCACCTCGCCGGACTTGCCCAAAATGAAGTGGTGGAAGCGCGAGGAGTTCTCCGCCGGCTCGGCGTTCACCAGCCAGGTCTGGGCGCCACGCCGGCGCGCCAGGTCGACCAACCCCGCCGCCGGCCAGACCACGCCCGAGGTGCCCGCGGCCAGGAAGATCAGCCGCTCGGCCGGCCGGGCCAAGAACTCGTCGACCCGGCGAAGGTCTTCGGGATCGAGCATCTCGCCGAACCAGACGATGTGGGGCCGAAAAAGCGCCCTTCGGCCCTGCTTGAGGCAGAGATCGCACTGTGGGAGGGGCCCGGCCGCGTAGGACTTCTCATCCCGGAAGGGTTCGCGATCGCACTCGCTGCAGCGGGTGCGAAACAGGTTCCCGTGCAGCTCGACCAGGCGGGTGGAGCCGGCGCGCCCGTGGAGGTCGTCCACGTTCTGGGAGGCGAGCAAGAAGCGGTCTCCGAGCCGCTCCTCGAGGGCCGCCAGCGCGCGGTGCCCGGGGTTCGGTTGGGCGAGGGCCGCCTTCTCCCGGCGCGCCGAGTAGAAGCGCCACACCAGCTGGGGGTCGGCGGCGAAGCCCTCGGGGGAGGCGACCTCTTCGATCCGGTGGCCTTCCCACAGGCCTTTGGCGCCCCGGAAGGTCGCGATGCCGCTCTCGGCGGAGACCCCCGCGCCGGTGAGCGCCAGGACGTGCGTGCGATCGTCGACCGCGATTCGTGGCTGCGAATCTCCTTGCGTAGCGCACTGGGACATTCAGCGTTCGACCTTCAGGGGGCGGCGCTCGGCCAGCGAGCGGCTCGCCGCCCGGGCGAGGAGCACCGGCGCCCGCCCGTCCGCCGCGCCCACCGACGGGGCGATTCCCTTGCTCACGCAGTCCACGAAGTGGCGCAGCTCGTTCACGTACGCCTGTTCGAAGCGCTCGATGAACCAGAACAGGGGGCCGTCGGACCGATAACCCCCCACCCCGCCCACGGTCACGGTGCTGGGGGGAAGGTTGCCGACTTGGACCACCCCGTCCGAGCCGAAGACCTCCACCCGCACGTCGTAGCCGTAGACCGCGCGGCGGCTGTTGTCGATGGAGCCCAGAGCTCCCGAGCCGTACCTCAGGCTGACCACCGCGGTGTCGATGTCGCCGACCTCGCGAATGGCAGGGTCCACCAGGTTCCCGCTGAAGGCAAACAACTCCTCCACCTCGTCGCCCATCATCCAGCGGGCCACGTCGAAGTCGTGGATGGTCATGTCCGCGAAGAGCCCGCCCGAGACCTTCACGTAGTCGATCGGCGGCGGCTTGGGATCGCGGCTGGTGATCCGGAGCAGCTGGGGCTCGCCGACCTTCCCTGCCTGCACCAGCTCCCTCGCCTTCTGGAACGAGGGATCGAACCGCCGGTTGAAGCCAACCTGAAAGAGGACTCCGGCCCGCTTCACCTCGGCGATCGCGGCGTCGATCTTCTCCAGATCGAGATCGATCGGCTTCTCGCAGAAGACGTGCTTGCCCGACCTGGCCGCCTCTGCGATCAGGCGGGCGTGGGTGTCGGTGGACGAGGCGATCACCACTGCGTCGACCGAGTGGTCGGCGAGCACCTCCTCGATGCGGTCGGTGGCCTTCTGCGCCCGGACCCTCGCCGCGCAGGCCTCGGCGGCAGAGCGCATCACGTCAGCCACCGCCACCACCTCCGCGCCGGGGACGCGGAACGAAGCGTTCTCCGCGTGGACCCGGCCGATCCGCCCGGCGCCGATCACCGCGAGCCTCACGTTTCCCATCGGAACCCTCCGGGCGGCGAAGATTAGGGGCAGAGGGCCGGCTCCGCCAGGGGCGCGTAGGGCTAGCCAGCGGAGCACTAGCGCTCGGGCCGCTTCCAGCTCGCGCGGACGAAGGCCAGCTCGGGGTCGTCGCTGGCGGCCATCGAGCGCCCGGAGCCGGCCAGCACGTTGAGGTAGTAGACGTTGAACCCGGGAGCGGCGACCACCGGGTGGTAGCCCTCGCGGACCAACACCAGATCTCCATCGCGCACCACCACCGCCTCGTCGATGCGGAGGTCCGGCGTGTAGATGCGCTGGAGGCCCCACCCTCCCGGCCGGTCGACGCGGAAGTAGTAGATCTCCTCGAGGTCGTGCTCGTGGGGAGGGCGGTGCTCGTCGTGCTTGTGCGGCGGGTAGCTCGACCAGTTGCCCGAGGGGGTGAAGACCTCGACCACCATCAGCCGCTCCGCCGGCCTCTCCGGAGGGAGGACGTGGTGGATGGTGCGGCTGGCGTTGCCGTCGCCCCGCTCTTCGATCGCCACCTCGGCGGGGCGAATGTGCCTGGCCGGGTGCCGCGCGGAAGTCGGGGCGGAGGCCTCCGCCAGCTCCAGCTCGCCGAGCGCGGTGAGCGCGTAGCGAGTCCCCGGCGGCAAGTAGAGGGCGTGGCAACGCCCGCCGAACACTTCGGCGCGCTCGCCCACCTCGCCGAAGTCGCCCTCGCTGCTTTCCACCGAGGCGCGGCCGCCGAGGAAGACGAGGCACCTCTCCGCCGAACCGGTGTCCCTCTCGCGCCGCTCACCCGGGCCCAACCGCAGCACCTCGAACGAGATGAGCTCCCAGCCGGCACGGGCCGGGTCCACCGAAACCAGCGTGCCCGAGCTGTCGGGAGGCAAGCGGTTGGGGCGGTGAAGGAGATTCATCGCGGGCAGAGTAGTCCAGCCTCGGCCGCCCTGCGCGCGTGAGTGCAGAGCTCCGTCTACCATCCTGGGAAGGGCAAGGGTGAGGGCGCACCAAAGCCCGAGCCTGATCATCGGCGGTTGACGCGGGCCGCCCGGAGTGAGTGGATATCGGCCGTGGCCGCCACTTCCTTGGACGTCATCTGCGTCGGCCGAGCCGCCGTCGATCTCTACGCCGAGCAGGTCGGGGTTCCGCTGGAGGACGTTTCCTCCTTCGCCAAGTACCTCGGAGGCTCTCCCGCCAACGTCGCGGTGGGAGCCCGAAAGCTGGGCCTCTCCACCGCCATGCTCACCCGAGTGGGCGCCGACCCGATGGGCGCCTTCGTGCGCAAGGCGCTCGCCGGCTACGGGGTGGACGTGTCGCACGTGACGGACGCCGGAGGCTTCCTCACCGGGCTGGTCATCCTCGGCATCGAGCCGCCGGATCGCTTTCCCATCCTCTTCTACCGGGAGCGCTGCGCCGACATCCAACTCCACGAGGGCGATGTCGAACCGCGGTGGGTTGCCTCTGCGCGGGCGACGGTGCTCTCCGGCACTCACCTCTCGCAGCCACAGAGCCGGGGAGCCCTCCACAAAGCCACCGAGGCCGCCTCCGGGGCGGGGCGGAAGGTGGCGCTGGACATCGACTGGCGGCCGTTCCTCTGGCCGGATGGCGGCAGAGCGGCGCGCGGCGTTTATCTCGAGGCGGCGTCGCGCTGCGATCTGGTGGTCGGCACCGAGGAGGAAGCCGAAGCCGCCGGGGGCGTCGCCGCCCTGCGCGAGGCCTGCCCGGGCCTTTTGGTGGTGAAGCGGGGCGGACGCGGCTGTTCGGTGTTTCCGAGGGGCGCTCCGCCCTTGGACGTCCCTGGATTCAAGGTGGAGGTGCTGAACGTCCTCGGAGCCGGTGACGCCTTCCTCTCGGGTTTCTTGCGCGGGTGGCTGAGCGGCTGGGAGCCTGCCCGGTGCGCGCGCCTCGCCAACGCCGTCGGAGCGATCGTGGTGACCCGGCACGGCTGCGCCCCGGCAATGCCGACCTTCGAGGAGGTCGAGCAGTTCCTGGCCGACCGCGGCGAGGCGATCCCATGAGCAGCAAGGCGCACCGAGCGTCGTCCCGGCCGAAGGCGTCTCCCCGACGGCGCCCTGCCGCCACAGAGCTGCCCGCCTACTTGCTCGCCGCCGATCATCGGGTGCAGCTCGTGGAGCAAGCCCGGAAGCTCCGCAAGGACGAGACCGCCTGCCGCGAGTTCAAGTACCTGCTCGTGGAGGCCTTCCTCTCGGCCCGGGAAAAGTCGCTCTCGGTCCGGCAGAAGGGAGGGCTGATCCTCGACCCGGAGCTGGGCCCCGAGGCAATCCGGCTTGCGCGCTCCGAGGGGGTGCCCTTCGGGCTTCCTGCCGAACGCTCGGGATCTTTCCCGCTCGAGCTGTACTCCAACTTCGAGGAGCTGGCGCGATACGTGCGGCCGGCCTTCATCAAATGCCTCTTGAGGGCGCGGCAGGACGATCCCCCCGGGCTCTTCCTCGCTCAGTCCGCGACGGTGGCGCGCCTCTCGGCGGCCTGCCAAAGGGCGCGTCTGCCGCTGGTGCTGGAGTTGATCCTCCATAGGCGCCAGGCGGAGCCGGAGGCCACCTTCGATCGGGCGGTGCGGGCGCCGCTCACCGCCTGGACGATGAGGCTGCTCTGTGCGCTCGGCGCTCGCCCTGCGGTTTGGAAGCTCGAGGGCATGGAGAGCGCCGAGGCCATCGCCGAGGTCGCTTCCGCCTGCTCGCCGGGCGTGCGCATGGTGGTGCTGGGGAAGAGCGCCCAGCCCGAGACGCTGTCCAAGTGGTTCCGCGCCGCGCGCACCGCGAGCGTCTGCACGGGGTTCGCGGTGGGCCGCTCCATCTTCTGGGAGCCGTTCCTGGGGCACCTCCGCGGCGCCCCAGCCGAGGAGACCACCGCCGCGATTCGGGACCGGTACCTCGACGTGGTCCGCCGATGGGAGGCCGCCGCTCCGTGAGCGCGCCGACCGAGTGGCGCTACGGCCTTTCGACGACCTATCGAGGTATCTACCTTTTGAGGTACCTGCTCTTTTCGAGCGGGTTGGCGGTGGGCTTCGCGTTGCTGGAGCGGCAGGTGCTCGGCTCTCGGCCCCCGCTGGGAGGCCTCGCCGTAGGGCTGCTGGCGGGGCTGGTCCTCTTCCGAGGACAGCTCCGGCCGCTGCGCTGGCCCAGGGTGTTGCTGAGCCGCGAGACGCTCTACGTGGTCCACCGGAGGCAGACGGTGGCGCTGCCCTGGCCGGCGCTGCGCGAGGTCGCCCAGGTTGGGGAGCTGGTCGCGATCCGCCTGGCCCAGCCCATCGCGGCGCCATCGGGCGAGCCCGCGGAGGAGATCCGGCTGGAGGCGAGGAAGCTCGGAGCGGCCCCCGATCGGCTCGCGACCGCGCTCGAGAGACTGAGGACGGACTCGGCGGCTCGCGGCGGGCTGCCGGAGGACGTGGCGGTGCGAGCGGTTCTGTCCGGCGAAAGAGGTCCCGTCTCCCGCTACTGAATACCCCTCCCACGGGCAGGCACGAATCGTCGCAATGCCTACCAGGCTATTTCGCTGACCCCGCCGCTGCACGTCGCCGTCGCCGTCGCCGACCACGTCGCCGACCACGTCTACGTCAACGACATCCCGCGCAAATTGGCGCTGGGGGCGACTTCGTTCAAGGGGCCGATGCGGTCAGCCCCGCCGCGCCATCCGCGAGCGCACCTCGGCCTCGAGCCGCAGGAGGACCTCTTCGATCGACGCCTCGCTCGAGTCGATCCGGATGGCGTCGTCCGCCGCCCTGAGCGGCGCCAACTCGCGCGACGAGTCATCGCGGTCCCGGCGGTTCTGGTCCGCCAGCACTTCCTCGAACGACGCCTCCACGCCCTTCTCCCCTAGCTCCGCGTGGCGCCTCCGCGCCCGCACCTCGGGACTCGCGTCGAGGAAGAACTTCGCCTCCGCGTCCGGGAAGACCACCGTGCCGATGTCCCGGCCCTCCAGCACCGCCCCTTGCTCCGCCGCCAGCGCCAGGCGGCGCTGCAGGCCCAGAAGCCCCTGCCTCACCACCGGCCGCGCCGACACCTTCGAAGCCCCCATCGACACTTCCGGCGCCCGGATGGCGGCGGTCACGTCGTTTCCGCCCAGGTACACCCGGCTCTCACCGCCCACCGCGGCGAACGAGATCTGGATCCCGGCCACTAGCTCGCCCAGCCGGGCGTCGTCGTCGAGCGGCACTCCCCGGCGGCTCGCCTCCAGCGCCACGCACCTGTAGATCGCCCCGGTGTCCACCAGGGCGAAGCCCAGCCGCTTGGCGAGCTTTTTCGCGACCGTGGACTTGCCCGCGCCGGCGGGCCCGTCGATGGCCACGATGAACGTCCGGCTCACCGGAGGATCTCCGCCAGCTCCCTCACCAGCCGCTCGTTGTGCGCCCGCAGCCCCACCGTGATCCGCAGCGCATTCGGGTACCCGTAATTGGGGATCGGCCGGGTGATGATCCCCTTGCGGAGCAACTGCTCGTAGACCGGCGCCGCGGGGCGCCCGAGGTCGGCGAACACGAAGTTGGCGTGGCTGCGGGGCACCTCGATGCCGAGCTTCGACAGCTCCGCCGTGAGGTACTTGAGCCCGTGCCGGGTGGTCTCGCGGGTGGTCCGCACGTGCTCCACGTCGTCCAGCGCGGCCGTCCCCGCCGCCTGCGCCAGCGAAGAGAGGTTGAACGGCATCCGCGTCCGGTGGAGATAGGAGGCGAGCCGGGCCTGCATCACCCCATAGCCCAGCCGGATCCCGGCCAGCCCGTAGATCTTGCTGTAGGTGCGGATCACCACCAGGTTCGGTATCCGCCGGAAGTAGTCGAGGCCGTTGGGGTACTCCGGCCAGTCCACGTATTCGAAGTAGGCCTCGTCCAGCGCGATGATCGTCTCCTTGGGGACGCGCTCGAAGAAGGCCTCCAGCTCCGCCCGGCTCACCGCGGTGCCGGTGGGGTTGTCCGGGTTGGCGATGAAGATGATGCGCGTTTGGGGTTTGATCGCGGCGGCGATCGCCTCGAGGTCGTATCGGTAGTCGCGCCGCCGGGGGACCTCCACGATGCGGCGCCCGTGAGACTGCAGCGCCACCTTGTACATGAGGAACGAGCCCGCGCCGATGATCGCGTCGTCCTCCGGGGTGGTGAAGGTGCGGATCAACAGCTCGATGATCTCGTTCGAGCCGTTGCCCACGAAGACCTCGCTTGGCTCCACACCCAAGAAGGCGGCCAGCCTGCGGATGAGCAGGTAGGACGAGCCGTCAGGGTAGAGGTGCACCTTCCGGGCGGCCTGCTCGATCGCCTCGATCGCCAGCGGAGAGGGGCCCAGGGGGTTCTCGTTGGAGGCGAGCTTGATGACATTGGTGATCCCGTACTCCCGTTCGGTCTCTTCGATCGGCTTTCCAGGCGTGTAGGGCTGCAGGGTCTCGATGTGGTGGGCGACGAGCGGGTGCATGCATCACCTCCCAGCGAACGAGCCGAGCGCGCGGAACCTGAGGTAGCGGTGCTGCACCAGCTGCTCCGGTGACATCGCCCGAAGCTCGGAGAGGTGCCGCTTGAGTGCCTTGCCGAGGTGGGCCGTGGCCCGGGCGGGGTCGCGGTGCGCCCCACCCGGCGGCTCGGGCACCAGCTCGTCGATGATCTTTATCCCCAGGAGGTCCTTGGCGGTCAGCTTCAAAGACTCCGCCGCCCTCTCCGCCCGGGTCGGGTCGCGGTAGAGGATCGAGGAGCAAGCCTCGGGGCTGATCACCGAGTAGATGCTGTTCTCCAACATGAGAATGCGGTTGCCCACGCCGATGGCGAGCGCGCCGCCCGAGCCTCCCTCGCCGATGACCGTGGAGATGATCGGCACCTTGAGCCGGCACATCACCTCGAGGTTGACGGCGATCGCCTCGGCCTGGCCCCGCTCCTCGGCGCCGATCCCCGGGTAGGCGCCCGGGGTGTCCACGAAAGTGAGGATCGGCTTCCCGAACCGCTCGGCGAGCTCCATCAAGCGGCGCGCCTTGCGGTAGCCCTCCGGCCTGGGCATCCCGAAGTTGCGGAGCATGTTCTCCTTGGTGCCGCGCCCCTTCTGGTGGCCAATCACCATCACCGGCAAGCCCTCGAAGCGCGCGAAGCCTCCCACGATGGAGGCGTCCTCGGCGAAGTGGCGGTCGCCTGCCAGCTCGAAGAAGTCGGTGAAGAGGTGCCCCAGGTAGTCCAGGAAGTAAGGACGGCTCGGGTGGCGGGAGAGCTGGACCACTTGCCAGCGCGTCAGCTCGCTGAAGATCTCCTGCTGGAGCCTGGCCGCCTTCTTCTCGAGCTTGGAGATCTCCGCGCCGAAGTCCATCGCCCCGGTGTGGGACAAGGTTTTCAGCTCTTCGATCTTCTTCTCGAGTTCGAGCAGCGGCCGCTCGAAATCGAGCGCGTAGGACATGCCCGCCATGCGCGGCGCTCACTAGCACCCGCGACCGGGCGATTCAACGCGCAACCCGTTGCGCACTGCGTAGAATGGCTCGTTGCGGAACAGCTCTCATGCGCACTGCCGGGCTCCTCACCATCGCTTTGCTCGCGGCTCATCCCTCGCTCGCCGAGTCGGCGATGGACCTGAACACAAGGGGCTTCCGGCTCTACCAGCAGGGCCGATACCCCGAGGCGCTGGAGCTGTTCCGGCAGGCCTTCCTCGCCGACGAGCGGCACGCGCTCGCGCACTACAACTACGCGGCGACGCTGGGAGTGCTCCGCAAGCGCGGGGAGGTGTGCGAGCACTCGGCCTTCAAGTCAGATATCCTCGCCCACCTCGAGGCGGCGGTGGCGCTGGATCCGCGTCGGCGGGCGCGGATGCAGAGGGACCCGGACTTCGATCCGGTGCGGGACACGATCCGGTACCAGCGGCTGCTCGGCCGGGACCCCTCCCGGGCGCGTGACGGGGCGATCCTGATCGAGCAGGTATCGTGGTTCGCGCCGCCCCAGGGAGCGTTCGGTTCGATGCTCCAGCTCGACTTCCAGGCAGTGGGGCGAGTGGTGGGGTGGCGGATGGTGATGGGCCCGGAAGACGCCGCTCCGACGAAGGTGGATCTCAAGGGACGCTACACGGTCCGCGGATCCGCGGTGGCGCTGGTGCTCGACAAGCCCCTCGAGGGGAAGAAGAGCTTCGAGGGCGTGCTCGGGCCCAATGGGACGCTGTCGTTTCCGGAGCCCATCGGGGACCTGACCGACCTGCCATCGGAGTGCGATGCCTAGGACTCAGTCATTCGCGACTGACGCCATGGCCGGACGACGGCACCTCGCAGCGCCGCGCCCCTCACCCCGACCCTCTCCCAGAGTCAGAGAGAATCCCCTCTCGCGCGGGTGGGGCGAATCAGGCGGCCTTGATCTTCGCCGCAGTGGCCGAGAGCGCGTACCAGGCGGTGCGGAAGGCCTTCAGCTCCCTCAGCCCCGCGGGATGGCGACCCAGCGCCGGCGCCACGGTGACCGGCAGCCCGAGCTTCTTCTCGATCGCCTTCGCCGCCGCAAGCTCGATCTTCCGCCGGTTGTCGCAGCGCGGGCAGGTGGACTTCGGCAACACGCGGTTCACCAGCACCCGCTCCACCGCGAGCTTCTTGCCCTTCAGGTACTCCACCAGCCGCTCGGTCCGGGCGGCCGCCAGCTCCTCGCCGCGGGTCACCACCACGAAGCGCGACTCCGCGGGCGAGGCCAGCGCCTCCTCGAAGCGCTTGACGTGCTTGAGCATCGCCGCCACCTCGTCGGCCAGCTCTCCCATCCCTTTGGAGCGGTATTTCACCAAGACCCCGAGGAGCGCCGTCAGCCACCCGCGCGCCACTTCCGGCAGCTCGAGCAGCCGGACGGTCGTCCCCGCCGGGCTGGGGTCCACCACGATGCGCTTGAAACGCTCCTGCACCAGGGCGTCGGTGAGCACCGACATCGCCGCCAGCTCGTCGGTCCCGGCCGGCGCGGCCTCCAGGAGGTTGCGGAGCAGCTCCCGGTCGCAGGGCACCTCCTGCCCCTTCACCTCGGGGCCGAAGACCTTCTCGGCCTTCTCCTTGAGCCTCCGCTTGAGAGACGAGAACCAACCGGCGATCTCCAGCTCGCGGGCGTACAGCCCCTTGGTCCCCTTCACCTGCGTCTCGGTGTCAGTGAGGCGGCTCAAGAGGACGTCCGAGAGCGAGTGCGCCGGGTCGGTGGAGATGAGCAGGACCGGCCCTTCCTTCTCGGTCAGGGTGACTGCCGCCGCCGCCGCACAGGAGCTCTTCCCTACCCCCCCTTGGCCGACGAAGAAGATCAGCCTCGTCGGCGGCAAGGGAGGCGCCGCGATCGGCGGCATCGACGGCGCGCGCACCAGCGCCGGAGGCCCCTCGGCGGCGGAGAACTCCAGCGCCTTGGTCTCCTTCCCGCTGGCCCACTCCTTGGCGAGCTTCTTCACCGCCTCCAGCCCGCGGGGAGCAGCCTCGCGCTTGGCCAAAAGCTGCACCGGGACCGCCTTGTCGAGCTGCTGGTATTTCCGCACGTGCGGTGCCTGCAGCCCCCGGCGGCCGTGGCAGGCGGGACAGCCGGAGCGGTCCTCCACCTGGTTGACGATCACGTCCTCGATCGGCACGCCCTTCTCCCGGAGCGCGGTGAAGAGCAGCCGCGTTTGGGCCTCGGGCACCGGCTCGGCGAGCGCGGTCAGATGGAACGACGTCCTCGCCGGATCTCGCACCAGCGAGAGCGCCCGGTCCAGCCGGGCCGAAAGCTCCTCCACCGCCTCGGGCGCCTTCGGGCCCTTGCCCTTCGCCCCCTTCTCGTTCCGGGCGATCGACAAGAAGCGCTTGAAGGCGACCGGCAGCTCGAACAGCCGCAACACGTGGCTGGTGGCCGGTCCATCCACCACGATGCGGTCGAAGGCCTTGGCCTCCAGCCAGTCGGCGAGCTGCATCACCGAGAGCAGCTCCTCGATGCCCGGCAGGGACTGGGACACGATGGTCTGGAGATCCTCCTGGGTCAGGAGCGCGCCCTTCTGCGCGAGCTGGGAGATCGCCCCCCCGTACCTCTTGAGGAAAGGCTCGACCAGCGACGAGGGCTCCAGCTCGGCCGCGAACAGACCGCCCTCGCCTTTCCCGGCCGCGAGCTTCGAGGCAGTCGGCCCGAGCTTCTTCTTCATCAGATCCGAGAGAGACCGCACCGGATCGAGCGAAACCAGCAGCACCTTGTCCTTCGGGAAGCGCTCGGAGAGATTCAGCGCGAAAGCGGTAGAGAGGGTGGTCTTTCCCGCCCCGCCCTTGCCGCCGAAAAAGTGCAGGATCTGCGCTTCGCTCATGTACTTTCGCCTTCCGTGCAGCCGGCTCGCCCGACCAGGCGCCTCCACTGCCTCCCCGGCCGGCGCCTGGTGCCAACCGGGTACTTCTGGAGGCAATGGGCCGGTAAGACTCCCTCGTCCCGGGGTCAAAAGTCAAGCCGTGGCGCGGGTTTTCGGGTCCGATCGGCCGCCCAGCTCGGATGTAGGACAAAGTGGAAGACGCGCTGCGCTAGCGAGTACTCGGAGCGGCGGGCGCGGGCCTTGGAGTCTCCTCGGCTTGCGGGGCGCCGTGCGCCTGGTGGCTGGGTGGCTGCGCAGGCTGCTCGGTGCGAGCCTCGGCCGCGTAGCGGTTGAGCTTGTTGTAGAGCGTCTTCTCGGAGACCCCGAGGATCTCGGCGGTGCGGGCCTTGTTGCCGCCGTTCCTCTGCAGGCTGCCGAGGATGTACTCCTTCTCGACCAGGTCGAGCGTGAGCCCGTACGGCAGCCGGAAGGTCTGCCGCTCGGGGCCTCTGCCGGCCATGTCCGGAGGAAGGTGCTCGCGGGTGATCAGCTCTCCGTCACAGAGAATGACCGCGCGCTCCACGGCGTTCCTCAGCTCGCGAATGTTCCCCGGCCAGTCGTACGAGCGGAGCAGGTCCAAGGCGTCCGGGTGCACGCCAGAGACGCGCTTGCCGGCCTCGGCGTTGAACTTCTCCACGAAGTACTGGACCAACAGCGGCACGTCCTCGCGCCGCTCGCGCAGGGGCGGGAGAGCGATCTGGAAAACGTTCAACCGGAAGAAGAGGTCCTCGCGGAACCGGGCGTTCCGGATCTCCGATTTGAGATCCCGGTTGGTGGCGCACAACACCCGCACGTCGACCTCGATCTCCACCTTCCCGCCCAGCCTTCGCAGCCTGCCCTCCTCCAGCACCCGGAGGAGCTTGGCCTGAAGCTCGACGGGGATCTCCCCCACCTCGTCGAGGAAGAGCGTCCCTCCGTGGGCCAGCTCGAACACCCCGGGGCGCCGCTGGTCGGCGCCGGTGAAGGCGCCCCGCTCGTGGCCGAAGATCTCCGACTCCATCAAGGTGGCGGGAATGGAGGCGCAATTCACCGCGATGAACGGCCGCTCCCTCCGCGCGGAGAGGTTGTGAATGGAGCGGGCCACCATCTCCTTGCCGGTGCCCGATTCCCCGGTGATCGCCACCGAGGCCTTGGCCGGGGCCACCCGCTCGATCAGCTCGAACACCCGCCGCATGGTGGCCGACTGGCCGATGAACTCCGCCGGCCCGAGCTGCTTGAGCCTTCGCCTCAGGCTCTGCACCTCGCGCAAGGTTTCCTTCTTCTCCAGGGCGCGGTCGATACAGGTCTTCAGCCGCGCCGCGTCGAGCGGCTTCTCGATGAAGTCGTAGGCGCCCTCGCGGATCGCCTCTACCGCGGTGTCCACGGTGGCGCGGCCGGTGAGGAAGATGATCGGGCAATCGTGCGTCTCGTCCCTTAGCGCTCGCAACAGCCAGAGCCCGTCGTTGCCGGGCATCGCCAGGTCGGAGAGCACCACGTCGGGGTGGAACTCGAGCGCCTTCTTGATGGCGTCGGTGCCGTCCAGCGCGGTCTCGACCTTGTGTCCCCACAGGGCCAACATCTGCGCGAGCGCGTCGAGAACCGGCCGCTCGTCGTCGACAGCGAGAATGCGTGCACCGGTCACGTCGACCTCCATGCCGCGCCTTTAGGCGAGCGGCAGGCACACCTCGAGGCAGCCGGGTTCCCAAAGGACGCGGCCGCCGTGGCGCTCGGCGGCCGGCCTGAGCCTGCGCGCCACCCCAGCCTCGCCGCGCGAGGCGTCCTCCACGCGGAGCACTCCTTCGGCTCCCTCCTTCCGCACCGCGACACGGATCTCGGTCCCGCCGGGAGCAGACCCGAGCGCACCGAGCAGCGCGAGCAGCACCAGCTCGTGGACCTGGGCACCCGCCGCCCGCACGGTCACCAGCCCCTCGATGGACGAGCGGAAGACCAGCCTCCGGCGCCGGGCCTCGTGGCCGAGGACCGCGACCGCCTTGTGCGCCACCGCCGAGAGGTCCGCTTCCTCGCCCGCAGCGCGCGGGGCGATGAAATCGCCGAAGGCCCGCAGGATGGCGTCCACCCGCTGGATTTGTCCCCGGATCGCCTGGACGCTCTTCTCCATCGCCGGGGGCAGCGGCGCCCCGCTCTCCCTCCGCACCCGCTCGGCGAGCACCTCGAGGTGAATGGCGACCGCGTTGAGCGGGTTGCGCGCATCGTGCTGCATCCCGTCCACCAGCACGGCCAACGCGTCGTGAACGTCCGGATCCTCCGGCGCCGGCTCGGATCGGCTGGGCCCCGCGGGTGCGGCAAGCAATGGGAGCTCCTCGCAAACGGATGAGGGCACGACGGGCCCTTCCATCTACGGACGGGCCCCGGGGGCGTCAACGGGCACCTGAAAAGTATTCCGTCCCGGGTCCACTTTTCGGCACCGGGGGCGAAGACGGCCCTCCATCTGTCGGCCCGCGGATAGTCTGGCTACACCGCGGCCCTGCCGGAGGCGGCCGCCTCGCCGAGGGCGGACAGCTCGATGCCGAGCTTGGCGGCGTACTCGAAGATGCGCTGGTCCCGGTAGAACTCGCCGAAGACGATCCGGGCGCAGCCCGAGTTGGCGATCAGCTTGAAGCAGGGCCAGCAGGGGCTGGCGGTGGTGTAGATGGTGGCCCCGTCGATGCGCACGCCGTTCTTGGCCGCCTGGATGATGGCGTTGGCTTCCGCGTGCACGGTGCGCACGCAGTGGCCGTTCTCCATCATGTGTCCGGCCTCGTCGCAGTGCTCCGCTCCGCGGATCGAGCCGTTGTAGCCGGTGGAGAGAATCGTCCGGTCGCGGACCAGTAGCGCGCCCACGTGCTTTCTGTCGCAGGTGGCGCGGCTGGCGACCTGCCGGGCGATGTCCATGAAGTAGTGGTCCCAGGAGCTTCGATTGGCCATCGGTTTCCGCCGCCGGGGCAGTCGCTTGGGGTGCGGAGGGAAAAACTTTCAGGGTCCGCCGCTGCCCGAGCGACCCTACTCTGGAGGCAGGCCACCTGTCGCGGGGTTAGCGCCCGCCGGGCGCGCCTCCATCCTCGGTCCAAGGCGCGAGGGGCTGGCACCCTAGCTGCTTTCTTAGGCCCGCATGAGAGCCCGCTTTGCGGCGGCGGCGGTGCTGGTGACCCTGGCTGCGAGCGTCTGCTCGGTGCTGCTCGCCCGCGAGCTGGCGGCGGTGGAGCCCGAGCTGCCTCCGCTGGTCGACCTGAGCGGCACCATCAGGGCAATCGACCCCGGGCGGCGGCAACTTACCCTCAGCGCGCCGTCGGGGCAGTGCAAGCTCACGGTGGGGCCGGCCACCACCCTCTTTGCCCATGGGGGGCCTGCGTCGCTGGAGGACTTCGCCAAGGGCCAGAAGGTGCGCGCCATCTTCGAGCCCGGTCCGGAGGCGCCCGAGGCGCAGTGGATCGAGCTGGAGGACGAAGGCTAGCGCAGCGCCGCCTGGGCGGAAGGCGTTCCCTCGGAGAGGAACCGTCCGAAGCCCGAGGACTCGAGGAAGGCGCGCACCTTGGAGCTGGGCGCGGCGAAGGTTTCCCCGGGCATGGGCACCTCGAAGCTGAAGTCGCGCTGGTCCATCGCGAAGCCCACCTTGGCGGTCCGGTAGCCTTCGACGATCGCGAGCAGCTTGCCGGTGGAGAGGGAGTAGACGCCTCCGCCGGAGGAGCCGTAGCCGATCGGCGCGTCGGTCTTCACCATCCGAAGGGCGCGGCTCTTCGGGTCGCGGTCCACCTGCGAGACGATGCCTCCGGAGAGCGAGAGCGAGCGCCCGAAGGGGGCCGCCACCACCACCACGTCGTCGCCCAGCTCCAGCTCCTCCTCGGAGGCGAGCTGGGCCGCGGCCAGCGTCACCCCGCGCACCTTGACCAGGGCGAGATCCATCTCGGGCACCTTGCCGACCGCCACTGGTTCGGCCGCGTACTCCACCGAGTCCAGGCCGTGATCCACCGCCACCACCAGGCTGGGCTCCTTGGCGCCCTGGGTGTCGAGCACGTGGGCGTTGGTGAGCACGTAGCTTTGGGCGCCGCTGGTGGTCAGCTCGCTGCCCACCACCACCCCGGAGGCGGTCCGCTTCGCGTCGCGGCCGTCCATCACGAACACGCGGACGTTGTGGGGGAGGATTCGCTTCACCAGCTCGCGGCGGCCGAGGGCGGCGCCGGAGAGGTGGAGGGGAGCGGGCGCCGTGGTCGCGCAGGCGGAAAAGACGAGCAGGGCAGCGGAGGCGAGCCGGCGCAATGGAGTCTCCGGGAGGCGGAGTGAAAAGGACTGCGAGGATCACAGGATCAGCGCTCGTTGGGAAAGTGCCGGGCACCGGAGCGGAAGGACGGCGGCCGGGTGGCCGGGCGGGGGAGCACCCCCAAGCCCAGAATTCACCTGGGCTTAGGCGTAGCGCTTGCGCATGACGAACACGATGGTGTCCTTGGCGCAGGCGTCGCAGTAGCCGTACTTGCCGGCCATGGTCTTGAGGGTGCTCTCCACCTGGGCCTGCTCCTTGGCCGACAGCGTGGCGCGGTCGTCGGAGAGGAACTTGAGGATGTTCTCCTTGTTCTTCCTTAGCACCCGCTTGCGCTCCTCGAAGAAGTGGTCGCGCAGCCTCCGGAAGAGGTCGGTGAAGATGCGCGGGTAGTCCATCTCGTCGTCGGGGTGGTCGAGCTTGTGCGCGCCGATGGCGGCGATCATCCCCCTTCGGAAATCTCCCGAGTCCTCTCCCCGCGGCATCACGATGGCCTCCAGCTCGGCCATCCGGCCTTCGTCGGGCCGCTCCATCTCTCCGGTGATCCGGTTGCGCAGCTTCTCTCCCTTCACCCAGTGGGAGATGTGCTGGAGGTAGCGCTCGAACAGCTCGTTGTACTGGCCCTCGCTGACGAGCCCCATCGAGTCGCGGACCTCGGCGTCCACCAGCTCGAGGTACTCGTTCTCGGTGGTGCGGACCAGCTCCTCGTGGTCGTGGTAGCCGTCCACCACCTCCTGCTGGAGGAACTCGTAGACGCTCTTGTCCTTGCAGAGCGCCTCCAGCTCCTCGAGCACGGCGAGCGGGTGCAGGCACCGGTAGTCGGCGTTCTGGGCGGCGTTGAACAGCGAGGTCTTGATCTCCCTCGCCGAGGCGCCGCTGCGGCCCTCGTAGTTGGGGTAGGCGTCGGACTCTTCGTACAGCTCCTGCACCGCCTTGCGCAGCTCCTTGGCCTGGGCCAAGGACAGCCGGGCGGGAGCGATCCCGTCCTGGTAGAGGTGCATCTTCTCGCATGGCGTGAGGCGATCCACCAGGTCGCGGATCTCCTGCGGGTACCGGTCGGGGATGGGCTTCTTCAGCCTGGTGAGCACCGCCCAGATCGACGCCACCTCGGTGGCGTGGGGCGCCACGTGCTTGCCCACCGTGGTTTGGGTGATCTCCGCGTCGTAGATCTCACGCTCCACCCGCCACCTGCGCACGTAGGGCACCCGCACCAGCTCGATCCGGCCCTTGAAGGAGGCGAAGTCGGGCAGCTCCTTGAAGGCGGTGAGGTGCTTCTCGTTGGCCGAGGCGATCAGCACCTCGTCGATCCGCAAGATGAAGTGCTCGAGCGGGACCTCTCCCGACTCGGTGGTGCCCAGAAGGTACTTGAAGGTCTCCAAAGGACGCTTGAGCAGGTCGGAGTACTCGATGAGCCCGCGGTTGGCGGCGACCAGCGCGCCGCGCGGCTCGAACAGAACGATGTTGTGGAGCGCGGGCGGCAGGTTGTGCTGCGAGCGGTCGGCGGTGAGCTGCTGGTAGCCGGCGTCGACGCTGACCTGCGGCTCCACCGTCACCGTGCCGAGCTGGTACTGCCGGGAGATGTAGAACCGCTCGATCTGCGCGTGGCGGACGACCTTGGAGAAGTCGCCGCCGTTCACGCTGAGCAGCGCAGTGGAGATGGTGCGGCACTTGTGGCACAGCCCGCCTTCCAAGAGGTACTCGGGCAAGACTCCGTCCGCCTCTGCCTTCACGGTGTGCTCGAGCAGGCGCCGCCGCTCCTCGCGAGGGATGAGGAAGAGCGGGTGGTCCTTCACCTCGCAGCCGATCCGCACCTCCACGTTCTCCGCCTCGAGGTGCGCGAAGGTCGGGAAGTCGGCCTGGCCGGGGTTGTCGGAGAAGCCGATCGACCCCTTGATCAGCTTCTCCGAGGGGAACACCCAGTTGATCCGGTAGAGGGCACCGGCGGGCGCCCGCGAGTACTGCTCCAGCCCCCGCTTGATCGCCGAGACCAGCGTCGACTTCGCCGACCCGTTGGGCCCGTGGAGGAGGATGAGCCGGTTCACCTTCCCAGTCCGCACGAAGTTGCCCAACAGCCGGTAGATGTCGTTCTGCACTTCCTCCTGGCCGGCGACCCGGCCTCCGCGCTCGCCCAAGGCGCAGTCGAAGATCTTGAAGCGGCGGATCCTCCCCGACGGGTGGGGCACCAGCTCCTGCCCGAAGGAGTCGATCGCGTCCTTGACGTACTGCGCGGCGTTGCGCGCCTGCTGGCGGGGGTTCTGCAAGAAGAGCGAGAGGTACTCCTCGAAGGAGAGGATGGTGCGGTCCTTGACGAACTCATCCGAGACCGCCGAGCCGACCTGCTGCAAAAAGCGCTTCGCGTCCACCCGGTGCTCCTTGAAGGTTCGGCGATCTAGGCACACCCAGGCGGGCGCGTCACGCTGCCGACGTGGCCCACTTTCGCGCTCTGTGCTTTGTTGGCGCCCGGCCGGCCGGGAGGGCACCGCCCTTGAGACTCCGAAAGCTCCTCCTTGCGTGCTGGGGCGCCCTGGCGGCGGCCGGCTGCCCGGCGGTCAACTCGCCCCCCTGCTCTTCCGACGCGGACTGCCCGGGAGGCCGCTGCCGGCGCAGCGCCTGCGGCCCCACCTGCCTCGAGGACACCGAGTGCGGCACGGAGCAGCTCTGCTCGGGTGGGAAGTGCGTGCCCCGCCCGGAGTGCGCCGCCGACGGCGACTGCGCCCAGGGCTTCGTCTGCAAGGCCGGGCTGTGTCAGTGCACCGCCGACTCCGCTTGTGCGCGGAACCAGTCGTGCGTCAACGGGCGCTGCGAGATCCGCAAGCGCTGCCAGGGGGACGAGGACTGCGCGGGCACCGGCCGCCGCTGCGAGGTGACCCAGGGCCTGTGCATTCCTCCCTGCTCGCTCCCCACCGACTGCGCGCCGGGCACCGATCCGCGGCTGGCGGCGGCGCTCTACGTCTGCACCGAGGGGCGTTGCCTGCGCCGGTGCATCTCCGATCCATCGTGCGGCCCGGGGCTGATCTGCGAGTCGGGGACCTGCGCGGTGGCCCAGTGCCGCACCACCGCCGACTGCCCGAGCGGTCAGTACTGCACCGATCCGGACTTCGGCCGGTGCCGCGAGTACCAGCTCTGCTCGCGGAGCTCGGATTGCCCTAAGAACTACGAGTGCCGCGCCTTCCTGCCCGGCCAGTGCCCGCCCGGCTTCGACTGCACTCGCACCGTCTGCCAGGAGCTGCCTCGCTGCCTCATCGACACCGATTGCGTCAACCCGGCGAACCCCACGCAGCGGCGCGCCTTTTGCGAGGACGGCCACTGCCAGCCCACCACCCGCTGCACCTCGCCCACCCAGTGCGCGCAGGGGATGGCGTGCATCGGGGACCTCTGCGTGCCCGGCGCCTGCCGCGGTCACCCGGATTGTCCGCCCGCCCAGGCCTGCGTCGACGGGGCATGCGCCTCCGCGCCCGCGCCCGCGGACGTGAACCTCCTGTCGATCGCGCCGAAGAGCGCGCTGGCGCAGGTGGGGGACACGGTGAAGTTCACCCTCATCGCCTACCGCTTGGACGGCTCGAGCTTCCCCTTGTGGTCCGGGTCCTTCGCGGTGCTCGACCCGCAGGGAAACCCGAGCGGCGCAGTCTCGGTGGACTCCACCGGCCGGGCGACCGCGCTGGCCGCGGGGAGTTGGATCATCCGCGGCTCGGTGAGTGGAGCCAACGTGGCGCCCCAGGATGCCTCGCTCACCGTCTACGCCGCGGCGCCGGCGGGACAGAAGCGGGTGCTGGTGGTGGAGGCGGCCTCCGGCTCGCCGATCGCCGGAGTGAAGGTTTTGGGCTGCGACAGCCCTCCGGCCAGCGGCCCTTGTCCATCGCCGGTGGAGATCGTCACCGGCGCCGATGGCCAGGCGCTCTTCCCGTTCACCGGCGCGACCGCCAGCTTCTCCGCCGCGTCCACCGCGGTCCGCTCCGACGGGCTGCCGCGCTACGACCGGGTGAGCGTGCTCGCCACCTCGGCCGGCGACGTGCTTCTGCCGCTCTCCGAGAACCCGGTCCACGGCGCGGCCGGCTACAACGGGTCGATCTCCTTCGCCGACGTCCACTCCACCGGTGCCTACTGGGCGGGCTACGCGGTGCTGTCGATGGGAGACCTGCCCGACCTGGACCTGGCCACGCTCCTCGGAGAGCCGTTCATGGTCGACCTGCCCGGCATCCTTCCGCGCTTCCCGGTGCCCGGCAGCGTGGTGCTCTACACCTCGCCCGGCTTCGGCATCCCCCAGGAGGTGAAGGGCCGCTCGCTCGGGCTCGGCCAGGCCGGCAGCCGGACCGCGGTGGCCTTCGCCGGCCGCAGCGACATCGACATGCTGCAGGCGCTCAGGTCCACCGAGCTGCTCGCCTACACCGGGGCGATGGACTACGCGGTGCAGCCGGGAGTCTCCGCCGCTCATCGTCCGAGGGTGCCGGACTACGCCGACGTGGACGGCGATGGGCTGTGCGCCCAGCCCCAGAAGTGCCCGCAGGGCTCCGAGGACGTGCCCGACTATGTCTCCTTCGCGCCGCTGGCGCTCCGGCCCGGCCGCGAGCAGCTCCGGCGCACGGAGATCGTCATCCCCAACCTCCCGGTCTACTTGGACACGGTGATCGTCTCGGCGGTGGAGACCGGCTACGCGAGCGGCGTCCTCCCGCTGGGCTTCTCCTCGCGCGGGGCGGGGCCGCCGGGGCAGGACGGGACCCGGCCGGTGCAGAGCATCCTCCTTCGCAGCGGCGCGCCCTACGGGGGCGTGGAGATCGGCGAGCCCGGCATCTGGGCGCTGGCGGCGAGCGCTTCGCAGTCCGGCGGCCTGCTCGGCTCGAGGGGCACCGTGTCCGCGCGGCTCACCCGCTCGCCCCTGTTGCCGGCCAAGGTGTTGATCGCCCCCTTCCTCCCGGCGGCGCTCGGCTCCTCTTTCTCCCCATCGTCGCGCACCCTGAGCCCGGGGCAGCCGGCGTGGAATTCGGTGTACTCGATGGGAGGTGAGCTGGCCCGGGTGGTGCTCACCGGCACCCAGCAGAGGCACCAGGTGTACTTCGTGGTGCAGGGATCGCAGACGGCGGTGCGGGTGCCCGACTCGCCGGCCGCGCCAGGGATCGATCCGGCCGGCCAGGCGAACGCCCGCTTGGAGGTGGTGGCAATGGACTTGAAGGCGGGCGTTACTGCGGGGGAAGCCCTGACCCTCGCCGGCCCAAACCTCTGGAATCTGTCACTGGCGATCGATGGATATTCCCGCTTCGAGCGCTAGTGCATTAAGGTCCCGCCAAGACGGGGGCTGATGGACGCGATGAAGGACATCATCATCGGCATCGACCTGGGGACGACCAACTCCTGCGCCGCCATCGTCGAGGGCGACAACATTGGTATCCCGCAGGTGAAGCTCATCCCTTACAAGGGAGGGGAGTACACCATCCCGTCGGTCTTCGCGATCGACGACAAGGGGAACGAGCTGATCGGCTACGAGGCGAAGCGCCAGTGGCAGCTCAACCCGAAGAACACCATCTACGGGGCGAAGCGCCTGGTGGGGAGGTCCTACCGCAGCGACATCGTGGAGACCTGGCAGAAGGCGGTCGCCTACGCGGTCCGGCCGGGCAAGAAGAACGACGTGGTGATCGACATCGCCAAGCGCGAGTTCTCGATGCAGGAGGTGAGCGCGAAGATCCTCAACAAGATCCGCGACGTCGCCTCGAACCACCTCAAGACGCCGGTGAAGCGGGCGGTGGTGACGGTGCCGGCCTACTTCACCGACCGGCAGCGGCAGACGGTGAAGGACGCCGGGAAGCTGGTGGACCTTGAAGTGGTGCGGATCATCAACGAGCCCACCGCGGCGTCCTTGGCCTACGGGGTGGGAAAGCGCCTCAACGAGCGGGTGGCGGTCTATGACTTGGGCGGCGGCACCTTCGACGTGTCGATCATCGAGATCCGCGACCGGGTGTTCGAGGTGAAGGCCACCGGGGGCGACATCTTCCTGGGCGGGCTGGACTTCGACAACGCCATCCTCGGGCACGTGCTCAAGGACTTCGCCTCCAAGACCGCGATCGACCTCTCCACCGACCCGGTGGCGATGCAGCGGATCAAGGACCTGGCCGAGCGCACCAAGTGCGATCTCTCGGCCCGCGAGGAGGTCCCCTTCAACATCCCCTTCATCACCATGACCTCGCAGGGGCAGCCGCTGAACATCGAGATGAAGTTCAGCCGGAAGCTGCTCGAGCAGCTCACCTCGCACCTGGTGGACCGCTCGCTGCAGATCGTGGCGAAGGTGCTGGTGGACTCGGGGCTATCGACCAAGGACATCGACGAGGTGCTCCTGGTGGGCGGGCAGACCCGCATGCCGGTGGTGCAGGACCGGCTGACCAAGTTCTTCGGCAAGTCGCCCTCCAAGGGGGTGCACCCCGACGAGGCGGTGGCGATCGGGGCGGCGCTCTACGCGCACTCGCTAGAGGACGACACCAACTTGAAGCTCCAGCTCCTCGACGTGATCCCGATGGCGATCGGGCTGGAGAAGGCCGGGGGCTCGTTCCACGTGGTCTTCCCGAGGAACGCCGCCATCCCCAACGCCAAGCAGCTCACCGCCACCACCAGCTACGACCAGCAGACCGAGCTGGCGATGCGCATCTTCCAGGGCGACAACGAGGCGGTGACCCGCAACGAGCTGTTGGGCGAGTTCACCTTCTCGGGGATCCGCTCCGACCGCGCCGGCAAGGTCCAGGTGGAGGTCACCTTCGACGTCAACGTGGAAGGCATCCTCACCATGCACGCGCGCGATCCGGCCAGCGGCAAGGAGATGCAGACCACCGTCCGGGTGACTTCCTCCTGAGGACCCGCACCGCTCGCCGCCTCTGATCTGGCCCTTACGCCGTCTTCTTCTCCTTCTCGAAGGTGAGCTGCGGCGCCTCGTGCTTGGTCACCACGGTCTCGCCGATCCGGCACTCCTTGATGCCTTCCCGGAAGGGCACGTCGTACATGATGTCCAGCATGGAGTCCTCCATGATCGCCCTCAGCCCCCGGGCGCCGGAGTTCCGCCGCATCGCCTCGCGGGCGATCGCCCGGAGCGCCTCCTTGGTGAAGGAGAGCTTCACCTTCTCGATCTCGAACATCTTCTGGTACTGCTTCACCAGCGCGTTCTTCGGCGTGGTGAGGATGCTCACCAGGTCGTCCTCGTTGAGGTCGTTGAGCGTGGCCAGGATCGGCAGCCGGCCGACGAACTCGGGGATCATCCCGAACTTCATCAGGTCCTCCGGCTCCGAGAGCATCAACAGCTCGCCCACGCTCCGGTCGTCGCGGTGCGACAGCTTGGCCCCGAACCCCAGGCCCTTCTCCCCCACCCGGCGCTTGATCAACTGCTCGATGCCGTGGAAAGCGCCGCCGCAGACGAACAGGACATTGGTGGTGTCGACCTGGATGTATTCCTGCTGGTTGTACTTCTTGCCTCCCCGCGGGGTGACGTTGGCCCGGGTGCCTTCGATGATCTTCAACAGGGCCTGCTGCACGCCCTCCCCGCCCACGTCCCGGGTGACCGAGGGCATGTCCCCCTTCCGGGCGATCTTGTCGATCTCGTCGATGTAGACGATCCCGCGGGCGGCCTTCTCCACGTCGTAGTCCGCGTTGTGGAGCAGGTTCTGGATGATGTTCTCCACGTCCTCGCCCACGTACCCGGCCTCGGTGAGGCTGGTGGCGTCGGCGATGGTGAAGGGGACGTTGAGGAAGCGGGCGAGCGACTGGGCGAGCAAGGTCTTGCCCGAGCCGGTGGGGCCGATGAGCAGGATGTTGGACTTGGCGATCTCCACGTCGTCGTGGCCCGAGGCCTTCACTCCCGGCCTCGGCCGCGCCGCCGGCTTCCGCTGGTAGATCCGCTTGTAGTGGTTGTACACCGCGACCGCGAGGACCTTCTTCGCGTAGTCTTGGCCGATCACGTAGTCATCGAGGAAGGCCTTGATCTCCGCCGGGGTGGGCAGGGAGACCTGCGGCTTGCCCTCTTCGCGATCGTTCTCCTCCGCGATGATGTCGTTGCATAGCTTGATGCACTCGTCGCAGATGTACACCGTCGGGCCGGCGATGAGCTTCCGCACCTCGCGCTGCGACTTCCCGCAGAAGGAGCACGACAGGTTGACGTGGTGCTCACCCTTCTTCACTACGACCTCCCAACCGCTTCGGCCCTACCTCATAGGCTCGATGCTACTACACCGGGCCCACCCCAGAAATTTGGGCGCCAACACCTCGCGGGAAAATATAGGGCGTCCGATCAGTGCCGCGCCAGGCCATCGCCCTCGCCGCGCTGCGCCGTGACTGGAGCCGGATCAACGCCCTGGAATTGACGCCCGGGGGCCGCGACACCATTGCACCCGCGCTCGCAGGGCCGCAGGCCGGCCTGGCGTCAGCTTTGCTGCGCAGTCAGCTCTTCGACATCCTCGGCCAGCGCCGCCGCGCGCTCGGCGATCGCCCGGGGGACCTTGCGCGTCCTCGCCAGCTCTTCGGCGAGCCTGTGGGCCATCGCGGACAGCCTGCGGAGCTGCTGCGCCTCGGTCCGCTCGCCCTCCGGCGCTCTGTAGCGGTCCGAGAGCTCCCGCCTCAGGTCGGACCAAGACCGCTCCGGGTTCCAGATGGAGTCGCGGATGCCCCGGTACTCCTGGGCGCTGAGCTGGCCGCGCTCCTCCGCCCCGGCCAAAACCTCCACCACCTCGAAGGCGGGCGCAGTCTCGGGGAGGTCCTCGCCAAAGAGCGCCTTCGGCTCGTGGCGGGAGAGGAAGGAGTAGCTGCGCACCAGCTTCTCGGCGGTAGCCTTGCGGATGTGCAGCTCCTTGGCGCAGTAGCCCTCGAAGGACTCGAAGCCCCACTGCTGGAACAGCCCCTCGTCGCGCACTCGCACCAGCATCCGCCCCAGCTCGACCCAGCCGGCCTTGAACCGGCGGGCGGCCGTCAGCACCGAGTGCCGGAAGGAGCCGGGCGTGACCTGCCGGGCCTTCTCGAGGAGCGCCGCCTGGGCGTCGGACATGGGCGCTCTCTAGCCCTTTCCGATCTTGAAGGACAGGCCAACGGTGGCTCGCTCGCCCTCGTAGGGCTTGAAGGGCCACTTCTGCAGCTCGCGGAAGAGGCACTCCTTGAGCGGGCCCTCGCGGAAGGTGGGGTGGTCGATCCAGAGCTTGGCCACCCGGCCGTCGTTGCCGATCACGAACTCGATCGGGATCTTCGCGTTCAGCCCGGGGCTCTTCTGCGCCTCCGCCACCAGGCAGGGAAAGAGCGTCTTCTGCTTCGACGCCACCACCGCGTTGATCGAACCCTGGTCGAACTTGGCGGTCTGCATTCCGTCGGGGTCGTCTGCCGCGTCGGTGAGCTGGGCCTTCGAGGTCCGCGAGGGCCGGTCGGCCGAGGCGACCGCTCCGCTCGAAGGGCGCTCCGTGCGGGAGGTGGAGGGCCCTCCGGGGTAGTCGAGCAGGTCCTCGTCCTTGTGCGCCTTGGCCCGGCCGATCACCGGCGCGCCGACCGAGACCAGGCCCAGGTCGTCCCACAATTCCTGGGGGCTGGCGGTCGGGCGCGAGCGCGAAGCCACCACCGTCGCCACCGCCGCGGCCCCCGCGGCCACCGGCACCGTCACCGCGACCACCAGGGCGATCTTCAGCCGGCGGCGCCTGCGCTGGGTCTGCGCCAGCTCGGCGGCGCTTCGATCCACCCGCTGCTTGGCCTCGGCCTTGGCCAGGTGCACCTTGAAGAAGTCCACCTCGGAGAGGCGGATGAAACGGCCGCTGCCCAGCCGCTGCACTTCGGAGCGGCCGTCGAGATCGCCCGCGTACAGCTTCTCCACGATCTGGGCGGCGGGAACCGGGCCCAGCACCAGCTCTCCCTGGCGGAAGAGCCAGTCGCCCCCGCTGGTACCGAGATCGACCCCCAGCTTTTTCCCCGGCCTCATGCTCGAGCGAAATAATGTACCGGCCGGGTCGCGCGCCGCAATGGCGCAAGGCACCGGGCGGCCCGGAGCGCGGACTGTGGCCTCGAAGCGAGTTGCGCTGTGGGTCTGGTATCGCGGCGACCGCTTCCGCGGGTTCCAGACCCAACCCAAGGGGCCCACCGTCCAGCAGGCGCTGCAGGAGGCGCTGCTCCAAGCTGGAGTCTCGGCGCCGGTGCATCCCTCAGGCCGGACCGACCGCGGAGTCCACGCCAGGATGCAGGTGGTGAGCTTCCGCGCGCCGGAGGGGGCGGCCGAGGGCCTGGGCGAGATCCTCCGGCGGCGCTTGCCGGAAGGGCTGGGCGTCTGCGTCGCGCGCGAGGTGATGGAGGCGTTCCACGCGCAGTGGCGGGCCGTCGTGAAGGAGTACCGCTACCGCCTGGCGCTGCGCCCTCCGGACCCACGATGGCGCGGCGCCTGCTGGCAGGTCGCGGAGGACTTGCGGAGCGAAAGGCCAATCGCCCCGGAGCGCTTCGCCTCGCTTCTCGGCCGCTGCGTGGGCGCGCGCGACTTCTGGGCCTTCCACGCCAAGTCCAGCCCGCGAAAGGTGCGGCGGCTCTTCTCGGCGGAGGTGAGGGAGATCGAGCCGGGGCTCCTCGAGGCGCGGCTTTGGGGGGACAGCTTCGCGCGCTACCAGGTGCGCTACTTGGTGGGCTCGAGCGCGATGGCCGCGGCAGGGCTGCTCTCCGAGCAACAGCTCGAAGCCGCGCTGGAGGAGGCGGCGGAGATCCGCGGCTTCCGCGCGCCGGGCTCGGGGCTCACCCTGTGGGAGGTCCATTATCCTCCCGAGTTGGACCCGTTCACCCGCGAAGAGCGGCGCTCGCCTCCTCACCTGCCTCGAGCGCCGCCGTTCATCGCCCCAGAAGAATGAGGGACCTCGAGCGCTTCGAATCCCGCTCGCGCCGAGCTGGTCGAGGCGCCCTCCTCGGCGACACTCGATCAGGAGTCGAAGGAGTCCTCGTACTTCACCAGCAAGTCGTCGATCGCCTCGCGGAGGTACTCGCTCTGCCGAATCCGAGTCGCGCGCGACAGCTCCTTGAGCGAGCCCAGCTTCTCGCGGCTGAGTCGGAACACCAGTGAGGTAAGGCGCGGTCCGTCGTGCATGTCTCCTCCCACAGAGGCGCACATGGTCGCACACGATCGGAGGCGGTCAAGAAATCGGGCGGCGTTCACTCGAGCAAATAAGAGCGGAACTGGAGCCCGACGATCAGCTCGGCATCGAAGCGGAGGGCTCCGCCGAAGCCGAGCTGAGCGGCGAGGCCGGTGAAGATTCCAGCGAGCGGCGACAGCTCGTATTGGAGCCCGAATCCGACGCGGGGGCCGAAGGTGAGTTGAGGCGTGAGGTGCGCCGCCGCGTCGAGGTCGAAGAACGTCTTGAAGCGGCCGTGGCCGAAGTAGCCGCGGTAGCCGGCGGCGAGCGACCAATCGATCGATGGCCCACCGAGGGAGGCGCGGCCGAACGCCTTCAGCTCGTTCCCGTCGTGGCCGATGGCGATCGTCCCGCCGAGGTCCACGTCCGCGCGCTGGCCCGACTCGAAGATACGGCCGGAGATGGCGGACTCCTTGTGCTCGACTCCGCCGGCCAGGAGCAGGCCCACAGACCCGCGGTGATCGAAGCGCTCGTCGGCCCATGCGGGCGAGGAACCGGCCAGCGCGAGGAATCCGGCCAGCAGATGACCACCTCGCCAGCCTGGCGCCACGCTCAGCGCCGCCGGCGCCGCATGAGCCCGAGCGCACCTAGAGTGCCGAGCAGGGCCAAGCTCCCGCCGGCGACGGTGCAGCCCGCTGCCGCCCCCGGCAGTGCGGAGGCGCCTGCCTGCTCCGGCCGCGAGGAGATCGCCGTCATTCCGTAGGCCGCCTCGCCGACATTGCCCGCCTCGTCCTTGACGCGAACCGCGACTCCGCCGGCCAGCTCGATCGCCTCGAGGTCGATCAGCCGGGGCGGGCCGAAGAGCCCGAACTCGCCGCCGCCGACCCGGTACGCGTACTGGAGCGCCAAGGGAGCGGACACCACGTCCTGCGCATTCACCTCGATCAGGCCGGCCGCCCGGTCCACCCGCAGCGACACCTCGGGCGGCTCCCAGTCGACCCGGAAGCCGATCGCCGCCGGCGGCGAGATTCCGTGCGGGTGCTCCGCCATCCGCGAGCGCACCTCGATCACGTGCTGCCCCTGGATGAGGAAGGCGGGATGCGTCACCTCCAGCTCGTTCTGGGCGCTCGGCGCTAGGAAGGTGGTCCACATCCCTCCATCGATCCGGTAGGCGAACTCGGGAGTGCCCTCCATCCCCAGCGAGCGGACGTCCAGCACCGCCACCGGCCAGGGTAGTGGCTCGCCGCGGAGCCGCATCCGCTCCGCGGGCGGAATCACGCTCCGCTTGAGGGTGACCAGCGTCCTCGGAGAAGTCACCGCGCACGCGGACCCCGCGGTCAAGAGCTGCGCATAGATGCCGAGGTGGTCATACGTCCCGGTGCCGACCACGTTGCCGAGACCCTTGGCCTCGTTCACCTTGAGCTTGAAGCTGCCGAGCTGTGGCAATGCGAAGGGCTTGAGCGCTCCCGCCACCGCGGGCTCGGCGAGGCCGATCACCGCCGGGATGAGGTCCGCCAGCACCTTCGGATCCTCGGCGAGGATCTCGCTGTTCGCGGTGCGGATGTTGGTGATGAGCTGTTTGAGATCGCCGAGCGCCGGCGTGACCGATGAGCAGTTCTCGAAGATCAAGGACAGCGGCACCGAGATGTCGGCGGTGAGCGAGAACAGCCGTGCGAAGCGGTCATCGAACATCGCGTAGAAGTCGACGGTGAGGTCGGTCATGGTGACCAGGAGCAGCGGCTTCACCGGCTTCTTGGTCACCGGGTCATACGTCCCCTGCCCCACCGTCAGCTTGGGCGGAGCCGCCGGCCTGAGGACCACCATCATCGGGGCGTCCTTGCCGTCGCGGGTGGCGAGCCTGCCCAGCGACGGGAGGAACGTCTTGAACAGCCCGGTGTTGAGCATCCCCGACGAGGCGCTGGTCATGGTGACGCAGAGCGAGCCGGACTGGTGCGCGTGGTGGGTGGCCAGGTTGAGGAAGGCCGAGGAGATGCCCAGGCCCACGTGGTAGGGCCCCTTGGCCGGGTCCGCCTCCGCGTCGAAGTTGGGCGGCGTCACCGGCAAGATCGGCGGAGCCGCCAGCGGCGGCACGCAGTCCGAGGTGGTCACCGCGACGATGCCCGCGCGGGTCCCCATGTTGATGCCCTGGTCCATCGACACCGAGCTGCCCGCGGCCACCGACAGGTCCATCTCCGCGTCGGCCGGCACTCCGAAGGAGCCCATCACCGACGCCAGCGTGAGCCGCCCTTCCGTTCCCAAGAAGCGCGGCACGCACTTGTTCGGCGGGGCGGTGTCCTTGCACACGTTGCTCTGGCAGGTGGAGGTGGCGTTCGGAAGCTGGGGACACGCCGGCTTGCCGGCCCCGCACGACTCGCAGGACTGCTTCTCGATGTTCTTGCGGATCTCTCCCTCCAGCATCGGGGACATCATCTCGAGCAAGAAGGTCTTGATCGGGTCCCAGTCACCCACGTCGCAGACGAACGAGCAGACGTAGCAGCCGCAGAGCGTGCAGCCGCACTCGTCATTGAGGCTGAGATCGTCGGGATCGAAGCACTGGGGCTTGGGCAAGGCTCCCGAAGCCCCGCACACCTTCGTCCCATCCATCTGGGCGATCTCGAAGGCGAGCAGCCTGTCCCACTTGGTGTCGATGGTGAACTTCACCACCGCCCGCATCTGATTGACCGCCGGCGTGGCCCGCGCGGTGTTGAAGTCGATGCTGCACTTCACGCAGCTCTTGGTGAGGTAGATCTTCCCGGTGTCCACCGTCACCTGGATGGTGACGTCCACCGAGTCCGGGGGCCTTGGCAAGAGGTTGAACCCGTTGATGGTGACGTCCACGATGGCCGGCTGGTCCTTGGAGTCGCAGGTGTCGTCGTTGCGGCCGCCGCTGGGCCCGCCCTGATCGGCGATGGTCACGCTGCCGATCACCGGCACCGACTGCTTCGCGCAGGCGAACGGGAACGACAGCTTCTGCCCCGGAGCGAACACCTCGATCAACTCCTTCCATTTGGAGTTGAGGAAGTTGATGCCGCCCGCGGAGAGCCTGATGGTGACCGCGTTGTCCGTCTTCTCCCCCGAGTATCTCCCGGTGGGGATCGGCTTCAGCCCCGAGCACCCGGACGACGAGGAGCCCCCGCAGCCGAGGACCGCCAGCGCGGCGAGCAGTAAGATCGTTGGCTGGCGGGTTCGCGGGTTCGCCATGCGTCGAGCCTCCGGCCGGCCTGTCGGTGAGGGGACGAGCAAGTGATTCTAGGAAGCCCCCTCGCCGCAAAGCAAAGACAACCGCCCGCGCGCTTGCGCGGTGCGTTAGCCGTCGAGCACCGGCAGCGCCACCGCCTCGGGCTTCACCCTTGCCGCCTCGTTCATCCTCCCCGAGCGGAAGGGCTCGAGGTCCAGCGCCACGAACACGAAGCCGCGCCGCCTCAGCAGCTCGCTGGCGCGCTGGCGGAAGGAGGGTTCGGAAAAGCGCGGGTACTCCTCGGCGGAGATCTCGATTCGCGCCACCTCGCCGTGGTGGCGGACGCGGAACGTGCGCAGCCCCAGCGCCCTAAGGTCGGCTTCCGCCCCGCCGATCTGCGAGAGCCTTTGCGCGGTGACCGCAGTGCCGTAGGGGATGCGCGACGCCAGGCAAGGCATCGGCGGCTTGTCCCAGGTGGGCAGCCCGAGGCTCCGGGACCAGGCGCGGATCTCCTCCTTGGTGAGCCCGGCCTCGGCCAGCGGAGATCGCACCTTCCGCTCGCGAGCGGCGGTTTGGCCGGGGCGATGATCCTTCCGATCGTCGGCGTTGAAACCGTCGAGCACCGCGGAGAGCCCCAGCTCCGCCCGCTTGCTCTCGCACAGCTCGAAGAGCTCGCTCTTGCAGAAGTAGCAGCGGTCGACCGGGTTGGCTGCGTAGGAAGGGTTGTCCAGCTCCTTGGACTCGACCGTCAGGTGCCGCGCCCCGATCTGGCGCGCCAGTTCCGAGGCTGCTTGCGCCTCCTCCGCCGGAATCGATGGAGAGAGCGCCGTCAGCGCCACCGCGCGCCCCCCCAGCTCGCCGTGGGCGACCTTCAATACGAACGCCGAGTCCACCCCGCCGGAGTAGGCCACCAGCGCCGACCCGAACCGCCGGATCGCCTCGCGCATCGACTCGAGCTTGGGCCTCGAGCGCTCGCAGATCGCCGCGAGCTGTGCCTCGGTCAGCACGGTACGGTCAGCGCTTGCGCCGCGCCGCCACCTTCTTCACCAGCCGCGCCGCCCGCGCCGCCGGCCGCGCCTTCCTCGCGCCCTTGGCCGGCCCCTTCATCCGCCGCGCCTTCTTCGCCAGCGGGTTGGCCTTCATCCGCTTGCCGGTGATGACCCTCAGCTCTTCCGAGGTGACGTAGGAGAGATCCAAGAGGGCCTGGAAGATCTTCCGCGCGCCCTCCTCCACCGACTCGGTCTCCGAGTGCAGGGTCACCTCCGGGGAGGTGGGCGGCTCGTACGGCTCGGTGATCCCGATGAAGTTCGGGATCTCCCCTGAAAGCGCCTTCTTGTAGCGGCCGCTGGAGTCGCGCTGGATCAGCTTCTCGGTAGGGCAGTCGACGTAGACCTCCACGTAGCGGCCGATGATGCGGCGGTTGTCTTCCCGCACCCCCTTGTGCGGGCTGGTGGCGGCGACCAGCGCGGCGACGCCGTTGCGCGAGAGGAGGTTGGCGACGAAGCCGAGCCGGCGGACGATCATCGTCCGCTCTTCCTTCGACTCGCCCGCCCCGCGCCATAGCTCGGGACCGAGATCGTCCTCGTCCAGCACCTCCACGTGTCGCCCCACCTGCCGAAGCCGCGCGGCGACATAGGTCGCCAGCGTCGTCTTCCCGGTCCCCAACATGCCGGTCAGCCACACGGTAAATCCAGTGTTCTGGGCCATTTACATTCGACTCCCGCGTGCTCGCTCTGGTCCACCCCGAAAAAGACCCGCCCTTATAGTCGAATTTGGCCGGCCTTGACAAATTAACGGATATCGGCAAGTCCGCGCGCTTGAAGGGGATTCGGGCGGGCTACAGCGGCACTGGAACCCCGCGAACCCGGAAATCCCCGTCGCGCCACCAGAATACCTTGGCATCACTAGGGATTCCGTGGTTGATCGCTACCACCAGATAGGAAATGCCGGGCATGAGCGGCTGATCGTCAGGGGCAGCCATGGCTCGGTCCTCGGCCGAAAAGTAGGCGCCCACGTCGCAGTGTGAATGGAAGACGCTGCAGACGGTGGCACCGCGCGCGTCCGCGTCCTTGGAGACGCGAAGCCACTCCTTGGGGTCAAAGAAGTACGCCGTGCGCGAAGTGCGGGGGAAATGCTCCGGGTCCGCGGCCCGGTAGCGGTCGTAAGCGTTCTGCAGCGGCCGGACGGTGAAGTTGCCGCTGGGCTCCCTGAGAATCACGCCGCACCCTTCGTTGGGATAGGCGGCCGCGAGGTGGGCGAGCACCTCCGAGAGGTCGGCGGGGAGCGCTGGCTCACTCACGGCGCCCTCCTCGGAGGTGGCTCGAAGTACCTGTCTGCGCGGTCAGGGAAGATGGTCACCACCACGCCCGGCTCTCCTCCCTGGTGCAGGCGGCGCGCGATCGCGAGCGCCCCCACCATCGCCGCGCCCGACGAGTGCCCGAGCAACAATCCCTCCCGGCGGAGCGTCTCGCACATGTCCCAGCCTTCGTCGGTGGAGATGGAGAGCTTCTCTTCCAGCTCTGCCTCGCGATAGATGGCGGGCACGATCGAGGTGAGCATGTGCTTTAGCCCCTCGAGCCCGTGCATCGGCTCGGCGGGCTCGACTGCGATCACCTTCACCTTCGGGTTCAGCTCCTTGAGGCGCCTGCCGGTGCCCATGATGGTGCCCCCGGTGCCGATGCCCGCCACCAGGTGGGTGACTCTCCCTTCGGTCTGCTCCCAGATCTCCATCGCGGTAGTGAGATAGTGCGCCCGCGGGTTGGCCTCGTTGGAATACTGGTCCGGGTAGAAGTAGCGCTCGGGGTGCTCCTGGACGAGCTTCCGGACCATGCGGATCGCCCCGTCGGAGCCCTCCATCGGATCGGAGTAGACGAGCTCGGCCCCGTAGGCGGCGGTGATCCGCTTGCGCGCCGCGCTGACGTTCGAGGGCATCACCAGCGCCACCCGGATTCCCAGCGAGGCGCCGATCCAGGAATAGGCCACGCCGGTGTTCCCGCTGGTGGAGTCGATCAGGGTGCGCCCGGGGGCGAGGAGACCGTCCCGCTTGGCGTCGAGGATCATCTGCAGCGCCGGCCGGTCCTTGACGCTCCCGCCGGGGTTGAAGAACTCGAGCTTGGCGCAGACTTCCACTCCCGGGTGCTCGCGTCCGAACGAGCGGAGCCGCAAGAGCGGCGTTCGACCCACCAGCCTCGCCACCGACTCCGCCGAGGCCGCGCCGAAACGGAAGGGGCGCGGAGCGCTCATCGGTGCCCCGAGGCGTGGGCCGCGCAGCGAGAAAGCTCGAGGCCGGCGATCGAGCCATCCTCGGCCAGGCGGACCCCCCCCAGGTCGGCGGCGAGGCCGAGGACACACCTCTGGAACGCGAGCGCCCCCATCGCGCCCAAGAGCACCGCCTGGGCGCCGGCTGGGCCGTTGCTCAGCTCCGCGCAGCTCGCCTCGAAGCAGCCTTCGCAGCCGCGGTCGTTTCGCCAGAGCACGACTCCCTCGTCGCCCGACCAGCCCAAGGCGACCCACGGTCCCGGCCCGTGAAAGGAGCCGGGCAGCTCGGCCAGCCGGCCCCGGTCGGACGCAGGGACGAGCGAGTCGGGGTTCGCGTCGAGGAGCGCCCCTCGGAGTGAGGGCGAAAGCGGCCTTCCCACCTCGTCGGCGGTGAGGAGGAATCCGGTCTCGGAGGCATCCACCGCTCGGTCGCGCACGGCCACCGGAGTTCCGCCGGCCGCGAGGTAGGCGAGCGCGGTGGCCTGGGCGGCGCCGGTCCCGGTGGCGAGGGCTCCTCGGGCGAGCAGCCGCTCCTGGCCGGCCCCGCCCACCTCCGGGAGCAGGATCTGCCGCGAGTAGCGGACGATCTGCGGCTCGGAGAGGGGCAAGCCCTACCGCCCGCCGGCGATCGCCGGGATGATGCTGAGCCGGTCGTTCTCGGCGACCGGCGTCTCGAGCTTCTGGAGGAACCGGACGTCCTCCTCGTTGTGGAAGACGTTGACGTACCGCCGGAGGGCGCCCTTGTCGTCAAGCAGCCGCGAGCCGATGCCCGGGTAGGCCTTCTCGAGATTCTTCAGCACCTCGCCCACGGTGTTCCCCGGGGCGACCACCTCGTCCTTGTTCTGGGTGTAGCTCCTCAGGGGCGTGGGAATGCGAACCGTCGCCATGTCAGCTCCTCTTCTTGGTCTTCTTTCGGATGAGGATCCGGACTACCTCGCCGGCCTCCACCTTTGACACTACCTCGTGTCCGTCCTCCTGCGCGCTCCGGGGCACGTTCCGCCTCGGCTCCTCGCCGCGGAGCAGCACCTCGAGCAGCTGTCCGTCGGCGAGGCGCTCGAGCGCGAGCTTGGTGCGGACGTAGGTCATCGGGCAGACCTCCCGGGTGACGTCCACCGTCGCCTCCGGCCGCTCGCTCAGCTCGCGCATTGGGCCTCCGCGGGCTCGATCAGCGAGAGCCGCCCGCGACTCGTCGGGCCGCACGCCGCACAGTCCTTGGCCGGACGGACGTTGAGCACGCGCTGGGAGAAGCTCTCCCCGTCCACCACCACGAGCCGCGCCCACTCGGGCCTTGGCAGCCCATCGAGCGCGAGCACGGCCTGCAGCGCGCCGATCACGCCGGCCATCGGGCCGAGCACGCCGGCCTCCGCGCAGGCCGGCACCAGCTCGGGGGGAGGCGGCCGCTCGAAGACGCACCGCAGGCAGGGGCCGCCCGGCTCGATCCGCATCGCCTGGCCGCTCATCCTCAGCACTCCTCCGTAGACCAAGGGCACCCCGGTGAGCACCGAGGCGTCGGAGAGCAGGAACTTGGCCCCCGCGCGGTCCGTGCCGTCGATCACCACGTCGTGGGCGTGGAACAGCTCCAAGGCGTTGTCCGCGCCCACCGAAACCGGCATCGCCTGGACCCTGAGTCCCGGGAAGGCCTGGCGGAGGTGGTCGGCGGCGCTCTCCACCTTGAGGCGCCCGACGTCGGAGGTCCGGTGCCACAGTTGGCGGTGCAGGTTGGAGGCGTCCACCCGGTCCGGGTCGGCGATGGTCAGCTCGGGGACGCCGGCCCGCGCCAGCGCCAGCGAGGCGGGGCAGCCCAGGCCCCCGGCGCCGGCGATCAGCGCGCGGCGGATCATTCGAACCTCTCCGAGAGGCTGAAGTACCGCTCCCCGGTGTCCACGGCGACGGTGTACACGCGGCAGCCGGAGCCCTTCTCCAAAGCCAGCTTCGCCGCCGCCGCCACGTTGGCCCCGGTGGAGGGGCCCACCAGCAAGCCCTCCTCTCGCCCGAGCCGCTGCTTCATCCGCCAAGCCTCGCGCTCGCCGACCAGCACCACGCGATCCACCATCGCCCGATCGAGAAGTGGGGAGGGGCCACCCAGACCAGGCAGTGAGTGGCCTGCGGCGGATTCGGGTTCGACGGCGATGATCTCCGCGGCGCCGAAGGCCGCCTTCAGTGCGCGGCCGTAGGCGCTGATCGCGGCGCCGCTGCCGACTCCGAGCACGAAGGCATCGATCCGGCCGCCGTCGGCGCGGACGGTCTCCAAAAGCTCGGCCGCGGCGGTCGCGTGGGCTTCCAGGACGGTGGGATTGGAGAGCTGGTCGAGGAAGTGCGCCCCGGGGATCTTTGCCGCGAGCTGGCGGGCCGTCTCCCGGGAGCCCTCGATGCCCGCGGAGGCGGGGGTGAGGCTCACCTCGGCGCCGTAGGCCTCGAGAAGCTGGCGGGCCTCGATGGTGGCACTGCCCGGAATGGCGATGAGGAGCCGGTAGCCGCGCGCGGCGCACAGCATGGCCAGCGCGGCGCCGGTGTTGCCGAAGGTGGCCTCGACCACCGCTCCGCCGGCGCGGAGCTGCCCGCCGGCCTCGGCCCGTCCGAGGAGCTCCTTGGCCGCGCGATCGAAGGTGGAGCCGGTGGGCGAGAAGTGTTCGAGCTTGAGCCGGACCTCGCCGGCCCCCGGTGGCGACAGCCGCGACAGCGTCACCGTGGGGGTGCCGCCGATCGTGTCCACAATGGATTCGCAGGCGGAAACCATCGGAAGCTTCGCCACGAGTCGTCTAGAAAGCAGAGTAGATATGAGATCCGGCGTCCCCTTGCTCGTGTTTTTGGTGCTCGGCCTCGCCGGGTGCCCCAAGCGTGGCGCTCTTGGGCCGGCGGACGCGGGGGCGGTGGACCGCAGGCCGGCCGAGGAGGCGTGCGTGGACGGCTGGCTCGCAAAGCGGAGGCTCGACCCGTACGGCTCCCCGGAGGGCACCGCCTACATGGGAGGCACGCCGCTTTTCGACGAGCGCACCCAAGAAACCACCGACCGGCTGGAGTACGTCTACCGGCGTCATCCCGAGGCGAAGCAGGCCTGCGAGCGGTGAGACTAGAATCGCGCCCGTGAGCGAGTCGGATGCCATCGGGCAGGCGCCAGCTCAAGACCGGCGGGCGCGAGTCCAGTCGGCGCTGGAACGGCGGCAGCTCACGAAGGATGCCTCCCCGAGCGCCACCAGCCGCTCCTGGCTCCAGGAGCGCTTCGTGGCCCGCGCCCGGGCGCTCTTCTACGCGCGGATGATGTTCCTCACCCTGGGGCTGCTGATCCTCGCGGTGCCCGAATGGTCCCACTACTTCGGCCTGAGGGGCCCATGGGCCTTTGCGGGCTATTTCGCCATCCTGCTCTACAGCGTCGCCAACTACATGGTGATCGACCACCCGGCGGCGGGCAGGGTGGTGACCTACATCACGCTCTGCCTGGACCTGGTGATCATGGTGGTGCTGATCGCCAAGCCCCAGGTGGGCGGGGGTCTCCAGAGCCCGCTGCTGGCGACGCAGCTGTTGTTCACCACCCTCTTCGCGATCCTGTTTCCGAAGCCCCTGGCGATCATCCCTCCGCTCTTGGCGCTGCCGATCACCACCCGGCTCGATCAGCTGCTCAACCGCACTCCGAGCGCGGTCGAGCTGTTGACCCTGCTGTGGTACTCGGCATTGAACTTCATCATCATCTACGTGGTGGTGTACTTAAACGAGCGGGAGCTGGCGGCCCACCGCGAGGTGTTGGAGCTGCAAGGAGACTTGAAGGAGCTGGCGGTGGTGGAGGAGCGAGCCCGCCTGGCGCGGGAGATCCACGATGGGCTGGGGGCGTCGCTCTCCTCGCTGATCATCCAGAGCGAGTATCTGATGCAGCTGACGAAGGACGACAAGCTCCTCGGCGAGATCCGCGAGTTGAAGGCCTCGGCGGAGGAGTCGATCGAGGAGCTGCGGCGAAACCTGAGGATGATGCGCGAGGACTTCGATCTGGTAGCGGGGCTGGAGGAGTACGTGAAGACCTTCCGCGAGCGGACGCAGCTTGACGTGCGCTTCGAGCGGAGCGGGGTGCAGGAGCGGCTGTCGCCGGACGTGCAGATCGCGCTCTTTCGGGTGCTGCAGGAGGCGCTCTCGAACGCGGCCAAGCACGCCTCCGCGCAGCGGATCGAGGTGAAGCTGCTCTTCGACGGCGCGGCGCAGGCGGTGGGGCTTTCGGTGAAGGACGACGGCAAGGGGTTCGACCCGGGCGCGGCGCGGGTCGGGCACTACGGCCTTTTGAACATGCGGGAGAGGGCGATGAAGCTGGGGGGCCAGCTGATCATCGACTCCGCTCCGGGCAAGGGAACGCAGGTAGCCTTCTCGATGCCGATGGCCAGTTGATCCAAGGAGGCCCAGGTGGAAACCCCCGCGCCGACCGAGACTCCCTCCGGGCCGATCCGGGTCTACGTGGTGGAGGACCAGACCAAGATCCTCAAGAACCAGCTCAAGCTCCTGGAGGGCAGTGCCGATCTGGAGATCGTCGGTACCGCGCTCTCGGGCGAGACGGCGCTGGAGGAAGTCGGCCGAGTGAAGCCGGACGTGATGCTGCTCGATCTGGGCCTGCCGAGGATGAGCGGCATCGACGTGACGAGGCAGGTGAAGGCGAGCCTCCCGTCGGTGGAGATCCTGATCTTCACCATCTTCGACGAGGAGGACAAAGTCCTCGAGGCGGTGCGTGCCGGGGCGTCGGGCTACCTGCTCAAGGGCGCGCCGGCGGACAAGATCATCGAGGCGATCAAGGAGGTGCATGCGGGGGGGACGGTGATCCAGCCGAACCTGGCTCGAAGGTTGCTCAAGCACTTCCGCGTTGAGGACTCGGAGCCGCCGGAGCCGGCGCTCAAACCTCTATCGGACCGGGAGAAAGAGATCCTCCAGCTGATCGCGAAGGGAGTTTCCAACAGCGAAGCGGCGAAGCTCTTGAGCGTGTCGAAGGCGACCATTCGCACGCACCTCGAGCACATCTACCACAAGCTCGAAGTGACCAACCGGGTAGAAGCGGTGACCGAGGGAATCCGGAAAGGGCTGATCTCGGTCTGATAAGGTCTAGCGTCGAGAGTCGAGCGTCCAGTGGGCCGTCGAGCGGACGTCCAGCGGCGCCGGCCGTCCAGCGCTCGACCCTGGACAGTCAAGCGCTGGACGGCCGCTCGACGGGTTGCGCTCGACGCTCGACGCTCGACCCTCGACCGCTAGAAGGTGGCCCCGAGATTGATCGTCCCGAGGTAGCGTCCGCCGCTGGTCGAGTCGACCCCGAGGACGTCGCGGTCCTTCACCACGCTCGCGAAGTCCTGGTCGAACATCAGGCTGTAGCCGAAGCGCGCGTCGGCGGTGAAGTTGCCGACATGCGTCCTCAGCCCGGCGCCCAGCGGGACGTGTGCCAGGGTGTCCGAGGAGAAGCCCTCGTCCTGGCCACCGCGCACGTTGTAGCGATCGATTCCTACCCCCGCGAGCAGGTACGGCTGCACCCGCGTCGGGCTCAGACCCAAGGTCGCCACCGCCGAGCCGCCGTTGCGCATGATGTCCGCGCCACTGGTCGCCCCGGGCCCCAGACCCTCCCCGCGGCCGTTGTCGATCTCGTTCACCGCGCCGCTGTACCCAAGCTCGATCCCCACCATCCGGGTCGGCTTGAAGGCCGCAGTGACACTCCAGGCGGGCCCTGGGTTGAGCTGAGGCGAGAGGTCACCGGTGTAGCCCTCCACCCCGCCTCCCACCATCACCGTCAGGCCGCGCATGTCGGCGCGCTCGCGCTCCTCTGCTTCCTGGGCCAGCGCGGGAAGGCCCAGCAGCGCCACCGCCACCGCCCCTGCCAACCACCTCTGTCCATCCATGGCGTCTCTCCTTCGGACCACCCCCCCCACGCGGTGAACGTTGGGCGTCCACTCAGGCAGCGCAAGGCCAAGCGGCCTGGCGGCGCGAGCAGACGGGCGGGCGCCCGGTGAGGGCCCCATCACCCTGCCTGGTCCGTTCTGCCCTCAGCGGCAGAATCCGAGAATCGCCCCCGAGGTCGAGGTCACCCGCGTGCAGCTCTTCCCGTCGAGGCAGCGCGCGTTCGGCTCGGTGCTACACCGCGCGGGCGCGGGGGTGAGGCCGCACTCCACGTCGCACGGCCGCTCGCAGGCGGGCAGCTCGGAGAGGTTGCTCGCCATGCACACCAGGGCGCTGCCGCACGCGGCGCCCTTGAGCGAGTCCACCTCGGCGCACTTCTGCCCGGCGGCGGCCACCGTGGGCTTCTGCGGGATGCACACCCCGCTCCCGTCCGCGGTCACCAGCGCCCGCCCGTCCGCCGGGGTCGGCACGCAGCTCGCCTTCACCGCGCCGTAGTCCGCGCAGGTCCCGAGCGTGGCGCTGAAGACGTCGCACTTCTTGAGGCACACCCCCACCACCGCGTTGGTGTCCTCCAGCCGGTAGAGGTTCACGCAGGACTCGTCCGTGCCACAGGCAGGTTGCGGCGTCACCCCCCCGCGCGGATCGGTGGCGTTGCAGGCCCTAAGGCACAGCCCATCGCCGCCGGCGGCGAACCCGCACTCGAGGCCCGTCCCGCACTGCAGCGCCTGCGTCCCGGTCGACCAGTCGCGCTTGCAAGCAGCGTTGCGCGCCGCCGTGCCCGGCGGCTTGCAGTTCGCCGCGGTGTACAGGAAGTTGGAGAAGCGGAAGAACGAATAGGTGCAGTTGCCCGTCCCGGCGTCGCCCGGTTCGTACACCACCGTGGGGTTCTGCCCCGGCCGCTGCACCAACGTCGGCAAGAGGCAGGTGTTCGACACCGGCACCGCGCCGATGATGTTCTCCGAGCCCCCGTCGGGGTTGGCGAAGCGCTGCGCGCAGTCCGGACGGACGAAGAAGGACTGCGGCCAGCAGGCTCCGGACTGGGTGTCGCACCACTCGTCGCGGTTGCACTGGGCGTCGGCGGTGCACGGCCTGAGGCAGAAGCCCTGCTTGCAGATCAGCCCGGCGGCGCAACTGGCGCAGTTCCCCGAGGGGCAGCCCTGCGTCTTGCACTCCTCGTAGAGCTGCGGCGAGTCACAGGCGCCCCCGGAACTCGTCACCGGGTTGAACATCTCGCGGCAGACCTGCCCCTCGGCCGCGCAGCTGTCCCTCGAGGCGCGGGTGAAGGGCAGGCAGCTGCACGAGCCCGCCACGCACGCCGCCTGGCCCTGCGCGCACTGGGTGCCGTTGCAGCTCGTGGTCTGCGGCACGCACTGGAACTGGCCCGCGGCATTCTTGGTGCACACGCCGGCGTCGCATCCCCCGCAGCCGTCCTCGCACTGGTGCTTTTCCTCGTTGCAGATCTGCAGCGGCCCGCAGCCTCCGGTGCAGGGCCCCAACCCGGTGGTGGGTCCGCCGTCCTCCTTGCCGCCGTCCGGCACCTGCGGCGGCGGCGGGCAGCCCAGGCAAACCACCAGCGCACCAACGGTGAACGCGAGGATTCGGGAGCTCATGGAAGAGTGCTTTCCTTGCCGGCCGTTCGAGGGGCCGCGGACTCTAGAAACGAGGATGTAGGGTGTCAACACACCGTTGGTGCGCCGCGTCGCCGGCAATCAGAAGGACACGGTGAGGCCCGGGGTCACCCAGGAGTAGGTTTCCTGGGCCGCCCCTCCGCACTGCGTCTCGTTGCACGGCCACTTCTGCCCGGGCCCGAAGAACTCGTCTCCGTAGGCTTCCAGGTTGAATCGCACCGCCAGCCCCAGCGGCCCCCAGAAGTTCCACAGGATGCCGGCCCTGGCCGAGATGCCCCAGGCGGTGGCCCCGCCTGTCTCGTGGCTGAAGTCGCCGAAGCCGGCGATCTCGTCCGGACCCGCTTTGGGGCCGATGAGGAAGCTGCCGCCTCCCAGGACGTGCACGCTGGAGGCGATGGGAATCGAGAAGTCCACTCCGGCCATCGGGAAGACGCGGTGCGAGCCCGGCAGGGGCACCTGCGACTCGGGGTCCACGTCGAAGTTGTGGCCGGCGACGCCTCCGCGAATCCCCAGGTAGCCAAGCGCGGCCTGCCTCCCCTTCCCCATCGTGAAGAAGTAGCGGAAGCTCCCCTGCGCGCTGAAGCCTTCGTCCACCGAAGTCACGATCCGCGCGTTGTCCGGAGAGGTGTCGCCGTCGATGGTGACTCGCGTCCTGGGGAATCCCCGGCTGTACCCAGCCACCACCCCGAGGCCGCGCAGCGGGCTGCCGTGCCAGGCCAGCGGGAAAATCTCCGCCTCCGCGTTCCCGCCAAGATAGGGGGCGTCCGGGTAGAAGTTCACCCGGTCGCCCTTCGGCTTGGGCTCAGGCAGGTCGTTGAACTCCGCGCAGGTCCTCACGCCCGGACGCGCGCAGTACGTACGCCAGGTCACCGTCCCAGTGAGCCACACCGACACCAACCTGGGCGTCGGGCGGCCGCCGCGGCGCCTGCCCTCGAGGTCGAGGTCAATGTCCCGCTCGCTCTCCGCCGAGGCGACCACCTCCGTCGGAGAAGAAGCCTCATCCGGCCGGCGATCCACCGTGCCTGTGGAGAGGTCCACCGCCGGCATCGACGTCTCCGTGCCGGTGCTCGACACGGGCGGCGGTTGCTCGGCGGGCGGCTTCTCGGGCGGGGGCTCCTCGGGAGCGAGCTCCGGCGGGGGTCCCGCGGGGGGCTCCGCGGCCACCTCGGGCTTGGGGGCCTTGCCGGCGGCGACGGCGATCGCCCGCGCGAGCTTCTGGGCGTGGCTCTTGGAGACGAGCCCGCGCTTGACGGGCAGATCCTTGGACCAGAGCAACTCGCCCGCCCCGTCGAGGATTCGCACGAGAAAGGTGTCTCCGACCGCGCCCTCCACCGCGGCGTCGAGCTTGAGTATCCGGCCTAGCTTCGCCACCGCCGGTGGAGTCATCGCCGCGGCGCCGCGGATCTTCTTTTTCGCCGCCGCGCTCTTGTACTGCTTGAGCGGCACCAGCTCGACCTCTCTGGCTCGGCCGAGGGCGGCCTCCACCTGGGCGCGGAGCTTCCCCTTGGGGTCCCCGGCGAACTCCAGCACCACGACCCGCTGGGCGGGGGCCGACTGCGCCCAGAGGAGCGCCGCCGCGGCGAGCATCGGAAGGCCAGGCAGGTTGATTCGCAAGGACGAGTCGCCTCCAGATGGCGGTGCAGTCTATCCGCCCCCTGCTCCCGGACGGGAGCCCCGTGAGCATCTTTGCCACCCGGCGCAGCGAGGATAGGCTCGCCCCCGGATGCCTCGCACCCTCGCCTCCTACGTCAAGAAGCTCGGCCGCGAACCAGAGTCGTCGGGCGCGCCCTCGGTCCCAATCCTTCTGTGGGAAGCGCCTTTCTGGCAGCACGGGCAGTCGGACCCGGGGACCTCGACTGCCCCCGGCCAGCCCGACCGACCCCACGCCGGAGAGCCGCTGGTGTTGGAGGTCCGCCTGCGAGTCGCCAAGTCCGGAGGCTTTGCCGACACCATTCGCCTCGGGCGGATCGACACCAACGACGTGGTGATCGCCGACATGAGCATCTCGCGCTTCCACGCCTACTTCCGGCAGCGGAAGGGCACCGGGGAGTGGCTGCTCGCCGACGCCGGGAGCAAGAACGGCACCTGGATCGGGCCCTACCAGCTCGGCAACCGCAAGGAGCATCCCCTCCCCGATCGGGCGCGCCTGCGATTCGGAGACGTGCAGGTCCAGTTCTTCCTGCCGCCGACCTTCCTGGAGAAGCTGACGGAGCTGGCCCGCGAAGCGGCGAGTCGGTAGGCGCCTTCGCCAGCTATCCCCGCTGGATGGCCCAGCCGCGGCGCTCGGCCTCACGGACGAGGGCGTTTCTCTCCTCGCCGTATGGAGCGATCACCAGCGCCCGCTCGGCGTAGGAGAGCATCGGCAAGTCGAGCTCGCCGTTGCCCACCGCGAGCGCAGGCCGCCTTCCACGCCCTTCGAGCAGGGTGACTTTTCCCTCCCCGCAAGGAATGGGCTCGAACACCTGGCCGGTGAGACGCCCCCGGTCGATCCCGCAGTCCACGCCGATCACGCGCTCCGCAGGAATCCCGAGCTCCTGGCCGCCCGGCGCGACGACCCACCGCGGGCTGGCGGAGACGATCCACACCTCCAGGCCGGCGGCCGACAGCTCGTCCACCAGGGGACGAGCGAAGGCGAAGAAGCGCCCGAGGAAGCGGCGGCGGAAGAAATCTCCGCACACCCTCGAGAGCGCGGCCTCCTCGAAGTCGGCCATCACCTCGACCGCGAAGGCGTAGCCCTCGGCGGGGGACCGGGACACCCTCCGCTCGTACTCCTCGTAGACGCCACGGCTGCCCCGGTGACGGGGGAGCTGGTCCTCGGCGGCGAGGTACCGCAAGAAGTCCTCTCCCACGTCTCCGCGCCAGAGCGTGCCGTCCGCGTCGAGGGCCACGCAGCCGCCGGCCAGCGCGCGCACCTCCGAGACGGTCTTCCGGGCGGCGGGACAGAGCGGGTCGGGGCGGCCGGGCATCGGCGTGGCTATAGCAGAGCCGCACCTGGCCGGGCGATGATGGCAAAGGTGACGACGCCAGACCGCCGGCTGGGAGCGATGGTGGCCGCCGCGGCCGTGCTGGCGGCGCTTTCCCCGCTCGGCTGCGGCGAGGGTCGGCCCTGCGGCAAGTGTGCGCCGATCGAAGGGCGGTACGCGCTCGCCTACGAGGTGGCCGACGGGGGCGAATGCCGGAGCCTGGGCGCTTCGCAGCCTCCGTCCGAGCTGGAGATCTCACGGTTCGGCTCCACCGTCCGCACCCAGGTGGACGGCGTGGAGTTGACCGGCACGCTCTACGATCTGGGCAACTTCTCGCTGGGAGCCACCGGCGCACCCGACGGCGGCTGGGACTCCCTGTTCCTGCGCGGCTACTACCTGCCTCCCTCGGCGAGCGCCGATGCCGGCGCGCGCATCCGGGGCACGTACTCCGCCAGCTACCGCCGGCCGCGGCCCGCAGGCGACGAGCGCTGCCTGGTGGAGAGCAACTTCCTCGGCGCGAAGCACTGAGCCCAGGACTGGGCCCGCTACTTCTTCTTGCCGGCCTCGCCAGCCGCCTTCGCCCGCGCCTTGCTCTGGGAGCGGCGCTTCTTCCACTTCTGCCGGATCTTGATCCGCTTCCTCTGGTGCTTGCTCTTGCTCCGGGCCATGTTCGCTCCTGTGAAGGGAGCCGTTTAGCAGAGCGACCGCGCGCTCTCCACCAATCAGTTGGTGCCCTCGGGGCCGGCGTCTTTGGGGACGGGCTTGGTCGGGAAGGGAAACCCCTCTGCGCTGCGGACCTCGGTGGGCTTGGCCTCGGCGACCTTCACGGTGCCCTCCTTGTCCGCGTCGGCGGGCTTGTCCTTCGAGGGCGGGGCGGCCGGCACGGGCCGCTTCTTCACCGAGGCGAAGATCGGCCGGGTCGCATCGAGGAAGCGCCGCACCTCCCCCAGCGGCAGCGCGGGGCAGTGGTTGTCGTTGATCCCCGACATCGGCCGGGCCATGCACATGGAGTTGAGGATCGCCTCCTCGGTGGCCTCGATCACCGCCTCGTAGAGCGGGTCGAGCCGCTGGTCGAGGAGGATCTTCATCTTGTAGACCATCTTCCGCGTCCGCCTGGGCACGGTGTTGGCGGTGGAGAAGCCGACCACGATCTCTCCCGAGCCGTGGGCGGCGTACGAGCCCACCCGCCCGATGCCCAGCGCCACCCGCGTGCAGAGCCGGTTGATCTGGTGCGAGAGCAGCGGCGCGTCGGTGGCCACCACCGCGATGATCGAGCCGTAGTTCTGCCCGCGCCTTGGCAGATCCCGATACTTCTCGGCCAGGACCTCGCCCAGGGGCAGCCCCGCCACCCGCAGGTTGTGCACCTTGCCGAAGTTCGACATCACCAGGACGCCCAGGGTGTAGCCGCCGTGGACCTCGGGGAGCTTTCGCGAGGAGGTGCCAATTCCGCTCTTGAAGTCGCAGGTGACCATCCCGGTGCCGCCGCCCACCGCGCCCTCCGCCACCGGGCCGTCGCTCGCGGTGTTGATCGCCTCGAGCACGTGCTCGGATCTCACGTGGCGGCCGGAGATGTCGTTGAGCCAGCTGTCGTCGCACTCACCGACCACCGGGATGATCACGTCGTGCTCGTCGCCGATGCCGGGGTAGCGCTCCACCATGTAGCGGGCCACCGCGTCCGACACCGCCCCGACCGACATGGTGTTGGTGAGGAGGATCGGCGTCTCGATGAGGCCCCACTCCACCACCTGGGTGAGCCCCGAGACCTCGCCCGCGCCGTTGAGGACGAAGGCCCCTCCGGCCAGCCGCTCCATGAAGATGTTGCCCTCGTTGGGAAGGATGGCGGTCACCCCTGTCCGCACCGGGCCGTGCCCCGGCCTGAGCGGCCCCCTTCCGCGAATGATGGTGGAGTGCCCTACCAGCACCCCCTCCACGTCGGTGATCGCGTTGTACTTGCCGGGCTTGAACCGCCCCAGCACCAGCCCGAGGTCGCGCGCGCGGCAGCGAGGTTCTTGGAGGTCCAACGGTTCCTGCACGGCCCGACCTTACACGCTGGCCCCCTGGGCCGCACCTTGACTCTGCTGCGATGGCGCGTTGAATTCGCGCCGGTGAAGGCGGCGATCTCCCTCGCGATCCGGGCCGCGGCAGTGCTCGGCCTGTCCGCGCTCGGTTGCGCCACCTCCCCCCCTGCCGCTCCGCCTCCCCCCACCAGGGCCGAGCAGCCCGCCGCTGGCCCGCCCGACAAGCCCCACGGGCCGGCGAGCGGGCTCGCCTTCGTGGTCGAGCCGTCCGACGCGGAGATCTTCGTCAACGGAGCTTCCTTGGGACTTGTCTCCGATCTCTCCGGCAAGGGTGGCACCGTGGCGCTCGAGCCGGGCGTCTACCAGGTGAGCCTCAAGCGGGCGGGCTATGTCACCTGGCGCGCGGAGGTAGCGGTGAAGAGCGGCACCGAGCGGATCCAGGTGGTCCTGGCGAGGGGACCCTGAGCGCCGCGGGCGCACGCGCCATGGCCGACCGCGATCCGCTCCCGGTGATTCGAGTGAAGCTGGCCTGCGCCGACGAGCCTCAGTTCCAAACCGAATTCGCCTCGCGCATCGCCGAAGGCTTCTTCGTCCCCACCGAGTCGCCGCAGGCCCTCGGCCAGCGACTATCGCTGGAGCTGGAGCTCTTGGACGGCAAGGCGGTGCGGGGAGAGGCGGTAGTGATGCGGCACGGGCAGCCGGGGAAGCGCTCCGGAATGTTGGTGCACCTCTTGGAGCTGGCGCCGGACAGCGTGCAGTTCCCGCTCAAGCCTCACTCGCAGGCGCGGCCGCCTGTCTTTGCTACTCCCGCGCCGAGCGCGCCTGCCCCCTCCCCCACCCCGCGCCCCGACGCCCTGCCCACCCGCGTGCAAGACGCCCCCGCGGGTCCGGCGGCGCCCGAGGAGTGGTCGGGAGGCCTCCGCCAGTTCGACGTCCTTCGGAGCTATCAGCTGCTCAAACGCCTCGGCGGCGGTGGCATGGCGGAGGTGTTCCTCGCGCGATCGACGCTGGGCGAAGGCGTGGAGAAGCTGGTGGCCCTCAAGACCACTCTCCCGCAATTCGGGCCGGACACCCCGTTCGGCGCGCTCTTCCTCAACGAGGCGCGGATCAGCGTCACCTTGCAGCACCCAAACGTGGTGCAGGTGTTCGACTACGGGGAGGCGGCCGGCCGCCCCTTCCTGGCGATGGAATTCGTGCCCGGCCGGAACCTGGGCAACGTCCTCCGCAGGATGCAGGAGCGCGGCCTGGAGCCGCGGCTGGACCTCGCGGTGGCGGTGGGAATCGAGGTCTGCAAGGCGCTGGAGTACGTGCACGAGAAGAAGGACCTCGACGGCAAGCCGCTCAGCCTGGTCCACCGCGACGTGAGCCCGGGGAACGTGATCTTCTCCGAGCGCGGCGAGGTGAAGGTGGTCGACTTCGGCGTGGCGGCGGCCAGCACCGGCACCCGCGCCGCCGAGATGCTGGTGGGCAAGTACGCCTACATGGCGCCCGAGCAGGCCAAGGGCTCGGTCCCCGCGCCGAACTGGGACATCTACGGGCTCGGGGCGGTGCTCCACGAGATGTCCACCCTGAGGCCCCTCTTCGCGGGCGACACCAGCAAGGAAGCCATCCTCGAGCGCCGAAAGGAGCGCCACCTTCCTCCCTCCTCCGTCAACGCCGCGGTCCCGGCCGCCCTCGATCGCGCGGTGCTCACCGCCACTGATCCCGACTCGAGCCGGAGGTACGCCTCGGCGCGCGAGCTTCGCCAGGCGCTCGACGCGGTTCAAGGCCGAGTCGGCCGCTGCGATTGCGGGGCGGTGATGGGCGAGCTGTTCGGCGACGAGCTGATCCACGATCAGATGCAGATCGAGGCGCTGATGGTGCGGGCCCGACGGCACTCGCCGCGCGCCCCTCTGGACTCGGGCACCACGGTGCTCCGCCCGCTGAGGAGGCTGCGCCGGAGATTGGCCTCCACCCGTTTCGCCATGGAGCTGGCCCGCAGGCCGCGCCTCGTGTGGGCGGTCGCGGCCCTCCTCGTCCTTGCGCTGGGCGGAGGCGGGTTCCTCGGCGTTCGAAGCTACCGGCGAGAAGCGGCGTTCGCCTCCCGCATCGCCCTCGCCGACGAGCGGATCGCCTCCGGGCGGCTGGTCGGGGCGGGAGGAGACGAGGCGCTGGATCATCTACTGGAGGCGCGCAAGGCAAGGCCCGACGACCCGCGCGCGCTGGAGCGGGTGAGGTCGCTCGCCGACAAGTTCGAGGAACTGGGCCAGCTCGCCCTCTCTCGCGAAGACCGCGCCGAGGCGGCGGTCCACTTCGAGGCTTCACTGAAGGCGGATCCCGGGCGCGCGAAGCCGGCCCAACGGCTCGAGGAGATAGAGAAGTGGATCCGGGAGCACGGCGCCGGCAAGGTGAGGGCATCACCCGCGCCGTAGTAAAGCGGTGGCGACGTGGTAGACGTACGACTCACACCGGCCAGCCGGACCCCGCCCCGTCGCTTCCGCAACCCGCGGCGGGGCTCGCGCATCGGCAGGCGAGGCCGCACCGCAGGCGTGCTAGTTTCATTCCGGCCACGGGGGAAACACGTGAAGAGAAGCGGAGGCCGCAGGAGGAGTGATTCCGCGCCACAGCAGTCCCGCTGGGTCCTGGCCCTCTCGTGCCTAGTTGGGAGCGACGGCCTCGCCTCCTCGCTCTCGCTGGACCGCGGGCCGGTGGTGCTCGGCCGGACCGAGTCCGTGGGAGTCACGCTCCAGGTGGAGGAGGCGCCTGGCGAGGAGGACCGACCGCTCCGGCTGGCAATCAACGTCGGCTCTTTCGGAGAGATCACCCGGGTGAAGCCGGGGGTCTACCGCACGGTCTACGTGCCGCCGCCGACGCGCTTCCCGCAGGTGGCGCTGGTGGCGCTGTGGCGGGAGACCGGGTCCGAGGCACCGATCGAGTTCTTGCGCTTCTCGCTCTACGGCCTCACCCAGGTGCCGATCTCCGCCAAGCCAGGGGCCGAGGTGACGGTGGCGATCGAGGCCGATACCTTCGGCCCGGTGATCTCCGACTCGCGGGGGAAGGCCACGGTTCAGGTGGCCGTTCCGCCCAACGTGCACGATGCCGCGGTGAAGGTGAAGGAGAGGGGCGGCGCGATCGCCGAGCGGAAGGTTCCCATCGAGGTGCCGCCCTACAACCGGCTGACGGCTTCGCTGGTGCCGCACGCGATCCTGGCCGACGGGAAGTCCTGGGCCAGGCTGGATGTCTCCTAC
>JACPVI010000061.1 GCA_016191815.1 Myxococcales bacterium
CCGGTGAGCAACGGCACCGTCAACACCAACCTCAATGCGGACCTGCTCGACGGCCAGGATTCCTCGACCTTCGTGAAGAGCGTCACCGCCAGCGCGCCGCTTGCCTCCTCGCTAGGACAGAACCCGAACATCACCATCACCCAGTCCGCCACTGCCGCCGACGGGTACCTCTCCTCGACCGACTGGAACACCTTCAACAACAAGGTGAGCAGCGTCGCCGCGGGGAACACTTCCATCACCTTGGGGGGCACGGCAAAGGACCCCACCGTGGCCACCAACCCCACGGTGGTACAGAACCGCGTCAACGTCACCTGCCGCCCGGGCTCGACCATCACTACCGTCAACCAGGACGGCACGGTCAACTGCTCGCCGATCCGGGTCATCCGGTACAACGTGTTCAACACCTACGAGTACTGGTACGGCTGGTCGATGGGGAACAATGACATCATGTTTGGCGGGGTCAACCCTTCGACCTGGAGCGACGGCAACGGGAGGGCTTGGAATATCAACCCCGCCGCCGGATACGCGCGTTCGTTCTTCAACAAGAAGCTCTACCCCGGGCCCAACGCGCTGGTGCACATGGAGACCTACGCGGAATACGGCTCCAGCACCAACGGCAAGCACGTGGCCGCGCTGATGCGCATTAGAAACACCACCGGAGGCGCCATCAGCTGGACTCCCTGCTTCTACTACACCAGCTACGGGAGCTGGAACGAGTGGGCCTCGCTGAGCCTGAATGGTGGGGGAAATTGGGACACTGGAGGAGGCAACAACTGGTCCGCCAACGGCGTCTGCCCCACCTTGAGCATCCCCGCCAGCCGCACCAGCTCGGTCGTGGTGGTGGTGGGCTCCTTCTACCAGGGCTCCTGGAACACCTACTGGCGCAGCGTCGGGCTTGCCTTCTACAACAACAGCCTCAACCTGCCCGCTGGCCTGGAATGGGCGGACGACCTGGATACGCTTTCGGACGGCACCAACATCTGGAGCCAGTAGCTTCTACCGCCGCCGGCGGAGGAGCGGCAGCGCCAGCAGCACCGCGGAGAGTCCGAGGCCGGGCATCGAAGCGCAGCCCGCCCGCACCATGCGGTCCTCGTTCGAGGCTTCCGCCTGGGGAATGGGCGACTGCGCCTGAGGCGCTTGCCGGACGACGCGGAGAGTGCCGCTCACCGTCTCGCCCTTGGCGCCAGTGGCGACCGCGGCGAGGGAGTTCTCTCCCACCGTAAGCGGCACGGTGGCGGAGAAGCCGCCTGCCCCCAACAGCTCCCCCGCCACCCCGTTCACGTCGATGGAGACGAGCTGCATGCCGGTCACCGTCCCGTAGACGGTGACCGCGTCGGTGCTCACCACCGCCCCGTCCTGCGGATCATTGAAGGCCAGGGAGACGTTGCTCGGGTTCGGGTCGGAGCCGCTGGTGAGCGGCAGAGCGATGGTCAGCCGCTGGTCGTCGGGGATGGTGACGGTCTCGGTGTGGGTGATGAAGCCGTTCCCCCTGGCGATGAGCAGGTAGTCGGCCGGCACCTGGCCCACGTTCAGCGCGAAGCGGCCGTCGGAGGAGGTGACCGCGGAATCCACCTTGGCGCCGCCCGCGTCCAAAAGCTCCAGGGTGATGTCCGGCAGCCGGGTGGCCTCGTCCTCCACCAGGTGGACGAAGCCGGAAATCCCGGCGTTGAAGGTGGCGGTCACGGTGTCGGAGGCGGAGTTCCCCGCCGCGTCGGTCGCCGAGACTTTCAGGGTGTTCTGGCCGGGCGAGAGCTTGAGCGGATGGGAGAAGCTCCCTCCGGACACCGGAACTTCCACCGGGGCGCCGCCGTTGAGGCTGAGGCTCACCTTGGTCACCGGCCCGCGGTCGTCGCTCGCCGTCCCGGCGACGGTGTGGGCCGCCAGGTCGAGCTGCGAGTTGTTGCCCGGGAAGGTGATGGACACCACGGGCGGCTGCTGATCCGGCGCGGCGTTGGCGGTGAGGCCGACCGAGCCCCAGGTGGTGCTGCCGGAAGTCACCGCCCGGGTGACCGAGTTGGGCGCGTAGCCGGACATGGTGACGTTGACGGTGTAGGTGCCGGGCGAGAGGGTGAAGAGGTAGAAGCCGCTTCCATCGGAGGTGACCGTCTTCCCCGCGGTGGTGACGGTGGCGCCGGGGATGCCCTGGCTCATGTCGGTGGGGTTGGCGGCGTTGTAGACGAACACCTTGCCCCTGAGCGTCCCGGTGGAGCTGGCCGGATTTATCTCCATCGAGCCCCAGATGGTGGTGCCGGCGGTGACGGAGCGAGACACCGAGTTGGAGCCGTAGCCGCTCTTGGTGACGGTGGCGGTGTAGGTGCCGGGGTTGAGGACGAACTCGTAGAGGCCGTCCGAGCCGGTGGTCTTGCTCTGGCCGTTCAGGGTGACCACCGCGCCGGAGACGCGGTTGTTGGTGCTGCCGCCCTCGTAGATGACGCCCATCAGCTTGCCGCTGGTGGGAGTGGGGGTGCTCCCGTTGACCAGGCTCATGTACTTGGTCCAGTTCCAGCCCGAGCCCGGGTCCCAGTGGCCGCCGGTGTTGCAGGCCGAGGGCACCTCGTAGTGCCCGATGATGTTGGAGCGCGTCTTGGGGATGCCGTGGCGGTCCGCGATGTACCGGGTCAGCTTGGCGGACTCCTGGTACATCGCCTCGGTGTACCAGGCGGAGGGGTTCTGGGCGTATCCCTCGTGCTCGATGCCGATGGACTTCCCGTTGTAACACTGGGCGTGCCAGGCGGTGTTCTTGTGCTCCACCATCTGGGTGACTTGCCCGTCGGAGGAGCGCACCACGTAGTGGGCGGAGACGTTGGAGTTGGGGTTCTGGAACCAGCCGATGCAGCCGGAGTAGCTGCCCTGGACGGTGTGGATGAGGACGTAGCTGTAGCTCGAGCGCCCGTAGCTGAAGTTGGGCGAGGCCACCCACTGGTAGGCGCCGGGGTATTCCTTGAGCGCGTCGCGCCGCTGTCCGGCGGGCGCGTGCTTCCTCCAGTCGATGAGGCTGGGGGAGAGCGCAACGGTGCCGTCCTCGCGGGTGACCTCGAAGCCGCGCTCGATGGCGGTGAAGACGTCGGCGGCGTAGGCGTGGGCCATCGGGGCGGAGTCGATACCGGGGTAGAGGGAGACCGCGTGGTAGAAGCCGGAGGGGTCATTCGGGTCCAGGTCGGCGTACTGGGCGAAGGACTTGTCGGCCAGCTCGCGCAGCACTGCCGCCGCCCCCAGGATGTTGGCGTGCGGGTCGAGCTGCACTCTTCCCAGCTCGGCACCGGTGAGCTTCGCGGCGCGGGTGAGGGTGTCCCAGTCCTCGCGCTTGACCAGGTGCATCACGCCGTGGCCTCCGGTGAGCGAGGGGCCGGGAGAGGCGCTCACTCGCGTCTCCACGTAGGCGATGGCCTTGAGCACCGAGACGGGCACCTGGTACTCGGAGGCGGCTCGCTCGAAGGAGGCCTCGAGCGGAGAGGTGCCTCGGCCTTGGGGCTCGCTCTCCACCAGCGAGTCGATCGGCCCTTGCCCGCAGGAAGCGGCGAGCGAGACGAGAAGGGGAAGGGCTGCGCGGGAGGGAGTCATGGGCTCGCCTGGGTACGGGTTGGTGGGCGCCCCACGCTGATCCAAGAAGAATGCCTGGTTGGGCCGGCGGCCCGGCCCTGGCGGCAGCCTCCAGAAAGAGCTGTAAGGCGGCGCGGCGGCGGAGGTTTTTGGGCCGACACCGGGGCGTGTCAGCGGGGCTCGCAGCCTTTGCGTAAGGTGCGCTTACCGGAAATCTGTCCGCCCACTGGTCAGCGAACGTCCAATTCCGGTGCGAAACCGCGAGGTTACACTGTCGCGATCAGATGTCGCGGAGGGCTTTTGAGAGAACCTGGGCGGTGAATTTCACCAGGGGGATGACGCGCTGGTAGTTCATGCGGGTGGGGCCGATCACCCCGACGGTGCCGAGGACCTGCTCCCCGGTGCCGTAGGGGGTGGCGATGACGGAGACGTCTCCGGCGGAGGAGAAGTCGCTCTCGGCGCCGATGAAAATCTGCATCTCCCGGGCTCGCTGGACGCGGTCGAGGAGGGCAAGCAGCTTGGTCTTCTCCTCGAGGGCGCGGAAGAGAGCGCGGACGCGTTCGACGTCGGCGAAATCGGGCTGCTCGAGGAAAGAGCCGGTGCCTTCGATGAGGACGCGCTCGGTGGATTGCAGCTCGGTGGCGGCGGCGGCGAGCTTGAGGGCCTTCTCGATGAGCTTGTCGTACTGGGCCCGGTCGCGTTCCAGCTCGGAGAAGATGCGGTTGCGCACCTCTTCCACGGCGAGCTGCTCGAGAAGGCCGCTGAGGTAATTGGAGGCGGCGACCAGCTCGTCGGGGGTGACCGGAAAGTCGACCGCGAGCACCTTGTTCTGCACCTCGCCGTTCTTCCCGATGAGGATGGCGAGCACACGGTCTTCCCGCAGCTTGACGAACTCGATGCGGTGCAAGAGGAGTGCGGTGGGCCTTGGGGTGAGGACGACGCCGGCGTGGCGGGTGAGGAAGTGGAGAACCTTTCCAGCCTCGAGGAGCTTCTCTTCCGCCCCGGAAGAGGAGGAGAGTCCCTGCTCGATGAGCACCCGCTCCTTGGGGGGAGGCTCTCTCAGGCTGAGGAGTGCGTCGCAAAAGAAGCGGTAGCCGCGGTCGGTGGGGACGCGGCCGGCGGAGGTATGAGGCTTCTCGAGGTAGCCAAGCTCCTCGAGGTCGGCCATCACGCCCCGGACGGTGGCGGAGGAGACGTCGAAGTCCGAGCGGCGGGCGAGGTGCTGGCTGCCGACCGGGTCGCCCGAGGAGATGAACTCCTGGACGACCGCTCGAAGGACCTCGCGCTCGCGCTCGCCCAGCTCTTCGGCCATCTCAATCGCCAATGACTTCAAGAGGATAGGCATGATCCGAGTCGAGCGTCGAGGGTCCAGTGTCGAGCGCAAAACGTCGAGTGACCGTCGAGGGTGCTGCCGGCTTTGCCGTCCACGGAACTTCGCCGACCGGCTGCTTCCGCGTTCGACCGGCAGCCCGAGCAGCGCTGGACGGCCGCGCGACGGCACACTCGACGCTCGACGCTCGACTCAGGGTTCCGGCGCACTGCACGGCAGCCCCTCACAGGCATGCACGTAGATGCCTGCCTTGGGCAACAGCGCGGACTCCGTCCTTTGCCGCCGCGGCGCTGCCTCCTTCTCCCCGCTCTCCACCTGCAGGAGAAGCGCCCAGCTGCCCCGCGGCGCACAGGACACCAGCGCCCGCGAAGCCTCGACCGCGCTCCACCAGAGGTACTCCACCTGGCATGGCCCCTCGGCCCGAAGGAGGCGGAGGTCCTGCGCGCGGAAGAGGAATAGACCAGTGCCTGCCACCACTGAGAGGAGCGTGCCCTCGGAGTTCGAGGCGAGTTGAGCCCCACCCACAGGCGCTGAGGGGAGCTGCGCGAAGCCCATGGCGTCGCCCGCGCCCGAGAGGGAAAGAAGCCGGCCCGCCACATCCAGCGCCGCCACTCCGTGCGAGTGCCCCGAGAGGGCGATGGGAGCGATATCGCCAATGCGCGCAGGCTCCCCGCCGTGAAGGCGCCACAACCCACCTTCCCGTTCCGCCTCCCGCCCGGTGGCTAGCCATAGCGCCCCGGCGAAGTCGAAGGCGGCGGCGGTCACTCCGGGGAGTTGAAAGCGGCGCCCGGCGGCGCGCTCCCCGCCGTCTCCCTTCTCCAACCAGCAGACCGCCAACGCTCCCGCTCCGTAGCTGCAGGCCCCTCTCCCGTCCGCGGATGCCGCGAATCCCACTTTCGGCTCCTGCAGGGAATCGATCAGGCATCGGTTCAGCTCGCCGAACCGCGGATCCGCCGTCGGAGAGGACGCCAGGTAGGGGAGACTGGTGCTCGCGGCGTAGAGGACCAACCCCAATGCTCCCGCCGTGCAGAGCGAGAGCGCCAAGGTGAACGCCGGGCGGACGCCCAGACGGGCCCGCGCCCTCGCGAAGGCTCCTCTGGGCGCGTGGGAGCTCACCTTTGGAGGACATAGCACGCGGGCCGTGGTAACGACCGCCCAAGTGCGCCACTCCCTCGCCGCCTTCCTCCTGGCCGGCTGCCTTCCCGCGCGGCCCATTGGAACCGTGCCGCCTCCCTCGCCGGCCTTGAAGCTCGGCGTGGACAGCCACCTCCACCTCTCGATGAGCGCCGCTGCGAAACCCATCTTCCTGGGGGAGCCCGGGAGAGGAGCGCTGGCCTCCTCGCCGGATCAGCTCCTCCTCAATCAGGTGGATGCTCCTTCCTTGGAGGCCGCCGGAGTGAGACTGATCCTCGGGGCGCTGTGGCCGCCGTTCGCAATTCGCCCAGCCCGTTCCACCACCCAGGAGGCCCTCCACCAACTCGAGGAGCTCGCCCTCTTCGCCAAGCGGCATCCACGGTTTGGAATCGCCCGCGATGCGGCCCGCGCCCGCCAGCTATTGGCGAGGGGACGGATCGCCGTGCTCCCCGCCATCGAGGGCGGAGAGGGCATCGGCTCCCTGGAGGACCTGGACCTCTACTATGCCGCCGGAGCAAGGGCGCTGACCTTGGTGCACTTCACCGGGAACCGCCTCGGCGGGGCGGCACACGGCCAGCTCGGCCGGGTCTTCGGAGGCTCCACCGAGGCGCGCACTCCGGAAGGGCTGACGCCGCTCGGCCGAGAGGTGGTACGGAGGATGATCAAGCTCGGGGTGGTGATCGACCTCGCCCACGCCAGCGACCGGGCCAGCCTGGACGCGCTGTCCATCGCCGAGGCCGAGGGAGTGCCGGTGATCAACTCCCACACCGGAGCGCGCGCGCTCACTCCGATGGAGCGGAACATCTCCGACGAGCTGGCCGCGCGGATTGCCCATGGCGGCGGAGTCGTCGGAGTCACGCTGTTCCGCTCTTTCGTCGCCGGGGTGCCCGAGGGCGCGCGGATTCCTGGGCACCAGCCGGACACCTGCGACGACGTGGTGGCGCACTGGCTCCACTTGGCGCGGGTGGCGGGGGCTGAGTCGCTGGTGCTGGGAAGCGACCTGAATGGATTCGTGCTCCGCCCGCGCGAGGGCGGGAGTTGCCCGCGAGGAGTGAGAAGCTCGGAGGACCTCCCCGAGCTGTTCGCGGCGCTGGAGGCAAACGGTTTCCCGAGGAGTGCGTTGGACGCGATGGGCGAGCGGCTGCTGCTGGTCCTCGAGGCGGTAGAGGCGAGGGCGGATCCGTCCGTGCAGGCGGCCGCCAGCTCCCGGAAACCCACCCGGGTGGACCTCTTCGATGTGCCAATCTGAGGCAGATCTTCTTCCCGGGCGGGCCGTTCAAGCTGCCCTGCACTCTTGGCGGGCCGGCATTCGGGAGGCGACATGACTCGCGGCACTTTCGGTCTGATCGCGGCCTCGCTCGCCACCGGCGTAGCCCTGCTCGCGCCGAGTTGCGCGCACCCGACGAGGGCCGCACGCCCTCCGCACCCAGGTGAGCGGCACCTCCGCGTCGCCACCTACAACGTCAACTTCGGCATCCCGGGCGACGAGGCCACCCTCGCCGCGATCGAGGCCACCGAGGCAGAGCTGGTGCTCCTCCAGGAGACAACCCCTGCCTGGGAGGCCTTCCTTCGCTCCAGGTTCCGGAATCGCTATCCACGCATGGCCTTCCGCCACTGCTGCGGGGCCGGAGGCCTCGCCGTCCTTTCGCGCTACCCCTTCGCCGAAGGGCACCTCGAAGGCCCCAAGGAGGGCTGGTTCCCCGCCCAGCGGCTCGTGGTGAAGACGCCGCTCGGGCTGGTGCAGGTCCTCAACGTCCATCTCCGGCCGCCGGCATCCGACTCCGGCAGCTACCTGAGCGGCTACTTCACCACCCCAAAAGTGCGCGAAGCGGAGATAGCCCTCTTCCACCGGCAGCTGGACCCCAACCTCCCCACGCTGGTGGTCGGCGACTTCAACGAGGACCACGGAGGGCGGGCCGTTCGCTATCTCCGCGCGCGCGGCTTCGCCACGGCCCTTGCCGAGTTCCAGCCGGGGCGCCACACCTGGCGCTGGCCCACCAGTGTGGGGACTCTCTCGCATCAGCTCGACCATCTCGCCTACGACCGGAGCCTGGTTCCACTCGAGGCCGAGGTGCTGGAGGCGGGCAATTCCGATCACCTTCCGGTGATCGGCGTATTCGCCCTCGCCGAGCCGGGGCGCTGAGGCGCAACCGCGAGCGCGCAAGTCGGTCCCAAGGCATAATGCCGCTCGCGGCCGGGCGGGACCCGAGGGGAACCGACCATGAGATGGCGATTCGCAGCACTCGCCGCTTGCTGCTTTCTTGCAGCGGCCTGCCTGAACCCGGTGGCCTCTTGGAACCAAGATGGCGGCGAAGGCGACACCCCAGCCGACGGCGGGCAGGACGCCGGGCGCGACGGGGGGGCTGACGCAGGCAGCCCCGACGGTGGACGCTCGGGCGAGTACTCGGCCTGCGCGTACATCGGAGCCCTGGACCGCATCGCCATCTCCCGCACCAACCTCGCTCGCGGAACCAGGGTGAGGCTCATCTTGGTGAGCCCCGCGACCGGAGGCCCGCTGGGAATCACCGTGCCCCCGGGCTGGGGAGGGCAGAACGCTGTGCTCGAGACCGCCACCACCTCGGTCCAGGCCACCTCCGGCTCCGGTGAAGTGCGCTTCCGCCAAGCAGACGGCGGGCTGTGGCCCTATCCCGAGTCGCTGGACGTGCACCTCTCGCTCAGCTTCCCCGGCGTCGGAACCGAGCGGCTCGACTCCGACGGGCTACCGCTGTCGGGAGACTGCCTCTACTCGAACCTCAAGGGCCGCTGGATCTCGGTGACCGGCACCGGCGCGCTGACCGCCAACGACCTCAAGGGCGTCTGGGCCACTTCTCCCGGGCAGGCCTGGGCGGTCGGAAAGAGAAACACCGCCCTCGGCTGGGACGGCGCGCGGTGGACGGTGGGCTACTCCATGACCGCCGCGCTGGTCGACTACGAGGGCGTCTGGGCGAGCGGCCCGGCCGACTATTGGCTCGTGGGCAACCACTCCTCGGGGATGATTCTTCACCTCACCGGCGGCTTCTGGCAGCCGTCGATGTTCTCCAATCCGTCGGCCCATCGGCTGAACGCCATCTGGGGCTCGCGCGCCTCCGACATCTGGGCGGTGGGCGGCTCCACCTTCGCGGGCGCGGCGTGGCGCTGGAACGGCTCCTCCTGGTCCAGCTTCAACACCCAGGCCGGCCGACCCCTCACGGCGATAGCCGGGCTCTCCTCCACCGACGTATGGACCATCGTGGAGCCGGGAAGCCTCTCTCGGTACGACGGCGCCAAGTGGACCCTCTACCCGCTTCCGCCCGGCGCGCTCACCGGAGGGCTCTGGGTGCGCAGCTCCTCCCCGGTGGACGTGTGGGCAACCGGCGCCTCCGGAAAGCTGTACCACTTCGACGGCTCAGCCTGGACGACCGCCTACTCGGGCTCCAACACCCTCTCTGACATCTGGGCTTCCGGCGCCAACGACGCCTGGGCGGTGGGGGCGGGCGGAGCCTTGGCCCACTTCGATGGCATCTCCTGGCGCGGGCTGCCCAGCCCGACCACCGCCGACCTCCACTCGGTCCACGGCACCGGCGAGGCCGACGTGTGGGCAGTGGGGAACGCCGGCACCATGCTGCACTTCGGAGAGGGGACAAAGGGCGCGCTGTGCAACGGCGACTGGACCTGCAACAGCGGGCTCCTCTGCTGCTTCCCCTACCCCTCCTGCGGCGCCCCTGGCTGCCACAACCGCTGCTCAGTGCCGCTGGACGGGGGCTTGGGCTGTCCTTCTGAGCTCTAACGCCAAACCCGCGCCGACACGCCGATGTGGTCGGAGGCCCAGAGCACCCCGCCGGGGAGCTGGAAGGGCTGCTCGAAGATGGACGCGCAGCTCGACGCTGCGGTGCCGCGGACCCACAGGTAGTCCAGCTTCTGCGAGGTGCGGTTACCCGCCTGCGCGAGCGGGAAAGTCTCGTTGGTGCATCCGCGGTTGTCGTTCGCAGAGCAGACCAGCCCGGCCGCCGCCCCCAAGTCCACGAAGCCGGCGCTCCGCAGCAGTTGGTACACCGGCGCGGACTCGGGGGAGTTGAGGTCTCCTCCCAGCAGGGCCAGGCCGCCGGGCGCGCTCTGGGTATTGACGAAGGCCAACACGTCGCTCATCTCTTGGTTGGCTTTGGTCGCGTCCGAGGGGCCCTGGAGGTGGGCGTTGAAGAGGTCCAGCGGCCCCAATCCCGTGGAGACTCGCACGTGGAGGACCGAGCGCGGGCTGAGCGCCTGCACCTGCACCACCGAGTGGTTGGCCTTCGAGAGCACCGGAAGCAGGGTGATGGTCGCCTGCCCGAGCCCGCTGCCGGAGTTCACCGTGGGCGCGCCGCCCAGGATGCCGCCGAAGACGGCAGTGTAGGGCTGACCGCCGCCTCGGTTCAGCTCTCCGAGCATGGTCCCGAGCACGTCCGGGTATCCGAGCAAGGTGGACTGATTCACCTCCTGGAGCAGGATGACGTCCGGCCGAAGCTGGGCGAGCGTCTGGGCGATGCGAGGCAGCCGCTCCGGGAAACGGTCGTAGGGGGAAGCCGCTGGATCCTCATCGAGCAGCCCGTGCAACAGGTTGAAGGTGACGACCGTCACCCCACCGTCGACTCCCGCGTCGGCCGAGCTAGAGGCGTCCGCCGTCCCGCCGTCGACTGGACCGGCGTCGCCATCGCCGGCATCGGCCACCGCGGCGTCGGCCGGCCCCGGGGCGCCACCGTCGTGGTCGGGCGCAGGCCCTGCCGCACGGCCGCAGGCGAGCAGACCCCAGAGCGAGAGCGCGAGGAGACGCATCGGCGCGCCAATAATCGACCCCCGAGGGCGGTGCAAGCATGCGCCATGCACCTCGTCCATAGTGGAAGTTTGACGTTGCGCTGCGGCGGCGGTCGCCGCGATGCTCTCGGCGGTGCTCGAAGGAATTGAGCGTCCTCTCTTCCGCGCGGCGGTAGCGCTTTCGGCGGCCATCGCCGCCGTGAGCGGTTGCGCCCACCAGGCGAAGGGTTCCAGCCGCCTCGGCGAAGCACGCCAGCTGGAGCTGATCGACACCCTCCCCGCTTTTGCCGCCTCGCTGCGCGAGAGCGTGAAGGACTTCCCCGACGGGCCGATGCTCGCCTGGCAGGCGTACGAGCGGGAGCACTCGGCGCTCCTCGACGCCGCCGGCGCCAGGGAGGAAGACCCCGGAGACCACCAGCTCCGGAAGCTGTGCGTAGGCCCGGAGGCGGTGCTCTCGCTGCTCGACGGCTTCGAGGCCAAGGCGCCGCGCGAGCTGGAGAGGCTGAGCGCGGACCTCTCCTCCAAGCTGGGAGGCGTGCCGAGGATGGCGGTGGCGTTCGCGGCGCTCCGCTCCGAGCGCTCCTTCTTCCGCGGCCTCGAGGACGGGAAGCCCCTCTTGGTGGTCAACGCCCGAAAGCCGGAGCTCTCTCGGCCGGAGGCGCGGCAGGTGCTCTTCGCCCGCGAGCTGTTCGGCCAGCTCCACCGCGAGCGGGAGCCGGACTCCGCCTCCCTCTCCCCGCTCGCCCGCCGCCTCTTTCGCGAGGGCGCGGCCCTGTTGGCGGTGAGGCAGCTCGTCCCCCGCGCGGAGGAGCACCTGCTCTTGGGAGTGAGCGAGGGCTCGCTGCCGCAGCTCCGCGCCCGGCAGGCGCTCGCCGCCAAGGAGCTGTTGGCTGTCCTGGACAGCGGGCGCGAGAGCGAGTCGGGGCGCTTCTTCGACCCCGAAGTGAAGGACCCGCTCATTCCCTCCGGGGCCGGCCTCTACCTGGCCGACCGGCTGTTCCAGAGGCTCGCGGGCGAGCTTGGCTCCGCCTTGAGGCCGCTCAAGCTCTCCTCGGCCGAGTTCGTCCCGAGCGCGAGGAGGCACCTTTTGGAGATGGCCTCCGGGAGGTGAGGCCTTCGCCCAGAGGACCTTCCGGCCGGTTCGGGCTTCCCTCCCGGGCTTTGGGTGTCTAGTGTGCGGCGTCCATTTTTTCGGCGGCCGCGCAAGGGCGGTCCGCGAGGAGAGAGATGATGACCAAGTCGCCCAAGGAAGCGCTGGCGCTGGCCAAGGACCGCGGCGCGGTGATGGTGGATTTGAAGTTCATGGACTTCGTGGGGCTCTGGCAGCACTTCACGGTGCCGGTGGCGGAGCTGACCGAGCCGGTGTTCGAGGAGGGGTTGGGCTTCGACGGCTCCTCCATCCGCGGCTGGCAGGAGATTCACGCCTCCGACATGCTGGTCATCCCCGACGCCACGACGGCGGTGATGGATCCGTTCATGAAGGACCCCACCCTCTCGCTCATCTGCAACATCTCCGACCCCATCACCAAGGAGACGTATAGCCGGGACCCCAGGAACATCGCGCTCAAGGCGGAGAAGTACCTCAAGTCTACCGGCATCGCGGACGCGGCCTACTTCGGGCCGGAGGCGGAGTTCTTCATCTTCGACGAGGTGCGCTTCGAAACCAAGCCGAACGAGTGCTTCTACTCCATCGACTCGGTGGAGGGCTTCTGGAACACCGGCCGGCCGGAGGAAGGCGGCAACCGCGGCTACAAGACTCGCTACAAGGAGGGCTACTTCCCGGTCCCGCCGATGGACAGCCAGCAGGACCTGCGCGGCGAGATGTGCCGGGTGATGGCCGAGGTGGGAATCCAGGTCGAGCGGCAGCACCACGAGGTGGCCACCGCCGGCCAGGCGGAGATCGACATCCGCTACAATACCCTGGTGCGGACTGCCGACGACTTGATGTGGTTCAAGTACATCATCAAGAACGTCGCCTGGAGGCAGAACAAGACGGTGACCTTCATGCCCAAGCCGCTCTTCGGAGACAACGGCAGCGGCATGCACACCCACCAGTCTCTGTGGAAGGCGGGCAAGCCGCTCTTCGCCGGCGACGGCTACGCCGGCCTCTCGGACATGGCGCTCTGGTACATCGGCGGGGTGCTCAAGCACGCGAGGGCGCTGGCGGCGCTCTGCAACCCGACCACCAACAGCTACAAGCGGCTGGTGCCGGGGTTCGAGGCGCCGGTGAATCTGGCCTACTCGAGCCGCAACCGGTCGGCGGCGATCCGGATTCCGATGTACTCGCCCGCCCCGAAGACGAAGCGAATCGAGTTCCGCTCGCCGGATCCGTCGTGCAACGGCTACCTGGCGTTCGCGGCGATGCTGATGGCGGGGCTGGACGGGATCGAGAACAAGATCGACCCAGGCGAGCCGATGGACAAGGACATCTACGGGCTGTCGCCGGAGGAGCTGAAGGACGTGCCGAAGATGCCGGGCTCCTTGGACGAGGCGTTGGACTGCCTGAAGAAGGACCACAAGTTCCTGCTCAAGGGCGACGTCTTCACCGAGGACGTGGTCCAGACCTGGGTGGAGTACAAGATGAGCAAGGAGGTGAACCCCATCCGGCTGCGGCCGCACCCGATGGAGTTCGCGCTCTACTTCGACATCTGACCAACCCACCATTCCCTCTCCCTCTGGGCGGGAGAGGGTCACGGTGAGGGTGCCGCCATGGACACCTTCATCTCCGCCTGGCATTCGCAGGTACGCGGAGCGCTGGCCGAGGCGGTCTGGGTCGGCCCCACGTCGGTCAGCACCAGCAGCACCACGTAGTTCGTCCAGGGCTCTGCCCGCTCCTTGTGCTGCCCCACCACCGCGATGATTCCGAGTTGCTGCCGCTGGAGCAGCTCCTCCGGAATCTGCAGCTCCTCCAGCGAGTGGGTGGTCAGAATCCACCCGCTCACCCGCCGGTTCAGCACCCGGCCGCACTCCCTCATCAGGAAGGTCAGCGCACCGTCCGGATCCTCCCCATCCTTCATCAAGGCCACGGTCCGCTCCGCCGAATCCCCCGGCGCCGAGACCCAGAGCGCCGGCGCCATCCCCTTCTCCGCCCGCCGCTCGTTGATGAGGTCCACCACCTCCTTCACCCGCTCCGGGTGCCTCCGCTCGTCCATCAGGGCGTACCCGCTCACCACCACCCCCAGCGCTCCCCGCGCCGAATCGACGATCGGCCCGAACGCCACCTCCGTCACCTTGGAGTCCAAGAGCGCCTCGCGCCCCCATGGGTGCGCCAGCATGTCCCCCACCACCGCGCTCACGTCGCCCCCGGACATCACCCACGAGGAGGTGAAGGTTCCAAACAGCACCGGCCCACCCACGTTCCAACCCGCGCGCAGCCCCATCACCACCGTGTCCGCCACCATCTCCTCCGCTTGGCCGAACACCGCCGAGAAGTAGTGCGGCGCCAGCCTGGCCGCCGTCTCGCTCTGCTTCGCGGAGAGCCGAAGCTGCCCCAGCCCCGCCTGCGCCCGCACTTGATTCACCAGCGTCAGGAGCTCCGGAGAGAAGTCACCTACGTCCTTCGCCATCAGCGGCGCGGTGTACGGCACTCGCAGGTACTCCTTGGGCCCCGAGCCGCCAGGCAAGGCGAGCACCTCCGCCACCAGCTCACCCAGAATTCGACCGGGAGGAAACGCCGTCACCTGGACCCAGGCCACCTCGTCCTCCGGCGCCACCTGGCAGCGGACGGAAAACCGCGGCAGCACCACCTTGCTGTCCACCTCGCACTCGGAAAAGCCGTAGCGGCCCCGGTTGGCCAGCGCCCGCACCTTCTCCGCCTTGATGAACAGCTCTCCCCGCAACGTCACCGCGCCGCCCTCCGCCGCCAGCTCCATCGGTTCGATCAGCGCCTTGCGCTCACCGCTGGCGAAGGCCACCACCGCCCGCCCGCCCTTCCTGCCGAACCACACCCCCGCGGCTCGGTTTCCCACCAGCTCCTCGCGAAGCTGCTTCTCCAAGTCCCCCTTCCACCGCTCGAAGACCTTCTCGTCGGAGACGTCCTCCGGCACCTCCCCGTGAATCCAGTTCGTCCACACCCGCACCACGCTGGCGCCGCACCGCCCCTCGATGAAGTTGTGGAGATCCGCCGAAGGCTGCGAGCCGTGCTCCAGGGCGAAGCGCCCCACCTCGCGCGCCACGCAGTGCATGTCCTCCGAGGGCGTCAGCGCTCCGGCCCTCGACTGGGCAAGCTGCGCCAACAGCCCTTCCCACGGAGTGCTCCCCGAGCGCGGGCTCAGCGCCACATGGGTGGCCAGCGGGCCGGACAATTCCCACTTCTCCACCGACACCCGCTTGCTCTTGAACACCTCCGCGGGCGGAGGCTTCGCCGCCAGCTTCTCCAGCGCCTCCAGGCTGGGAAACTGCGAGCGGTGCGCGCAGGCCAAAAAGCTTGCGAGAGCGAAGGGGAATACGCGCAGTGCTTTCATGGCCGGTTCCCTAGACCCTCTGGCGCGACAGGGTCAAGCCGGCGCTGTCCGAAGAATTGCTCGCCGCCGAAGTGTCGCCGGATGGGCGGTTGCACTCTTCTTCCTCGCCGGGGGTCAGCTCTGGGCTAGCGTCGCCACCCACACCCACACGGGGGAGAGACCATGGCCTATACCGAAGTCACCACGCAGTCCTGGGGCAGCCGGCTGGTGAAGTCCATCAAGTCGGTGCTCGTGGGGCTTTTCCTGTTCGTCGTCTCCTTCCCGCTGCTCTTCTGGAACGAGGGCCGCGCGGTGCAGACCGCCCAGAGCCTCGAGGAGGGCGCCGGAGCGGTGAAGACCGTCCCGGTGGACAAGGTGGAACCCGGCTTCGAAGGGAAGCTGGTCCACACCACCGGCGACGCCAAGACCGACGAGACCTTGAGGGACCCGGAGCTGTTGGTCTCCGCCGCGGCGATCAAGCTCGAGCGCAAGGTGGAGATGTACCAGTGGGAGGAGGAGAAGAAGTCCGAGGAGAAGAAGAAGGTCGGCGGCAGCACCGAGACCATCACCACCTACGACTACAAGAAGACCTGGTCGGACGACCTCATCCACTCCTCCAACTTCAAGCAGTCCGCCGCCCACTCCAATCCGGGCAGCATGCCCTACGAGTCGAAGACCTGGAGCGCGAAGGACGTCACCGTGGGCGCCTTCACCCTCTCGCCGGAGCAGATCGCGAAGATCGACAACTCCGAAGACCTGACCATCACCGCCGCGCATGTGGAGGCCCTCCCCAAGGGCACCGCCAAGCACGAGGCCGGCCAGTTCTACATCGGCGATGACCCGGGCAGCCCGGAGATCGGCGACGTGCGGATCAGCTACGAGCTGGTGAAGCCGGGCCCGGTGAGCCTGGTGGGCGTCCAGACCGGGAAGACCTTCGCCGCCTGGCAGGCGCCGGCGGGGGACCAGATTCTCCTGCTGCAGACCGGCACCCACACCGCCGAGGCGATGTTCAAGGCGGCGCAGGAGGCCAACGTGGTGATGACCTGGATCCTCCGGCTGGTGGGCTTCGTGATGATGTTCGCGGGCCTGACCATGGTGTTCAAGCCGGTGAGTGTGATGGGCGACGTGGTGCCGCTGGTCGGCACCATGCTGGGCGCGGGGCTGGGGCTGTTCGCCTTCGTCATCTCCGCGGCGCTCTCGGTCATCACCGTGGGGGTCGCCTGGCTGTTCTACCGGCCGGTGCTGGGAGCGGTCCTCCTGGCGGTCTCGGTGGCGGGCATCGTCGGGCTGGTGATGCTGGGCATCAAGCGGAAGAAGGCCCGCGCGGCTGTGCCCTCTGCCGCCTGAGGTTGGGGGCCGGGGGGCGCCCGGAGCAGCTCGGGCGTCCCTTCGCCTACTCGGCCGCGACCGAGATGTTGAGCCCGCTTCCGTCGGCAAACTCGCTCTTCTTCTCCGTCTTGTTGCCGAGGCCTCCGGAGCCCTTCCGGACATAGCTCCAGTCGATCGAGCCGCGGGTGGCGAGCCAGAAAGGCTTTCGCGCCCCTTTCCCGTAGCGCGCCTCGAAGAACTTGGGCACGCTCCAGCTGAAGACGTCGTTCTTCACCGTGGGGAACACTCCCGAGGAGGCCGAGGAGCTTTCGCCGGCGGGCACGTCGGGGTTTCCGGGGAAGCTCCACTCGTAGCTCTCCTCGGTCACCTTCCAGGTGGTGGTGCCGGTGGCCGCGCCGGTGTTCACGGTGAACTCGAACTCCCAGGGAGAAGACTTGGCCACCGCGGCGTTGCGGGTCGGGTTCTTGGCCTTTTCCAGGATGAGCTTCCGGGTGTCGGTCATCGCCTCCGCGCGGACCTTGAGCACCCTGTCCGCGGGCACCGGCACGTCCGCCTTCTGCCCGGGGTCGAGGCGGACGCCGTTGACGATGAAGGCCACTGCCTTCGCGTCGTTCTTGAGCTGGATCGGCTTCGCGAGCCCGGAGATGGCGCTGGTCTTCGCCTGCAGGCCCTGCACCGCCCCGACGAAAGCATTGACGTCCGAGCCGAGCGCCCGCTGCCGGGCGATGAGCTGCTGGCCCATCCGCTCCATGTCCTGCGGCTTGAGGCCCTGCACCAGGCGGAAGAAGTCCTTGAGGGAGTTCTTCAGCCTCAAGGCCTGCTGGTCCCGCGCCTTGACGGTCTTCTCCCGCTGCGCCTTGAGCTCCCTGTACTTGGCGCGCTCCGCCTGGGCCTCCTCGGTGTTGCCCCAGGCGTCCGGGTTCGCCCCGCGGCTTCTCTCCATGTCGCCGACCTGGGTGTCGATCTCCCTGACCAGGGCGTCGAACTTGTCCGAGACCGCGTTCACCTGCTTCGCCTGCGCCGTCGTGATGTCGACCAGCTTGTTCCAGTTCTTCTCGTTGATGGCCTGCGCCATCTGGTTCTGAATCCCGGCCTGCAGCTCCATCCCGGCGTTGTTCAGCTCATTAAGTGCGCCGGCGATGAGGATCTGCGCCGAGGCCGCTTGGCCAATCAGCAGGACTGCAAGGCAGAGAGAACGCTTCGTTGGAGACGACATGACCACCTTCCTTGTGCGAGGTGCCTGATGATCGGCGTTTTCAACGGATGCGCTTTCAGCGCCCGATGGAGCGGGCCAGCCGCTGATGCCGGCCGGAGGAGCCCACCTGGTTGTCGGGGGCGACCGACGCCTGGTATCCGGCGGCCGGGGCCTTGAGGGTGCCGGTCTGGGGAGTGTGCCCCGCCTTCCAGACGATGACGGTGTAGTCGCCGGCCGGGACGCTCGCGGTGAAGCTCCCGCTGGCATCGGTGCTCGCCTCGGCGGCGATCGCCTTGCCCTTGACGGTGTCCACTCCGGCGCCGCCGACGTCGAGCGAGAGGTCTTTCCCGATGATGACGGTGGCTCCGGCCAGGGCGACTTCCTTGGGAAGGTCCGCCTGCGACTTCTTGACCGAGGTCGTCACTCGACCGCTCACCGCTGCCTTGCTCGCCACCTGGACGGTGGCGTCGTCGGCGAAGGGGTTCTTCTGGCCCAGCGCGGGAGCTGCCAAAGAGAGAACGACGAGCGCGGGCAACGCTCTCAGATGGATTTCCATGGTGGTTTCCTTGGTTAGGGAGCGGGCGGGCGAGCCCGGGCCCGGCACCCTAGCGAAACGGGCGACGGACTCCCACTGAATTGCAGACTTCGCCGTCGATGCCGGAGGCGGAGGGAGAAGGACTCCTCGGCCTTCAGCGGAGCGACTTGAGGAGGGCTTCGGTGAAGACGCCGAGGTCCTCCGGCTTTCGGCTGGTAATCCAGTTCCGGTCCAGCACCAGAGGCTCATCTCTCACGTCGGCGCCGGCGGCCTTGAGGTCCGCCTGGACCGTCTTCCAGCCCGTCATGGCGCGCCCCTTCACCAGCCCGGCGGTGAGGAGCAGTTGCGGGCCGTGGCACACCGCGGCGATGGGCTTGCCCAGCCTGTCGAAGCGGCGGACGAACTCCACGAAGCGCTCGTCCGCCCGGAGCTTGTCGGGAGAGTACCCGCCGGGGATGAGCAAGGCGTCGTAGTCCTCCGGCCGCACTCCGTCGATGGACTTGTCGGTGAGGGCGGTCTCCTCGTGTCGCTTGCCCTCGAGCTGCTCTCCCGCCCTGCCCCCGATGATGTCCACCTGGATGCCCGCGCCCGTGAGCCTGTCGTAGGGGACCTTGAGCTCCGAATCCTCGAAATCGCCTGCCAGCAGGCAGGCGACCTTCGGTTTCGCCATCGCGCACCTCTACTCGAGCAAGTTGGCGACGGGCTCAGAACGGCGCCAGCAGGGGAATGACCTCACGCCCGTTCCGCCGATAGACCTCGAAGTCCCTGTCCAAGGTCAGCACTCGGGCGCCTGGCAGCTTTTCGGAGAGCCGCACGAGGTAGGCGTCCGCGTAGGTGATTGGAACGTCGCTGTACTTCCTCATCAGCTTGCGCAGCGCCGGTCCATCCGCTCCGAGGGCAGCCAGCTTGAGGACTCCGTCCTCGACACGCTCGAGGACCTGCTCGAAGGCCTCAGGCCACCGCCGCAGCAGAAAGCAGGTCTCCGTCAGCACTGCCTCGCAAGTCGCCAGCGGGCCTTCAACGGCGGCGAAGGCCTCGACCGCCCACCGATGGCGCCGCTCGCGCGCATCGAGCAAGGCCACGAGGGGACCGGTGTCCAGCAGCGTCACCTGCGCCAACGGCCGAAACCCTTGAGGTGCTTCGGGTTGGTGGCCAGGTCGCGAGGACCTTCCTCCACCATTCCCACCACCTCCCGCCAATCGTCGAGAGCGCTCTTCCGCTCGCCGCGTTCGAGCGCGGCGAGCGCCTGGCGAACGAGCTCAGAGCGCGAGACCTTGCGCTTCTTCGCCAGCGTGGCGATTCGCGCGCTCTCTGCCCCGGACAAGCGAATGGTCATCAGCGGCATTGGGCCACCTGTAATACGCTGCTGCCAACTGTGTATAGTATGCGCTCGATGCCAGACGGGCAAGCGGCCTATCGATGCGCTCGGCGGCACCGCCTCTTGAGAGCCACCATGGCCAAAAGCGCCGGCAGCAGCGACAAGGAAGGCGCGGCGCCGCAGCCGCAGCCTCCCTCAGCGCCATCGCCGTATGCGACCGCGCCAGTTCCGGCGTCCTGAGTCTCGGCCGGGGAGCCGCCTCCCGCATCGGACTGGCCGGCGTCAGCGGGCCCGGGGTCTCCGGCGTCGAAGGAGGCGCCGCCATCCTCGGGCGCTCCTGCGTCCGCGACCAAGCCAGCGTCAACCGGCGCTCCGGCGTCCTGAGGCGCGCCCGCGTCTGAAACCGTGCCGGCGTCGGGCTTTCCCGCGTCGGGAGTCCCGGCGTCGGTGGCTCCACTGGGTCCGGTGCAAGCGGTGGCCGTCCGCGCGCTCGCCCAGCTCTGAAGCGCGGTGTAGGCCTGCTTGGGCGCGAGCGCCGAGTCGAGGATTCCCCAGCCGGAGCCCGGATCGTAGGGGAAGTGGTAGTAGTAGGTGCGGGTCCAGTTCTTCCACGGGTCGCTGGTGCTGGCGGAGTAGCTGCCGGCGCAGACCTCCTCCTGCTTCGCGAAGAGGTCCACGATGCGCGAGGCCACCTGGGCGTCGGTGTACGAGCCCTGCGGCTGGTGCTCCCAGCCGGTCTCGGTGAGCCAGAACTCCTTGCCGGCGCCACCGTTCGAGTCGACCACCCGCCGGACGGCGTCGTGGGTGAGCAGGCTGCCGAAGTACTCCCCGTCGATGAGCGCGGTCATCACTCCCGGGGCGTCGCCTTTGTAGACATGGTGGGTGACGATGTCGATCTGCCCGCCCACCCGGGTGAGCAGGTTGGCGAGGTCGATCTCCCAGCCGTTCCGGATGCAGCTCCCGGCAACGCACTGGCCCTTCTTCCCGCTCCAGTTGGAGGAGGTGGTCAGCCCCGCCAGCTCCGGGCCGCAGATCTTCCCGGACGGATCCGCCGCCCTGACGGCCGCCGCCGCGGGGACGAAAATCTCGTTCACGAAGTCGTCCTCGGTGCCGTCGAAGAACACCCGGAGGTTGGGCTCGTTCCAGATGCCCCAGCACTCCACCTGCCCCTTGTAGCGAGCGACCACCGCGGTGACAGCGGCGGTCCAGTCCGCGGTGCTGGCCGGCCGCTTGTTCTCGCAGCGGGTGGTGGCGTCCGATGCGCCCAAGACGCAATTCGGGTCGCTCGAGGCCCACTTCGGGGTGTAAGCCACCGTGGCGTAGATGGCGAGGTTGTTCGCCCGCGCCGCCTGCACCAAGGGGTCGAGGTACCCGAAGGAGAAAGCCCCGGAAGCCGGTTGGAAGTCAAACCAATTGAAATCCATCCGCACCGCCCGGGCCCCGAGGGCGGCCATCGCCGCGGAGTCCGAAGCGGAGGGAAGGTGCCCGTTCATCGCGACAGTGGGGGCCGCGGCGCGGGCGGCGCTCGCCCAGACGATGGCGAGCGCAAGCGCACGGGTGCTCATGACTGCTCCTGCCCCCTTCTAAGGCCAGGCAGAGGAGCACAACCGCCGCCGCGTTTTCAACCCGCCGCCGCCGCGCGCTCATGGGCCGTCTCGACTTCTGAGAAATGCCGCGGCCCGCGGAGGGTGGTCAGGCGCGCATCGCGGCCGCAGCCACTCCGGGCACCTTGAGCCAGCTTGGATCCATCTCCAGGTCCGCCAGCCGCCGCCCGAGCGTGTGCACCGAGCGGTGCCCGGGCAGCCACGGGGCCACCGGGAAAGCCTTGATCGGCGCGCGGAGCACCGACTTCTCGATGCTCTCCAGCATCAGGGAGTTGTGGATCCATCCCCGCCCGCTCTGGATGTCCTGCAAGGTGGAGGAGGGGTGCCCTCCCCAGGGAGGCGCGCCCAGCCCGTAGGCCGCCGCGGGCCAGGTGTTGATCGCCACCGTCCCGTAGCGAAGCTCGCGGATAGCCCGCTCCACCGCCTCGCCGATCGCCGGATCGGCCATCGACTTGGGGTGCACGATGAGAGTCGCGCAGAGGGTGCCCCAGACCTTCTCGTTGAGGAACTTCACCGCCTCGGCCAGGAAGGCCACCGGATCGCTCTGCGACAGCCCCAGCTCGGAGAGGATGGTGCACCAGGGCTCCTGGGTGAAGACCCGGTCCTCGGGCTTGGAGGGATCCACGTCCTGGATCAGCGCATAGGGGAGCTTTCCCGGGCTCGCCGCGCCGATCAGCTTCACGTTCGGGCGGCCCTCGGTGAACTGACGGAACCGGTCCTCCGCTCCCGGGTACCAGGCCCTGCGGGTGCTGGTCCGCTCGAGCCCGCGAGAGATGGCCGCCAGCAGCCGCGCCCGGCCTTCCCACTGCCTGGGGAAGACCAGCAGCTTGGCCGAGTTGCAGTTGAACGAGGCGTTGTTGCAGACCATTCCGGCGATGTTCGCGCCCTGGTAGGCGATCTCGTCTTCCGAGTAGGGCCCGGGCACCACCACGAGCGGAGAGACGTTGCCCAGCTCGGAGGTGATTTCCTTCTTGAGCAGAGGCTCGTTTCGCTTCTTCCTCGCCTCGCGCTCCGGGCCGGGCGGACCCCACACCATGAGGTCGTGGGTGTGGTTGGAGCCGGTGATGTGCACCTCGTCCACCGCGGGGTGGTTGACCAGGTACTTGCCCTCTTCGGCGCCTCCGTACACCACCGCCAGGAAGCCCCGGTCGATGGCCGACTTGAAGGCGTTTTCGAGCAGCGGCCCCAGGTAGGCGTTCACCGGATTCATCTTGAGGATGCAGGTCTTCCCTTCGGCGAACATCTTGTAGGCGCAGTCCGAGGGAGGAATGGAGTTCACGTTCCCCGCCCCCATCACCGCGCACAACTTCCCCTCGTGGGGCTTTCGGTAGAAGGAGGCCTGGTGCTCCTTGAGGTTCTCCGCGGTCGCTCCCGGCTGGAGGTGGACCTCGACGGTGTTCTTGGCCAGGAGCGTCGCGTCCAACCGGTTGTGCGGGAAGACCCGCACCGCCAGCCGGCCGTCGGGGAGCGGGCGGAGCCACGAAGGGTCCAGCTCCGGAGCACCCCGGCTCTGAATCTGCTTGAGCGTCTGCTGGGTGAGCCTCAGAGTGCGGCTGGTGATCACCGGGCCGGTCAGCCATTCTTCGCCGGAGATGGGGCTGGAGAAGTCGATTCCCTTGGCCTGGCAGGTGGCCCGGACGCTCTCCTCGAAGATGGCCTGATAGCCGCGGCGCATCTCCTCCAGAAGCTGGACGCGCTCTCCGATGGAGAGCTTGGCGAAGGTCCGGCTGCCTTCCTTCACCTTGGCGATCACCTGATCCAACTGCGAGGACTGGGTGGGGGCCGGGGCGGTCGCGGCACTCATGGCTTCACCTCCGATGGGCGGCGCACCATACCGCAAGCTTCGGCCGGCGGGTGGCCCCAGCAGAGGATTGTCCGGCAGTCGCCGTCACCTCGCCCAGCGCAGGGTGAGGTGGCAGCCGGCGCAGGAGGACGACAGCTCTCCGGCCGCCCGCGGCAGGCGGAGGACGTCCCGCTCGCGCGCTACCCGTTCGACCTCGGCGGCGTTCTTTTCCAGGATCTCCGCCATCTGGGAGAGCATCGCCGCTCGCCCGCCCTGCCACTGGGGAAGCTCGCCGGCACGCTCGCGTCGCCGGCGAAGGTCCATCTCTCCGAGCGCCGAAGCGCGGCCATCGCGTAGGCGAGCACCAAGAGCGGCACCGCCCCCACAGTGAAGTGGAGCAGCGCGGGGTGGAGCGTGCTCTGGCGGAGGAACTCGAACTCCGAGCCCACGCCGCCCCCCAGGCTACTTGCCGAAGTCGTGGGTGAAGACTTCGTCCGCGGGCGCCTGAGCGTGGCAGCCGGCGCACATCGCCACGTCCTTCCCCGCGATTGGCTGCCCCTTGTCGGTGAAGACCTTCTTCGCGTCAGGGGTGGCCTTGATCCAGAACCACCGGCCGCCTTCCTTGGCCATCACCGTCAAGGCCTCGGGCTTGGCGTCCGCCTTGGCGCGGTTCTCCTTCACGATGATGCTGCCGCTTCGCCTCCGCCGAGGGCTCGACTCTCCGACCGGTTTTCATCGAATTGAAAATTGGTCACGACCAATTATCATTCTGCTGAGAAATGGTCGCCCCATCGCTGCACCCTCGATACCTGGCACGTGCCGTCTCCGAGGACGCGCTGGCCAGCCACAAGATGGCGTTCGTGAGCGGCCCGCGTCAGGTCGGCAAGACGACGCTGGGCAAGAGTCTGCGGCAGCGCTCGACTCGATCTCTACCGTCGAGGGGGCGAGAGCCTGCTGGGCCGCTATCTTCCATACCGCTTGCACCCCTTCTCCGTCGGGGAGGCAGAATCTCCCCCAGCGCCCGACCGGATCCTCGGCAGCGCTCCACCCCACTATCGTTGGGCGGACCTAGTGGCGCTCGGAGGATTCCCCGAGCCATACCTGAGCGGGTCTGAGCAGAAGGCCTTGCGATGGAGCCGCCTGCGGCTCGAGCGGCTGCTTCAAGAGGATCTTCGAGATCTGCGGGCCATCGCCGACTTGCAGGCAGTGCGTGTCCTCGCGGATCTGCTACCGGAGCGTGTCGGCTCTCTGTTGTCCGTCAACTCTCTACGAGAGGACGTCGGAGTTTCGTACGGCACCGTGCGGGCGTGGCTCGCGGCCTTCGACGCGCTCTACCTCTGCTTCTTGGTGCGGCCCCACGCTGGACGATTGGCTCGCACCTTGCGGGCTGAGCCGAAGCTGTACCTCTATGATGTGCTATCGGTGAGAGAGTTGGCCGCTCGCCGAGAAAACCTGGTGGCTTTGCATCTACTCAAGGCATGCCACTACTGGACCGATACCGCGCGGGGCGAGTTCGACCTGCGCTTCGTCCGCGACAAGGAAAAGCGAGAGGTTGACTTCCTCGTCCTGCGCGATCGCAAGCCGTGGCTGGCGGTGGAGTGCAAGTCGGACCAACGCCAGCCCAGCCCCGATCTCGTACGCTTCGCTGAGCTGCTCGGCGCTCCACTCCGGTTCCAGCTCGTCAGCGATGAGCGATTCGACCGCTTCTTCGCAGATCCCAAAGTCCGCGTTCTTGGCTACGAGCGCTTCTTGGCGGGGCTGGTCTGACCCAATACCCAGTCGCCTGAGCGGCGGATCAGCGCTCGAAGTCGGCGCCCACGCCCAGGCTGGCGAATATTCCGCGCACCAGGGTGGAGTCCTCCGGTTGGGGGAAGAACACCGTGCCCCCGGCGGCGACCGCGTAGAGGGCGGGGGCGAACCGGTACCGCGCCTCCGCCGAGGCCGAGTACCTGGGCCAGACCCCCATCCCTACGCCGGAAAGGCGGACGGTGCCGGTGGCCCGCCCCTCCAGCGCGCGCAGGGAAAGCTCGAGGTCGCCGTCGGTGCGGCCGGAGGCGAAGTACTCGGCGGCGAGCGAGAGGAACAGGCGCCCCGCGCGCTCCGGGCCCATCTCCAAAGGCCCACTGGAGACCGACAGCTCGGCGTACCCCGAGAAGGAGTCGGCCAGGCGCTCTCGGGCCAGCGGCTCGCCGCTGAAGCCGAGGCCGGCGAAGCGGGACAGCTCATAGGAGGGGCCGAACAGGCCTTGGCGAAACAATCCGGCCTGCTTGCGAAGCTCGAGCTTCCCTTCCAGCCCCAGCGTCCCCGGCCGGCCGGAGGCGGAGAGGCCGGCCACCGCGCCCAGGTCCGCGGCCTCCACGAGGAGGCGCGAGCCGAGCCCGAGGAAGGCGAACACCTGCGCCTGTTCGCCCCTGTGGAGGGCGGCGTCCACGTCCAGGTGGATGAGCGTGGCCGGCGGCGCCTGGTAGCCGGCCTGGCCGATGTCGTGGGCGATGGAGAACGAGGCGTGGTAGCGGTCGAAGCGCTGCTCGTCTCCGGAGAGGATGCGGCCCAGGTCGGCGGTCAGCTCCGCCGCGAAGAGGCGCGCGCCGAGGATGTCGGAGGCGAAAACCTCGGTCCGGGTCGGGCCGAGCACCAGCTCCGCCGAGGCCGACGCCGGGTGGTAGTCGGGGTTCTCCCGGTTGGAGTAGCGGTTCAAAAGGTGCCCATGCCCCAGGGTGTAGGAGAGCGCCGGGCCGGCCCGCAGGGAGAAGGAGGCGCCCTCGCGGCCCAGCCGCAGCTCCCGGAGCAATTGCCCGAAGTCGCTCGGCTGGTCCCAGTCAGCGCGGCGGATGAGCTTCCCGTAGTCGGACTCTCTCTGCTCGGGAGGGTCGTCGAAGACGCGCAGGCTCAAGGAAGCGCCAAGCTCGAAGCCGAAGTCGTCGCCGCCATCGAAGCCGATGAGCGGGGTGAAGCGGGCGAACAGGTCCTGGGAGCCTCCGGGCGTCCCGGAGGGGAAGCTGTGGGCGGCGGCCTCCACCGCGCCTCGAAAGCGGGTGGGCGGGAGGTCTTCCGGCTTGGCCTGCGCGAAGAGCGCGCAGCCGGCCAGCGCGAGTGCGGGACCCATCGGCACGGCCGAAGTCTAGCCCCACCGAAGGCACACCGGAGCGCTGTCACCCCTTCGGCCCGTGGACTAGCATTCCGCCGTCCCGATGGCGCACCCACCGAGCTGCTCTATTTGCGGAGAAAGCGCTCCGCTCGGCGCCCAAAGCTGCCCCCGCGACGGCGCCGCGCTGGACTTGGGGCCGGACCCGCTGGTCGGCTCGCAGCTCGGCGAGTACCTAGTCCAGGAGCGGCTGGGCGAAGGGGGCATGGGCTTCGTCTACCGCGGAGTCCACCCGGTGAGCGGCAAGCCGGTGGCCATCAAGCTGCTCCGCCAGGAGATCGCCGGCGACGCCGAGCAGATGCGGCGGCTGGTGGCCGAGGCTCGGGCAGTCAACGCCATCCGCCACCGCGGCATCATCGACATCTTCGGCTTCGGCCAGCTCGACGGCGGCCGGCAATACCTGGTCATGGAGCTGTTGGAGGGGACTGCGCTCGACAAGTTCATCGCCGCCCGGGCGCCCATCGCCCCCGCCGAGGCGCTCCCCATCCTCGAGGAGGTCACCGACGCGCTCCGGGCGGCCCACGAGGTGGGCGTCATCCACCGGGACCTCAAGCCGAGCAACGTCTTCGTGGTCAGCCCGCCCCACGGCGCGCCGTACGTGAAGCTGCTCGACTTCGGCCTCGCCAAGCTGGCCCCCATCTCCGGGGGCGTCACTCCCCAGACCCGCTCCTCGGTCCTGGTGGGCACTCCCCATTACATCGCTCCCGAGCAGGCCCGGGGAGAGCCCGTCGGCCCCGCCACCGACCTCTACGCGCTCGGCGCGGTGGCCTTCGAGATGCTCACCGGGCGGGTGCCCTTCGACGGCTCCTCGCCGATCGAGATCATCTATCGCCACATGACGGCGGCCCCGCCCCGCGCCTCTTCGCTGCTCCCGCTGCCCGCCGAGCTGGACGAGCTGCTCCTGAGGCTGATGCAGAAGCGGCCGGAGCAGCGGCCCGCCTCGGCCGACGAGGTGCTCCGCGAGCTACGCCGCATCCGCGAGGGCGTGGCGACTGCGCCCGAGCCCCAGCCCCTCCTTCTGCCGAAGAGCGGAAAAGCCCCGAATGGGCCAGCGGGCCGCCGCCTGGGGCTCGCCCTCACTCTGGTGGCCGTCCCGGTGGCCGCCGCGGCGCTGGCTGCCTACCAGTTCTGGCCGGGGGGTGGCGCTGCTCGGGTCACCGTCCAGGCCGGCACCGCTGAGCCGGAGCAGCCGCTCCCGATAGCGAAGGAGACGCTCGCCGAGCCCGCTCCGGTTGCGAGGTCTCCCGCCCCCGCGGTGGCTCCGGCGCCGGCTGCCGCTTGGGAGCCCGAGACGACGCGCACCCGCCGCCGGAGCGAGCGCAACAGGACGCGCGCTGCCTCAGAGCCCAGCGCGGGACGGCTCCGGAAACGGCTGGCGCGGGTGCAGGCGGCCTGGGCGGTGGAGCGAGCCCGCCGCCCTGAGCACGACGTGAAGATCTATGATTTCGCGCTCAAGGAAATCGAGCAGCAGATCGCCCAGGGCAAGGCGGAGGAGCTGGAGCAGGCCGGGGACAGCCTCGACGATTTCGTCCTGCGGGCGCTCAAGGGAAGGGAGCCATAGGTGCTCGTCATCGCGGCCTTGCTCGCTGCCACCGCTGGCCCGCCCACTTTCTCCGCCGCGGTGACCAGGCGGGAGGGCGTCGAGGCTCAGGCCGCCCTCGAGCTGGCGGAGTCCCTCTCCCTTTCGCTCGAGCGCGCCGGAGGCGAGGCGCTTGGCAAGCGAATCTCCCCGCGGGCGTTACAGGTCGCGCTCTCGGCGGCGAACGTCACCGACGCGGCCACCTGCTCGGGCGACGCGGACTGTGCGGTGCGCCTGGGGCAGATCGGCGGCGTGCGACGGCTCTTGGCGCTGCAGTTGGTGAAGCTCGGCCGGAACCTGATCATCGACGTCAGCGTGATCGACGTGGAGAGTGGGGCGAAGGTGGCGGCGGCGAGCGCCAGGGCGTCCATCAAGGCGCCGGAGGAGGCGCTGGCGGAGCTGGCGGCGCAGCTCGCCCGCTCTCTCCCGCCCTACGAGGTTCCCAAGCCCAAGGAGCCGGAGCGTGCGATGGCGCCTCCGGCGATCGCCGCTTCGGCCAGCGCCCCTCCCGGGGCTCCGCGAGCGATTCGGCCTTCCACTCGCACCCTGGTGGTGGGCGGCATCGGCGGCGGCCTGGTGACGGCCGGAACGGTGATGGGCGGGCTGGCACTGCTCTCCTTTGGCGCTGAGCGCTCCGCGGCGGAGAGCTGGAACCTCCCGGCCTACGAGCGGGCGCGAGCCGAGGCGAAGGGCAGGGCCTTGGCGGCCGACCTCTTGCTGGGGGCCGGGGCCTTGGCGCTCGGGGCGGCGGCGGTGCTTCACTTCACCGGCCCGGGTGGAGTGTCGGTGGGCGCCGCGCCTTCTCCGGGCGGAGGCGGGGCGTTCGTTTCGGGGAGCTTCTGATGTCCAGGCTCGCCTCGATGCAATGCTGCTGGGCCGCGCTCGCCGCCATCGCCTCGGGGTGCCAGCTCATCTTGCCGGCAGACGAGGTCCGGGCGCCGAGAGTGTGCAGCCCCGACCGCTGGTGCTGGGAGAGCCCGCTGCCGCAGGGGAAAACGCTGTATTCGGTGTGGGCCGCGTCCTCCGCGGAGGCCTGGGCAGTGGGAGCAGAGGGGACCATCCTCCGCTGGAACGGGAATGGGTGGGCGCCATTTCTCTCCGCGGCCGACTCCGCGCTGACGCTGTACGGCGTGTGGGGAAGTGGGCCGAGTGACGTGTGGGCGGTGGGGCAAGGAGGGACGGTGCTTCGTTTCCGGCCCCAGAAATGAGCCCCCGTCTCGAAGCCCGCTACTCGAGGTGCGCCATGGATGCCGATCTCCCCGCCGGTGTAACCCTGTCGCGCTTTGGGGATGGAAGTGCCGCGGATCACGAGCGAATCACCGGGCCAGCGCGTCCCAGCCGCTGCCGGTCGCGGTCCGGTGCCGCGGCTCGTGGGTCGCGACGGGTTCGGACCAGCCTCTCACATGGATCGCCGGGTAGTCGCGCCATGCGTAGGCCTCACCGGCCATCTCGCGTGCCGCGCTCGATACCAGCACCGCTGTTCCGTGCTGCTTGGTCAACGCCTCGATGCGAGACGTGAGGTTGACGGCGGCGCCGATGACGGTGAACTCCCGGCGTAGCTCGGAGCCGACGTCGCCCACCACCACCCGGCCCGAATGAATTCCAACGCCGATCGCGAGGGCCGGTTCGCCGCGCCGCGCGCGGACTTCGTTCAGCCCGCACAGCGCGTCCGTCATGGCCAGCGCGCAGTCGACCGCCGCGCACGCATGATTCGGGAGGTCGAGGGGCGCGCCAAAGTACGCCAGGATGCCGTCGCCGATGAACTTGTCGAGTGTGCCGCCGTGGGCGAAGACGACCTCGACCATCGCGCTCAGGTACTCGTTGAGCAGCGCGGTGACGGCCGACCCGTCCATCCGCTCGCTCATCGCAGTGAAGTCGCGCAGATCGGCGAAGAGGATCGAGACAATCCGGTGCTCGGGCGCCCCAGTTCCGCGATTGAGGATCTGCTGCGCCACCGAGGGTGAGAAGTATCTCCGCAAGCGGGTTCGCGTCTGCTCCCCCTCGGCCACGGCGTGGACGAGCGCCAGGATCCGTCTGGCCCCATACCTCGCGGTCGCCGCACAGATGGCCAGGAGGATTGCGGCGGCGGCCAAGCTATCGATTCCGAGGCCTGCCCGCGAAATGAGGGCAATCGCGAACCCTGCGGCGGCGACGGTCGCCGCAGCCAGCATCCAGCCTTCCAAGGTGAGCGCTGCGAGCATCAGCGCGATGGCATAGAGCGCGACCGACACCGCCGCGTCGAAGTGCGAGGTCGGAGACACCGCGAGGTCCGCCAAGAGCACGATGAAGACCATCGGGAGATCGATCAGGATGACGGCCAGCTGCGTCCAGGATGCCGCCCTAGCGTGAGCGAACCGCACCAACCAGAGGACCGCGGCGATCCCGACATATGCCGCGAGAGGCGGCACTTGGGCCCGCCATTCGACAAGCCCGGCGCCGTAGCCGACTACCGCGGCGAAGGCCAGCCAGACCACCGTGGCGAACAGACGGATCGTAACGAGCGAAGAGGCGATCCGGCGCCGCTCTTCGGCCAGAGTGTCCTTCACTATCGCTTCGAGCCCCTCGGCTTCGCCCATGCCGTCAACGATAGGATGGATTGACGAACGACACCGCCTCGTCCACATGCTTGGGCAAGACTCGGCTACCGCCAGCGACGGCCAGCACCTTCGCGGCGCCCAGCCGATAGCCACCGACGTTCCGTTCGGGCACCCGGCGCCCACTCAACCAGCGCAAGAAGTCGTCCACCTCCATCCGCTAGTCCCGGCGCCGCGGCGCGGGGAAGGCGCTCATCACCGGCCTGTGGCACGTGCTGCCCAACAACTTGATGAGGTGGGCGTAGCTGACGAGCTGAGGATGGCACCCGAGTCGACGAGGAAGAGAAGAAAGGAGGCGAAGGCAAGACGCGGGAGAGTGGCGGCGACGATCGCCTCCCGCGAAGCCGACCGGAATCAACGATGACCAAGCCCGCTACCAACGGGCAGAAGCACCAGGGGTACGTCCCACCGCGCCGGACAGGCGCGGCCCCGCGATCCCCGATCCAACCTGGGCCGCGGTGGGGGTGGGTATTCCTGCGCCCGCGAACGGGTGCTAGAAGGCCAGGACTCAGCGCCAGCTCCTGAAGGGGTGGCGACTTCTCCGTGGAGGGGTTCGAATGAAGAAGCTGCTCTGGTTCGGTGTGCTCGCGGCGGCTGCGCTGGGATGCGATCCGAAGCTCGAACGGGTCGCGCCACCGGTTGTCGTGGTGGCACGGTTTGATCCGTCGTTGGTTCCCCCGGTCGTGCCGACGCCGAACGATCTGGCGGCGGACCCGGCAACCGGTCGGCTGAAGATCACCCCGGCGCCCGACGCCTCGGAAGCCGACAAGGAGTTCTACGCCTACCTCAACACGCTCAACGGGTTTCCGACCGGGGCCACCGCCACCGCGACCTTCGACGGGAAGCTGGGCTCCGCATCGGTGACGGACGCGACGGTCCTCGTGCTCGACGTCGACGATGGGTACAGGAAGGTGGACGGCGTCCGCCGGGCGTACGAGGAGCTTTCGACCGCGGGGGCCGCCGCCAAGGTGACCGCGAAGCCGCCAGTCACGGGCTGGAAGCGCGGGAACCGCTACGCGGTCGCGATCGTCGGCGGCGCCAGCGGGGTCAAGGGCGCCGATGGCCAGGCGGTGGTGGCCTCGTCGACCTGGAAGCTCGCCCGGTCCAAGAGCTCGCTGGTGACGTGCCAGGACCTCAGCTCGGCCGACTGCCGGTCGGTGACGGAGATCATCCCCACCACGAAGACCGAGCCCGCCGAGCGCGTGGCCGATCAGGCCGCCAAGGCGGTGTCGCTGGAGGGGCTGCGCCGCAAGTACGCTCCCGCCGTCGACGCGGTCATCGCTGCCGGCGTCGCCCGCGAGGACATCGCGCTGCTGTGGACGTTCCGGACCACCGATGACCCGCAAGTGGTGTTCAACCCCTCGGCCACGCCACCGCAGGTGCCAGTGCCGAATGACCTGGCGATCGACCCTTTGACCGGTCTGGTGAACGCGCCGATCGACCCCAGCGCCCCGGAGGCCCAGCAGGAGTTCACCCGCGACTACCTGAACACGCTCGACGGGTTCCCGGTGTCCGCGACGGCGACGGCGAGCTTGCTGGGGGCGGATCTGGATCCGGCCAGCGTGACGGCCCAGACGGTGCTGCTCGTCAACCTCACCGGGGGGCCGGCGGTGACGCCCACCATCGGGTACGACAGCGACAAGCGAACGGTGAAGGTCGCTCCGCCAGCGACTGGCTGGCCCAAGGGAGCGCGCTTCGCGGTGGCAGTGCTCGGGGGCGCCTCGGGTGCCAAGACGAGCAGCGGTGGCACGCTCGTCGGTTCGGACGTGTGGGCGCTGGCCCGGAGCGCCGCGTCGCTGGTCACCTGCCAGGACCTCGCCGACGCCACCTGCGCTCCCACCATCACCGCCGCTCCGCTGACCAAGGAAGAGGCGCTGAAGCTCGAAGCGCTGCGGCGGGGCTACGCGCCGGTCCTGGTGGCGCTGGAGGCCCAAGGCGTGGTCCGCGCGGACGTCGCGTTGCTGTGGACGTTCCGGGTGGTGAGCCAGTCGGAGGCGGTGTTCGACCCGGCGAAGTCCGTCATCCCCTTCCCGAACAACCTGCTGCTCGCCAACGGCAAGGTGAACTTGCCCATTCCTCCGGGCGCGACTCCGGCGCAGCAGCAGCTCATCGGCGGCCTCAACACGCTGGATGGGTTCTCCACCACCGCGCCCAGCGTTTCCGAGAACAGCGACGCCCTGGGGGCCACCGACGTGGCGGCGCTGGACGCGGCCACCCTGGCTGCGGCGACCGGCTTCGTCAAGCTCACTCCCGGAGGGACTCCGCCGAAGGTGAAGGCATGCCTGAACTGCGCCTCCAGCCTGCTGCCGGACGGCGGCACTCCGACGTCGCCACCGCAGCTCCAGTTCGTCCCCGAGGTGCCGCTGGACGAGAAGGCCACCTACGCCGCTTTCCTTTCCACAGCCCTCAAGGACACCCGGGGCAAGCCGGTGATGGCTTCGCCGACGTTCGCGCTCATGCGCAGCAAGGCCACCTTGGTCGACGCCGGGAAGAGCCAGGTCTCGGGTGTGAGCGACCTCCAGGCGGCTGCGCTCGAGCCGGCGCGGCTCGCCCTCAAGCCACTGATGGACGCCCTAGAGCTCAACGGAGTGCCGCGCAAGAACGTCGCCCTGACCTGGGCGTTCACCACCCAGAGCGCGGCGAGCGTGCTCAAGCAGCTTCACGCGCTGCCGCAGACCATCAACCTTCCGACCGCCCCGGCGTACCTCGCGGACGTGACGACGCCGACGAAGGCCGGCAGTCCGTTCCCCACGACGAACATCGGCAAGGTGTATGTGGGCACGTTCACCGCCCTGTTCCTGCTCAACGGGCCCGGAGGGACGATTTCCACTCCCCCGCCGGCGGTGACGCGCCGGGTGCCGTTCATGCTGACGCTGCCGTCGGCCGCCGCCCCCTCTGGCGGTTACCCCGTCGCGATCTGGGGTCATGGGCTCGGCAGCCACCACAAGACGATGCTGGGCATGGCTGACGCGCTGGCGGCTGCGGGGCACGCGCTGATCGCCGCCGATGTGGTGTTCCACGGAGAGCGGTCCATCTGTCACGGCGCCGCCGCCGTGCTGGGGACGGGGGCCACCGACGACAACGCCTGTGCCAACCCCACCACCCAGAAGTGCGACGTCGCCACCGGCCGCTGCGTGGGCAGGACGGCGATGGGCATGGTCTGCAACCCAACCGGAACGCCGCCCGGCGACCTGGCGTGCGCCGCGATGGGTGAGGGGGCCTGCGTTTCCGACGGTGCCGGCGGCTACGCCTGCGAGGGGGGCGACTTCCTGCGCAACGCCCAGGGGGCTCCGGTCATCTCCGGATGGAACTTCCTCAACACCGCCAACCTCTTCGCCACTCGGGACAACTTCCGCCAGCAGGTGGTGGACCTGGCCCAGCTCACGCGGGTGATTGCCGGCACGTCGGGAACCGGCCTCAGCGCCCTGCTGGTGGCCGATGGCCAGGGAGCCCTCGACGCGACGCAGGTGGATTACGCGGGGCAGAGCCTGGGAGGCATCCTCGGCACGCTGTTCACCGCCGCCTCGCCGACGATCCGAAGATCGACGCTCAACGTTCCTGGAGGCGACCCTGCGGGGATTCTGCTCACCGCTCCCGCCTTTGCGGCTCAGCGTCAGGCTTTCATCGGCACGCTCGCCGCCCAGGGCATCACCGAGGGCACGCCAGCCTTCGACAACTTCATCGGCATCGCCCGGTGGATCCTCGACCCGGCTGACCCGCGCAACGCGGGCTACGAGACGTCGAATGGCTCGACGGTGCCGGCGAACCGCAAGGTGTTCATCCAGTACATCGACACCGACCTGGTGGTGCCCAACGCGACCACCGATGCGCTCATCGGCGCGGCGAACCGGGCCTCGACCGCGAAGCTGGCGGCGACCCACAAGTTCACCACGCCGCTGGCCGACCTCGCGCTGGCGGATCGGCACGGTTTCCTGATCAACTTCAAGAACCCCACGGTCACGGGCCTGGCGCAGCAGCAGGTGGTGACCTTCTTCAGCACGGGCGTGACCCCGTAGCACCGAGAGGACCAACATGAGGACGCTCGTTTTCGTGACGATTCTCGCTGCCGGCGCGGCGCACGCGGCCGGCTTCGCCCTCGACACCCACGGCGCCCGCGCCACCGGCATGGCCACCGCGGTCGCCTCTCAGATCGACGACGCCTCCGCGGCCTTCTACAACCCGGCCGGGCTGGCGCAGGGGAAGCGCCTCGAGCTGATGCTGGGCGACACGCTCATCCTTCCCACGATTCAGGTCGTGGGGCCCAGCGGCACACCCACGACGATCTCGGGGATGTCGCCTCCGCCGCACCTGTTTGCGGCCTACGGCATCACCGAGGAACTCTCCGCGGGGCTCGGAGTGTTCGCCCCGTTCGGCGCCTCCAGCAAGTGGCCGGCGGACTGGGAGGGCCGGCAGCGGACGCTGGTCTCAAGCCTCCAGGTCTTCACCGTCAACCCCGAGCTGGCCTATCGGCCGCACGAGTCGGTTCGGGCAGGAGTGGGGCTGCAGGTCGTCCGCTCGGCGGTGGTGCTGGAGCGCGGCACCGACTTCGTGGACTCGACCGGCACGGTGACGCTGGGCGGCGCGACCTGGGGCACCGGCTTCAACGCCGGAGTGCAGGCCACGGTGGTGCCCGAGCTACTCAGCCTGGGTGTCTCGTACCGCTCGCCCGTGACACTCGCGTTCGCCGGCGGCGTGCAGTTCACCGGCGTGCCGGTGGAGCTGTCCAGCCGGATGAAAGACCAGGGCGTGTCGACGCAGATCACTCTCCCCGACGTGGTGATGGCGGGCGTTTCGTCGAAGCCGATGAAGGGGCTGACGGTGGCGTTCGACGTCAATTACTTCGCCTGGTCGAAGTTCCAGGAGCTGGCCTTCACGTTCGACGACCCCGATCTGAACTCCAGCCTGCAGAAGCGGTGGCGGGACACGATCAACTTCCATCTGGGTGCGGAGTACGCGGTGAGCGACGAGCTGCAGGTCCGGATCGGAGGGGTGTTCGACCCCACGCCGTCGCCGGCGGACACGCTCACTCCTGACATTCCGGATGCCGACCGCATCAAGGTGGCGGCCGGAGCGGGCTACCGGTTCGACGCCTTCGCCGCTGACCTCGGCTACCAGCTCGTGCTGCTGAACAGCACGACCAGCACCTCGCCGTTCTTCCCGGCGACGTACAGCGGCATGGCGCACGTGCTGGGGCTGACGCTCAGCTACCGAAATTGACCCTGCCGGGATTCGAACCCGTAGACAAGTGAAACCCTCGAGCGCGGCGGGATGAAGCTGGTCAGCCCACGCCTCAAGGGGCGGGCCGAGGGGAAGGCGATCGCCGAACAGGTGAAGGCGCAGCTCTCCAAGCTCTCCTGAAGGCCGGCCCGGAAGAATCCGTCACTGCGTGGCTCGCCGGTGCGCGTTGCCCCGCATCCCCCGACGAGATATTTGGTCGGCTCCCGCAATGGAGATCAGTGATGATCCAGGCCGATGTCCCCAGGAGCCGGAGCCGCTTGGCCTCTGCATGGATAGTGTCGCTCCTCGTCCTCGGCGGCTGCCCCGGGTATCGCCAGCACCAACCGAACGCCATTCCCAGCGCCAATGCGGGCGCGGATTTCTCGGTGGAGGGGGGGGCGCAGGTCACCCTCCGAGGCGAAGGGGAAGACCTGGACGACGGCCCCGGCGCGCTCTCCTTCCGCTGGGAGCAGCTCGCCGGCGACATGGCCGCGCTCTCCGGCACCTCCGACCGCGAGGTGACCTTCCTCGCCCCGGAGCGCTCGCAGGCGATGGTGTTCTCCCTCCGCGTCTCCGACGGCATCGAGGAGAGCCAGCCGGACCTGGTCCAGGTGACGGTGCGATTCAACCGCCGCCCGCTCGCGGACGCCGGCGGACGGCGGGAAGTCGCCAACCTCTCTCCGCTGCGCCTGGATGGCGCCGCCACCGACCCGGACGGCGACGCCATCGAGTCCTGGGAATGGACGGTGGAATCCGGACCGGCCGGCTCGAACCTGGCGAGCCGCCTGGTGGGCGAGCGCTCGCGCTACGCGGTCTTCACTCCGGACAAGAAGGGCGAGTACTCCGTCTCGCTCGTGGCCGGCGACGGCAAGGCGAAGAGCGGGAAGGCCCACGTTTTCGTCACTTCCGTGAACAACCCGCCAGTGGCGGACGTGGGAGCCGAGCCCATCCGCAGCATCGCGAACCGGCAGAGCCTGGCGGTGAGCGGCACCGCTTCGGACCCTGACGGGGACGCAGTCGCCTCCTACCAATGGGATGTGTCCGAGATTCCGCCCGGCGGCAGCTTCGCCCTCGCCAACGACCAAGCCAAGGACGCCACCTTCACTCCACAAACCAAGGGCACCTGGGTTCTCTCCTTCCACGCGAGCGACGGCGACCGCGAGAGCGCGCCGGCGAAGCTGCTCGTCATCTCCTCCAACAACACGCCCCAGGTCGCCGTCCCGGCGCAGTTGTCGACTCCGAACGGCGCGGCGGTATCGGTGGCCGCGACCGGCAGCGACCTCGACGGCGACCTGCTCACCTACCAGTGGAAGGTGACGTCGGCGGCCGGGGCGTACAACCTGAGCGGCGCGGCCAGCGCGGAGGCCACGCTGATTCCCCAGCAGAAGGGAACCTACGTGCTCCAGGTCACCGTCACCGACGGCGCGCCTCAGAGCACCGCGGCGGTCGCCATCGCCCAGGTGCAGGCGACCAACCGGCCGCCGACGGCGGCCGTCACTTCGGTCCCGGCAGTCTCCGCGGGCGACACGGTGACCTTGGATGCCTCCTCGAGCAGCGACCCGGACGGGGACTCTCTGTCGTACGAGCTGGTGTACGTCGCCGGGCCGGCGGTGCCCGGCGTTCCGCTCCAGGCGAGCCCCTTGCTGAGCTTCACCGCCCCCGCGCAGAAGGGGATGGTGCAGTTCCAGCTACTGGTGACCGACTCCGACGGCGCCAAGAGCGGGGCCCTGCCGGTTCAGGTGTCGATCAGCAACCTCCCTCCGGTGGCGGAGGCGGGCAAGCCGGTGCTCTACGCCGAGGCCGGCACCGCGGTGATGCTCAGCGCCTCGCAGAGCTCGGATCCGGAGAACGATCCGATCAGCGCCTGGAGGTGGGCGCAACCCCAGGGCCAGAGCGTGGCGCTCTCTTCGGGGTCGACCGGCTCCCCCTCGTTCACTGCGCCCGCGTACGATCCGATGGCTCCCCCGGAGCTCACCTTCTACCTCGAGGTCTTCGACGGCCGGGTGTGGAGCACCAACCAGGACGAGGTCGAGGTGCGCATCACCCCGGACGACAACTCCTACGTGTTCCTGTCCCCTGGCGCGACCGGCCTGGGCACCCGCGCACAGCCCATGTCCGATGTGGTGCAAGCGCTGGCCAGGGCGAGCACGGAGGGAAAGGACGTGGTCTTCGCCGGAGGCACCTACCCGGCGGCGAGCGCGAGCGCCATCTCCCTCAAGAACGGGGTCAGCCTGTTCGGCGGCTTCAAACCTCCGGCGGCAGGGGCCGATGACGCCTGGACTCGAAACCTGGGCGCCTTCCAGTCGGTGATCGAGGGCTGGAACGGGACTGCCTCCGGGCTCGTTTCGGTGCTCGCGGCGGGCACCGACATCGACGATCCGACCGCGGTGGACGGGCTCACCTTGAAGTACAACCGGTTCACGGCGTGCGGCCCCACCGAGGCGTACGCCGTCCACGCGAGCGGAGCGGCCAACTTGACCATCTCGCGGTCGCGGCTGATCAGCGAGAGCGGCGACTGCCAGTACGACTATGCCGCGCTGCTCATGAACGGCCAGGGGCCGAACCGCTTCTTGGACAACGTGGTGGTGACCGGTGCCCGGTACCGGACGGCGGGAGTGGTGGTGGCCACCTCCTCGGACGTGGTGATCCGGGGCAACGACATCACCACCAACGTCGATTCGGCCGTCAAGTACCGTTCAGACGGAATCGTGGTGGGCCCCGGGAACATCAACGTCGACGTGCTGGCGAATCGCATCACCGTGCAGGGCTTCCAGACGCAGAACGGCAGCAGCGGCATCTTCGTGGGCAAGGGGCAGGAGGCGTGCGTCGTGCCCGTCGGCTCGCAGCCGTGGGGCCTGCTGGCGGGAAACGACTCCCAGCCCTCGGACGTGCTGCTGGCCAACAACCAGATAAGAACCCGGGCGCCCGCTTCGATCGGCGTCTACGTCCACCGGGGAAACACGGTCCGCCTCCGGCACAACACCGTGAGCGGCTTCCCGCGCGATTCGAGCAAGGTCGCGGTGCGCTTCGCCGACGCCGGGGGCTGCGGCACTTGCAGCCCCTGCTTCCCGTCGTCCGCCGTCACCAGCAACTTCTTCAAGTCGGTGGATCGGGCGATCACCTGGGGCGATCCTCGGACCATCTTCTCCAACGCCTACACCGACCTGGCCTGTATCCTGGTCCACAACCAAGGAAGCGATTGCAACGCGGATACCGCCCGCGACGACCGGATGGTGAATTGCCAGCTCGTGGATGAAGCGAGTTTCGACTTCCACCTCAAGCCCGCCTCTCTGTGCCGGGACACGGTGGCCTGCTCCACGGAGGTGATGCAGGACATGGATGGAGAGACCCGACCCAACGGAAGCCAGTGCGACATCGGCGCGGACGAGGTGACCCCATGAGCGGATTGGGTGTGTCGCTTTGCGGTGCGCTGACTTTGGCCTTGCTCTCGGCTTCCATCGCCGCCGAGGCCTCGGAGGGCCGGCTCAAGGTCACGGTGATGGACCTCGCGGTGCACGACGCCGAGCGGGAGGTGGCGGCGTTGGTCCGCGACATCGCCGCCCAGGAGCTCGCCAAGGCCAGCGAGCTGGAAGTGCTGACCCACGAGGACCTGAGCAGCCTCATCTCGGTGGAGCGGCAGAAGCAGCTCTTCGGGTGCAACGAGGAGGCGAGCTGCGCCAGCCAGCTCGGCAGCGTGGTGCAGTCGGACCGCCTGCTCAAGGGGAGCGTCAGCAAGGTCGGAGGCTCGTACCTGGTCAGCCTCCAGATGGTGGACGTGCACCGGGGACAGGTGGAGCGCCGCGCCACCTTCCGGAGCGGAGGCACCACCGACGCCCTCGCCGCGGCCACTCGCTCCGCGGTGGCTCAGCTCAGGCAAGTGCCCGCGAAGCTCCATCTCTACGACCAGGTGCCGGGGGCAAAAGTGCTCCTCGACGACGAGCTGTTGGGCACCACTCCTTTGAGCCCGGTGCCCGTCCACGCCTCGGGAGAGGCGACGCTCAGGGTCGAGCACCACGACTACCCGGCCTTCGAGAGGAGAGTGTCGCTGGTTCCCGGAAACACCACCCGGGTCCGGCTGGGGATGATGTCCTTCGCGGAGCTGGAGTCGGCCTCCTCGCGCCGGCGCGCCTGGGGATATGGCTCGGCCGGGCTGGCGGTGGCCGGGTTCGCCGGCGGCGGCCTCTTGGTGGGCGGCGGAATGACTCAGTGGCGCCGCCTCGACGCCGCCGACCCCAGGCGGGTCACCCAGGCGGAGCTGAACGGCATCGCCGACAGCGCCCGGATGCAGTTGGCCACCGGCTACGCGGCGCTGGGGACGGGGGCCGCGGCAGCGGCGCTCTCCGCCTATCTCCTCCTGGCCGACCCCTGGCGCGAAGAGCTCGAGGCGGCCAAGTAGAGTCCGGCTACTGCTTGGTGAGCGTGGCGGTGCCCCGCTCCACCGCCTGGCCGGTGGTCTCCCGGTACTTCAAGTCCAGCCCCTGCACGCAGTACTCGTAGGTGCGTTGGTTGCCGGCGTCCGGGTTGGTGGTGAGTGTGTTGACGCTGGTGGTGTACGGCGAGGAGTCGGCCACCGCCCGGGTGAGGCCCACGTTGCAGCGGCAGCCTGTGCCGGAGGCAGTGCAGGCAGCGGTGGTGAAGGACTGCCGGAGTGCGTTCTCCACCACCCCGCAGCCTGCCGGCGCGCAGGAGGAGGGGAGGTCGATGGTGGCGGTGATGGTCAAGAGCACGTCGCGGGTCACCGTGGTGGAGGTGAACACCACGCTCCCGCGCTGGGTCCCGGCCAGGTTGGACACCGCCGCGCTCGGGCAGTACTGCCCCACCTCGGGGAAGGTGTCGGGGGCGCAGACCGCCGTGTAGAACCAGCTACCCACCACCGCGCCGCCGCAGGGAGTCAAAGGACAGCTCGCGGCGAAGGTGATGGTGACGTTCTGCGGAGTGCCCGCGTCGGTGCCCGCATCCACCCCGGCGTCGGCCCCCGCGTCCACTCCCGCGTCGAAGCCGGCGTCGAAACCGGCATCCTGGTCGCCTCCGCCCCCGCCTCCTCCTCCAGCCCCGCCTCCCCCTCCTCCCCCAGCCCCGCCGCCGGCGCCTCCTCCCGAGCCGCCTCCCGCCCCTCCACCTCCGCCGTCGCCCCCGGAGGGAGGGGTGCCGCTGCACGCAGCCAGCATCGAGAGCACTGCGAGGGCACAAAGGGCGTGGCGCATCGCTTCCTCCAGTCCGCGTTCCGCGGGGCGGGCGGTTGTATTCGGTGCCCGGCTCGGCGGTCAACCTACGCCACCGCGACAGAGGCTCGAGGCCCCTCGACAAGCTCGGGGGGAGCGGGATTCCGCTTGGGGCGGGCGCCGCTGCGCCCGAGCAGCTTGCAGAAGGTGCCGATCATCCGGTAGTTGCATCCCCCTGTCCGCCCGGGAGGGGCCTGATGCACGCCGAGCGTTTCATTGGAATCGACATCGGAGCGGAGACCGTCAAGGTCGCCGAGGTGACCCGCGAGGGCGAGTCCCTGCGCTGGACCCGCCGCGCGATCGCCGAGCACCACCAGGAGCCGAGGTGGGCGCTCACCTTGCTGCTGCAGGACTTCGATTGGGGCGGCCTCAAAGGCGCCGCCTCCACCGGCCGCCTGAGCCGCCTGCTCGGCCTTCCCCGAGTTCCCCCAAAGCAGGCGCTCTCCAGCGGACTCAAGCAGCGCTTCGGCGACGAGCCGGCCACGGTGGTCTCCATCGGGGCGCACGGCTTCTCCGTCCTGGAGGTGCGGCAAAACGGCACCGACGTCTTCCGGGAAAACTCCCGCTGCAGCCAGGGGACCGGCAACTTCCTCCGCCAGTTGGTGGAGCGGTTCGACCTCAGCGTGGAACAGGCCAACGAGCTGGTCACCTCCGTGTCGCAGCCGGCGCCGCTCTCCGGTCGCTGCCCGGTGATTCTCAAGACGGACATGACCCACCTCGCCAACAAGGGCGAGGACCGGGCGCGAATCCTGGCCGGCCTGTTCGACGCGGTCTGCGAGAACGTGCAGGTGCTCATCAAGCCCCGCGTCAGCCCTCCGCGGGTGGTGCTGAGCGGGGGCGTCACCCGCTCCCGGCGGGTCCAGGAGAGCTTCCGCCGCTTCCTCGCCCGGCACGAGATGCAGCTCCTCCCGCCGGAGGGCGACGACGCCCTCTTCCTCGAAGCCCTCGGCGCCGCGGTGGAGTCCGCCGCCCGGCCCCTGCGAGTGCCCTCGCTACAGGGGCTGTTCCTCGCGCCGCCCGAGGCCTCGCTGGAGCGGGTGCCGGCGCTCTCCAAGTCCCTCGCCAAGGTGCGGAGGATGTCCCGCCCGCCCCTTTCCCCGGAGGGCGACTCGCCGGTCATCCTCGGCTTCGACATCGGCTCCACCGGCTCCAAGGCGGTGGCGGTGGACGCGCGGAATAGGGCGGTGGCCTGGGAAGGCTACCTCCGCACCAATGGGGACCCGGTGGGGGCGGCGCAGTCTTTGGCGCGGAAGTTCCTCGAAGGGCCGGCCGGGAAGCGGCCGGTGGTGGCGTTGGGCGCGACCGGCAGCGGCCGGGAGATCGCCGGCTCGCTGATGTCCGTCTGCTACGGGCCGGAGTCGGTCTTCGTGCTGAACGAGATCGCCGCGCACGCCGAGGGCGCGCTGCACTACGACAGCCGGGTCGACACCATCTTCGAGATCGGCGGCCAGGACGCCAAGTACATCCGGCTGGCGGAGGGCCGGGTGGTGGACTCGGCGATGAACGAGGCGTGCAGCGCGGGCACCGGCTCCTTCATCGAGGAGCAGGGCCGCCGCTTCTCCGGCATCTCCGACGTCACCCAGCTCGGCGAGGAGGCCCTCCAGGCTTGCACCGGCGTCTCCTTGGGCCAGCACTGCTCGGTGTTCATGGCGGAGATCATCGACGAGGCGGTGGCCTCGGGCGTCGAGCAGCGCTCCATCGTGGCCGGCATCTACGACTCCATCATCCAGAACTACCTGAACCGGGTGAAGGGCAACCGCTCGGTGGGCCAGGTCATCTTCTGCCAAGGGATGCCCTTCTCCGCCGACGCCCTCGCCGCGGCGGTGGCTCGCCAGACCGGCGGCGAGGTGATCGTCCCTCCCAACCCGGGGACGGTGGGGGCGTTGGGCATCGCGCTCCTCTCCCTCAAGGAGCTGGGCGCAGGCGGCACGCCGGTGGACCTGAGGCTGTTCCTCTGTGCCAAGGTGGAGAAGAAGGACACCTTCGTCTGCAACTCCACCCAGGGCTGCGGCGAGGCGGGCAACCGTTGCCGGATCGACCGGCTCACCACCGCGGTGGGCGAGGAGAAGAGGCGCTTCACGTGGGGCGGCGGCTGCTCGCTCTACGACAAGGGCACCCGGAAGAAGAAGCTGCCCGACCTCTCCCCGGATCCGTTCCGCGAGCGGGCGGACCGGGTGCGCGCCTTGGTGGAGCGGCTCTCCGACCGGCGGGGCCGGAAGGTGGTGGGCCTCACCGACGAGTTCTCCCTCAAGGGGCTGCTCCCCTTCTTCGCCACCTACCTCCACGAGCTGGGGTTCGACCTCTTGGTGCGCACCGGGGCGGACCGCAAGTCGCTCAAGCGCGGCATCGAGGAGGCCAACGTCCCCTTCTGCGCCCCGATGCAGCTCTTCCACGGGCTGGTGAGCGAGCTCTCCGAGCAGCACCTCGACTACCTCTTCGTGCCGATGCTGCGCGGGCTGCCGAGGATGGGCGACGAGCGCTACTCCACCCTCTGCCCCATCGTCCAGGCTTCGGGCGACATGCTGCGGTGGAACCTGGGGGAGCGGCTCCGGTCCAAGATTCTCTCCCCGGTGATCGACATCGGCCCGGAGAACCTGAGGTCCAGGCAGTTCATCGAGGGCTGCCACTCGCTGGGGGACCTGCTCGGGGCGCCCGAGTCGTTGCGGGAGCGGGCCTTCCTCGCGGCGCTGGAGGCGCAGACCGAGTTCGACGAGCAGTGCCGCCGCTCCGGCCGGAGGGCGCTGGAGTTCTGCGCCCAGAACGGAGTGGTTCCGGTGGTGGTCTTGGGCCGGCCCTACACCCTGCACAACGACGTGCTCAACTCCAACGTCCCGGCCATCCTCCGCGAGCAGGGCGCCGTCGCCATTCCGGTGGACTGCTACCCGGTGGAGGGCGAGGTGCCGGTGTTCCAGGACATGTTCTGGGCCCACGGCCAGCGAAACCTCCGCGCCGCGCACCAGATTCGCCGCGCTGCCGGCATCTACAGCCTCTTCTGCAGCAACTACTCCTGCGGGCCGGACAGCTTCACCATCCACTTCTACTCCTACCTGATGGAGGGCAGGCCCTTCGCGATCATCGAGACCGACGGGCACTCCGGGGACGCCGGCACCAAGACCCGGGTGGAGGCCTTCCTCCACTGCGTGCGGGAGGACATCGCCGCACCGAGGAGCCAGACTCCCAACTCGCTCAAGCGAATCGAGCAGGACCGCGACCGCCTGCCGGAGGTCCGGCGCCGCGAGGAGCGGGTGCTCATCCCCAGGATGGGCCCGGCCGCCGAGACCTTCGCCGCAGCGCTCCGGGGTATCGGGGTGCCCGCCGAGGCCCTGCCCACCCCCGACCGGGAGGCGTTGCAGATCGGCCGCCGGTACACCTCGGGGAAAGAGTGCGTGCCGATGACCATCACCCTGGGCTCGCTGCTCAAGCGGCTGGAGCGGGAGAGAGACACCAAGCAGCGCTTCTGCTTCTTCATGCCCACCTCCCAGGGGCCCTGCCGCTTCGGCACCTACCAGGTGCTGCACAAGATCACCCTCGAGCGGCTGGGCTGGAAGGACCGGGTGAAGGTCTGGTCCCCTCGCAACGAGGACTACTTCGAGGACGTGCCCGACGGCTTCGCCGCGCTGGTCTTCGCCGGGCTGATCGCCGCGGACATGCTGCTCGACGCGCTCCACGACGTGCGCCCGGTGGAGTCCAAAAAGGGGGCGGCCAACGAGCTGTACCGCCGCTACCAGGAGGAGCTGAGCCGCAAGCTGGAGGCGGCGGACTGCGACCTCAACGTGGCCCAGGTGCTCTGGGAGGCCGCCAGCGGCCGGATGTTCGGGCTGGCCGAGCTTTTGGAGCGGGCCGCGGCGGACTTCGCCCGCGTCAAGGTGGACCGGCCGATGCCCACCGTGCTGGTGGTGGGCGAAATCTACGCCCGGTGCGATCCGTTCGCGAACGACTACGTCATCGACCGGCTGGAGAAGCACGGCATCCGCTCCAAGCTGGCTCCCTTCACCGAGTGGCTGGAGTACACCGACTTCGTCAACAAGCGCCGCGGGGTGAACGGGTTCGGCGACCGCCTGAGCAGCCTGGTGCAGAAGCGGGTGCGAGAGCGCTGCTACCAAATCATGGCCGCCAAGCTCGGCTGGCCCTCTCGCACCAAGGTGGAGCAGACCCTGGAGGCGGCAGAGCCCTACTTGCGCGATTGGCTGGAGGTGGAGTCGGTGCTCACCCTGGGAGGCGGGGTACACGAGGTGACCTCCGGGCACGTGGACGGGGTGATCAGCCCCGGCCCGCTGGAGTGCATGCCGAACAAGATCGCCGAGTCGCAGTACTTCCACGCCGCCGAGAAGGACGGGGTGCTCTCGCTCACCTTGGCCTTGAACGGCGACCCGGTGGACGAGGAGCTGCTCGAGGGCTTCGCCTTCGAGGTGCACGCGCGCTAACGGAGGCGCCAGGCCGGAGAGCGGCCGCAGCCCGAGCCGGCGCCGATGCGCCTGATGCGGAAGCTGGCGCGGGTGCGCTGAGGGTCCCGGCGCGAGGCCATCTAGGCGCCAGAGCGCCTGCGACAAGCGGCCGGCTCGACCCCGCGCCGCCGCAGCAGCCGGTAGAGCGTCACCGAGTCCACGCCCGCGCGCCGCGCCGCCTCGCGCACGTTGCCGGCGGTGCTCTCCAGCAACTCGGTCAGGTACCGCCGCTCCAAAGGAGCGAGCGCCGCCTCCCGCACCTCGCGCAGCGCCGGGGTGGAGGAAGCCGGCTTTTCCTCGGGAGGCCGAAACGGCGCCGCGGTGATGGTGCGGGGCAGGTGCTCGGGCCGCAGCGTCTCCCCTCCGCTGAGGATGACCGCGTGCTCCAGTGCGTTCTTCAGCTCGCGGACGTTGCCGGGAAAACCGTAGCCCGCGATTGCCGCCAGGCACTCCGCAGACACCGCGGGCACCGGCAGCTCGTGCCGCTCCGCCGCCTGCTGGGCGAAGACTCCGGCGAGCACCTCGAGCTTCTCCTTGTACTGGCGCAGCGGAGGCAGCTCCAGGGTGATGACGCTCAGCCGGTAGTACAGGTCGTCGCGAAACCGCCCCGCGCGCGCCAGCTCGGCCAAGTCCCGGTGCGTCGCCGCCAAAAGCCGCACGTCCACCCGGTCGGGGGCGAGGTCGCTGCCCACCGGCTGCACCTCGCACAGCTCGACCGCACGCAGCACCTTGGCCTGCAAAGACAGAGGCAGCTCGCCCACCTCGTCGAGGAAGAGGGTGCCCCCGCGCGCCTTGTGAAACTCCCCCTTCTTGTCCCGCACCGCCCCGGTGAACGCCCCCCGGACGTGGCCGAACAGCATCGACTCGAGCAACGCCTCGGGAATGGCGGCGCAATTCACCACCACCAGCGGCTCCTCGGCGCGGCGACTGTGGAAGTGAATCTCCCGCGCCAAAAGTTCCTTGCCGGTGCCGCTCTCGCCGAGGATGAGCACCGGGGCGTCCGTGGGAGCGATGCGCGCGAGCCGCCGCTCCACCTCGAGCCACTCGGGCGAGAGGCCCTTGATGAGCAGCGGCCGCGGCGGCCCGGCCCGACTCGCGCGCAGCGGCTGCGCCCGCCGCAAGCAGTCCGGCGAGGCGCGGGTGCTGGCGTGGTGCCCCGACCTCCCCGGGTGCTCGGCGTCGGGCCAAAGCGAGGCCTTGGCGCTCGAGGAGTTGCGGCGGAGGGTGGCGGCCTACTTCGCGCCGCCCCGTCGCCAGCCGCAGCCCGGAGCCCGAAGGACGTCAATCGAACTTTGAACCCGAGGTGAACGATGCCTGCCCGCCCCATTCCCGTTGTGCTGATGCTGGCGCTGGCCGGCTGCGGCGCCGAGCTGGAGCTGTACCAAGACGAGCAGCTCGACAGCTCGGCCTTCGCGCTGAGCCTGCCGGCAGCAGACGCGGCGGCGCTGTTGGACTTCGTCAACCACCCGGGCACCGAGCTGCCGGTCCTCGACTCGAAGGTCGGCCTGGACGTCCGGGCGGCGAGGAACATCATCGCTTACCGCGACGGCGCGGACGGGGTGACTCCCAGCGCCGACGACAACCGGTTTGACACCATCACCGAGCTTGACGCGGTGCCGTACGTCGGTGACGCGGCGCTGACCCGGCTGCGCGACTACGCGGTGGCCTATCCGCCTCCGCCCGGCGAGCTGGTCGAGGGCGTGGCCTTCCTCGGCTGGCAGGCCGAGTCGGTCATCTGGGCCGCCAACGGCGTCACCCGCGGCGAGCTGACCGAGATTGGCCTCAGCACCCGGGCGGCCGACAACATCATCCTCAAGCGCCCGTTCAGCACCGTGGGCGCCATCGGGGCGGTGCCGTACGTCGGCTCCGCCTCGCTGGTGAAGCTGCGGGATCACGCGCTGACCTGGTGGAACGCCAAGCGGGGCATCGCCGCCACCAGCGAGGCTGTCTACGACGGAGTGGCCTTCGACGCCGCCGCCGAGAGGGTGGCGCTGAACATCTCCAACCAGGCCACCTACCAGCAGCTCACCCAGGAGGCGAAGGTGTACGCCAGCGGCGCCTCCGCCATCACCTCCTCGCGGCCCTACGCCACCCTCGGCGCGGTGGCGAACCTCTCCGGGGTGGGGACGGTCACGATGCAGGCGCTGCACGACTACGCCGTCTCCGGCACCTGGAGCGTTCCCCCATCGCCGGGGGACTGCTCCACCGGCATCGCGCTTCGCGGCGACGCCGACGTGGCCGACCTCGACCGGTTGCTCGAGCTGGCCACCACCCTCGACTGGCCGTATGCCGAGGTGGTGGCGTTTCAGGCCACGGCCTGCACCGACATGGGCGACGCCTCGCACCGCGACGCCGTCTTCGAGGAGATGGTCGCCACCCCGTACCTCGACTGGACCTACAGCCGGACCGTCTACCCCGAGGGCGAGGACTTCATGAAGCCGGCCTCCCGCTTCGTCGCCTTGATGGACTACACCAAGCAGGCCATCCAGGACCGCGTGGCTGGCGGCGTCTGGAGCCCAAGCAGTCCCGACGAGCAGACTCTGTATAGCCGCCTGGGGACGCTGCACCAGTCGCTGACCGCGGCGCCGCGGGCCAACCCGTCGGCCTTCTACGAGGCCACGCTGCGCATCGAAGCCGCGGAGTGCTCCCAGGACGCAGCGGTGCTGATGGACCCTACCAACAACCGCATCTGGGTGGTGCACCGCTTCCCGCGTTGCTAGCGGTAGCGAGCCTCCGTGCCCGCCGGTCGTCTCCAACCAGTGCGCGGTCGCCCCGGGAGGCAGGCGAGACCGCGCTCGGGCATGCGAGGTGGGGCCTCTTGGGCGCCGCGCCGGCGGCCGCGTCCTCGCGCCGGCGCCGCTGCGCCTGATGCGGAAGCTGGCGCGGGTGCGCTGAGGGCGGCGGTCCTCGGGGGCGGCAGCAGCCCCTCAGCGGTTCCGCCGGAAGGCCGCCGGGGTCGCCCGGGTCCAGCGCTTGAAGGCGCGGTGGAAGGCGCTGGCCTCGGAGAAGCCGAGCAGGAAGGCCACCTCGGTCAGCGGCAGGCGCCGGTCCTGCACGTAGGAACGCCCCAGCGCCGCTCGCGTGGAATCGAGCAGCTCGCGGAAGCTGGTGGACTCCTCGGCGAGGCGCCTGCGCAAGGTTCGCTCACTCATCGCCATCCGCCGGGCGACCGTCGAAAGCGCCGGCACTCCCTGGCTCAGCTCCTCGGCGATGAGCTGGCTCACCTGCTCGGGCACCGAACGCGGCTGGGCCTGGCGGGCCAGCGCCTGGTTGGCCAGCTCGCGCAGGAAATCCGCAAGCTGCGCGTCAGCCTGGGGAATGGGGATGTCGAGCTGGTGGCGGGCGAAGCGGAGTCGCGAGTGGGGCCGGCCGAAGCGAACGCGGGTTCCAAAGAAGGCATCGTGGGCCGCGCGGTCGGCGGGAGCGGGATGAGAGAGCTCTACCTCCTCGGGCGTCAGGGGCCGCTGGGTGAGCGCCCGCGCGCCGTGGAGGACTTCGGCGAACGCCGCCTCGGCGGCGAGCCTCCGGCCGGGCCGGTCGGCCCCGGGGTAGCGGTAGTCCAGCCGCAGCTCGCCCTCGCCGGAGAGCGCCAGCTGCGGCTCGTCGGTCCACAGTCGCGCGTAGCGCACCAGCTGCCTTAGCCCCTCTCCCAGGTTCGGGCTGGCCATGCACACGAAGCCGACCAGCCCGTAGTCGCCAGGGGAGTAGTGCCCAGCCACCACCAGCGCCAAGTCGGGCCGCGGCGCCCGGCGCTGCACCGCTTCCCAGAGCGCGTAGAGCAGCTCCAGGGGCACCCTGGCGTCCGCCGACTCGCAGACAGAGGCCTCGAACGCCACCTCGGCGCAGACATCGCCGCCGTCCACTCCCAGCGACGGCAGCGCCCCGAGCAGCTTCCTGATGGCGCCGGAAGCGATGGCGGGCACCGCGGCCATGGCGACCGTTCACGCTAGCTCCGGCGCGGACCGCTGGCCACCGTGGCCGGAGGAGCCAATCGATTGGCCGGAAGCGTCAAGCCGCCGGCGGGGCCTCCGTGGCATCGGTGCGCCTTCCCAAGGAGGTATCCACCATGCGCGCCCGGCTGGCCCTGCTCTCCCTGGCCTCGTGGCTCTCAGCCTGCGGCGAGGATTCGCTGGCGGAGCTGCAGCTCGACGATCAGGGCCCCGCGGTCGAGGCCTCGCCCCTCTTCCTCGGAGATCCGGCCAACGCCGCGGTCTTCGCGGTGGACGTCTCGCACTGGGAGGGCCCCATCAGCCAGTACGAGATGGACTGCTTCTGGACCTCGGGGGTGCGGCACCTGGTCTCCGGCACCCAGGTGCGGGAAGTCACCTACCACCAGCTCGACATGGCGGTGTCGCGCGGCCTCACGGTGGATGCCTACGTCTACCTCTACTGGGATCGCGACATGGCGTCGCAGGTGGGCGAGGCGCTCGACCGCGCGAAGGGCTTCCCCATCGGGCGGCTGTGGCTCGACGTCGAGCAGGACCCCGCTGGGCGCACCGCCTCCGCCCTCATCGCGCTGGTGCAACAGGCCGTCGATGCCTGCCGCTCGCAGTCGGCGGTGGGCTGCGGCATCTACACCGGCCCAGGTTTCTGGAGAAGCTACATGGGCAACACCACCCGCTTCGCCGACCTGCCGCTCTGGTACGCGCAGTACAACCGGCGCACCTCGCTGTCCGACTGGTCCACGGAGAAGTTCGGCGGCTGGGCGCGGCCGGCGGCCAAGCAATTCATCGAGGAGGCGCTGTGCGGCGTGGGCGTCGACAAGGACGTGATGCAGGTGTCGACCGAGCCCCTGGTGGTGGACCGCTCGCTGCCGCCGGACACCTGGCTGCCGCCTGCCGCGCCGGCGCGCCTCTACCCGGAGGACGGCGCGGTGGTGACGGTGCCCTACGCCAAGCTGATGACCGCCACCGTTCCGCGGGCCACCCGGTACCAGTTCGCCCTGGAGGCGTGGGACGGAGCGGCCTTCCGCCCCTACTATTCCTGGACGGTCAGCAGGCCCTTCCACAAGGTGGTTCCCTACTGGCGCAACCGCGTCTACCGCTTCCGCGCCCGCGCGATGAACGCCCATGGCTGGGGAGCTTGGTCGGGGTGGGCCACGTTCGACTACGGCACCTGGATCGGCCCTCGCCCCGGCCCCGAGCAGCCTCCTTCCCCGCCCCCGCCGGCCAGCGGAGCTCCCACCGGCCTCTCGCCCGACGGAGTCACCGTCTCCCAAAGTGGCGTCACCCTCTCCTGTGGCCCCGTCTCGGGCGCGACCCGCTACGAGTTCCTCATCGAGTACGACGCTGGTGCCGGCTGGAAGCCCTACACCAGCTACGCCAGCGGCACGCCGTCGAAGCAGTTCTGGCCGCAACTCCGCTCGGCGCGGTACCGCTGGAAGGTGCGAGCCGAAGTGGTCGGGACCTTCGGCCCGTGGTCCAGCCCGGCGAGCTTCTGGTTCCCCTGACTCGGACTCTTGGTCCGACCTGGCGCCGGCTACGGCGGGCGGCGCTCGCCTCAGCCTTCCACGGAGGTCGCCCGGTGGGGCGGCGGCAGCCGGCGCGGGCGGACTCCCTCCGCCGGGGAGAGCACCAGCCACAAGTCCCCGCCCCCGTGCTGGCCGGAGGCGATGTACAGCGAGCCCTCCCGGCCCAAGGTGTACACCGTCTCCATCGGCGGGTTGTTCACCTTCACCTTGGCGATGCCGTCCTTCAGCTCCTCCAGCTTGAAGGTCACCTTCTTGTTGGGAAGCTGCAGCTCGGTGACGCCCTTGGTGATGACCACCTTCTGCACCGAGAGCCGCTTGAAGGAGGTGTACTTGAACTTCTCGGCGAACTTGGCCTTCATCGAGGCGAGGCTGGGCGGGTCGATGACGTTTCCGGAAGTCGAGGCCAACACCACCTCCGCCGTCACCCCCACCTTGTCCTCCGCCCGCGCCGCGACCGCGGACAGGGCCACCAGCAGCGCCAACGACCGGCCCAGATGTGTCACAGCTCTCCTCCCGTGGGTGCATCCTGCCTGGGCTTGGTCCGATCCGCATCAGGATCCACGTCCAGCTCCTCCTGGCGCTCCTCGTCGGCCACGCCCGGCTTCTCGTGGGTGTGCTCCACCGTCCAGATGATGGTGTCCCCGGACTCTGTCTCCATCACCACCGGCGCCACGTGGGCGGACTCGTCGATGCTCACTGCCTGCACTTCCAAGCGCTGGCTGGCGTAGCCCGCCGGAGTCCCGCCGCGCATGATGAGCGGCAGCGCCAACAGGAGCACCGCCGCCGCGGTGGCCAAGGAGGTCACCATCATCCCCCGGTGATAGGTGAACAGCTCCGAGACCGAGAGGCGGATCCGCTCGAGGAGCGGCGGCCTCTCCGGGGTGATGCGGGCCAGTACTTTCTGGGCGAAGTCCTTGAAGTCGACCTCGTCGGCCGCCATCTCCATCCCTACCCGAACCAGCCCGGACTCGGCCCTGAGGTCCGCCGCCCGCATCGCGCACTGCTGGCAGGCGACGAGGTGCCGCTCCACCGTCATCCGCTCGGCCGGAGAAAGCTCGCCGTCGATGAAGGGGGAGAGCATCGGAATGAACGTCTGGCAGGCTGGATTGGAGCTCATGGCAGGCTCCTCGACGGGGCCCTCCGCCGGTTATTCCAAGTCGGCCTACTCATTGCCGATTCCGCTCTTCGCCTCGTCCAACTCCAGGTACTCGCTCAAGATTTTCTGCATCTTCGCCCGGGCGTGGAACAGCCGAGACATCACCGTGCCCTTGGGGATTTCCAGGGTGCGGGCCAGCTCCTCGTAGGACATTCCCTCGATCTCCCGGAGGAGGAGGATGGCCCGGTGCTTCTCCGGAATCTGCTCGAGGGCTTCCTGGATTTTCTGCGCCAGCTCCTTCCGCAAGGCGCTCTTCTGAGGATTGGTGCCCAGCTTCGTGCCCAGGGCGCCGATGTTCGCCTCGGCGGAGTCGACCTTCAGCGAGTCGTCATACTCCACCGGATCTCCCCGCGCCGCCGCCTTCCTCCGCAAGACGTCGATGCAGATGTTGACGGTGATCCGATAGAGCCAGGTGTAGAACGAGGAGTCGCCCTTGAAGTGGTCGAGGTACTTGTAGACCTTGACGAAGGCCTCCTGGGCGATGTCCAGAGCCTCCTCCTTGTCCCGCACCATGCCCAGGGCCACCGAGTACACCTTCCGCTGGTACCGCTCGAGCAGAAGCTTGAAGGCGCGCTGATCACCGCTGCGAGCTCGCTTGACGAGGGTGAGGTCGTCGGTGGCCAAAGCGGGCGGACCTTAGCAGAATGGGCCTCGCAACCCCGCGGGTTTCGGGGCGAGAATCATTCGAAGGGGCCTCCTCGGGCGGCCGCCCGAGGCCTTGGAGCGGCGCATGGGCAGCAACATCAGCGAGCTCATCCAGGCCCTCAAGTCGCGCAACACCACCCGCGCCGCGCCGGAATACATCCGCGGGCTGATCGAGCGGGCGTACGCGGAGAGCGCTCGGGGCTCGGCCCCCAGCCAGGCGGACCTGGCCCAGGTGCAGGAGTTGTTGCGCTCGCCGGGGATGACCGACGGCTTCAACGCCGAGCTCAAGAAGAGCATCGAGGGCTTCGTGCGCGGGAACCTCAAGGCCGCCCCCGCGCCTTCGGTGGACCAGCTCACGCCCGACCTCACCCGACTGAAGAACGCCCAGGAAGTGCCGGCGCGGTTCGCCTCGGACTTCGTGGTGGTGAGAGATCAGCTCATCGACCGGCAGGGGCTCACCGCCACCGAGAAGGCGAGCCGGGCGTTCGAGTTCTTCTCGCGGTACGCGGAGCGCTTCGTCACGCTGGCCGGCGAGTCGCAGAGGCTCGGCTCGCAGGGCAACCCGGACTCCCAGGCGGCGGAGAAGTTCCTCGACGTTTTGAAGGGCGCCGGCTTCGACCAGATGACCGAGATTCGCACCGGGAGGGATGCCCTCGCGGTGGCGCGGGCGCTGCTCATGGCGGGGACGCCGGCGGAGGTGGCGCGGAGGGCTTCGTTGCAGGCCTTCGATGCGCCCTCCTGGGAGTCCCCTCGCCACTACGCGCCGTCGGCCCCGGCTTCTCCGAGGACGGAGCAGCGGGCGGTGGTGTCTGGGTTGGACGCCAGGGTCCCGGTGCAGGACGCGGCCGCGGGAGCCAAGCTCCACGAGCGGCGGGCCGAGCTATTGCCGGTTCAAGGCCGGACGGACCTGGCGCGAGTGAATGCGATGGCGGCGGACGCGGCGAGGGCGAGCATGCGCTCGGTGGATGCGGCGCCGAAGCGGGAGGGGCCTCCCTGGGTGAAGCTGCTCGACCGGGTGCGGGACAAGGTGCTGGGGCCGAACCTCTTGTGGAACTTCCTCCACCGCTACCGCAAGGGGGCCGACCAGGACGAGGACACCGCGATCGGCCGCGACACCATCGACAAGATTGCCTTCGGCGCGGCGATGGTGCTGCTCGGGATTGCGCTCTTGGCCATCCTCATCGTCAACCTCTGAGCTCGTCTCCTCCTCCCACGACGAGCCCGCGAGTGGTATGTAAGATCTACTGGCGAAACTCGGTTTCCCGAGCTCCGAGAATGTTTCCGCGATGAAGATTCCTTCGTTCAAGTTGCCGGCGGTTACGCCACCCAAGCTCGAGCTGGGCAAGTTGGCCAACACCGTCCGGAAGGCGATCGAAGACCGGTTCCAGAAGTTGAATTGCCTGGTGAACCCGGGAGCCACTGAAGTGGCGTTGGCGAGGGGGCTGCTCGGGCCGGGGAGCTCCGAGCTGGAGGCGCGGCATCTGCTCGCGACCAGCCCGGGCCTCGCCGAGCGGCTGACGCTCTTCGCGGACCTGGGTGCGGCGGCGGCGACGGATGACGAGCTGCGCGAGGTGGCGATGCGCGCGCTCCGGAGCGGGCTGATGGACGGCACCGTGCGCGCCCCCTTGCTGGTGGAGAAGTTGGGGCTCTCCGCGCTCGCCGCCCAGTGCGCGCGCGACCTGGGCTTCGAAAAGATCGAGGTGAAGGACGGCCGTTCCTGGGTCGACGGCCATGACCTCGGGCCGGCCGGGCAGGACTTGAGCGCGCTCGGCAAGGCGCTGCACCGCCTTCGCTACGGGGTCGACGCGATGATTCCCCCGAACTCGCCGGTGGACGCGTCGGCCAAGGACTTCTCGGTGGCAAACGCGCAGTGGTCGAGCCAGCTATCGTTGCTCGCCTACCGCGACGAGGCGACCATTCGCCGGCAGCTCTCCGCCTGGGGCTTCGACCTCGACACCTTGAGCTTCGTCAACGACCCGGCCAGCGACACCCAGGGCTACGTGGTGGCGGACAAGAAGGGAAACCTGTTCACCATCTTCCGCGGCACCGAGTCGAACCGCGACTGGGAGACCGACGTGAAGTTCGGGATGACATCGCCCGATTGGGGTGGTGGGAGCCTCAAGGTTCACGGCGGGATGTCGGAGGCGTTGGACTCCGCCTGGCCGCAGGTGGAATCAGCGCTGGCCAAGGCGCGGGGAAAGGTGGGCTCCGAGGCGCCGGTGATTTTCGCCGGCCACAGCCTGGGAGGGGGCCTGAGCGAGTTGGCGGCGATGCGAGCGGTGAAGACCGGCCTGGTGAGCTCCGCCGCCGCCCAGGTCTACCCGCTCGGAGCGCCGCGTGCGGGCGACGTCGGGTTCGCCACCGAGTTCCAGCGGCTGTTGCCCCGGACGTACCGGATCGTGAACTACCGCGAGGGGCCGATTGCGACTCAGGACCTGGTCACCCAGGTGCCGCCGGTGTGGATGGGCTTTCGGCATGCCGGGAACATGATCCGCCTCGACGAGGGCGGCTTCCAGAAGATTGGAGCCGGCGATGGCCGCGCCCGCGCGCCGCTCCCTCCCGGCGAGGAGCCGGTTCCCGCCGACCCGGCGATCGAAGCGATGACCGAGGAGCAGCTTCGGGCGCTGCTCTCGAAGCCTCGCCCAGTGGGCGGCATGCCCGAGTCCGGCCCCCAGGGAGCGCTCTCGCTCACCCTGCCGAGCTTGCAGTTCCACAGCGGCGTCGAGTACTCGGTGCGGCTCGGCAATGCCTCGGTGCGCGCCGAGGTTCCCTGGCAGGCGCCTCCCCAAGCGCTGTGGCGGTGAGCGACCATCCGCCCGCGCCGCCGCCCACGAAGAGCCCAACTTCCACGGACTGGCCCGCGCCAGCGTGCGCCCACCACCTCCTCCAGTGACGGCTTCGCGTGGGTTCAGGTCAGCCGGAACTGCCTCCCGCCACGCTCCCCGTCCTGCTACCCTCCGGAGGGGTCGGGCGGTTCACCGGTTTGATCGTCTGATTGGCTCGGCCGCTTTCATCCAGGTGTGCAGCTTCTCCTCGACCCCTTCACGCGGGCAACTGCTCGAGGAGCTCCTCGACGCTCAGCGCGCTGACGCCTCTGGCGACCGCCTTGAGGACGCGCCCGGCGGCCGGCGCTCGGTGGACGATGACCGCACTGGGGACTCTGGTCTTCAACGCCGCGGCGAGCTTCTGGAGCGGGAGCGCCATTTCCGGAGTGAGCGTCTTGCTCCACTTTGCTTCCACCAGCCATAGCGCCGCGCCAGGTCCAGGAACGAGGAAGTCGACCTCCAGCCCTTGCTGATCGCGGAAGAAGTAGAGCTCTCGCGCGCGCCCGGCATTGACTTGGTTCTTGATGATCTCCGCCGCGATGAAGCCCTCGAAGATGGAGCCCAGGAAGGGCGACTGCTCGAGCTGCCGCGGGCTGTCGATCCCCAGCAGGAAGCAGAGCAGGCCCGGATCCACCCAGTACACCTTGGGCGACTTGACCAGGCGCTTGCCCAGATTCTCGAAGTAGGGCGGAACGAGCAGGACGTGTCCGGTCGTCTCCAGGACGGTCACCCACTCGGACACGGTCGGGACTGACACCCCGAGCGGAGCAGCCAGCTCGGTGCGGTTGAGGAGTTGGCCGTTTCGGCTGGCCAGCAGGGTGAGGAAGCGGCGGAAGGTGCCCAGATCCTTCACCGCCTTGAGCGAGCGCACGTCCCGTTCGAGATAGGTCTGCACGTACGAACGAAACCAAGGCCGGGCCGCGGACGGCCGCTTCACCACCTCGGGGAACCCACCTCGCAAGAGGCTCCAGGAGCGGAGCTCACGGTAGGAGAGCGGCAAGAGCTGGAAGACCGCTGCCCGACCGGTCATGGACTCAGTCACTCCCGCCATCAGCGAGAAATCCTGCGAGCCCGTCAGCAGCCACTGGCCGTGCCGGTTCGGCGCCTGGTCAATGCGCGTGCGGACATAGGAGAACAACTCGGGAGCGTTCTGGATCTCGCCGACGATCGCCGGTGTTTTCACGTCGTCGAGCCACCCTCGCGGGTCGGCCTTGACCGCCGCCAACACGTCCGGGTCCTCCAGCAGGTGGTAGCTGGCTCCCGGGAAGGTGTGTTGAAGCAGAAAGGTCTTGCCGGCCCGGCGAGGGCCAGTCACCACCAGCGCGCCGAACTGCCGCGCCGCAGCCTTGAGGCTCTTCTCCAGCTCGCGCGTGAACACCACCCGTTTGGCCACGTGATAAATATAAGCTGCGACTTTAAATTCCTCAAAGAGACCGAGGAGATGTCCCCCAGGGCGGCAAGCCCGACCGCCAGTCGGCCGAGCAGCTGGTGGCGGCACCCCTATTCGGGCTCTGGCTGGCCTCCACCGCCCTGGCCACTCGAGGCGATTGGTTTCTTCGGGCGGTACGGCTCGGCGGCGCTGATCGACGTGCACGCGCTCTAGCGTTCTTCGTGGAGACCCGAGCCGCGAGGGTGGTAGGGTCCGCCAACTCAAGTCCACAAGGAGCGTTGCATGAGACGGATGTCGATCGCCCTCTTCGGTGTCGCTGCTATCCTCTTCGTCGCGCCGGTCAACGAGGCCTGGGCCTGTGGCTCGGATTCGGACTGCAAGGTGGGGCATTGCTCCGGCGGCAAGTGCGGCTCCTGCGGCTCGGACTCCGACTGCAAGGGGCACAGCAAGTGCTCCGGCGGCAAGTGCAACAGCTGCGGCTCGGACTCTGATTGCGCGGTCGGCCACTGCTCCGGCGGCAAGTGCGGCTCCTGCGGCTCGGACTCCGACTGCAAGGGCGGCCGGTGCTCGAGCGGCAAGTGCTCGAACAAGGACGACTACCTCAAGGGCTAGTCCGTAGGCGCGCCACACGGAAACCGGCCTGGCTTCCCCCGCGGTGGCACCTCCCGAAGAGACGCCGGATCGCTCCGTGGACCATCCGCGGGGCGAAGGGAATGACCTGCGGCCGGGGGAGGATCCGCTCCTCGGCGCCACCCTGGGCGATTACCAGGTGCGCCACCGGGTCGGCGAAGGGGGCATCGGCATCGTCTATCAGGCCTTGCAGCAGAGCACCGGCAGGCGAGTGGCGATCAAGGTGCTCCGACCGGAGCTTTCCTCCAGCCCGAAGTCGGCCCGGCGGCTGCTCGAAGAGGTCCAGGCGGTGGGCGCCATCAGGCATCCGTCGATCGTCGAGACGCTCGGCTGGGGTCAGCTGCCCTCCGACGGGCGGTGCTACCTGGTGATGGAATACCTCGACGGTGTTTCACTCGAGCAGCTGCTCGAGAAGGAAGCCCCGCTGTGCGCCGACGAGGTGATGGCGCTGCTCGACCAGGTGCTGGAAGGCCTCGGCGTGGCCCACGCCGCGGGAGTGGTGCACCGCGACGTCAAGGCCGGCAACATCTTCGTCACCAGCGCTGCCGGCGGCGCGCGGCGGGTGAAGCTGCTCGATTTCGGGCTGGCCATGCATCCCGGCCGGTCGGCCCGCATGCGGCTGACCGGCGAGTCCTGTGTGGTGGGAACGCCGGACTACATGGCGCCCGAGCTGACCCAGCGCGAACCGGCCACCGCGCAGAGCGACCTCTACTCGGTGGGAGTGCTTGCCTTCCACCTGCTCACCGGGCGCCTGCCCTTCATCGCTCCTTCCGCTCACGAGGTGATGCGCGCGCACGCGCGGGAGGTTCCCCCTCGGCCGCTGCTCTTCGAGTCCAGCGTCCCGGTCGAGCTGGACGCGCTGGTGATGCGGCTATTGGCCAAGCGGCCGGCGGATCGGCCTCCTTCGGCCGAGGCGGTGCGGCAGGAGCTCTTCCGTATCGCCCGCCACCTGGCCGAACACCCGCGTAGGAAAAGGAAACCGCGCACGGCGCTGGCCATGATCGCTCTCGCCGTCCTCGCCTCTGCCGCGGCCCTCGCCTATCTGGCGCTCGGGGGCCGCTGAGCCGGCAGGGACGCGGGCGCCATGCCCGAGGGCCATCATTGGAAGCCCTGCCCTTGTAGGATGCAGGTCCGATGAGGTTGCGAAGGAGGCTAGCGCTGCTGCTCGGCGCGACCGCGCTGGTGCCGCCGTTGGCCGCCGCCGCCGCCTGGGCGATGGAGGTGAACCCGTGGGCGGCAGCCGCCGCCTCCGGAGCACTCGCCGCGGCCGCCTCGCTCGCCCTCGCTCGCGCCTCCATCACCCGGCCCATCCAGCGCACGCTGGACCTTCTCGACCAGGGCTCCCAGGAAATCGCTGCCGCCCGCTACAGCCACCGCCTCTTGGCCGAGCAACCGGACGAGCTGGGCAACCTGGTCACGCACTTCAACGACATGGCCAAGGGCGTCGAGACTTCGAACGAGACGCTCTTGGCGATGTTCGGCGACCTGCTAAAGGAGATCGAGGAGCGCGAGCGGCAGCTCCGGGAGGCCCAACAACAAATATTGCGCAGCCAGCGGCTCTCGGCGATCGCCGAGCTCGCCGCGGGGGTGGCCCACGAGGTCAACAATCCGCTGCAGGGCATCATGGGCAACGCCGAGCTGGTCTCCGGCGAGCTGCCCGAGGGCCCCTCGAAGCAGGCGCTGGAGGAGGTGGTCGAGTCCGCGCGCCGCATCGCCAACGTCACCCGCACCTTGCAGGCCCTCGCCACCGCCGAGCGTTCGGCGCATGTCCCGCTCGAGCTGAACGAGCTGGTGCGGCGCGTTCCCGACGTGTTGGAGGCGGCGGGAAACGGGGTCGCGGTGCAGCTCGACCTCTCGACCGAGCCGCACCTCGTCTTGGGGCACGAGGCGGCGCTCGTCGACCTGGTCGGCCACCTGGTGCGGAACGCGGTCGTCTCGATGGACGGCAGGCCGCTCCGCGAGCTGAGGCTCACCACTCGCCGCGTCGAGGGGCAGGCGGTGCGCCTCGAGGTGGCCGACACCGGCTGCGGCATTCCCGAGGAGCACATGGGGCGGCTGTTCAACCCGTTCTTCACCCAGAATCGCCAGCGGCGCGCGCAGGGGTTGGGGCTCAGCCTCTGCCACCGCATCGTCGAAGACCACGGGGGGCGAATCTCGGTGCGCAGCGAGGTCGACCTGGGGACCACGGTGAGCGTGCTCTTGCCGCTCGCCCCGTCGGCGCCCAGCTTGCGCTGACCGGGCTACTCGGTGCCTTGCGGGCCGTTGCCGTTCCCGCTCGAGACGACCCGCACCTTCGATTGGCGCTGCGGCAGGCGGCGGACCACGTGCTGCAGTCCGTCGAACGAGCGCTGCTGCCACTCGAGCTTGGGCTCATAGACCATGTCGAGCTCGACGCCGCTCTGATGCGCGGTGGTGATGAACTGCAACAGCGCGGCGATGGTCGACGAGTTGAAGTAGGCGAGCTGCTCGAAGTGCATTTCGATCGCCGACTTCGACGCCAACGCCGTCCGGATGAGCTGGTCGAACCACTGCCGCAGCGCTTTCTGCGGCTCACGGTGATCGCTCCGGCCGGTCCACATCACGCGGATCCGATTCTCATCGGGCTCAAAGACCTCGAGCGTCAGCGCGTCCAGCCGAAACGAGCTCACCTTGAATCCCCCGGCGGCTGGTGAACGTAACACCACGTACTTCTTCGGGCCAACGCAAGCCGCGCGGAGGCGGGAGCGCGCTTTGAGGGGGCCGGCGGGCGGTCACGCCGGCTCGACGCGGCAGGTGAGCGAGCGGTAGGCGGGGAAACCGGTGAGCGGGTCGAGCTGGCCTCCATCGGTGAGCAAGTTGGCGTTGGCATTCTCCCAGCCCGCCGGCAGCACTACCGTCTCCGGGTGGATTCGCTCGGTGACTCTGGCCCTGAGCACGATTCGCCCGCGCAAAGACACCACCGCCACCCTCTGGCCGTCCTTCACTCCCGCCCTCCGCGCCGCCTCCGGGTGAAGCTCGGCCAACGGCTCCGGCATCTTCCCGGCGATGGAGGGGATGCGCCGGAACTGCGAGTTGATGTACGGGCGCGTCCTGGGGCCGGTGAGGAGGATGAACGGAAACTCCGCGGTGGGCTTCTCGCCCGGCTCGGTCCATTCCGGCAGCGGCGGCGCGCCGAAGCGCTCCATGGTGCCGCTGCGAAGCTCGATCCTCCCCGAGGGAGTGGGAAAGCGCGGCAAGGGTGTCCCCGGCGCCGCCGCCAGCGGAGTCAGCGCGCGCGATTCGTCCCTCATGAAGGGCACCCTCGGCGCGTCGATGGCCTCCTGGAAGCTGCCCCAGGGGAAGTAGCGGCCCAGCCCCAAGGCCCGCGCCAGCTCGAAGAGCACCTTCCAGTCCGGCCAGCTCTGGTGCTGCTCCGGCACCAGGCTGCTCCGGGCCACCTTGGCGTCCTCCTCGCCGGGGCCCACCTCCACCGCCTCGGCGAAGGTGGCCGCGGGCAACACGTAGTCGGAGCGCTCTCCCGAAGCGGTGAGGAAGGGGTCCACCGTCACCAGCAGCTCCAGCTTCTCCGCCGCCTCCAGCATCCGCGCCGAGCCGGGTGAAGTGACCAGCGCGTTGGAGCCGATGAGGATGAGCGCCCGGAGCGGATAGGGCTTGTCCTCCAGGATGGCCCGGGGGAAGAGCATCCCCTGGGCCTGGCGGTTGAAAACCTCGTAGAGCGGAATCTCCTCGTAGCCGATGGGGCGCGCCTGAGCCTTTGGAGGCAAAGGCTCAGGAGTCGCCAGCCGGTACAAAGGAGGGAGCAGCTCGCCGAAAAAGCCCGGCCCGGGCCTGTTCATCAGCTGCGCGCCGCCCGGCACGTCCACGTAGCCGCAGAGCGCGGAGAGCGCCGCCACCGCCCGCACCGTCTGGAGCCCGCTGCGATGATGCTCGATGCCCAGCCCATCCCACACCGAGGCCGGACCATGTTGGGCGAACATCCTCGCCGCCTCGGCAATCTTCGCTGCCGGCACCGATGTCACCTCGGCGGCGCGCTCCGGGGGGAATTGGGCCGCGAGAAGGCGGAACTCCTCGAAGCCCACCGCCTCCTCGGCGTGCTTGTGGTAGAGGCCCAAGGAGAGCAGCACCTGGGCCATCGCCAGCGCCAGGGCCCCGTCCGAGCCAGGCCGGACCTGGAGGTGCAAGGTGGCCCTCTCCGCCAGCTCGGTGCGGATGGGGTCCACCACGATGAGCTTCTTTCCATCCAGCGACATCGCCTCGCACAGGTGCGCAAACGGCGGCGCGGTGAAGGTGGGGTTGGCGCCCCAGACCACCAGCGTCCGGGCGTGGCGCAGATCCGCCCTGGCGTTGGAGCCGTAGGTGAGCGCCTTTCCCATCCTCCCCGCGGCCTCGCACTGGCTCGCCACCGTGGCCAGGTTGGGCGTGCCGAAGGCCTGGCAGAAGCGGTGCAGCATGTGGATGAGCGGATGGCGAACGAAGGGCCAGCCGGTCTGGATGGCCAGGGCCTGCGGTCCGTATTGAGCCTTCACCTGGTTCAGCCGGGAGGCGATTTCCGCGAGCGCCTGCTCCCAGGGCACTTCCCGGAAGCCGCCCTCCTCCCGGCGCAGGGGGCGCCTTATCCGGTGATGGGAGTGCACCACCTCGCGCAGCGCCCAGCCGTGGTGGCAGACGAAGCCCTTGGTCTGCGAGGCGGGGTCTCCCTCCACCCTCAGCAAGCGGCTCCCGCGCGAGGTGGCGATGACGCCGCAGTGCATGGTGCAGATGCGGCAGGTGCCCTTCACCTCCCGCTCGGCCAAGGCCTTCTTCCCGAACAGCCCCAGCCCCGCGCCGCAGGCGCCCAGCCCGGCTAGTTGGGCGAGCTGGAGCGCCCTCCTCCGGCTCATCGCGGTGCCCAGGATGGCCCGGAGAGGATTGCGCCTCATCCCTTCACCTCCGGGGGCACGATGCGGATGGCGTGGGCCAGCTTGGGGCAGGCCTCCTCGCAGAGGCCGCAGCCCACGCACTTCTCCGGCTCGAAGAGCGGCGCCTGCTGCGGGCCGACCAAGACCACCGCCGAGCCGGCGTAGGGGCAGGCGTAGAAGCAAATCCGGCAGACGCCCTGGCCCGCCCAGGGGATGCACTTCTTCCGGTCCAGCACCGGCTTGCCCATCTTCACCTTGGCCTGCACCGCGGCGGGGTCTCCCGGAGTCGGCTCCAAGGCGCTGGTGGGGCAAACCTCGGTGCACTTCATGCACAGGATGCAGCCCCTCGCATCCAGCTCGAGGAAGGGCAAGTCGGCCGAGAAGAAGTCGAGCCCGCTGTGGAAGCGGATGGCCTTGGGCGGGCACACCTCGGCGCAGCGGAAGCACCTGATGCAACGGCGCTCGAAGTCGCCCAGCTTGGCGCCCGGCGGACGGATGCGCGAGGCCGCCTTGGCCAGCTTGGCCTTGAGGCCGGCTGTGGCACCGGCCAGGAGGGCGAGCGCGCCGCCGATGAAGCCGCGGCGATTCATGCTCCGCCCTCCCCGCGGGGAAGTGGGGCCCCTCGGCCCCGCTCGGGGCGAGAGGGGACGGGGCGGGCGGGGGCGCCGGCCGAAAGAGCCGCGCGGCCTACCTCGAACTTGAGCGCGCCGGTGGGGCACACCGCGATGCAGCGGCCGCATCTTTCGCAGCCCGAGTCCAACCGGTCGCTCATCGGCTGCTGCCCCAGGTTGCACACCACGTCGCAGAGGGTGCAATCGGTGCAGGCCTGCTTCGCCCTCCGCACCCGGATGGGGGAGAGCGCTCCCAGGAGGGAGAACAGCGCCCCGCCCGGGCAAAGGGAGCGGCAGAAGCCCGCCCGGGAGACGAAGGTGTCGAAGAGGAAGGCCGCCAGTAGCACCAGCGCCCCACCTCCCAGCCCTCCGTAGAAGACGGCCCGGAATACCTCCCGGCCAATCAAGGAAGGCGGGTAGACGAGGCCGATGAGCTGGGTCCCGCCGAGCGCGGTGGCCAACAGCAGCGCGGCGAGGAGGAAAAGCGGCGCTCGCCGGGGCAGCCTCACCTCGGGCAGCCGAACGCCCACTCGGCGAAGGAGCGCCCTCGCCGCGTTGCTCGCCGCGAGCAGGGGCAGATAGGGACAGAGCCAGCCGCAGAAGAACCGCCCCAAGAGCACCACCAGGAGCAGCGTGGGGAGGACGCCGATGGCCACCTCCCAGTCGAAGGAGCGCGCGGCGAGGAGGGCGGCGGCGGCGAGCGGGTCCAGCATCTCCAGGCCGAGCAGCTCCACCGTCCAGGGAGCGCCCACCAAAGGAGGAAGCTCGAGGTGCGGAACCCGCGCGGCGAGGCCGACCCAGCGGCCGCCTCCGGTCAGGCCGGCGCTGTCCAGCTCGTTGCGCGAGAGGTGCCACAGCGGCGCCAGGAAGACCAGCGCCACCGAAAGCGAGAGAAAAAGCCGGCGGGTGCGCTGGTAGCGCCGCGCCCGCTTGAGGAACAGGTCTGCGGGCCCGATGCGCGAGAGGGCGGACTGCCTACCGGCGCGCTCCGGACGGCGGGCGCTGGCCATTTCCCCTTCGATGCTAGTCGCCGCTCGGCGAGGCCGGCAAGGCGAGCGCTACACCTCGAGAGGAGGCTGGGGGCCGGGGACGACTCCCGCGATGTCCGGGTCCTCCTCCCCGGGCTGGCGCGGCGGCCGCTCGGACTTGAGGCGCTTGCGCTCCGCCCGCTTGGCCTCCTTCTCCTGCCGGTGCTGCAAGCGTGCCTGCTCCTTCTGTCGCTTCGTGGAACGTGGCTGCAACTTGGGCTCCGATGAAAGAGTGCGTAGGTAAAGAAATATCGGACCGGAAACCCCGAATCCAGTCAGAACGCCGGCCGCCGGCCCGCTCCGCTCCACGCCCGAGGACCCAAGGAGCGAGCCCTCATTCGCTGGAGAAGTCGTCCAGAGTGCTCCGGCCCGGGTCGTCCCGCCAGAGGACCGGCGAGCCCTCCGCCTTGTGCCGGGCGCGGTAGATGAGCTCCGCCACCCGGAGAAAAGTCCGCTCATCCATCCTGGTGCGAGCGATGAGCCGGTCGAACTCGTCCACCTCCCGCGGCGCCACGCCCACCTCGTAGAGGTTGCAGCTTTCGGAGACGATCTCGATGCAGCGGGCGATGTGCTCGTAGGGGACTCCCAGCTCCGCCTCGGCGCTCCGGCCCCTCACCAGCCCCGCGTGCGCTGGCTTTCGGGAGAGCCGCCGCGCCAGCTTCGGATTCACCGGCCAAAGCGCCAGCTCGAGCAGCGCCCGCACCTCGTGCTTGTGGAGGCTGGCGATGGGGCTCAAGTCGCTGCCCGAGCCCTTGGTGTAGTAGCCGACGAAGCCCTCGTCCAAATCACCGGTGCCGACGAAGAGGCCCTTGCGCGCCGACGCCTCGTGGAAGAGCGCCAGGGTGCGAAGCCTGGTCTTCAGATTCCCCTCCGCGGTGGAGCTCGCCTGGACGGGTGAGAGCAGCGCGCGGAGGGCGGCCAACGCCGGCGCCAGGTCGATGCGCCGCCGCTCGATGCCCAGCGCTTCGAGCAAGGTGGAGGCGTCATGCTCGTCCTCCGGCTCCGACTCACAGGGGAGGATGAGCCCCAGGCAACGGCCCGGGTAGGCGCGAGCGAGGATGCAGGCCACCAGCGAGCTGTCCACTCCCCCGGAGGCGCCGAAGACGGCCCGGCGGGCGCGGGCGAAGACCAGCCGCTCCCTTGTCCACTCGATGATGAGCTCCAGCGCTTCGGGGGAGTCGTAGCGGGAAAGCGAGCGGAAGCGTCGCGACAGCTCGCGGACGCGGCCGAGGTTGCGGAGCCTGGAACGCGCCAGCGCCTTGAGGCGGGAGCCGAGCCCTGCGGTTCGCTTCAAGGGGCGCTACTTGCCGCCCTTGTTGCCGCCGCGGCGCACGGTGGGAGCGCTCCAAAGCTCGCTGGTCCGCGAGGGCACATGGCGCTCCGGGGGATTGAGGACCGGCCGCCGTCCGCCGCCCTTGTTGCCGCCGCTGCGCACCGAGACGCTGTCGCCGCCGCGGCGAGCCCGCCCACCGCTCTTGCTCCCGCCGGAGCGGAGCGTGCCGGCGCTCTTCCTGGTGGTGTCGGTCTTCGCTCTCGCCGGCCTCGAGCCGCCCTTGCTGCCCCCGGCCCGGGTGGTGGAATTCCTCTGGCTGACTTTGGGCATCGCTCCCCTCTCCGCTGGTGGTGCCTGGACGCTACCAACCACCGCACCGGCGGCGCAAACCGGCCCTCGAGCGCACGCCTCTCCATCTGCCCCGCACGCTGCGCGGCTGTTGATGGTGGTCAAGAACATCGGATGCTCCCCAAATGGCTCCGGCGCGCAACCTATTCGCCCAAGTCACCGAATTCAGGCCTGATACGCAAAAATTGCGCGGCGGAGTGGCTGCCAGGCCGGGCACAACTCGTGCTAGAACTTGTCCGTGGTCAAGCCGGGGAGGCACCATGTTCGCCTCGCTGATCCCGAACTGTCGAGCCTGTCCGCTGGCGGCGACGCTGGCGGGGAGGTGTCCTTTCACGCCGATGCAGCTGCCGGCCACGGCGGTGGTGTGCGGCCAGGGGGAGTACCACCCCACCTCGTACTTCGTGCGGGAAGGGACAGTGGCCTTGTGCGCGGTGGATGCGGACGGCTCGGAGCGCAGCCTCGCCCTGCGCGGGCCGAGGTCTTTGTTGTGCCTGGAGTCGGTGCAGGGAGAATCCTCGCCCTACGAAATCCGCACCGTCACGCCGGCCAAGCTCTGCTCGATGCCGGCCCAGGCGCTGGCGGGGTGGATTGGCCCGGAGCACTCTCCCGCGCGGGTGGTGTTGGAGCTGCTCCTGGGAGAGATCGACCAGAGGCAACGGGACGTGGTGTGGCGGCGTGGGGACAGCCTCTCTCGGGTAGCGCGCTTCATCCTGGCCTGGGGGCTTCGGGCCCCGAACGGGCGGCCTTTGCAGAAGCAGTTGGTGGCCCGGATGCTGGGGATGCGCCCGGAGACTTTCTCCCGCTGTCTCAAGCGGCTGGTGACCCAGGGGCTGATCGACCGGGGCGGCGGCCTTCGGGTGATCGACGCCCAGGGGCTGGCGGCGGTGGCCTCCAGCGAGGCGGCCTAGCTCGTACAGCGCTGCAGCTCCTCCACCAGAAGCTCGTAGCGGAGCGGCTTGCCCAGCACCCTGCGCGCGCCGAGAGCCACCGCCTGCTCGGCGGCGTGGGAGCCGACGTAGGCGGTGATGACCAGGATGGGCATCGCGGCGCGGGTCTTCTTGGCGGTGCGCATCAGCTCGAGGCCGTGGACCTTGGGCATTTCTAGATCCGTGACCAGGGCGTCGAAGTGCTCGTCCGACTTGAGCCGCTCCAGCGCCTGTTCGGGCGAGCGCAGGCCGACCGCGTCGAAGCCGTCCATCTCGAGCAAGCCGCACAGCCCGTCCACTGCGGTCTTGTCGTCGTCCACCACCAGGATGCGACTCATGCTCGCTCCACCGGCAACCGTACCAGGATACGCGCTCCGCCATCGTTGGGGTTGCTGGCGCTCACCTCGCCGCCGTGGGCCCTCATCACGTCGCGGACGATCGCGAAGCCTAGCCCGGAGGCCCCTCCCCGGCTCACGTAGAACGGCCTGAACACCGCGGATGGATCCTCGAGCCCCGGGCCATCGTCGGCGACCTCCAAGGTGACGTCGGCGCCGTTGTTCCTCCCGGTCAACTTCACCTTGCCTCCCACCTTCGCCGAATCGATGGCGCTGCGGAGCAGCAGCCCCAGTGCCTGGCGGACCCGGATGGGATCCGCCCGGAGAATCATCTCCCCGGGGAGGTCCACCGAAACCTCCAGCTCCTTGGCCGCGCTGGCCGCCCGGTGCGAGGCCAGCACCTCGCGGCAGACCGCCGCCAGATCCAGCGGAGACGGCTCGAGGGAAGTCGAGGCCGACCGCCCGTAGGCCATGTACTCGCCGAGGAGCTGATCGAGCCGGGTCGTCTCGTCCTCGATGAGCCGGGCGAGCTCCTTCACCCTGGCGCTTTGGCCTTCGGGGAGGGCGGAGGAAATCTTCTCCAGCATCGCGCCCCGGAGGGCGACGCCGTGCAACGGGGCGCGGATTTCATGGGCGAGGAGCCGGCACATCGCCCCGAGCCCCGCCTCCTCCTCGGCGCGGCGAGCCTTGTGCTCCAGCTCGGCAGTCCGGCGGCGCAGCTCGTCGCGGGCTTGCTCCAGCTTCCTCCGGGAGAAGAGCACGTACCAGCCTGCCCAGAGAGCCAGCAGCGAGGAGGTCACCAGCGCTCGGGTGATGAAGGCGACGCGCAGGACCGGGTCTTCCTCCACCCTGCCAAGGTGGGAAAGCACCAGCTCGTAGGCGCCGATCACCCCGCCGGCAATCACCACGCACCCGGCCACCAGCGGTAGCCAGCCCCACCGGTAGAAGGTCCGTAGCTTCTCTGAGCCCTGGCTGCTGTCGCGAGACAAGCACTTCCCCCCGCAAGAACTGCGTCCGATTGCTGCCAAAATTATCTGGATAGTCGATTGAGCAACTCCCGAGCCACTCGCCAGTGAGAAACCGAACAGATTCAGCGGATTCCAAGACTGCCTGGGCACCGGCGGGGCGCGGGCTGATCAGTCCCGCCGGCCAGGCTTGGGGGCGAGCGCGGTGGCGCGGAAGCCGGCCTCTTCGGCGCGGACGTGGGCGAGCAGCGCCTTCTCCAGCGGGCCGAAGCGGGTGGCGGCCTCGGGCCAGCTTTGCGGGGCGGCTCGTACGAAGTCATCCACCATCCGGAGCAGCTCGAGGTGTGGGGCGGCGCGCGGGGGTTTGGGGCCAGAGGGGCAGCCATCGTCCTGGCGGGGCGAGCGGCAGGTTCGGAAGGAAGGGCAGGAGAGACACTCTTCTTCCCGCAGGTGCGGCAGGAGGCGCTCGTTCAACTCGGCGACGAGCCTCTGCACCGCCCGGACGGCGCCGGGGGCGGGAGGATCCTTTCTGCGCTTCACCCAGCCGGCGACGCCTTCGAGGCGATCGAGGAGCGAGAGGTGCTGCCGCCTCAGCTTGTGGATGGTGGGGAGCTCCGGCTCCATGGGCCCACTGTGGAGCAACCGGCCGGCCGGCGGCAAGGGCGGAGAACGGTTGGCCGGGTTTGCGGGGGCGCGGGGTCCGTTGGTATGACCAAAGTATGGCTACCAAGAAACTGGCGATCAGTCTCCCGGAGGAGCTGTTCGATCAGGTCGAGCGAGCACGCCTGGAGAGGGAGTTGACCCGAAGCGCGGTCATCCAGACCAGCCTGCGTGCGTGGCTCAAGGACGAGGCGGCGGCGAAGCGCCTCCGGCGTCACCTGGACGCATACCGGCGGAAGCCGGAGACCGATGCCGAGGTCGCAGAGGCAAGCGCAATTTCTCGCGCGTCCTGGTCGGCGTCTTTGGGCCGCCAGAGGCGAAAGCGACCGCGCCGATGAGAAGAAACGAGCTCTACTGGGCCAACCTGGGAGGCGACGCCGGGCGCCGGCCGGTCCTGGTGGTGTCGCGCACCGAGGTGAACGCGGTGCGCCGAAAGGTGATCGTGGCCGAAGTCACCACCCGCGCCCGAGGCACCACGGCGGAGATAAGGCTCGGTCGGGCCGAGGGGCTGCCGCGCGCCTCGGTGGTCAATCTCGAGAACCTCCACACCATCCCCAAGCAGTGGCTCGATCGGCGCATCGGCGCGCTGCGCCGAGCCACAATCGCGCGCGTCGATGACGCCCTGCGCTTCGCGCTGGAGCTTCCCTAACGAAGCCTCGCGCTTTTGCGCTCGGCCTCAGACCGACCAGTGACGAAGCCGGGAGCGGGTTCGGCTTCGGGAACGGGAGGAGGTTCCGCTCCGCCACCGGAGCTCGCGGTCAATCCGGGCGCAGTGCGCACAGGGCGGAGTCTTCCCCTCGAGTCGAGAGCTCAGCCAGCTCTCGTTCCCGGGCGGCGAGCCGGGCGTCGCGAGCTGCTCCGGCCTCCTTTGCAGTGCGCAGGCCCTTGTCCAGCACCGCACTCACCGCCACCCGGAGCTTGGTGGCCTTGAAGAAGTGGTGACCGTGCCGGCGCAGGGCGCGTTGGCTGATCTCGATCCCCAGCCCCGGGCCCCGCGGGACTTCCAGCTCCCCGCGCTGGTGGAGAAAAGGTTGCGAGAGGATGCCGTCGCGAACCTCGGGCAGCCACGGCGAGTCGTAGGGGTACTCGAGCATCGTCTCGTCGCGGAAAGGCGAGGCGGCGAAGAGCTGGAGGTTGATCGCCAGCCCGACTCCGTTGGTCCAGGTGTGCGGCGTGTACCGAGCGCCGGCCGCCTTCACTTTCTGGATGATCTGCCAGGTCTCGGCTACGCCTCCGCAGAAGACGGCGTCGGGCTGGTAGAGATCGTAGCAGCCCTTCTCCAGCATCACCCCGAACTCGGGAAGGCCGTGGCTGTTCAGCTCGCCCCCGGCGAGGTCCACCTCGGTGGCGGCGCGCAGGCGGGAGAGCCCCTGGTAGTCGTCCATCGGCAGCGGCTCCTCCACCCAGGAGAAGCCGGCCTCCTCGGCCGCCTTGCAAAAAGCCAGCGCGCGCTGGAAGTCCCACCGCGGGGCGTTCGCCACTACCGCCACCCGCCAGCCCTGGTTGGCGTCGACTCCCAGGATGGGCCGGCTGCCCACCCCCGCGCGAGTCTTTCGGATCTGCTCCACGTCTTCTTCCAGGGTGGCGGCGTGGACTCGGAGCTTCACCGCCTCGAAGCCCTCGGAGAGGCGCGCCTCCACTTCCTTCACCCGCTCCGGGCCGGTCCTCATCTGACCGGTGGAGGCGTACAGCTTCACCTTGCCGCCGCTGCCTCCAAGAAGCTCCCACAAGGCCTTGCCCCGGGACTTGCCGACGATGTCCCAGCAGGCGGGCTCGATCCATCCGGCCTTCTGGCCGAGGTAACCCATCTCGCGGATCCGCTGGCGGATGGAGGAGATGTCGTCGGCGCGCTCGCCCAAGAAATAGGGCCCGAGCAGGCTGCCCAGACCCTGCCGCTCCCTGGCGATGGACGGCCCGGCGCTGTGGCCTTCCAGCCCGGAGGCGGTGCGCAACCGGATGAGCGTGAAGCGGTTCTCCGTCTGCGGAAAACCGGGGATCCACGCCGGATAGAAGGTGCCGCGCACCGGGATGGCCACGTGCCAGAGGTCAATCTGGGTGATTCGCATCGCTTGGCCTCGAAAAACGCCTCGGCCGGTTTGATCCCCGGCTCGGTTCGCGAGTAGTGTGCCCGCCTCCTCGCCAACCTACCAAGGAGGGAAGCAATGTCAGAGCGAGCAGCAGCAGAGAAGATCACCCCCGAAATCTTCTTCGATGAAGTCGTTCCCAAGATCCTCAGCGCGACCAATGAGCAGCGCAAGCAGCTCAAGGGCACCTGCGAGGTGACCTTGTTTGGCGAGAAGCGCAGCGCCTGGACGGTCGACCTGGGCAAGGGCACCGTGCAGCAGGGCACTACCGACTCGCCCGACGCCTACCTGGAGATGGACCGCCAGGACTTCACCGCGATGATGATGAACCGGCTGGACCTCCACGAGGCGGTCAGCAAGGGCCGGGTGCGCTTCTCCGGCAACCCGCCCATCCTGGCGCACTTCGCCGCCATCCTCGAGCCCAGGTCGATGGAGTACTAGGCCCGAGCCCGGACAGATTTCCACCCAATCCTCACCAAGAAAAAGGGAGCACTTTCATGCCAGGCACTATTCGAGGCACCACCCCCACTACCAATTTCGACCGGATTTCGGAGCGGATGGACAAGACCGCCGACGCTCTGAAGGACCTCGCCAAGACCGAGCTGAACGAGGCCGGCCGCAGCACCGCCCGCGCGGGCACTCACGCGGCCGAGGCCGCTTCTCACTTGGCCGGCGCGGCCGCCAACGCGGTGTTCGCCACCGCCAAGGTGGTCGAGGGCGTGGCCCTCAACGCCGAGGCCGGCGTGCACCTCGCCAACGCCGGGATGTTCGCCGGCGTGGGCGGCGCGGCCTGGGTCTCCGAGGAGGTCCGCTCCGGCGGCCGCTACGTGGCGAAGAACGCCTCCAGCGGCTTTGCGAAGATCGCCAACTTCTTCTCCCGGATCATCGGCGACGGCAAGACCGTGACCGTCCGCGAGCTGGAAGGCGACCCGAACGCCAAGCGCTTCTCCGACAAGATGTTCGACAAGGCGGGCAAGCAGCTCGTCCTCTCGTCCGAGGCGGCCGGGCTGGCCTGGAATTCCTACATCCAGGCGGTCTCGCACATGGCCGGGGCGGCGACCAACGTGGCGTTCGCGGCTGGCCACACCGCGGCGGTGGCGGGCAACCTCGCGGCAGCGGCGGCCCACACCGGCTCGGCGGCGGTGGTGAAGATGTCGGAGTACGGCGTCCGGCTCGGCTCGGTGGCGGTGCAGGCCGCGGAGCAAGGCATGGTGGGCGCCCGCGAGATGGCCATCCTCAGCGCGAAGTTCTCGGCCGGCGTGGCCAACATCCTCGCCAACCCCGACCAGGGGAAGGTGGAGGTGCTGGTGCAGAACCGGCTCAACGAGTTCAACGCCGAGCTCAAGGCGCTGGCGCAGAAGAACCCGCAGCTCTCGCAGCTCACCGCCCAGGTGCAGAACGGCTAACCCCTCCCCGTCCCTGCCCCTTCTCCCCTTGGCGGGAGAGGGTCGGGGTGAGGGTGGCGGTGTCTAACCTGGCGGGGACACCCCGTGTGTCCCCGCCTCGCAGTCGTCGGCGCCCGGGCGTCGCCGGAAGGTGGCGCGCGGGCTCCTCTCGCGGGAGGCCGCATGCCCGGTTCGGTCAAAGGCCCTGGTGAGCCGCGGACGAATTTCGACCGGCTCTCGGAGACTTTGGAAAAGAATGCCGACGGCCTGGACGAGGCAGCGCGGAAGTCTGCCTCCGAGGCGTTGCGCCACGGGGAAGCAGCGCTGGGCCACGCCTCGGACGCCTTCGACAATCTAGCGGCGGCGGGCGCCAACGCGGTGGGCGCCACCAACAAGCTGCTCGAGGGGACCGGCCACGCCGCGGAGGCGGCGGGGCATGCGGTGGCGGGGGTGGCCTACGGGGCGGCGGGGGCGATGGGCTGGACGGCGGAGGGAATCCTCATCGGGGCGCGCTACGTGGCGAAGAACGTGGCCAAGGGCTTCGCCCACCTGGCCAACCTCTTCGCCGGGAGGCACGGGCCGCAGGTGACGGTGGTGGAGATTCAGGGCGACCCCGCCGGCAAGCGCTTCTCGGAGAAGATGTTCGACAAGGCCGGGAAGCAGTTCGAGCTTTCGGGCAAGCAGCTTGGGCAGGCGTGGAACGCCTACGTGGAGGCGATCGACAAGGCGAGCGCGGCGGGAGAGAACCTTCTCCTGGCGGCCGGACACGTCGCGGGAGTGGCTGGCCACCTGGCGCAGGCGGCGGGCAAGTCCGGACTGGCGGGGGCGGAGGAGCTGGGCGCTTTCGGAGTACGGCTTTCGGCGGCGGCGGTGCAGGCGGCGGAGCAGGGAGTGGTGGGAGCCCGCGAGCTGGCCATCCTGGGAGCGAAGTTCTCCGCCGCGACGGCGAACCTGCTCGCCAACCCCGGCGATGGGAAGGTGGAAGTGAAGGTGGGCAAGCAGCTTGAGTCGTTCCGCTCGGAGCTGCGCGGCCTGTCGGAGAGGCATCCCGGACTGGCGCCGCTGGTGGCCGAGCTGGCCGCCTAGGAGCGAGGCCCCCAAGTCGGCTGTGGCCCCAGTTGCCCCTTCCGGGGGCTCGTCTTACCATCGAGGTAAGATGGATTCCGAAACCAAGCTGACGAGCAAGGGCCAGGTGGTCATCCCCAAGGCGGTGCGGGAGCGGTTGAGGTGGAAGCCCGGCACGCGGCTTCGGGTGGAGACTTTGGAAGAGGGGGCGGTGGTGCTGCGCCGCCGCGGCCGTCGTTGATTCCTGGGCCGCTCTGGCGCTGGAGGCGGCGCGGCAAAAGGCCCGCTACGCGATTTCCTACGCGGACGCCTTCGTGGTCGCAACCGCTCGGCAAGAGAAGGCGGTGGTACTCACCGGCGATCCGGAGATTCTCGCCCTACCTCGCGAGGTGGTGCGGGTCATTCGGCTGGAGCGCTGAGGAAACCTGGTCAACTGCCGTTCGGGGGCAATCCGGGAAGCTCTCCCCGTCGAGAGCGCGCAGATCTTCGAGGATCTGCCGCACCGGTCTGTAGCAGTCAGGAGCGAGCGAGGGCCCGGCCCACCTGGAGCCCCAGGGCATAGATGGAGAGCTGCGGCGGTCCGCCGATCGAAGTGGGGAAGAGCGAGCCGTCGGCCACGAAGAGGCCCTCCAGGTGGTGGTGCCGGCCTTCGCTGTCCACCGCCGCCACCTTCGGGTCGTCGCCCATCGGCACCGAGGACATCGGGTGCACCGCCACCACGTCGATGCCGCCCTTCTCGATGGGATGCTGCCGCAGCTCGTCGACGCTCTCTCCACGCTCGTAGCTCCTCGGCGGGAAGGTGGGCACGAGCACTCTCCTCGCGCCGGCGGCGAAGAGCAGCTTGGCGCAGGCCCACAGGCCGTACGCCAGCTCGCGGCGGTCGCCCTCCTCCGGCCAGTAGTCGATGGAGAGCCCCAACTCCCCCTCCGGCCGCACCCTCCCTGCAGTGAGGTCGTGGATCATCGCGGTGAACACGCCCAGGTGCGGGTAGCGGCGCATCACCTCGCGATGGGCGGCGCCGTGGCCGGGCACCATGGTGGCGGCGCCCACCGGATGAGCAAAGGCGGGGAGAATCCAGCTCCGGTGGCCGCCCTCCTCCTCGAGCTGCAACAACTCGGTGCACTCGTAGGACTGGGGGATGCCTTCCCAGGCGCGCACCTCCTCTTCGAAGTCCCCCGCCGCCACTACCGCGGGGTGGATGCGGAGCGTGTCTCCGGTTTCGCCTCCCGGGTCCGGCACCCCCGAGCGGAGGAGCATCGCCGCCGTCCCGGTGGCGGAGGCCGAAAGGCACACCCGCTTGGCCTCGACGTGCACCTCTCCTACCGGCCTTTGGGAGCGCGGATCCACCGCGACCGCTTGGACGCCGCGCACCTTTCCTCCCTGGTGCTGCACCCTCACCGCCTGGCAGCAGGAGAGCACCTGCGCGCCCGCGGCCAGCGCCCTCGGGAGCAGCACCCTCGCGGCGTTGTTCTTCGCATCGTAGGCGCAGCCCACCTCGCAAAAGCCGCTTCCGATGCAGCCGGTGCGGTTGTGGGACAGCCCTCCGCCCTTCCAGCCCAGCGCGCGGCAGCCCTCGCGCAGGAGCTGGTTGTGCCGGCTCCAGCTCTCCTCCGGGACTGGGGAGACTCGCAAGAGCGACTCCACCTCCGAGTAGAGCGATTCCCACCTTTCCGGCGGCAGGTGACGAAGCCCGCGCTCCCTCTGCCATCGCGAGCGGATGGCCTCCGGCACCCGCTTGCAGAGGTTCAAGTTGTGCAGAGTGGAGCCTCCCACCCCGCGCCCCTGGTGCACCTTCACCGCGCGGTCTCGCGTGGAGCGGCCGCCGCTCTCCCAAAAGAGGCGGGGGAACATCTCCTCCTCCCGCTGGCTCATCTGCGAGGAGGAGAGAAGCTCGCCCGCCTCCAGCACCAATACCTCTCGCCCCGCTTCGGCCGCCACCATCGCCGCCGTCATTCCTCCGGCCCCCGAGCCCACCACGCACACCTCTGCGGAAAGCCGCAGCGGCAGCGAGAGCCGGGAGGCGTCGAACACCACTCCCGCGCCGCTCATCGGGCCGCTCCCTTGGGCTCTTGGCCTGCCCCAGCGCGGAATGAGTCGTACGGCGTCAATTGGTGCGGCACCGCAGCCGGTCCCCACGGGCCTGGATATCCCAGCTCTTCCCACGTCGAGGAGACCTGGTAGTGCCCCATCAGGCAGAGGTCTCGCAGCCCGCGGTAGGACATCGCCAGAAGCCCGCCGCGGGCGAAAAGGCCCGAGAGGAAAGCCTCCCGCGCCGCCGGCGAGAGAGAGGTGAAGCGCGCTAGCCGAAGCCCGAGCGGGGTGGTGCCGTGCTCCACGAGCCACAGCAGCGCGTGCACCTCCCTCACGGTGGACGGGGGCAGCGTGGCCAGGTAGCGGTCGACGTTGGCCGCCACCGCGAGCGGAGAGGGGCCGCGCTTCCCCTGAGCGATGAGCGCCTCCGCCGCCGCGGCCAACACCAGCGCCTCCCGCGGGGAGAGCACCTGGCCGCTCCACCCCGCCACCTCCGGGTAGCCGGTGAGGCGGCGGTAGGCGATGGCCGCCACCGCCGCGGCGGCGCCCCCGGCAATCAGCCTCCGGCGGCCCATCCCCCAGGGACGGGTGGCCCGATCGAGCCTCCGCGAAAGCTCCACCGGCAGCCGCTCGCGCCAGCCCTCCGCCCTTGGAAGCGGCCCCTTCCGCGCGGTCAGCCAGAAGAGCGCGCGGCGAGGCCGGCGCCTGGAAGAGGCGTCCGCCAGGAGCGCGGCCATCGCCTTGCCAGTGTAGATGGGCTCGAGGCTGATGCCCTCGCCCGCCAATAGCTCGCAGGCCGCCAAGGACTGGGCGGTGGCGACACCGTAGGCCGGCCCGAGCTGCGCGCGGTCGATGCAGATGGGCGCGGGCTCTGCGCCGCTGATGCCCCGCTCCGAAAGCCACCTCTGCACCGCAGCCACCCTCCTGGCGAGCATCCTCCTCGAGGTGAACACCCGCTCCACCGTGGCCACCGCCCGCACTTCGCAGCGAAGGCCTCCGAGGCCCAGCCCCACCGAAAGCCCGGCGGCGGTTCCTCCGGTGCCCAGGGCCACGTAGACGCAGTCCGGCTCCGGCAGCTCTCCACCTCGCACTTGCGCCGCCAGCTCCAATCCGGCGCGGACCAACCCCGCCATCGACACCGGAAGGGTGGCTCCGGGCGGGATGACCGGCGGCCCCGACTGCAGCGCCTCGATGAGCAGCCCCGGGCGCGAGAGCGCCAGCGCCGCCCGCGAGCGGTGAAAGCGAAGCTCGGTAGGCCCCGAGGCGGTGAAGGCCAGGTTGTCCAGCACGCCTTGGCTCAACGGCTCCCAGAAGCAGTGGGCCCACAGGCGCTTTCCCAGAAGCTTCGCCGCCTCGGTGAGCGCCACCAAGTGCCCAGAGCCGATCGCTCCCAGCGAGGCCCAGCCCTCCGCGCTCCGGTAGGGCTCGGAGGCGAGCAGGAAGTCCAGCTTGCGCACCTTGCTCCCGCCGGGGGGAGGCTCTAGCAAGTCGTCGCGCTTGATGCCCAGGTACTCCAGCCCCAGGGTTCGCGCGAGCGCGGGAAGGGAGGAGATCGGCGAGGGACCCCTCGCCCATCCAAGCCTCGGCAAACCTTCCAGGGTGGCGGCGGCGCCTTCCAATTCCGCCGCAGGTTACCGCGGCGGTGTCCCTTGCTGGACGCCAAAGGCTCGCCGCTCGCCCTCTGCCCGCCTGGCGTGCTATCGGTCGCCCAACCCAACCAAGGAGCAGAACATGGCCTCCACCTCCAGCAAGCGCGTGGGCGTGGTCCTCGCCGGGTGCGGTTTCCTCGACGGGGCGGAAATCCACGAGGCGACCCTCACCCTCCTCTCGCTCGACCGGCGCGGCGCCACCGCAGTACCGATGGCGCCGGACATCGAGCAGCTGCACGTGGTCAACCACGCCGCCGGGGAGCCCTCGGCGGGCGAACGGCGAAACGTGCTCCGCGAGGCGGCCCGCATCAGCCGCGGCGAAATCCAGGACCTCTCCCAAGCCCATGCCCGGGAGCTGGACGCGCTCGTCTTCCCCGGCGGCTACGGGGCGGCGAAGAACCTCTGCACCTTCGCGGTGGACGGGGTGGCCCTAAAGGTGAATCCCGAGGTGGAGCGGCTGGTGAAGGAGATGCGCGCCGCCCAGAAGCCGATGGGCTTCATCTGCATCGCCCCGGTGATCGCCGCCAAGCTGCTGGGAGCCGAACACCCCGAGCTGACCATCGGCGTCGACCCGGACACCGCCCAGGCCCTGCAGGCCCTGGGCGCCAAGCACCTGGAGCGCAAGGTGGACGACATCGCGGTGGACCGGAAGCTCAAGCTGGTCTCCACCCCCGCCTACATGCTCGGCCCCTCCATCGCCCCGGTGGCGGCAGGCATCGACAAGCTCGTCTCCGCATTGCTGGAGATGGCCTAGAGCGTCACTGGCAGCCGATCAGCTGATCCGCCCGGGAGCTTCGGTCCTCCCCGCGGCTGCCGCTGCTCGCGCCCCCGGCCCCGCCGAGCCCGAGCTGGAAGGTGACCTGGCGAAGCGCGGGGCTCCCCGGCGAGCAGAACAAGCCCACCGAAGGCCCTCCGGCGCCGCCGCCCCCGTGCCCGCCGCGGCCGCCGGCGCCGCCGCTGCCGCCTTGCCCTCCTCCGCCGCCCTCCCCGCCCGCCGGCCCGAGCTTGGCCGCGCCTCCGCTCCCTCCCGCACCCCCTCGTCCTCCCTGGCCCCCGCGCCCGCCGGCTCCCCCCGCCCCGCCGTTGCTCGTCTTCACCACCACCTCCTCGAAGCTGGGGCTGGCCGACAGCACCAGCACCCCGATGGAGGCGCCGCCGCCTTCTCCCCCCGCTCCGCCTTCGCCACCGCACCCGCCCGCCCCGCCCCCGCCTCCCGAAGCGCCGTTGACCGACTCGTCGGGGTTGCCCGCGCAGCCGAGGATGCTGCGGAACGTCCCTCCGCCTCCGCCTCCTCCGCCGCCCTGCCCAAAGCCGCCCTTGAGGCCCACCTTCCCGCTCGCCGGAGCCCACTTCTCCCCCACCACTTTTCCGGGGCCGCTTCCCCCGCCGCCGCCCGTTCCGGGGCCGGCGTTGGAGCCGGATTGGCCGTCCGCTCCCTCTCCTCCCCAGGTCCAGGAGGCACACGACTGCCCGGAGCAACTGGAGCAATACACCGGGGCTCCGCCCTGGCCGCCGGAAGGGCCGGCTTCGGCGCTCTCGCCGTTCTCGCCCCCAAACCGCGCGGAGGGAAGGTACCCGCCCGCGCCCCCGTCGCCTCCGTTGGCGCCAGCGCAGGAAGCCTGGACTCCGCCCCTGCCGCCCACCGCCGGATTGCTCCCGACGGTTCCAGCCATTCCCGGTCCGCCGTCGGGGCCGTCTGCTCCGCTCGCCCCGTCGCTTCCATTTTGCCCGGCGGCGCCCGCTCCGGCCGAAAGCACTGCGTGCCGGACCGAGACCGCGGCGCCCTTCACCGTCAAGGCCACCGAGGGCGCGCCCGGAGCCACGGCATCGGCCGCAGAGAGGGTCAGCCGCTCGAGCAGGGCGGATTGCGCGAAGTCGGAGAGGATGGTGCCTGCGGCCGAGGCCCGGATGGCGGTGAGAGCCGGGTTCGGCTCGCGCGACCAGCCGCGCGAGGCCGCATATCCGCCGTAGAGCGAGACGGACTTCTGGATGGTCAAGTCCTCGGAGTAGATGCCCTGAGAGAGGTACACCTCCCGCGTGCCCCGCTCGGAGGCGCGCTGGAGGCCTGCCGCAATCGTCCGCACCGGCTGGGCCATCGTCCCTTGGAAGGCGTCATTGCCGGCTGCCGCGTCCACGAACACCGCCGCCTTCGCGTCGCCGTCGACGCCGTCGCAGTTGGAGTCGAAGAACGAGTCGTCCGGAAAGTCGGCGAGGTCCGTCACCGTGCAGCTGCCGCAGCGGTTGGGGACCGACGCGTCCGGCTCTCCCGCCCCACAGGCCTGGCCGCTCGGGCAGCCTCCGCAGTCCGCCAGCGCACCGCATCCGTCATCCGCTGTCCCGCAAGCCCCTTCGGGGCAAAGGCGCGGCACGCAGGCGTCGGCGGAGAGGCAAAGCCCGCTCACGCAGCGCTGCCCGCTTTGGCAGCCTCCGTCCGCCTCGCAAGCGAAGAGCGCATCCGGCACTCGAGCGCAGACGCACCCCCAGAGGCAGACTGCTCCGGCGGGGAGCAAGAGGGCGGCCCTCATCGGGAGACTCCGCTCCGGTGCCACAGATAGACCGCTCCCCCCGCCAAGAGCGCGGACGCCCCGGCGCAGACTGCGGCGAGGGTGAAGCTCCGGTTGGCGTCGGAGGCGAGCGAGCTGGCCTGGGAATAGGAGAGCGGCGAGGCCTGCTCGGCGCCCACCGGGTAGGTCACCTCCAGCCGCGCCCGCTGGGAGCTGCCGGCCAAGGCGAAGGCCACCGCCGCCGCCGCGGCTGCCGCGGCGCCGCCGCTCGTGGCAAAGGCCGCATGGCGCTCCCAACTCGAGGAGCCAGGCACGGGGAGAGCCGGTGGCGCGGCCTTCGGGGACAGAAGGGCCGGCGGCACGTCGGAGGCGGGGGCGGTGCCCCAAGCCTCCTTCAACCTGGCCGCCAAAGGCCTCACCGCGCTCGCGAGCTGGGCGGTGTCCTTCGCGGGGAGGACCAGGCTCTCCTCGTCCAGCTCCAGGCCGTCGTCGGTGGCGAGCACCCGGAGGCGAAGGGCGAGGTCCGGAAGCACCTCCCCGATGTCCACCGAGACGAGGACGTACGCCCCGAGCGCGGCGCCCAGGCGGATGAGACAGACGTCTCGCCCGCGGCACTCCTGCGGGTCCCCGTGCCCTTCGGCGGAGAGCTTGGCCAGCGCCTCCTCGGGGTTGTAGGCCACCTTGATGCCCGCGTCGGCCAGGGTGTGAGAGATGGCCATCGCCAGCATCGCCGAGCGCTCGGGGGAGACTCCGGTTTGGCGAGAAACCAGCACCACCGCCGCTCTCGGCGGAGATGGGGCCTGGGCGAGCAGCGCGGCGAGCAGAGCCGGCAGCATCCGCTCATCGTGGCACGGCGCGGCGGTTGGGAGCTACCGTTTGCGGAGGTAGTTTCGCTCCCAGGTGTCGAGCGATTCGGCCAGCGACTTGCGCTCCCGGGCGTCCTTCGCCTTCTGCAGCCTCTGCCGGGCGGTGCGGAGCAGGAGCGCCGCGGTGGGGTCGGGCTCCTCGTCCTTCGGGGTGGCGCGGCGGAGCTTCCGCTCGAGCTGGGAGATGCGCGCGGCGAGCTGCGCCTGGCTTGGCACCGGCGCCGTTTTGGCCCTGGGGAGGAGGCGCACCTCCGGCGGAGAGATTTCCACCGGCGGCTCGGCTGGCTGGGGCGGCGAGGCCTCCGCTACTGGAGCCGGAGGGGCGGGCGTGGCCGCCACTGGCGGCGGAGGGACAGGCGGGGGAGACGACTCGGTCCGAAGCGCGAAGTAGCTGCCGGTGGCGATGGCCAACAGGAGCAACCCTCCCGCCCCAGCGAGCTGAGGCAAGCTCCAGGCGCGGCTCTTCCTTGGGGGCGGCGGCGGTGGAGCGGCCTTCTCTTCTTTCGGCTCCCGGGGACGCCGGGGCAGCACGGCGAGCTGGGTGACTGCCTGGGCGAGGTGCCGGGAGATGCGGCGGAGCTCTCCGCGAACCGCCTCCGCGGTGGCGGGACGCTCTTGTGGGTCCTTCGCCATCAGCCGCAGCACCAGCTCCTCCAGCTCGTGGGGGATTCCCGGCGCCAGGGTGGAGGGCCTGGGCGGCGGCTGCTGCACGTGGGCGGTCATCAGCTCCACCGCGCTGGGTGCGGAGAAGGGCAGCTGCCCGGTGAGCATCTGGAAGGAGAGGACGCCGAGGGCGTAGAGGTCCGACTGGGCGGTGGTGGGCTCGCCCTTGGCCTGCTCCGGCGCCATGTAGTCGGGCGTGCCCATCACGTGCAGCTCCTGGGTGGAGCGCTTGTCCAGGGGCCTGGTCCCGACCTGCTTGGCCATCCCGAAGTCGAGCAGCTTGACGTACCTCGAGCCGTCCGCCTGCCGCACCAGGTGGACGTTGCTCGCCTTGATGTCCCGGTGGACGACGCCGGCGGTGTGCGCCGCGGAGAGGCCGGCGAGGATTTCCTCCAACAGCTCCACCGCGAAGTCCGGGGAGAGGGCGCCCTCTGTTTCGATCAGCTCCTCGAGGGAGCGGCCCTCGAGAAACTCCATCACGATGTAGTGGCGCCGGTCGGAGGGCACCTGGCCGATTCCGAAGATGTCCACGATGGAGCGGTGGCCGATGGCGTTCACCACCCGGGCCTCGTCGAGCAGCCTCCGCACCTGCTGGAGGTCGGTGGCGAACTCGTGGCGGAGCACCTTGATCGCCACCCGCTTGCCGATCACCGGCTGCACTGCCTCGTAGACGATGCCCAGCCCGCCGTGGCCCACCCGCCGCTTCACCTGGTACTCGCCCAGCTTCTTGCCGACCAGGTCCTCCCCGATGTCCTCCACCGGGCAGCCGTTGGGACAGGCCGGGGCGCCCGGAGCGAGCTCCTCTCCGCATCGGTAGCAGCGGCGGGCGAGTTCCAGCGGTTCGGCCACGTCGAGCCCCAAGTTATCGCGAGGGGCGTGCCGCTGGGAATTCCCTCCGCCTTTGGGGAAGGGTCAGCTTGAAGATTCCGCCAGCGGTCCCAGCTCGCGGTAGATGGCGCGGAAGTCGCCCTTGGCGGCGAGCGTCTTCAAGTTCTGCGAGAGGCCTCCGGTGGAGCGGAAGAACATCACCGCCTCGGCGGGCGGCCGGAGCTTGAGGAAGCTGGCGGCGTTCTGCCTGAAGAGCTGCTTCGTGTCGCGACTGATTTGGCAGCTCGCGTAGTCGTACTCGCCGGAGCGCATCGGCCGGCCGGCGATCTGCAGCACCTCGCGGATGAGCGGCGCCGCCTCCTCGTCGGGAAGCTCGATGGAGAAGCCGACCTCGCGGCAGACCGCAAGGACATCGATGGGCTGCTGGCGGAGAGCCTTTAGGAACATCCTCCGGTGTGCCGCGGCGAAGGTGGGGGAGAAGCGCTTCACCGAGCCGAAGTCGAGCACTCCCAGCCGGCCGTCGGGCATCACCACGAAGTTCCCCGGGTGGGGGTCGGCGTGCATCTCCCCGGTGAGGAGGAAGGGGCCGTAGGTGGCGCGGATGAGCAGCCGGGAGATGCGGAAGCGCTCCGGGGCGGAGGGCTCGGCGGCCACGAAGTCGCGCAGCGTCTTGCCGGGCAGGTACTCGAGGGTGAGCACCCGCTCCCCGGTGCGCTCCTCGAAAACCTCCGGCACCTTGAGGTCCGGAAGCGCCGAGGCGGCGAGGGCGAAGGCGCGGGCCAGGGCGGCCTCGCGGCGGTAGTCCACCTCCAGGGCCATCTCGTCGCGCAGCTCCTGGAAGTAGGCCCGGCCATCCAGCGCCCGCGAGGTCCGGGAGAGTGCCTTTACCAAGAAGCCGAGGTTGTCCAAGTCGGAGGTGAGCGCGGCGGCGATGCCGGGGTACTGCACCTTCACCGCCACCTCTCGCCCGCCGTGGAGGTGGGCCTTGTGTACCTGGCCCAGCGAGGCGGCGGCGAGAGGTTCCGGCTCGAAGTCGCGGAAGAGGCGCTCCGGGGGCGCGCCCAGGTCCTCCTCCACCATCCGGCGGACCTGCTCGTAGGGCATGGAGGGCGCCTGGTTCTGCAGCTTGGCCAGGATGGCGCGCACCTCGGGGGTGAGCAGCTCGGGGTCCATGCTCACCGCCTGGCCGAGCTTCATCGCCGCGCCCTTCAAGTCGCCCAGGGTGGCGACGATCTTCTCCGCGGCGCCCTTGTTGAGCATCGAGGGGTCGGCCCCGGCGAGCCGCTTCACCCCGCGGGAGAGGACGCCGCTGCCGAGCTGGGCGGAGAGGCTGGCCAGCTTCCGGAAGCGGGCGAACCTGCCCTGGGGTGGGCCCTTGGGGTCGGCCATGGCCCACGACTATGCCCGGTTCGCGGCGGCCTGGGTGAGCGTTCGCCCCATCGCGCGGCAGGCGGCGCGGACGGGGCCATTCACTTCACAGCAAAGGCCCTCAGAAGCCGTCGAGCGAGCCTCCCAGGCTGGCCCAGCCGCCCCAGCCGCCGCTCGGCTCCATCTGCCAGAGGTGCCAGAGCGCCCCGTCGCCGCCGCGGGCGAAGGCCTCCAGCCGCCCGTCCGAATTCCTCCCCACCGCCGGCGGAGAGGTGATGAAACCGCCCAGGCTGTACAGCTCTCCGAAACCGCTCCCGGGCCAGTGTTGCCAGGCGTGCAACAGCGAGCCGTCCTCGCCCCGGACGAACACCTCCAGCCGCCCATCCGCGTTCTGCGCCGCCACCGCAAGGCTCGCCACCTTCCGTGAGCCGATCGCCTCCCAGCCGGTCCAGCCCCAATCCGCCTGGGTGCGCACGTACAGCCGCCCGTCGGTGCCCAAGTGGAAGGCAGAGAGACTCCCCGCCCCGTCCAGCGCCGCGGAGGGAGCCGAGGCCAACACCCCCCCTAAGCTCCTCCACTCGCTCCAGCCGCCAGATGGCTCGAGCTGCCAGCTGTGCCACATCCCATCGTCCAGCCCGCGGACGAACACCTCCAGCCGCCCATCCTGGTTTCGCGCCACCGCCGGCGGATGGAGAGTGTGCGCCCCCATGAAACGCCAGCCGCTCCAGCCGCCGTTGGGCTCCACCTGCCACTGGTGGAAGAGCGCTCCCTCGGCGGTGCGGGCGAAAACCTCCAGCCGCCCGTCCTGGTTCTGCCCCAACGCCAGCTCACCGGTGAGCTCTTCGCCCCCCAGCGCCAAGAAGTCCCCCGACCAGCCACCGGATGGCGCGAGCTGGAAGCGGGTGTAGAGCGCGCCGTCGTGGCCCACATGGAGGGCCTCCAGCCGCCCGTCCTGGTTCCGCCCCGCGGTGGGCTGAGCGGGAAGCGCCCCTCCATGGTATCCCCACTCGCCCCACCCTCCGCTCGGCTCCTCCTGCCAGGTGTGGCGAAGCGAGCCGTCCTCGAAGCGGGCGAACACCTCCATTCGCCCGTCGGAGTTTTGCGCCACCCTCCCGCCCTGCAGCTCCCATCCGTCCGCCGGCGCGGGCGCGTACCAATAGTCGTAGCCGAAGGCGTTGAGGAGGTAATTCACTCCGGCCTGGTAGGCGCTCCTCGTCGCCGAGTGGCTGCAGCTCGTGTAGCCCGGCGCGCAGCCGTTGTAGCACCAGGCCATCGCGGTGATGAACGACTCGTACTCGGAGGTGCCGGGGAGGGCGCGGTTGATGAAGTCCAGCACCTCCTCACGGCTGCCGAACCGCGGCGTGTTGGGGCAGACCCGCACCTTCTCGATGATGATCTCCACTCCCGCCCGGGTGTTGCCCGCCACCCTCACCACGTCCTGGCCGTGGGCGGCCAATGTCTGCCAATAGGTTCCGCTGTCCAGCTGGAACATCCCCAGCCCGCCCTGCTGCCAGGAGCAGGGCCCGTCCGCCGAACCGGCCAGCACCGGGCCTCCGCAATCGGGAGAGTGCGGGCCCTGGCAGCTCCAGGTGGCCTCCGCCCAGCACTGGGCCAGGCCGCTCTCGTGGTGGGCGATGCCCGCCACCAACAGCGCGTTGGTGATGCCCCGCGAGAGGGCGGCGCGCTTGATGATGGCGGAGCGCTCGCGCTTTTGCGAAACCGAGAGCGACGATTCGGCGGTGGACTGCTCATCCGATACGGACCGAAGCTCCGACTCGCCGCAGCCGGCGAGGAAGAGTACACCGCCCAGCACCCATCGATTGTGCGCGCGCATGGCCGGCCCGGCCAAAGCAACCCGGATGCCACCAGCCCAAACCCGCGTTCCCAGGGGGCCATCGCACCTGCTCGACTCCGCCGCCGGAGCCAAGCCGCTCCATCATAAAGAAAAGATTTTTTGCGAAATGTTGGCGCCGCCGTCGGGAAGCTCGTCACTCGCGGCAGCCGTCCGAGTTCAGGACAATTCCAGTCGCATTCATATGTTTTTCGAACGGCCGGACCTGGTGCAGTTCGTCTGCGAAGCGGCGGTTGACCTCGGCGCCAGTCCGGGCTGTCTTGCCGCCCATGGAACGGCTGGTGCGCATCGCGGAGGCCTTGGGCCGCTTCTCGGCGCGTTATGTTCCGTCGGCGTTCAGCATCGCGATCTTGCTGACCGTCTTCACCTTCGTGCTCGCGGTGAGCTGGGGAGGCGCGTCGGTCTCGGGTGCCCTCAAGGGCTGGGGAGACGGCTTCTGGGAGCTGCTCACCTTCTCCATGCAGATGGCGCTGGTGATGTTCACCGGGTACCTCTTGGCGCTCTCCCGGCCGGTGAAGCGGCTGCTCGAGTGGGTGGCCAGCCTGGCGAAGACTCCGCGCTTCGCGGTGCTGCTCATGGCCTTCGCCTCGATGGCGCTGGCCTACCTCAACTGGGGGCTGTCCATCGTCGCCTCGGCGATGCTGGTGCGCTACGTGGCCAGGCGCCAGCCGGAGGTGGACTACCGGCTCTTAGTGGCCTGCGCCTATTTCGGGCTGGGGGCCACCTGGCACTCCGGGCTTTCGGCCTCGGCGCCGCTCCTGGTGGCCACGCCCAAGCACTTCTTGGAAGCGAAGATGGGCGTGGTCCCCATCGACCAGACGCTCTTTTCGGCCTTCAACCTCGTCTTGGTGGCGGTGGTGGTGGTGGCGCTCACCGCGCTCGCCTGGGCGATGCACCCGCCCAAGGAGCGCTCGGTGCGGATCGACCCCTCGCTGCTTGCGAAGCTCGAGTCCGCCGAGGCTCCGGAGCCGCCCAAGGTGCGGACGGTGGCCGGCTGGCTGGACAACGCGTGGCTGTTGAACGCGCTCTTCGGCCTGGGCGCCCTCTCGTGGCTGCTCCGGCACCTCACCGTCTCGGCGATGGCCCCGGAGCAGGCGGCCGAGCTTTCCGCAGCGTGGGATGCCTCGCGGCTCTCGGACTACTTTCGGCTGTTGGCCTTCGAGGGAGTCCCTTCGCTGCTCCAGGGCGGCTGGCGGCACATCAACATCAACACCGTGAACTTCCTTTTCCTGGCGGCGGCGGTGGTGCTGCACCGGACTCCTTCGGCGCTGATCAAGGCCTCGGAGGAGGCGGCCTCGGTCCTCTCCGGCATCGTCTTGCAGTTCCCGCTCTATGCGGGCATCTACGGCATCTTCAAGTCCACCGGGCTCACCGAGAAGATTGGCCAGCTCTTCGTCTCCCTGTGCACCGCGAAGAGCTTCCCGGCGGTGGTGTACTGGTACAGCGGAGTGGTGAACTACTTCGTCCCCAGCGGGGGCTCGAAGTGGGCCATCGAGGCGCCCTATCTGCTCGAGGCGGCCAAAGGGCTGGGGGTGCCTCCCCAGAAAGTGGTGCTCGCCTACGCCTGGGGTGACATGGCCACCGACCTCATCCAGCCCTTCTGGGCGCTGCCGCTCCTGTCGGTGGCGAAGCTCGAGTTCAAGGACATCCTGGGCTTTCTGCTGCTCACCTTCCTGGTCTACGTGCCGCTGGTGAGCCTGGCCTTCCTGCTCTTCGGCTGAGGGCGATGATGCCCACCGCGCTGATCATCGCCATCCTCCTCGGCCTGCTCTATTCGAAGGGCCTCGGCGTCCCGCTGGACGAGCGCAAGGCCGCCACGCTCTTCAAGAGAGCGTGCCTCTCCACTCCAGGGCACCCGATGGACCCTGACGGCTGCGCCAACCTGGGCGCCTTCTTCCAGCGGGGAAAAGGCGGCCTCGCCCGCGATGACTCCCGGGCGGTGGCGCTCTTTTCCCGTGCCTGCGACCGGGGCTCGGCCACCGGCTGCGCCAACCTCGGCTTCATGCTGGCCACCGGCCGCGGCGCCCTCCCGGACGATGCCCGGGCGCTCGAGCTGTACCGGAAGTCCTGCGAGGCCGGCGCGGCGATCGGCTGCTCCAACTTGGGCAGCCGCTACGACAAGGGCGACGGAGTCCCGAAGGACCAAACCCGTGCGGTCGAGCTGTTCCGAAAATCCTGCCGGGGGGGCTCGCCGACCGGCTGCTCCAACTTGGGCCTCAAGCACGAGCTCGGCGAGGGAGTCCAGAAGGACCTCGGCCAGGCCGCCGAGCTGTACCGAAGGGCTTGCGAGGGAGATTCGCCTCTGGGCTGCTCCAACTTGGGCTTTTTGTACCTCCGCGGGCGCGGAGTGCCCGCCGACCGAGCGAAGGCCAAACTGCTGCTCGACCGAGGGTGCCAAGGGGGAGACGAGTGGGCTTGCGGGCGGCTCTCGGAGCTTTCCAACCTCCGATGAAGGGCTCGCCTGACGCGGCGAGTCGTGCTAGGCAGGCCAACCCCTCGTACCCCCGGCGTCGAACGAGCGAGAGGAGCTGCGATGATGACATTCCGAATCGGGTGGATTGCCAAGACTGGCGGCGCTTTGGCGGCGCTGTTCGCCTCGGCCGCTCCCGCCTCGGAAGCCAAGCTCAAGCTCCCCGACTTCTCGTCGGTGCGGTTCCTCGACGGGGCAGTGTCCGGTTCGGCGCTCCTGAGCGTGGGCATCGTCATCTCCGCCCTGGGCCTGGCCTTCGGGCTCGTGCAGTACATGCAGCTGCGCGCCCTGCCGGTGCACAAGGCGATGAGGGAAATCTCCGAGCTCATCTACGCCACCTGCAAGCAGTACATGATTACCCAGGGGAAGTTCATCCTCCTCCTCGAGGTCTTCATCGGGCTCATCATGGTGGCCTACTTCGGCTTCCTCACCGAAGAGCCCCTCGAGTGGTACAAGGTGGCGATCATCCTTTTGTTCTCGCTGATCGGCATCGCCGGCAGCTACGGGGTGGCCTGGTACGGCATCCGGGTGAACACCTTCGCCAACTCCCGGGCGGCCTTCGCCTCGCTCAGGGGAAAGCCCTACCCGACCTACGCTATCCCGCTCAAGTCCGGGATGAGCATCGGGATGATGCTCATCTCCACCGAGCTGCTCATCATGCTCGGCATCTTCCTGGTGGTGCCGGGCGACCTGGCCGGGCCGTGCTTCATCGGCTTCGCCATCGGCGAGTCTTTGGGCGCCTCGGCGCTGCGCATCGCCGGCGGCATCTTCACCAAGATCGCCGACATCGGCTCGGACCTGATGAAGATCGTCTTCCGGATCAAGGAGGACGACGCCCGCAACCCCGGGGTGATCGCCGACTGCACTGGGGACAACGCCGGCGACTCGGTGGGGCCCTCGGCGGACGGCTTCGAGACCTACGGCGTCACCGGGGTGGCGCTGATCACCTTCATCCTGCTCGCCACCGGCGGCCTCGCCCCCGAGCTGCGCGCGACGCTGCAGATCCAGCTTCTGGTGTGGATCTTCGTCATCCGCATCATGATGGTGATCGCGAGCTTCGTCTCCTACGCGCTGAACGGGCTGGTGCAGAAGGCCCGCTTCGGCACCGTGGAGAAGATGAACTTCGAGAACCCGCTCACCTGGTTGGTGTGGATCACCTCCCTGGTGTCGATCGCGCTCACCTACGGGGTCTCCTACCTGCTCATCCCCAACCTCAACGGCGACGGCACCCTGTGGTGGAAGCTCTCCAGCATCATCACCTGCGGCACCCTGGCCGGGGCGCTCATCCCGGAGATGATCAAGGTCTTCACCTCCACCGAGTCGCGGCACGTGCGCGAGGTGGTGAACGCCTCGCGGGAGGGCGGCGCCTCGCTCAACGTCATCTCCGGCCTGGTGGCGGGCAACTTCAGCGCCTACTGGATGGGGCTGGTGATCCTCGCCCTGATGGGGGTGGCCTTCGGGGTGAGCACCCTGGGGCTGGGGCAGCTCTTCCCGGTGCCGGGAGGCATCGACCCCTCGCCGGTGTTCGCCTTCGGGCTGGTGGCCTTCGGTTTCCTGGGGATGGGGCCGGTGACCATCGCGGTGGACTCCTACGGGCCGGTGACCGACAACGCCCAGTCCGTCTACGAGCTGTCGCTCATCGAGTCGATCCCCAACGTGAAGGAGGAGGTGAAGAAGGACTTCGGCTTCGAGCCCGCCTTCGAGCGGGGCAAGCAGTTCCTCGAGGAGAACGACGGCGCCGGCAACACTTTCAAGGCCACCGCCAAGCCGGTGTTGATCGGCACCGCGGTGGTGGGCGCCACCACGATGATCTTCTCCATCATGTTCGTGCTCACCGACGGGCTGACCAGGAATCTGGACAAGCTCTCCTTGATGCACGCGCCCTTCCTGCTCGGGCTGGTGATGGGCGGGGCGATGGTCTTCTGGTTCTCCGGCGCCTCGATGCAGGCGGTCTCCACCGGCGCTTACCGGGCGGTGGAGTTCATCAAGGCCAACATCAGGCTGGAGGGGGTGGAGAAAGCCTCGGAGAAGGACAGCCGGAGGGTGGTGGAGATCTGCACCCAGTATGCCCAGAAGGGGATGTTCAACATCTTCCTCGCGGTGTTCTTCGGAACTTTGGCCTTCGCCTGCTTCGAGCGGTTCTTCTTCATCGGCTATCTCATCTCCATCGCGCTGTTCGGGCTGTTCCAGGCCATCTTCATGGCGAATGCCGGCGGCGCCTGGGACAACGCCAAGAAGCTGGTGGAGGTGGAGCTCAAGGCCAAGGGCACTGACCTGCACGCGGCCACCGTGGTGGGCGACACGGTGGGGGATCCGTTCAAGGACACCTCCAGCGTGGCGCTCAACCCGGTGATCAAGTTCAGCACCCTGTTCGGGCTGTTGGCGGCCGAGCTGGCCGAGGGCCTCTCCCGGGAGAACCCGACCCTCACCTACCTCTTGGCGGGGGCGTTCTTCCTGGTGTCGGCCTCGTTCGTCTACCGCTCCTTCTACGGGATGCGGATAGAGGTGGGGGTCCGTTCTCCGGGGGCGGCGGGGGACGCGTTGAAGACCGGCGCGAAGGCGGCCTGACCGGTGCGCGGGCGCATCGCGCGTTGAAGGCGGTGCAGAGACCATGTCCGCCGCCGGCATGTCCATTCTCCGGCTGACCTTCCTGGGGACCTCCGCCGCGCAGCCCACCGTTCAGCGGAACCTCTCCGGGCTGGCGGTGAAAGCCGACGTGGACCTCTTGCTCATCGACTGCGGCGAGGGCTCGCAGCGGCAGATGATCCGCTACGGCACCGGCTTCACGGTGGACGCGGTGTTCTTCACCCACTTCCACGCCGACCACTACCTGGGGATCATCGGATTTCTGCGCACGCTGGGGATGATGGGGCGGACGCACAAGCTCTTGCTCTACGGGCCGCCGCCGGCGCGGAGGCTGCTCAACGCCGCCTTGCACCTGGGCATCGAGAAGCTGCACGTCCCGGTGGAAATCCACGAGCTGGCCGGCGGCGACGAGGTGCGGCGGAGCGGCTATTCCATCCGCGCGGTGGCGGCGGACCATCGGGTGAACGCCTTGGCCTACGCCATCGCCGAGGACACCCGTCCTGGCCGCTTCAACCTCGAGGCCGCCCGCCAGCTCGGGGTGCCGGAGGGCCCCGACTTCGGGCGATTGCAGCGCGGCGAGGCGGTCACCACTCCCTCGGGGAAGCTGGTCCGGCCGGACCAGGTGCTGGGGCCGCCAAGGGCGGGCCGGAAGATGCTGGTGTCCGGCGACACCCGGCCCTGCCCCACGGTGGTGGAGGCGGCGAAGGGGGCCGACCTGCTCATCCACGAGTCGACCTTCTCCGACGACGAAATCGAGCGGGCGCTGGAAACCAGGCACTGCACCGCCAGGGAGGCGGGACGGGTGGCGCGCGAGGCGGGAGCAAGACGGCTGATCCTCACCCACGTCTCCTCCCGCCACGACGTGGACTTTTCCTTGTTGCTCTCCCAGGCCCGCTCGGAGTTCAAGGGGCCTTTGGAGGTGGCCTACGACGGGCTGACCATCGACCTTCCGCTTCGCGAGGAGCAGGAGCCAACCGAAGCTCTGCGGCCGGCCCCTCGCTAGGCGGACGGCACGGCCCGACTGGCCTATAAGCGCCCCATGGCAATGAGCTCTCGCGCGCTGCTCTTGGCGCTCTGGCTGCCCGCGCTCGGCCAGGCCTCGGCGGCCACCAAGCGGGTGGTGGTCCTCTACTTCGACAACAACACCAACCGCCGCGACTACGACGTCCTGCAGAAGGGCCTGGCGGACATGCTGGTGACCGACCTGGCCGCGGTGGAGGCGCTCCAGGTGGTGGAGCGCGAGAAGCTGCAGGCGCTGATCGACGAGCTGAAGCTCCAGCGCACCAGCTACTTCGACCCGAAGACCGCCCAGAAGCTGGGCAAGCTCGCCGGGGCCGAGTTCGCGGTCACCGGGGCGCTGGCCGAGCTGGAGCCCAAGCTGCGCATCGACATCCGCCTCATCGAGGTGGTGACCGCCAACCTGATTCTCGCCGACAAGGTGACCGGCTCCCGGGACGCCTTCTTCGACTTGCAGCAGGAGCTGGTGGACCGCTTCGTCCAGGGCCTCAACGTGAAGCTCAAGGCCTCCGCCCGGGCGCGGAGCGGGATGACCGACGTGGACACCCTGCTCAAGTACTCCCGCGGGGTGGACGCCGCGGACCGGGGCGACCTCCAAGGCGCTTCCAACGCCCTGGCCGAGGTGGTGCGCGATTCCCCGGACTTCAGGCTCGCCCAGAGCAAGTACGCGGTGCTGCTCAAGCGCCTGGAGGAGGCCGGAAAGAAGCGCACCGGGATTCTCGGCGGGCTGGAGGCCGAGCTGCTCAAGGCCGCGGAGGCGAGGACCAAGGGCGACCTCCTCCAGCTCTTGCCCCCGGGACCTCCCGGGGAGAACGAGAATTCCTTCAACCAGCGCTACCACTCGCGGCGGGACGCTTTGGCCCTGCACCTGGGCTACCGGATCCTCAAGGCCAACCTCTTCCTCCACAAGCTCGGCCAAAGGATGCCGATGCCCGGCAATGCGCCCAACCTGGTATCGGTCCTCCCGCCTGCGGAGCTGGCCGAGGCGCAGCAGCTGATGTCCGCCTACTACTCGGCGTCGGAGCAGCTCGCGGCCGAGCTGGAGCGGCTGGCGGAACGCGAGTCGCGAGTGATTTTCAAGGACAACCTCCACGGCGCGGTGAGCGACGAGGACAAGGAACGGCTCAACGACCTGCAGCTGGGGTACGGCGCTTACTGCTACGCCGAGACGCTCACCCAGCTCCACAGCGAGCTGGGACGCTTCGCCATCGCCGGCGAGATGAACAACGGCCCCACCCGCTTCACTGCCCGGCCGTCGCTCACCCAGCTCGACAAGTCGCTGCTCAAGTCGGCGCTTTCGCACCTGGACAGCGCGGTGAGGCTCTCGAAGCGGGAGCGGCCGGAGAAGCGTGATGATGCGACGGTCGCCGCCCTGGACGACTACGCCGAGAGCCTCCTCTTCCTCGGCCGGAAGGAAGAGGCGGTGGGCAAGTGGCAGCAGGTGCTCGATGGCTTCCCCACCCACCGGCGGTACAAGGAAGTGGAGAAGAAGGTGCAGGACGTGCTCTGCGCCTCCCCGGAGTGCCGGCAGTTCGAGTCCTCGCTCAAGGCCTGCGACGCCAACCTCATGATGAAGGTGCACCTGGAGCTCCCGAGGGTGGCCCGGGTCGGCGGGAGCGAAGGCCTCAAGCGAGTGGCCGATTCTCTCAAGGCCAACTGCACCCAGCTCCAGCCGCACATGACCTACAACATCAGCCAGATGAGCGGCCTTCAGGGAGTGGCGATGCAAGCCCTCGCCCTGGGCGACTGCAAGCTGTTCCGCGAGACGGAAGCCTTCATCAAGGAGAAAGCAGGCGAGATTTACACCTCCACCTTCAGCATGTGGAGCGCCTGCCGCTGACTGCCGCGAATGAGCCAGTCCATCCAAAGGACTTTCTGCAACCGCGATTGCCCTGACGCCTGCGGACTTCTCGCCACCGTGGAGGACGGCCGGGTGACTCGCCTCCAGGGCGACCCCGAGCACCCGGTGACCCGCGGCTTTCTCTGCTACCGGACCCAGAAGTTCCTCTCCACCCAGTACTCGCTCCAGCGCCTCACCTCGCCGCTCCTCCGCCGCGGGGGAGAGCTCCGGCCCGTCTCCTGGGACGAGGCGCTGGACTTCGCCGCCGAGCGGCTGTTGACCATCCGCAAGGAGTCCGGACCCGCCGCCATCCTCCACTACCGGAGCGGCGGCTCCTTGGGCCTGCTCAAGTGCCTCTCGGATTACTTCTTCCAACTCTTCGGCCCGACCGCCACCAAGCGCGGAGACATCTGCTCCGGGGCGGGAGACGCGGCCCAGTTGCTCGACTTCGGGCTGAACGACTCGAGCGACCTCTTCGAGCTGTACTGCTCCCGGCACATCCTCCTCTGGGGGAAGAACGCCTTCGTCTGTAGCCCGCACACCTTCGCCGTGCTCCGTCAGGCGCGCGGGCGCGGCGCCCGCCTGGTGCTCATCGACCCGGTGCACCACCGCACCGCCAGCGCCTGCGAGGCCCACTACCAACCGAGGCCTGGAGGCGACTTCGCACTGGCGATGGCCGTGGCCCGAGTGCTCTTCGAGCGCGGCTGGACTTCTCCCGAAGCCGAGGGCTACTGCGAGCACCTGGAAGACTTTCGAAGGCTCGCCTTCGCTCGGGGCGTCGAGGAGTGGTGCCGCGAGGCGGACCTGCCGCGCGCCGCGGCGGAGGACTTGGCGCGGCGGCTGGGCCCGGAGAAGCCGGCCGCCATCCTGGTCGGCTGGGGAATGGCGCGGAGGACCTACGGGGGCGCCATCGTCCGGGCTCTGGACGCGCTCGGGGCCATCACCGGAAACTTGGGACTGAGCGGCGGCGGAGTGTCCTTCTACTTTCGGCGGCGGAGCGCCTTCGACCTTTCCTTCCTCGGGGGGGCAAAGCCGCCGCGCACCATCGACGAGGTGAGCTTCGGCCGGGACCTGCTCTTAGCCGAACCTCCCGTCCGCGCAGTCTGGGTGACTTGCGGAAACCCGGTGGCGATGCTTCCCGAGTCCGAGCGCGTCGCCCAGGCGCTCCGCGCGCGAGCGTTGGTGGTGGTGGTGGACTCCTTCCTCACCGACACCGCCCGCTGCGCCAGCCTGGTGTTGCCCACCACCACCTTGCTCGAAGCGGACGACTTGCTCGGCGCCTACGGACACCACTACCTCGGCGCCTCCCGCCCAGCGGTTCCTCCGCCCGAGGGAGTGAAGTCAGACCTGGAAATCATCCAGGCCCTCGCCTCCCGCGTCGGGCTGGGGGAGGCGATGGCCGGAAGCGCCCGCGAGTGGAAACGGCGGCTCATCGAGCCGCTCTCGAGGCACGGCGTTTCCCTGGAGGACTTGGAGCGCGGCCCGGTGCGAAACCCCGCCGCCCCCAAGGTGCTCTTCGCCGGCCGGAAGTTCCCCACTCCTTCCGGGAAAGTCCGGCTCCTCACCGAGGCCCCGCCGCGGCAGCCCGAGAGTGAGCCCGACTTTCCGCTGTGGCTGATGGCCCTCTCCACCGAAGAGTCTCAGTCCTCGCAGTGGGCGGAGCCGGCGGAGGGGCCCGCCCCGGTGACAGTCCACCCCGATTCCTCTAGCGGCCTCGCGGACGGTGAGTTGGCTGTCCTCGAGTCGGCGCTCGGCGCGCTGGAGGTGGTGGTGCGTCACGACGCGCGCCAGCGGCGAGACGTGGCCCTCATCCCCAAGGGCGGCCATCTCTCTGGCGGGCGGTGCGCCAACGCCCTGGTGCGGGCGGCGGCCACCGACCTCGGCGAGGGCGGGGCGCTCTACGAGGAGCGGGTGCGCCTCGTCCCAGGCCGCCTCTCCCCTCGCAGATGAGCAGCCAGGCTCGGGGTTTGTACCGTCGAGCGTCACCTGGCCGTTTCGCCGGCCAGTGTTGACTTGAAAATCAATCCGCCCTCCATCTAGGTTGCGCGCCCATGCGGCGGATCAGCTATTGGCTTGCGCTTGGGGTGCTCGGCTGTGGACCTTCTGGGCCGAGCCCCAAGGAGGGCTCGAGCTTCGGCCACTTCGAGGTGCGGGCGGAGAGTGCGGAGCTGGGGTCCTTGGCCGAGCCCCTGGCGGTCTCGGTGGGAGGCATCTTTGCCTACCGGGTGACGCGCGAGGACTCGCGCACGGTGCGCTTCTTCGTCCAGGGCGCGCCGGAGCCGGGGGCGCAAGAGGTTTGGGCCTCCTCGCGGCGCGGGGGGAAGGTTTCGCTCGGGCAGCTCCACTACCGCCCACCGGCGCACCCGGTGTTCCAAAGGATGGTGGCCTTCGGAGCCAGCCTCACCATGGGCACCCAGGACGGGAGCATCAGCATCCACTCCCAGACGTACGGGCCGGCGGCGCAGCTGGCGCGGGCGGCGGGGGCTTACCTTTCGCTCCCCCTGGTGAAGGAGGGCTTCTTGCCCTCGCTCACCCACGAGGACTTCGACCTGGCCACCTGCCGTTTCAAGGACTCGGACGTCTTCTCGCTCCTGGCCAAGCGCGCCTCCAGCGAGCTGCTCCCCAAGCTTCGGGACAGCGAGGGGGCGGTGCACATCTCCTACGCGCGGGTGGACCCGGGACTCGAGGTGCGGAACGTGGCGATCGGCGGTTTCCGGGTTGAGCACGTGCTCAAGGGCCCCGGCCAGCTCTTCGCCACCGGTCTGGAGCACTTCGTGTGGAACCCGATGGCCACCACCGAGGAGCTGCTCTACGAGCCCGAGGAGAAGATGATCGACCGGGTGGAGGCGATGCGGCCGACGCTCATCGTCAGCACCGACCTGTTCGGGAACGACTACAACAACGTGCAGCTTGGCGCCGAGGGGGTGCCCGACCTCTCCGCGCTCACCCCGATGGAGAGCTTCCGCGCCTCGCTGGCCGAGGTGCTGGCCCGCCTGGAAGGCACCGGCGCCGAGGTGTTCCTCGCCACCGGCCCCGACGCCACGGTGTTGCCGCAGTACGACGAGAAGGTGCAGAAGCTCCGCGAGGCGGGCTACTCGGAAGCCGAGGCCACCTCCTGGCGCGAGGCCATCCGCCGGCGGATCGGGGAGTACAACGCCGAGCTGCTCGCGCAGGTGGAGGGGCGACCGCGCTTCCACGTGGTGGACCTCCACGCCAAGGTGGCGGAGGTCTTGGCCAGCGGGCTGGAGGTGGGCGAGACGCGGCTCTCCTCGCGGCCGTTGGGAGGGCTGCTCTCGCTGGATGGGATGCACTTTACGGACACCGGCTACGCGGCGCTGGCCAACGAATTCGTCCGGGCCATCAACCAGTCGGTGGGCAGCCAGGTGCCGGAGATAGACCTGGCTGCGGTGCTGGCGGAGGACGCCAACTCGGTGGAGCGGCTGCGCGAGGCCGGCTTCAGCTGCGCCGGGCAGTGACGGCAGGGGCTCGCTACTTCTGGCCGGGCTGATCCGCGTGTTCGATCTGCCGCAGCCGGCCCTCGTGGTCCCGCACCATCTAGGCCACTCGGCCCATCAGGAGTGCCTCCACTCGGTCGAGCCGCCCGTTGGTGCCATGCAGCCGGCTGTTGGTCGCATCAATCCGGGAGTTGGTCGCGTCCAGGCGCAGGTTGACTTCGCGGAACCCCTTGCGCATCTCGTCGCGAAGCTCATCGAGGCCCGCGCGCAGGCCGTCCACGTTTCCGCGCATGAAGTCCACCGACTCCAGCACCCGGAGCAGGAGGTCCCGGTCGCCGTTCTTTCCGTTCTTCTTCGGCATCGCTGCCACAAGTATAGGCCGCGCGCTCTCCGGGCCAGAAACTGCGGGAGCGTGTAGGGTGCGCCCGTGCGTCGCGCCCTGCTCCTCGCCGCCTTCGCCCTCGCCTGCGGGCCCTCCTACCGGCCGGCCCCCACCCAGGTGAAGACCTCCCGGCTGGAGGAGAAGTCCGGCCCGTACTTCGGCTGGCCCTGGCCCGACGACCGGCGCCTCTCCGAGGGCGCGGTGCCCATCCGCCGCTTCCCCAACCCGGGCAGCTCCATGGCGCCGCGCCCGCTGAGGCCGTCGCTCACTACCAGCCTCTGCTCTCCTTTCTCGATGAGCAGCGCCTCCCCCGCGAGAAGGTGGCCGGCGCGGCCGTCTTCACCACCCAGCCCGCCCTGGACGAGCTGATCGCCCTGCGCGATTGGCTGCGCCAGCGGCCGGATCCCACCATCGAAAACCTCGCCTACAAGGGCGCCGCGGCGAGCTTCTACCTCTTCGAGGGCACCTACCGGGTCCCCAACCTCCAGCACGTCAACGCTCACGTCGTCGAAATGACCCTCGATCAAGGCGAGAATGTTTAGGGCTGCTCGAGCTCGGACTGCACCCGCTCCCAGGCCTCGAGGATTTGGCGGGTGCGCCGCTCCGCCAGCTCCCGGAATTCCGCGGCGAGGTGGGCCACCTTGTCGGGGTGGTACTGCGCCACCAGGGCGCGGAAAGCCCGCTTCGCCTCCGGCATCGAGGCTCCCCGGCGTATTCCCAGCAGCGCCCAGGCATCCCTCCCGTCCTGGCGCACTCCCTTCGGAGGTGGCGCCTCTCGCCTGGGCGCGTCCTCCGCCCACCGCTTCCGCCGGCCCGGCCGCTCCGAGGGGTCCGGCTCGGGAACCTCCGGGCAAAGGCGCGAGAGCGCGAGCTGGAGGAAATAGGCGTCCTCGTGCGGGAGGCCGTGCTTGGGCACCACCGCGCGCACCACCCCCCGCTCGAGGAAGAGGTAGCCGCCAGCGGCGGCATAGGCGCGCCGGCGGTCCTTCGGGAAGAGGGCGTCGGCCAAGTCCCCCATCGGGTCCCGCCACATTCCCTCCACTTTGCCCTCGTCGGCGACCAGGAGCTGGTCCACCACCTCCCCGAAGGAGCGCTCCAGCTCCAAGAAGGGCGCGCGCCTCTCCGGCAGGCGCATGTGGGGGCCGTGGCGCACCGCGGTCACCATGAGGGGCCCGCTCGCCGTGCCCACTCGCTCGAACAGCTTCCGCTTCACCGAGCGGTCGGAGAAATAGAGGACCTCTATCAAGCGCGCCTCGGGCCGATGAGAGCACAAACGCAGTTCGCCCTCGACAGGCCGGCGGCCGCGCGGTTGATTCGCGCGCATGAAAGAGCACTGTGGCGGCCTGGGGCGAGCGGGAGAAGCGCGGGCCTTCGCCTTTCCGAGCGCCCGCGAGAACTACGCCGCCGATCGGCCGATCCGGGCCGAACACTTGAGACTGGAAGTGGCGCTGGACTTCGAGGCGCGGGAGGTCACCGGCACCTGTTCCACCCGCCTCAGGGCGGTGCGGGAAGTGGGGTCGTTGAGCTTCGACGCGGTCGGGCTGGAAGTGGAGTGGGCCACGGTGGACGACGCCCGGGTCGACTTCACCAACTCCGGCCGCCACCTCAGGCTGCAGCTCTCCCGGCCGCTTTCTCCCGAAGAGTCCGCGGAGGTAGCCATCCGCTACCGCTGCCAGCCCAGCCGGGGCCTCTACTTCTTCGGACCCGACCAGGGGTATCCGGACCGCCCGCTCCAGGCCTGGACCCAGGGGCAGGACGAGGACTCGCGCTGCTGGTTTCCCTGCCTGGATGCACCCGCCCAGCGCGCCACCTCCGAGGTGATCGCCACCTTCCCCGCGGAGATGACCGCCCTCTCCAACGGAGAGCTGGTCTCGGACAAGGTGCAGGGCGGGCTTCGCACCATGCACTTTCGGCTGGGGGTGCCGCACCCACCTTATCTGGTGACGCTGGCGGTGGGCGAGCTCGAGGAGGCGAGCGACAAGTCCGGGCAGACCCGGCTCCGCTACCTCTTCCCCCCGGGGCGAAGGGAAGACGCCCTGCGCTGCGTGGGCCGCACCCCGGAGATGGTGGCCGCCTTCGAGGAGCTGACCGCTCAGGCCTACCCCTTCGGCACCTACTCGCAGGTGTTCGTCACCGAGTTCATCTTCGGAGGGATGGAGAACACCTCCGCCACCACCTTGACCGAGCTCTTGCTCCACGACGAGCGGGCGCACCGGGATTTCACCGCCGAGGACATCGTCTCCCACGAGCTGGCCCACCAGTGGTTCGGCGACTTGCTGACTTGCCGAGACTGGGCGCACGGCTGGCTCAACGAAGGCTTCGCCACCTACCTCGAGGTGCTCTGGCGAGAGAAGTCCCAAGGGGTGGACGAGGCCGACCAGCACCGCCGCGACTGCCTCCGCTTCTACCTGGAGGAGTCCGGCCAGAGATACGTGCGGCCCATCGTCACCCGGCGCTTCGATGAGCCGATCGACCTCTTCGACCGACACCTCTACGACAAGGGCGCGCTGGTGCTGCACGAGCTTCGGCGCCGGCTGGGGGACCCGCTCTTCTTCAAGGCCCTCCGGCGCTACGTGGAGCTGCACCGCGGCCGCTCGGTGGAGACGGTGGACTTCGCCCGCACGGTGGAGGAGACCACCGGCCGGAACCTGGACGGCTTCTTCGACCAGTATGTCTTCGCCCCTGGGCACCCCGAGCTGAAGGCCGAGGTCCGCTTCGAGCCGGAGGAAAAGAGGGTCCGCCTGCGTGTTCGACAGACGCAGAAGACCGCCGAGGGCGGCTGGCCCATCTTCCGGCTGCCCATCGACGTCCAGCTCTGGGAGGGGAGGAGGTCGACCGCCCACCACCTCGAGCTGGTCGACCAGGACCAAGTCTTCTACCTGCCCGCCTCCCGCGAGCCCACCCAGCTCCTGGTGGATCCGCGGCGCGACGTCTTGGGAACCCTGGAGGTGGACAAGCCGCTGTCCTGCTGGCTCGAGGAGCTGAAGGAGGCGCCCTACGCCCTCTCCCGGAGCGAGGCGGCGATGGCGCTCGCCAGGGACGGCTCCTCCCGCGCGGTGGAGGCTTTGGCCACCTCGCTGGCGAAGGACGGCTTCTGGGCCACCCAGGCCGCCTGCGCCAAGGCGCTGGGCAAGGTGCGCACTCCAGCCGCCAAGCGCGCGCTGCTCTCCCACCTCAGCCTCTCCCACCCCAAGGCGCGGCGGGCGGTGATGGCCGCCCTGGGCGAATTCAAGAGGGACGAGGAGGTGGCCAAATCGCTCTCCGAAGTCTGCCGCAGAGGAGACGAGAGCGGCTTCGTGGAGGGAGAGGCGGCGCGCTCCCTGGGAAAGGTGAGGGCCAAGAGCGCGCTGGGGCTGTTGGAAGAGGTGTCTCGCCGGCGCTCCTTCCAGGACGCGGTGGCGGCGGGGGCCATCGATGGAATGGCGGAGACGATGGAGCCGGAGGCGTTCGCGCGCCTCGAGCCCATGACGCGCTACGGGCAGCCGCCTTACGTGCGGCGGGCGGCGGTGCTGGCTCTTGGGAAGCTGGCCGAGCCGGCGCAGAAGAAGCGCGAGGCCTTGGAGGCGCTCAAGGAGTTGCTGAGGGACGCGCAGCTCAGGGTGCAGCTCGCCGCGGTGGACGCAGCCGAGGCCCTGGGGGACCGGAGGATGGTGGAGGCCCTGGAGTCGACTCCCTTTTCCGACGGCCGCACCCGAAGGGCCGCGCGCGAGGCGGCGCGGGCGCTCTGCGAGGGCGAGCCCCAGCGGAAGGAGCTGTCCGCCCTCCGAGAGGAGCTGGACAAGCTCAAAGAGGAGACGCGCGCGCTCAAGGAGAGGCTGGAGGGGCTATCCACCCCAAAGGCGGCTCGGGCCCGAAAACCGCCGGCGGCCAAGCGGCGCGCCGTCAGCGGGCGAGCTTCCCGACGACCACGGTGACGTCGTCCTTGCTGCGCTCCGCGCCGCAGAAGGCAGCCGCCGCGGTCAGGATGGTGTCGCGGATTTCCCCCGCCGGACGGGAGGCGTTCGCAAGGACCACCTCCCCCAGCCGCCTGCCTCCCCAGGCGGTGCGGCCGGCGTTCTCCCTCTCGATGAGCCCGTCGGTGAACCACACCAGCACGTCCTGCGGCCGCAGCCCGCATCGCTCCACGGCCACCTCCAGCTCCGCCTCCAGGCCGAGCAACGGCCCGGTGGCGGAGAGCAACTGGGTACGGGGTCCACCGGCGGCCTGCCGGCAGAGGATGGGACGCGGGTGGGCGGCGTTGGCGAAGGCCAACTCCCTGGTGCGTTCATCGAAGAGCGAGGCGAAGAGCGTCATCGGCTGGCGCCGCGCTTCCCACACCACGTGGTTCAGCGTCCGCACCAGGGTGACCAGGGACAGCCTGGCGCCGTGGGTGGCCACCAGGGTGTCGCAGCAGGACTTCACCGCGGCGGTGAGCATCGCGGTGGGCATCCCGTGGCCGGTGACGTCGCCGATCACCACCAGGGTCTTGCTCTTGCCGACCTTGAAGTAGTTCCAGAAGTCCCCTCCGCAGGCGCTCACCGGCTCGTAGAAAGCGGCCAGCTGCAACGGCCCGCACTCGATCGGCTGCGAGGGCCCCACCATCCTCCCCTGGAGCTGGCGGGCGTCCTCGACTTCGCGGCGGAGCTGCTGCGCGTCGTTGGATTCGGCGGCCGCCGAACGGGAGTGCACCAGGATGGTGACCTCGGGCAGCATCACCTGGTCGCCCGGACCCAGGGCGCAGCGGGTGACCGCCTGCCCGTTCACCTGGGTGCCGTTCCTCGAGGCCAGGTCCTCGACCCACACCTTGCCGTCGATCACCTCGAACTTCACGTGGACGCGAGAGAGCTTCGGCTCCTGGAGGATGAGCCCCGCGGGCGGCCCCCGGCCAATCACCACCGCTTGCCCCGGACGGAGCGGAGCGCCCTGGGCGCCACCTCGATGGTGGATGAGCAGCGTGAAGGGCGCCGACGGATCAACGAGGTCCCCGCGCTGCAGTCCCCCGCCCAAGGTAACGTCGTCCGGCTCGTCCACGGGGCTCATCTTACCGACTTGTCTGAGCGTCACGGAGCGGGGAATGGCGCATCACTACTGGAGGAGGGTGGGCAAGGGCACGACCCCGGTGCCCACCCGGGCCTGGTTGTCGGCGAACTTGGTGTCCGCGGTCACCAGCACCTCCAAGGGGCCGACCTGCTCCGGCAGCGCCGGCACCTCGCTCAACACTGAGCCGTCCTGGGCGTGGAGCGCCACCGCATTGGACTCCAGAGTGGAGGCCTGCACGGTGGCCGCCGAGCCGGACACCGCAAGGCCGATGCCGGGGCTGCCGCTGATCAACACCCGCGCGAGGTCCGCTCGGGCGCTTAGCAGCACCGCCACCCCCAACCCGAAGGCTTGATCGGCCGCCCGTGGCAGCGTCTCGGCGATGGCGGTGTCGGCGACCAGCGCGCTGCTCCCCACCTGGCCGACGAGCAGGGCCACGTCGCGGTTGCGGGACAGCAAGCTTCGGGTCAGCTCCAGCCGCCCGCCCTGCTGCACGTTGATCGCCCGCCCGGCGTTCCCGTTCCCGTCGGGCTGGGTGTCGCGGACCACCGAAGCGCTGACCCGCACCAGCGTTCCGGCCTCGGCGACCCGGATGCCCAGCTCGCGGTTCCGGACCAGCGCGCTCAAGCTGAGCTGGAGGGTGCCGGCTCCCGCGATGTCGGCCGCCCGCCCGAAGCTCCCGTCGGCGTAGCCGCGGCCTCCGGAAATGACGCTGGAGAGGACCGAACAGCTCCCGGCGGCTTTCCCGTCGATGGACCGCCCCATCAAAACCCCGCTGCCGGCGCTGCGCACGATGGCGCTGCGGAGGACTTCCACGACCCCCTCCGAGCCCACCTGGACTCCGTGCCCCACCCTCGGAGCTCCCTTCCGCTCGGTGTCGGCGATCACCGAGTCGGCGATGAGGCTGGAGGCGCCCAGGGTCTGCACGCCCACCGCCGGAGCCCCCACCACCGCCGAGCGCAACAGCTCGAGTGTTCCGCCTTCCTGCACCGCCACCGCCGCGTTGGGATAGCCGTTGGGGAACACCTGGACTCCTTTGAGGACCGAATCGGAGACCTTCGCGGTCGCCGGGGCGATGGCCACCGCGAGGCCGGTCCCGCCGCTGCCGAGCAGGAAACTGCGCCGGATCTCCGCCGAGGCGTTGCCGTGCACCGAGACGCTCCAGCCGAAGTACTCCACGTAGGAGGGGTTGCGCGGGTCGGTCACCCCCGGGGTCCGGATGCGGGTGTCGCGGACGGCGGTGTCCTCGACCAGCGCGGTGGACTTTAGCGCCCCTTGCGCCTCCACCAGGAGGCCCGACTCGCGGTTTCCCAAAAGCGCGCTGCGGCGCAAGGTGAGCTTCGCGCCGCTCACCACCACCACCCCGTTCCCGTTGGAGCCGTCGCTCCGGGGGCTGGTCTGCCGCACCACCACTCCCTCCAGGAGGCCGGTGGTCCCCTCCTGGAGCACCACGCCGGCCCGCCGGTTCCGGGCAAGAGCGGTGGAGCTGACCTCCAGGCTCGCTCCTTTTTCTCCGTACAGTCCCAGGCCCCAGTTTCCCGCCGGGTCCACCCCGTCGCGCACCACCGAGTCGCGGAGCACCAGGTGCGCACCCGCCCCGACCCGGACGCCGCTAATCTGGTTCGACTCCAGCACCACCTCGGAAAGCTCCAGCTCGGTGCTCGAGCGCAGGTTGGCGCCGTTGAAGTGCCCTTTGAGGGTGAAGCCCCTGAGCAGTGCCTTTCCGGCCGAGATGTTGACTCCGGGGCTCCCGGTGCCTGCCGCTCCCAAAAGCACGACCTGCGCGGCGCAGCGGCCGATGAGCGAGACCGCCCGGCTCACCTCCAGGCTCTCGGTGTAGCTGCCCGCCTCGACCGCCACCACCGCTCCGGCCGGCGCGGCGGCCAGCGCGGCGGCCAGCGCGGCGGAGATGCTCTGGAAGTGGGTGGCGTCGAGCTGGGTGGGCGCGTAGCTGTCATCGACGAAGTGGGTCGCCGAGGCCGGAGGGAAGGCGGCGGCGCAGTCGCCCACCGGCTGGCACTGGGTCTGCCCAAGCGCCTCTCGGGTGGCGCCCTCGCACACCGCGGACGGCAAGACGTCGACGCAGCCCCAGCCCGACGGGTCCGGCGAGAAGCCTGCAGGGCAGGGGAGGTCCGGCACCTTGCGGCAGCTCTGAGAGCCGATCACCGGCATCGTGCCGGCCGGGCACTCCCCCTCGGGCAGCACCGCGTCGCAAGCGCGGCCGCCGTTCGCAGGCGACCAGCCGGCGGCGCAATCGACGGAGCGCTCGGCGCGGACCTTGGCGAATACCTCGAGCTCGATTCCGCCGGCGGGGCCTCGGCCGCACGCGGAGGCGAGCGCAAACAGCGCGAGGCCCATGGCTGCGGCTTTGCGGAGCGAAGCGGGCATCGGTCCAAAGCTACCACCGCTCTTGCGGCCGCTCGCGCGGCGCTCACTTTTCGGTCGACGTTTCGGCGGAAGTGGGGTGTCCTCCCGAGCGAGCGGGGGAGGCCCGTGAAGAAGAAGCTGGCGCTGATTCGACTTCGCTTCGCCCGGAGCTGGAAGGTGATGGTCGGGGTGTCCCTGGTGGGCACCGCCATCGCAGTCGGCGGCTGGGAGCTGGACCTGCTCGGGATGCGCGGCGCCGAGCTGGGCGCGTACGACGACGGGCTCAACGCCTTCACCAACAAGTCCTGGTTCCCCTGGGGCCAGGCTGGGCGCTCGAAGGACATCGTCATCCTCGCCATCGATGACAAGACTTTCGAGCAGGTGTCCCTGAACGAGAGCTACAAGCTCAACTACGGCTCCTGGCCCTACTCGCGGAACGTCTGGGCCCACGCCTTCACCCACCTGGTGGACGAGGGCGCGAAGATGGTGGTCTTCGACGCCGTCATCGACGAGCCGCACACCGACCCCTCCGGCGACCTGGCGATGGCCCAGGTGATCGGCGAGAAGAAGGTGCCCTTCTACCTGGGCTTCTCATGGCGCCCGAAGGCCAGGTCGCTGCCCAAGGTGGAGCCGAAGAACCGCCTCCCCGAGCCGCCGGTTTTGGGCGCTCCGCCGGGTCCGAAGGCCGCCGAGCCGGCCAAGAAGGAGAATGGCAAGGGCCAGTCCGAGCGCGGCGAGACCAAGGCGGCCAAGGCGGCGCCCAAGCCGGCGGAGGAGGAGTTCCCCTCGGAAGAGTTCCCCTCCGCCGAAGCGCCCGCCACGGAGGAGAAGCCCAAGGAGGCGGACGACAAGCTCCTCCAGGTGGCCCAGGCGTTGTCCTTCCCGGTGCTCCCCCAGGGGGGCCTCTCGCTCACGCAGATCGAGCCCACCGAGCTGGTGGACGACGAGGGAAAGCCGACCGGCAAGCAGGAGCCGCAGCACCCCATTCCTCCCTTGGAGCCGCTCTTGGGGGTGACTCCCGGCTTCGGGGCGGTGACCCTGGAGGACGACGACGACGGGAAGATGCGGCGGACCCGCTTCGCCTACACCGACGGCAACAACACCTACGCCACCATGGCGCTCTCGGTGGTGGCCGACTTCGTCAAGGCCGAGCGGGTGGTGATCGAGCCGGGCAAGCTCACCATCGGCAGCCACCTGGTGCCGATCAACCGGGACGGGAGTGCGGAGATCAACTACGGCGGCAAGCTGGACGCGCGCTTCAAGACGGTGAGCCTGATCAATGTCCTCGACGACTTCGCCAACAAGCAGTCCGGCCAGCCGCGCAAGGAGGCGATGAAGGACGTCTTCAAGGACAAGATCGTCCTCATCGCGGGCTTCGCGGTAGGCACCGCCGACGTGAAGCCCACGCCGTTCAGCAACAACTCGCCGGGAGTGGTGAAGCACGCCGCGGAGATCGACAACCTCCTCCACGGCGCCTTCATCACCGAGGCGCCGTACTGGATGTCGGTGCTCCTGGCGTTCCTCACCGCCTTCTTCTCGGTGATGCTGATCACCGTGGTCCGCTCCACCCTCTTGGAGATCGGCTGGCCGCTGTTGCTCTTCTTCGGCTTCTTCGTCGTCACCGGCTCCTTCCTGGTGATCACCAAGACCCACGTCCTCTCCGCGATGCCGGCGATGGCGGGCGAGCTGGCCTCGGTGGCGGCGGTGGCCTTCAACCACCTCTTCGCCCGGAAAGACCGCGAGCACTTGAGGGAGATGTTCCAGGCCTACATGGAGAAGGACCTGGTCGAGCAGATGGTGGAGCAGCGGGAGCTGCCGAGGCTGGACGGCGAGAACTTCGAGGTGACCGCCTTCTTCTCCGACATCAAGGGCTTCTCCACCATCTCCGAGCAGCTGAAAGCCGACCCGCGCCAGCTGATGAAGCTGCTCAACCGCTACCTGAGCCGGGTGACCCCGGTGCTCAAGTCGCACGCCGGCTGCATCGACAAGTACATCGGCGATGCGGTGGTCTGCCTCTTCGGGGCGCCCATCCGCAACCAGACCCACGCGGTGGACGCCTGCCGGTCGGCGCTGGCGGTCCAGCGGGAGCTCGCGAAGCTCCGCGAGGAGCTGAAGGCGGAGGGGCTCCCCGAGCTGTACACCCGCATCGGCCTGAACACCGACGTGATGCTGGTCGGCAACATCGGCAGCAAGGACTTGTTGGACTACACCGCGCTGGGCGACGGGATGAACCTCGCCTCCAGGCTGGAGGGCGCCAACAAGGGCTACGGCACGCTGATCATGATCGGCCCGCGCACCTTCGAGCTGGCCAAGGACGCCATCGAGGCCAGGGAGCTGGACTGGGTGCGGGTGGCGGGGAAGTCGGAGGCGGTGGCGGTCTACGAGGTGCTCTCCCTCAAGGGCCAGCTTCCCGAGGCCAAGCACCAGCTCCGCGAGCTGTACTCCCAGGCCCTGGCGCTCTACCGGAAGGCCCGCTTCCGCGAGGCCCTGGGGGTCTTGGCCGAAGCCCACAAGCTGGACCCCAAGGATGGACCCACCCTCGCCTTGGGCACCCGCTGCAAGAACTACCTGCAGAACCCACCTCCACCGCCGTTCGACGGGGTGATATCGCTCGATAAGTAAGTCGCACCCACGTGAGGAGAGAGGCATGAGACGGAAGAGTTGGCTCTTGGCGCTGGCCGCGGCCGTCGCCGCCGCAGGCACCGCCCTGGCCGTCAAGCCGGGCGGCGTCCTGTACATCAAGGCGAAGGGCACCAAGCTGATGGAGAGCTCCTCGCCCACCGCCAAGCCGGTGGGACTGCTCCAGCCGGGGCAGGAGGTGACCTGGGACGGCTCGGACCCCTCCAACAAGCAGTGGCACCGGGTGAAGTTCCAGGGAAAGAGCGGAGTGGTGTTCCAGTCCAACCTCTCTCCCACCAAGCCGCAGATGGAGCTGCTCTCCAAGGGCGGCGGGGCCGAGGTGGACCCCCAGGCCTTCGCCAGCTCCGGCGCGGCCACCAAGGCGCTCTCCGAGGCGGCGGTGGCCTACGGCAAGGAAGTCAAGGGCGAGGACGCGGTGAAGCAGCTCCTGGTGGTGGAGGCGATCAGCCAGCAGATCAAGCAGGAGGAGATCAACGACCGCAACAGGAAGGTCGGGCTGTTCACCGTGGCCAACGAGGGAGGCGCCAAATGATGACGCGTGCGCTTTCGCTGGTCTGCGTGGGCTTCGGCGCCGGGGCCCTCATCTTGCCCTGCGGCGGAAAGGTGAACGTGAACGTCGCGCCGCCCAGCATGGGAGAGGCCCAAGCCCTGGCCGAGAAGGTCAAGGAGCTGGACGCGAAGAGGAAGAAGTGCGGCGAGCTCAAGCAGAAGAAGGTCGCCTACGACGAGGAGTACGCCATCGGCGGCGCGGTAGCCCTGGCTTGGGTGGGCAAGGGCGGCGGCCTGTTCGTGGACCTGCCGAAGAATGCCACCGCGGAGAGCCTGAGGGACGGCCTCAAGGTGCAGGTGCCCTCCGGCGACCGGCGCGAGCTGCACAAGTATGTGAACCAGGTGGGAAAGAACCTGGGCGCGCTCTCCTCCCGCCCGGCGCTCAAGTGGAGCTTCGGGGTGCTGAGCGACGACAGGGCGATGAACGCCTTCTCCGCTCCCGGCGGCTACGTGCTGGTCACCAGGGCGGTGCTCCAGAACGTGGAGAACGAGGCGCAGCTCGCCGGCGTCCTGGCGCACGAGATCGGCCACATCACCGAGCGGCACGCCCTCAAGCTGTACTCCGGCGTGAAGGCGAACCAGTGCGACGCGGCGGTGCTGGCCGAGGCGGGGAAGGCGGTGGCCGGCACGGTGGTGCACATCGACATCCAATCGGTGAACAGCATGCTCGGCTCCCCCGCCGGGCTTCTGGACCTCGACGGGCTGGCCCGCCAGGCCGCCGACAAGGCCGGAAAGATGATGGCCGGCTTCACCGACAAGATCATCGAGGACATCACCTCCAACGGCTTCGCCCACGACGACGAGTACGCGGCGGACCGGGTGGCGATGGAGCTTTTGGTGGCCGCCGGGTACAACCCCGAGGAATACGTGAAGTTCCTCGGGAAGCTGCCCGAGGCCCAAGGCCTCTGGGCGCACCACCCCAAGAACGCCGACCGGCAGAAGGCCTGCAGGCGCTGGAGAGACGGCGTCAAGCCCTCTTCGGCGGAAGCGGGCTTCTCGCCCTACGCCGACTGGCCGTTCGAGAAGTATCCGGCGGTGGCGTTCAGGGACGAGCTGAAGGCCGTGAGGAAGAAGTAGGCCATGCGGGGCGGCAGCGGGTGCTCGCTCCTCCTGCTCGCCGCCCTCGCCGGCTGCGCGCCGAAGAATTGGGCTCCCAAGCCGAAGCCGCTGCCCGAGCCCTCCGCGGCAGAGCTTCGTTCCGCCTCGGAGAGAATCAACCGCCTTCACCGCGAGCTGGCCCGCTGTGAGTCGCTCCGGCGGCGACCGATTCCCTTCGAAGAGGAGCGGCTCATCGGCGAGAAGCGGGCCATCGATTGCGCGCGGGAAAACGGCGGCTTCTGGGTGGACGTCCCGGACGGCCTCTCACTCCAGGAGTCGATGGCGCTGCCTTCGCCGCCGGACACCGCGGCAAACCGGCTTCAGCGCTACGTCAACCTGGTGGGGATGAACCTGGGCGCCCAGTCGCCCCGGCCGACGTTGCCCTGGACCTTCGGAGTCCTCAGATCCGACGAGGCTCGCCTCTGCGTCGGCGCGGGAGGCCTGGTCCTTGTCACCGCCGGCCTCTTGCGGCTGCTCGAGAACGAGGCGGAGCTCGCCGGAGTGTTGGGAAACGGCATCGGGCAGGTCGTGCTCAAGAGCCATCTCGAAGTGGCGTCGAAGACTCGGGAAGAACGGTGCCGTCTCGAGCTGATGAGCGAGGCGGGCCGCAAGCTGAACCCGGAGGTGACGCTACAGCTCGCCACGCCCCACGACGAGCGGCAGGCAGAGACGCTTCGCGCGGCACGCAAGATGTCCGACGAGCTGATGCTCCAGGTGGCGGAGCAGTCCATCGCCGAGTCTGTCGCTTCGCAGCTCGACTGGGAGGGAGCGGATCGCCTCTCGGCCGAGCTGCTCATCTCCGCCGGGTACGACCCCGGCGAGTACCTGAAGCTTCTCGGCCGGCTGCCGGAGGACAAGGGGCCTGGGACGGGCATTCCCCCGAACGCGGGCCGGCAGGCGGCGCTCAGCCGATGGCTCGCCGGGCTCCGCCCCTCCGCCGCGGGCTTCAGCCCCTACGCCGACTGGCCCTTCCGCCGCTACAAGCGGCCACCGCTCGGCGCCGAGCTGGCCGTGCTCCGGCGTTGATTATGCCTTGTCGGCATAATGCTCCGAGAACATAATAGCTCGTGTGGAGCTCCCGTTTCTCGACCGCAGGCGGGAAGTCGTCCGGCTGCGGAGGGCCCTCGGCCGGGGCGGACTGCTCTGCCTCTATGGCCGCCGCCGGCTCGGCAAGTCGAGGCTGATTCGCGAGCTTTTGGCCAATCGCCCGGCGGTCTACTTCGTCGGGGACGACCGGGACGCACCGCTCCAGCGGGAGGCCGTCGCTCGCCGCTGCAAGGGCTGGTCGACTCTGACCGCCGGCGCGCGCTCCTGCTGTGCGGCTCGTCCCAGCGGACGATGCAGGGCCTGGTCCTGGATGCCACTTCGCCGCTCTACGGCCGCGCTCAGGAGATCCTGAAGCTCGAGCCTCTCGGGCTCCGCTCGCTGGCTGAAGCCTTCCACGCCGCTCGACCGATGGAGGCGATCGACCGCTGGGCGGTGTGGGGCGGCGTCCCCCGGTATTGGGAGCTGGCGCTCGACTACCGCACTCAGCGCAGTGCGGTCCGCGCGCTGGTGCTGGACCCGCAGGGCCCGCTCCATCGCGAGCCGGAGCGGCTCATCCTCGACGAGCTGGAGGCGGCGACTCGCGCGGCGTCCATCCTCTCGCTCATCGGCCAGGGCTGCCATCGGCTCGCCGAGATCGGGGCGCGGCTGGGCCAGCCGGCAACGTCGCTGTCGCGGCCGCTGGCGCGGCTGGTGGAGCTCGGGTTCGTGGTGCGCGAGACGCCGTTCGGCGCGTCGCACCGGGACGTGAAGCGCTCCTTCTATCGCCTCGCCGAGCCGTTGCTTCGGTTCTGCTACACCTTCGTGGAACCCAACCGCTCGCGGCTCGCCGCCGGCCAGCTCAGCCAAGTCGAGGCCGAGCTGCGCGCGGCTTGGCCGCGCTACCTCGGGGGCATCTGGGAAGACCTCGCGCGCGGGAGCGTGGCCCAGATGCGCATCGCCGGCGTCCGATTTGGACCTGCCTCGCGCTGGTGGGGGAAGGGCCTCGACGGCTTGGAGCTCGAGCTGGACTTGGTCGCCGAGCGGGACGGGCGAGTGCTGGTCGGCGAGGTGAAGTCGAAGCTGGGCGCCTCGGAGATCCCCCGCCGGCTGGAGGAGCTCCGGCGGAAGGCCGAGCGATTCCCGCTTCTCGCCGGCCGGCAGCTCACCTTGAGGCTCTGGGCGCTCGATGGCCCGAACCTGGCGGAGGTGGTGAGCGCTCGAGACGTCCTCGAGTCTGCCGCGGACCAATGAGGGCGCGGCCGGCCTCGCTGGTCAGCGCACCACCGCCTGGGCCAGCGCGCGGTGCACTTCCTGGAGCGCCTTCCGCGCCTGGAGCAGCTCCGAGCGCTCCCGGGTGAGGTCCGCGACCTGGCGGGCCAGGGTGTCGCGCTCTCCGCGGAGCGCATCGGCCGAGCGGCGGAGCCCGTCGGCGTCGCGGTGCGCCTGCTCCAGCTCGGAGGCCAGCCGCTCCTCCTCGGCGAGGCTCTCCGCGAGCGCCTGGTCCCGCTTCCCGATCTCCGCCTTGAGCGCATCCTGCTCCTTGGCGGCCGCGTCCAGGCTGCGCCGGGACTCCTGGAGCGCCAAGAGGGCCTCGTCCCGCTCACCCTCCAACGACTCCAGCTCCCGCTCCAGCTCCAAGAGCAGCTTGGCCCTGGCCTCCATCTCCGCGGAGAGCCTTTTGGCCTCGTCCATCCGAAGCCTCGCCTCCTCGGTGGCGCGCTCGGACTGTCGGCGGGCCGATTCCAGATCCTGGGTGAGGGAGAGGTTGAGCGCCTTGAGCTTGGAAAGCTCCGCCTGCAAGGAAGAGATGCGCTCCACCGCGAGCACCCCGGCCTCGGCCACGGTGGGCGGCAAGGGCTCGGGGCGAGGGTTTTCCTTCACCGCCGCCAGCCGCTCGCGCAGCTTCTCCCTCCGCTCGCGGGCGTCCTGGGCCGGGTCGGCCAAAGGCGCGGGCGTCTGCACCTCCACCATGGGGGAGGGAGGCTCCGCGGTGGCTCTGGGCGGCCCTTCAAAGAGGGCGCGCTTTACTGCCTCCACCGCCGGAAGCTTGGGGGAGCGGGAGCGCTCGGCCCGCGCCTTCACCTCGACTGCCAGCACCGCCTCCGGCTCGGGCTGCGGAGCGCGGAGCACCGCCTCCTCCTTTGGAGCCGGCGGCGCGGCGGAGGCGGGCTCGCTCCCTTGCAGCTCGGCCTGGGCAGAGGCGGCCTCGGGGAAGATCGCCCCGAGCCTCAGGCGGGGCTTGGCCCGGGAAACGTTCTGGTCGAATGCCTTCTTCATGTGCACCTCGGTATGCGCGGCCTAGCCCGCGCGCATCTTCTGTGCGCCCTCTCGCGCCGAAACCAGCCGGGAGAGCACCAAGTCGATGAGCGCCTGGACGTCCTGGGCACCCTTGCAGTCGCGGTCGGCCACGAAGACCGGCACCCCCTCGCTGGAGGCCTGAGCGAACTTGGTGCACTGCCGGACCACCTTGGGCAAGAGGTAATCCGGGTAGTGCTCCTTCAGCGCCTCCAGCGCCTCCTTGGCCAGCTTGAAGGTGGCGTTGAAGGAGTTCACCACGATGAAGACGTGGTCCAGCACGTGGCCGAGGTCGTCCTCCAAGGACTGCACCGTCTCGAAGAGCAGCTTGAGCCCGTGGAAGGAGAGGAAGTCGGCCAGCACCGGGACGAGGAGGTCGTCCGAGGCCATCAGGGCGTTCAGGTTCAACAGCCCGAAGGAGGGCGGCGCGTCGAAGACCACCAGGTCGTACCGGCCCTCCACCTCCCGAAGCGCGTTCTTCAGCTTGAACTCCCTCCCCGCCATCGGCATCAGCGAGAGGTCCATAGTGCTCATCGAGAGATTGGAGGGGATGAAGTCCAGGTTGGGGAGCGGTGTCTTCTGGATGACCTGGGAGACGGGGACTTTCCGCACCAGCACGTCGAGCAGGGTGCGCTCGAACTCCTCGCCCTCGTAGCCCAGGCACTTGGTGGCGTGGCCCTGGCTGTCCAGGTCCACCACCAGGACTTGGTAGCCCATCTCCGCCAGCCGGTAGGCATAGGAGGTGGAGAGGGAAGTCTTCCCGGTGCCGCCCTTGAAGTTGAGGAAGAGCTGCTTTCGGTTTCCCACCGAGGGTGGGTGCTGGGCCAGCTTGTCCCGCAGCTCCCACACCTCTTCGGCGGAATAGCTCTGCTTGTCCATCGCCGCGGCGAGGGCCTTGGCCGGCACCTTCAACATCTCGGCGGCCAACCTCGCGCTGTAGACGGGAGGGTTCATCATTCACCTCTCAGGCGGCGAAGAGCTTCGCCCCGCGCCGCACCACCTGGCCCCGGGCCAAAAGTAGCTCGCAGGCCTCGCGCACCGCGGCCGGCTCCACCCCCGCGGCCGCCTCCAGCTCGGGAAAGCTGCGCCCGCGGATGGCGGTGCGGATTTCCACCAGGAGCTTCGCGCACAGCTCCTCGGAGACGAGCCTCGGCGGGGCCTGGGGCTCGGCGGCGGGTGGGGTGGGCAGCGGCTGCGGCGGCAAGAGCGGCAAGGAGGAGAGCCTCCGCACCTCTCGCCTCCTCTGGGCTTCGTCCATCTCCACCACCGGCGAGAGGTCCTCCCCCAGCAGCCGGGAGAGGCTCTGTGCCCCCGCCTGGCGCACCCTCTTCTCCGGATCCCTGAGCGCCGAGAACAGGCACTCCTTCGCCTGCTCCGCGCCGGAGGCCCCCAACACCAGCGCGGCCAGCCGGCGGACCTCCGGGTCCTGGTCGGCGATGGCCTCCGCTCCCAGCTTGCGCGCCGCCTCTCCGGAGAGGGAGAGCGCCAGCAGCGAAGCCCTCCGCCTCACCGCGCGGTCGGGGTCCTTCATCGCCGCGGCGAGGTGCGGCCCGGCCCTTTGGGGGTCGATGGCGAGCAGCGCCTTGAGCGCGGCCATCCGCACCCCGGGCAGCCTGGACTGGAGCAGGGGCGCCACCACCGGCGCCCCTTCCTCCTTGGCGAAGTGGGCGAAGCTCGAGAGCAGGGCCACCTGCACCTGCGGCTCCGCCTCCGCGTGGAGGGCGGTGGCCAAAGCCGGCGCCGCCGCCGGATGGCCGAGCGCGGTGAGCCGCTCCGCCGCCCGGACGCGCGCGGACGGCTCCAGGGCGGAGAGCTCTCTCACCGAGAAGCCGAACAGCGTCTCCTCGGTGCGGCCGATGAAACCCTCGCCCCCGGACAGCTCCTCGAGCTGGCGCGCGGAGACGCCGAGCCGGCCCTCGGCCATGAGCCGCTCGGCGTGGTGGGCCACCCCCGAGGAGCTGGAAGCCGCGGCCACCGCGAGCGCGGGCGCGTCTTGCTTGGCCGACGCCTGCTCTCGCTTGGCCAAGGCTTCGCTGCGCAGCTCGGCGATGAAGCGGGCCAGGTCGAACTGCTCCTCTGCGGAGCGCGCCTGGCCGGCGTCGTGGATGCGGGCCGCCTCCAGAAGCTTTCCGATGAGCTCGGCCCGCTCGGCGCGCAAGGCCTCGTTCATCCGCCTCAGCTCCTCCCGCTCAGCGTGGGCGCGGCCGGAGCGCACCTCCAGCTCCGCCACTTGCCGCCGAAGCTCTATCTCCCGCTGCGCCGCCTGGGCCAGCTCGAGCCGCAGCCGCTCGCCCTCCGCCTTCGCCGCGCCGAGGTCGTTGGCGAGCTGCTCCGAGCGCGCCTCGAAGTACACGATCTTCTCGAGCGCGCTCCTAAGGAGCGCTTCCGGCCGTTCTTCCATCAAGGCCTTCGACACCCTCCCGGATTCAGTCGAAGCGTACAGCCCTGTAGCGGCTTGTCGCCTTTTTGGCCGCCCCACTCTAGTCCCCCCACGGCGTGCCCGTAAACCATCGAAACTTATGGGCTTATCCCTATGCTTTCCGATTGAGGCCCGGAGACGCTCCGCGGCCGATTTTTCGGCCTCGGCGGCGTTTTGGCGCTCGAGGAGGTAGCCTCGGGGCGGGTGGAGGGATGTCCCCGGAGCCATTCGGCGAGTATCGGCTGTTGGAGAAAGTGGCGGAGAGCGCCACCGGCGAGCTGTTCCGGGCGGTGCGCGCGGGGGCACCCGAGCCGCTTGCGCTGGAGCGAATGCACCCGGAGCTGAGCCGCGACGCCGGATTCCGGGAGGTGTTTCTCTCGGACGCGGAAGTGGCGAAGGGCCTCTCTCACGAGTGCATCGCAAGCGTGGCAGCTATCGGCGAGCGGAATGGGAGGCTGTTCCTCGCGCGGCCGTGGGTGGAAGGAGTGAGCCTGGAGGAGTTGCTCCCGCGGGCCATCGAGGAGAAGCTCGCTCCCTTCTCCGCCGGCCTCGCCGCGCGCTTGGTGCTCCCAGTCTCTCGCGCGCTCCGGCACGCGCACTCCCAGAAGGTGCTGCACCGGGGAGTGTCCCTCTCCAACGTGCTGGTGTCGTTCGACGGAGAGGTGAAGCTCGCTGGCTTCGGAATGGCCCGGGCCAGGCTCCGGGTGGCGGGCGCCGCGAGGCCATTCCTCTCGCCGGAGCAGGCCCGCGGCCGCGAGGTGGACGCCCGGAGCGACGTCTTCGCCGCTGGCGCCACGCTCTACGCGCTCGCCTGCGGCCGGCTTCCGGTGCAAGGGGACGAGGGCGATCGGCTCTCCCGCATCGCCACCGGAGAGCTGGACCCGCCGCGCGAGGCCAACCCTTCCATCGACCCTCAACTGGAAGGAGTCCTGCAGCGCGCGCTCGCCCTCTCACCCGATGGCCGCCCTTCCTCGGAGGAGCTGACCTCCGCGCTGGAAGAGCTCGCCAGGCGCGAACAAGCCGACGGGCCGGCCAAGGTGGTTTCCCAGCTCTTCCCCGACCGGAAGCGGCCGAGGCGAGGGCAAGCAGCGCAGGCGATCGCGAGCGCTCCGGCCCAAAGCCCTCGAGCCGACCGCCCGCGGGCCGGGCCATTTCGGATTTGGCCCTGGGCATTGCTTGGGGCGGCCGGGCTTGTCGCCGGCGGCTACTGGCTCGAGCGGCCAGAGCCCACCTACTCGCTCCTGGTCACCTCCGAGCCGGCCGGAGCGCAGGTGCTGGTGGACGGCAAGCTTCGAACGGGGGCGACGCCGCTCACCCTGCAAGGGCTCTCCGCGGACCGGCATCGGCGAATCGAGTTGGTGGCCAGCGGCTACCTTCCTTTCTCGCGGGAGCTGGAGCCGTCGATGAAGCACCTCCACGCGCGGCTGGAGGCGCGAGGGTCGCCGGCCGAGGCGAAGGAGCCGGCGGCGATGGCGCCGATCCCCTCCGCGGAGGGCGTCGCCTTCGATGCCGAGGCGCCTCCGGTGAAGGTGACGCTCTCGTCCCGGCGCCACTCGGTGCACATCCCCTCGTCGCGCGCGCTGCGGATTCCGCTCAATCTGCTCTCGCACTACACGGTCTCCGCCTCGGGCTCGGCGACGCTGGATCTGGTGGATCCGGCGCTGGCGGCTCAGCAGTCTGGCCGCGGGCGTTCGCCGCCTTTCGACCAAGACTCGCGGAAGCGGAGCGGCGCCTGGCGGCCGGAGGCTCCGCGCCCGCCGGGGCTCATCTCCATCCTGCGGCCCGAGGCGAGGCGCATCTTTTACATGCTCGAGCAGCCGCCGGCCCACGGAGGCGAATCGTTCGGCCAGCTCGGCGGTTCAGCGGTGAAAGTCGGCCGCGCCACCCTCCTCTATGCATTCCTGCTCACCGACCGCGCGCAGCAATACAACGCGGGCACCTTCCAGGTGGCGGTGGTGTCCGAGGACGGGAAAGAGGTCTACCTGCTCGACGCTCGAGAGCATGCGGTGTACGTCGCCCCGGAAGACCGCTTCCTCATCCGGCGGCTGGATCCGGAAGCCTCCTATCGAATCGGGCTGTCGTCCGACGGCGCCGCGGCGGTGGCGGCGGTCTTCACTCCCGACGGCTCGCGCCCGCTTTGGCTGGATGGGTCTCCCACCGCCGAAACGCAACACCTGCTCGGCACCGGGAGGCACACCCTCTCGGGGGCGAAGTCCCTCTGGCTGACCTTGCCGCTGCTCGGCCAGGAGGAAAACTCCGCCGCGGGCATCGAGCTGGAGGTCGCGCGCCTCGCGTCGCAGCCGCCCCGCTGAGCCGCCGCCGTGGGGATGAGCGCTCCTTCTTTTTTCTTGACCGTCCGTGCACGCGATCCCATCGTGAGCAGGAGCACGAAAGCGAGGCGCAGCATGACGAGGCGGACCGCGGTTGTCGCGTTGCTTGGGCTGGGTTTGCTGAGCTCGGCCTGCCTGGCGCTATCGGCAGCGAGCAAGCCTCCGACGAAGGAGGAGGTCCTCAACGGCGACTACGGCCCTGCTCCGACCCCAGAAGAAGCCAAACAAATCATCAACCGTTACGTCGACGAGCACTTGACCCATCCAGAAAGCGGGAAGGTCAGAAACATCAGAGGTCCAGAGAAGGCCTATCTCGCGTACGCCGACTCGCCTCTTGGCAAGAACAATCTGGCCCGCCTGCGCCAAGAGTTTGGCAAGCCGGAGGTGTACGCATTCTACGGTTACCGCGTTTGCTTCGAGGTGGATGGCAGGAACGACTTCGGCGCCTACACGGGGTACATGCTGACCGGGCTGTTCATCAAGGACGGCGCCTACCATTGGTCGGTGATCGACGACCCGCCCTATCGCTACCCTGCCGCCAAGTATTGCGGGGCCTATGAAAAAGGCCACCCGCTCAGAGCGTCCGCGGAGCCGTAGGGGGCAGCTCCAATCCGAGGGCGCGGAGCTGCGCGCAGAGCTCGGCCGGCTCGCGGAAGAGCCGCCCGTGGATTCCCACCCGGCACGCCGCCTCGACGTAATCAGGGAGGTCGTCGAAGAACACCGCCTCCACCGGCGCGGCGCGAGAGAGCTCCAGCGCCCTCAGGTAGATGGCCGGCTCGGGCTTGATGAGCCCCAGCTCGTAGGAGAGAAGCAGGTGGTCGAACCTCTCCAGCAACGGCAGCTTGGGGCGAAGGTATTCCCAGTGGAGGTCGTTGGTGTTGGAGAGGAGCAGCAGCTTCACCCGGCCGATCAGCGCCTCCACGCAGGGCAAGAGCGGCCGGTTGACGGTGAAGTGGCAGCTCCACAGCTCGAGGAACTCCTCCCGAGGGATGTCCGCCCCCAGCCTCCGGCACAGCTCGGCGCGGAGGCCTTCTCCCCGGATGAGCCCCCGATGGACCTTCTCCCAGAGGGGCCGGTCGAGCCGCGCCTCCAGCTCCGATGTCGAGAGGCTGCACCGCGCCGCCATCCGCCGCACCAGATGAGCGTTGTCGTGCAAGGCCAGGACGTTGCCCAAATCGAAGATGACCGCCTTGATGCTCACCGGCTCATCCTCTCCGAAGCCGGCGCGGCCTGCCCAGCCTGATGGGTGAGCCCGGGCGGTGCGGAGTGGCCGGCCCGAGCGGATCCGGGCAGCTCTCGCGCAGGCGGCAGGGCCCGCACTCGGCGCCGGACCACACTGACTCGTACAGCGCGGCCACCTGGTCGATGAGCGCGAAGTCCTCGGTGACCAGGCCCAGCTCGAAGTTCCGCCCGTGCTCGTGCTTGGCGCCCAGCCCGGCGCCGGTGAGGTTCGCGCTGCCCAGGTACAGCCAGGCCCGGTCCACCAAGAGGCACTTGAAGTGGACCCTCGGACAAATCTTCAGCTCGAGGCCGCCGCCTACCAGCCTGCGCCGCCGGTCGAAGGCAGCGCGGAATGGCCGGCTCGGCAGCTCGGCGTGGAGCAGGCGCAGCTCCACCCCGCGGGAGGACAGCTCCGAGAACAGCTCCACCACCGGCTCGAAGCGGCCGCGGTGCTCCACCAGCATCGCCTTCACGTTGGCGGTGGCAATCCAGGCCGACTCGCGCGCGCCGGCCAACTTGTCGAGCACTACCTCCCGGTACAGCTCGGGGCCGGTGAGGAGCCGGGCCAGCACAAAGCGCATCGACCGCGAAGGTACCTCCCGGGCGGCCGTGTCCCAAGGAGAGTTCCTCCTCTATACAGGGCCGATGCTGACCATCGAGCCCCATCCGCTCCTGGACGCCCAGGCCTTCACCACCACCTTTGCCCGGCCCCTCGCAGAGATCTCGAGCGGCGAAGGACTTATCCGGCTGCTCTCGCCCTCGGCCGAGGCGCCGCTTCGCTCCGACGAGGCGGTGCGGGCGGCGGTGCGGGACCTCCTTAGGCACGGAGGGTACAAGCCCACCGGCAGGGGGAAACCCGCGTCGGAGTATTTGATCCGCGCGGCCTCCGAGGGCGCCCTGAGCCCCATCAACCTGGCGGTGGACGCCTGCAACGCGGTGTCGCTGCACAGCGGGCTGCCAATCAGCGTGGTGGACCTGGACCGGTCGGTCCCGCCTTTTCGGATCGCCATCGCCGCCGAGGGAGCGCGGTACGTCTTCAACGCCTCGGGGCAAGAGATGGAGCTCGCCGGCCTCATCTGCCTCTTCGACGGCTTGGGGCCCTGCGCCAATGCAGTGAAGGACTCGCAGCGCACCAAGACTCATGCGGGCACCACCAGGACCCTCTCGGTGGTCTGGGGCGCGAAGTCGCTCTTGGACCGCACCAGCCGCGCGCTGGCCTGGTACCGCGCGCTGCTCGCCGAGGCAGGGGCCACCACCGCCGCGCCATGGCGGGACGCGCCCCCGTAACGGCGGCGGCCCGTCGCCGGGCGGCTCCTAGTGCGCCGCCGCGGCTGCCGGCGCGGTCGAGGCAGTGGCAACGGCCTGCGCGAATCGCCGCTCGGCACCTGCCTTGAAACGGCGAAGCCCACCCTGCAAGTCGGAAAGCACCAGCGGGCCCATCATCCAAATCGTCAGCGCCCCGAGCCAGCCCCACTTGAAGATGACCTTGACCTGCAGGTGGATGTGAGTGTGACCGGCGTCGATCGACCTGAAGTGGAACTGCTGCTCGTAGTCCTTGTAGTCGCCTTCCACCAGCCTCTTGATCGACACCCGGCAGTGCTCGAGGGCCGCCAGCTCGAGGATGCAGCTGAAGCTCACGCCCATGCAGCGGTAGACCATCCGGAATCGCGAGCCGCGCTGCTTGGGCGGGGGGGTGACCGCGGAGAACTCCTTGATCCGCCCCCCGGGAATCCACTCGCCGATGGATGACTGGTCACAGTAGTAGGCAAACGCCGCCTCCACGGGCACGTCCACCTCGATTTCAGTCGTGAAGTCCACGGTCGCCTCCCCAAAAGTCGCCAGGCGCCCAGCCGGCGCCGGTTGCGTAACCGTTAGGGTAGCCGAGTATCAGCCCTTTGTGCTCGTCAGGGCTCCGGAACCGGCCGGGCTTCGCCCGGGAGGCGCCGCTGGCTCGAGGCTCAAGGGCACGCCGACGTGGAGCACCATCCCGGTCAGCGGGTCAATGCCCTCTCGTGGGCTGGTGAGCTGCTGGACGTTGGTGCCAGCATGCCCATGGGGGATGGAGACCGCGCCCCGCCGGATGTCCTCGTCCACGAGGGCGACGCCGAGCAGCGAGCCGTGCGGGCTCGCGACCCGCACCACCTCGCCCCCTCGGATACCGGCTTCGGCGGCGTCGGCGGGGTGAATGTGGACCAGCGGCTGGTCGCGGCGAGGACCTTCCGGATCCACGAACAGCGAGTTCGTGTGGCCGGGCTGGCGCCGGTTCTGCAGCACGAGCCCCGAGGGTGGCCGGATCGCCTGCAACTGCTCCACCAGCGGCCGGGGCGCGAGTCGCCAACGCCCTTCCGGCAAGAGGTACCGGTGAACCCAGTCGTAATCGGCGCCCGAGAGGATCACCGGCCCCTGCGCCGCGCGTACGCCCTCGAACGGCACCCGCGAAAGGCCCGTCATCGCGCCGAGCAGGTCGTCATCGGTCGCCTGGTCCGGGTCCAGCCCGCGGGGCATCGGGTCCATTCCCATCAGCCGACCGAGATGGCCGAAGCTCCACCAGGTCGCGCGCCGCTGCCCGCGTGGCGGCACCACCGCGCGGGTATGCTGGGTGAACACCGCGGGCTGTGCTGCCGCGGTCACGGTGATCAGGTCCGCCCTCTCGAACGGGTCCACCGAGGGGAGAAGGTGGGTGGCACACTCGGTGGTCGCCGTCGGCAGGATGTCCCATACCGCCAGCACCTCCAGCGATTTCAGGGCCCGGGAGACGCGGCCTGGCTGGGGAATAGCGACGGCGGGGTTGCCCCCCAATACAAGCAGCGCCCGCAGGTTCCCTGCCTCGATCTCGTCCGCGAGCGCCGCGCACGGGTACTGGTCCCAGCGCCGGGGAAGCTCGGGGCGGCTGCGCGGCCCTGGCCCCGGCTCCCCCTTCGAGGGGGGCCTGGTCGCGTCGAGGGGCGTAAGCCAGCCCGGGTGGAACCACCGTCCCCCGCCTGCGCTCGTCGACCCGGTCACGATTTCCAGCGACCACTTCAGCCACTCGGTGACGTTCGCAGCGGCGGCCATGGTGGTGCCGGTGCCGGTCTCGATCACCACGTGGCGATGGCGCCGGATCGCCGCGAGGAAGTCCGTGAGGTCCGAGGGCGGAAGCCCGGTGATCTCCGCGGCCTCCTCCAGGCCGAATCGTTCGACCGAGCGAGCGAGCTGCTCCACCCCGGCCGCGTGCGCCTCGAGGTAGGCGAGGTCGGATCCGTCGCGCAGCACTTCGCGGAGGAGATAGGCGAGGAGGGCGTAGTCCGTTCCGGCGCGGGGCGCGAGATGGCGGCTGGCGAGCTGGGCGGTCTGGGTCCGCTGGGTGTCGATCACCCAGACCTCTCCCCGGCGCCGAACGGCGTCGATCCGGCGCACCGGATCGGGGAGTTGGTTGAAGTGCCCGTGGGAGACCACCGGGTTGGTGCCCCAGTACACGAGGAGCGAGACGGCCTCGTGGTCGACGCAGGGAAAGAGCACGGGGCGGCCGCACATCAGCTCGGGGACCAGGAGCTTGTTCGGCATGTCGATGGTCGCGGTGCTGTACTTGCTCTTCGTCCTCAGCAAGCGAAGGAACATCGCCGGCACCAGCAGCGAGCCCGAGTCGTAGAAGCTCGCCGTGCCCTGGTAGAGGCCGATGGCGTCGGGCCCGTGCACGCGCAGGATGGAGGAGAGGCGCGAGGCGAGGTGGTCCAGGAGCCCATCCCACGGAACGCGCGCCAGCCGGCCGTCTCGCCGGAGCATCGGGTAGTCGAGTCGGTCGGGCCGGTCGTGCAGCTGAGCGGCCGCCTCTCCCTTGCGGCAGAGGTAGCCGCGGGAGATGGGGTGCGCGGGGTCCCCGGAGACCTCGAGCACCGTATCGCCCTCGGTGGTGACCAGGGTGCCGCAGGCGGCGGTGCACAGGCGGCAGAAGCTGCGGTGGACGGTCGCCGTCACGAGCTCCCTCCAGTTCGCTTGAGCCCTCTCATCCGGACCAGAGATCGATGCTACCATCCGCGCGCATGGGGCTTTCGGCTTCCGAAGCTCTGGAGGCGGCCCTGCAGTCGCGGGAGCCAATCGGGGGGCGCTATCTGCTCCACGAGCGGCTCGGCGCGGGCGCAGTGGGTGTGGTCTTCCGCGGGACCGACTGTCAGCGCGGAGGGGAGCAGGTCGCGGTCAAGCTGATCGATCTGAGGGCCTTCGACGCACCCGACGACTACGCCCTCCAGTTCCGGCGCCATTCGCGGTCGCTGGCCGGTCTGTCGCACCCGAACGTGGTCCGAACCTTGGATTTCGGGAAGTCGGGGCACCTGCTGTGGCAGGTGATGGAGCACTTTCCCTCGATGCCGCTGCGCAGGCTCCTCTTGGAGCGGGGGGCGCTGGAGATACCCCTCGCGGTGGCCATCATGAAGGAAACGGCCAGCGCGCTGGAGCACGTCCACGGCTTCGGGCTGGTCCACGGCGACCTCTGCCCGAACAACATCCTGGTGCGCCTAGAGGGCGCCACGCCGCGGGTCGCCCTCATCGATTTCGGGCTGGTCTCGCCGGATCAGCTGGTCCTTTCCCACTCCTCCGCGGAAGTGGCGGCGACGGCCTACTACGTCGCGCCGGAACAGATCGCGGGGGTGGGGCTGGGCCTGGACGGGCGCGCCGACCTCTACTCGGTGGGGGCCACCTTCTTCGAGCTCTTGACCGGCGAGCGCCCCTTCACCGGGGAGAGCCTGAGCGCGATTCTCCACAGGCATTTGGTGGAGCGCCCCTCGCCACCCTCCACCCGGCGCTCCGGTGTGCCGGTCAGCCTCGACACGGTGGTACTCAAGCTGCTGGCCAAGGATCGCGAAGAGCGCTACCAGTCGGCCTCCGGCCTGCTGCACGACCTCGCGCAGATCTCCAGGGCCCTGGAAACCGGCGAGGACGGGCCGATTGAGATCGGTACCCGGGACTTCCGCCGCGATCTCAGCGCCCTCAACGAGTTCCACGGGCGCCTGACCGAGGGGCAGCTCCTTCGCACGAGGCTCAACGAGGCAGCTCACGGGCGGGGAAGCTGCTGCCTGCTGCTGGGCGCCCCCGGAATCGGAAAGACCGCGCTCGCGAGGGACATCGCCGAGCAGGCGGTGAGGCAGAACGGCCTGTACCTCGTCGGCAAGTGCGACCCCCTCCTCCAAGAGCAGCCGCTGGCTCCGTTGCAGGCGGCGTTGGGCACGCTCTTTCGCTCCCTGCTCTCACGCCAGAAGGAGGACGCGCAGCGAATCCTCCGCAGGCTGCACGAGCAGGTCGGCGAGATGGGGCAAGCCCTGGCCGCGTTGATCCCCTCGGCTGGCCCAATCTTCCCCGGCTCCGCCGAGGTTTCGGCGCTCGCCTCCGCAGGCGCCCAGAGCACCCGGCTCTTCCTGGCGCTGGCGAAGGCGCTCCGGGCCGTGGGCGAGGAAGGCCGACCGCTGCTTCTGGTTCTCGACGACGCGCAGTGGGCAGACTCCACCACCGCCGAGTTCCTGCCCCACCTCCAGCGAATCACCTCGGACGCCCATCTCCTCGCGCTGGTGACCGCCCGGAGCGAGGGCAGCGATCCCGAGGGGCCGCTCGCCAAAGCCATTCAGTTCGCCGAGACCGGCGGGAGCCGCGCCGAGGTCCTCCGCCTCGAAGCTAGGGCGGGCTCGCTGCAGGACCAGGTCGAGGTGGCCCACCACTACACCCACTCCCGCGACGACGAGCGCGCGGTCGAGCACGCCTGGCTCGCCGGGGAGGCCTGTCTCAGGACCTACGCCAGCCGGCAGGCGGTGCACTACTTCGAGGTCGCGCGGACCCGGTCAAAGAAGGGGCTCTCCCTCGCCGCCGCCGAGAGCCTGGGCGACGCCTACGCGGCCGCCGGCGAGCTGGCCAAGGCGGAGCGGCAGCACGAGCAAGTGCTGGCGCAGCTCTCCGCACTGCTGGACCGCTCGCGGGTGATCGACAAGATCTGCAACCTGCTCGACCGCCAGGGGCGGTTCTACGACGCCGGGCGCCGCGGCCACGATGCGCTCGAGGACCTGGGCGTGCGCCTGCCGAGGACGCGCCTCGGGGTGCTGGTGGGCATCGTGTGGTGGTTCGTCGCGGCCTTCTTCGGCGACTGGTTCAGGTTCCTGGTCCCGCGCATCCGTCGCCACCGCGAGAAGTGGCTGTTGGTCGGGCGCCACCTGGTCCGCCAGACCCACTCGATGTTCCTCATCAACATCTGGCGGAGCATGTACTTCCACCTGCGCGCGCTGGCCCTGCTCCAGCGCCTCGGTCCGAGCCGCGAGCTGGCTCGGGTGATGGCGGAGCACGCCTACCTGATGTGCACCGTCATGCGACTCGATGGCCGGGCGAGGCGTTTCGGGAGAACCGCCGTGGGCATGGCCCGCTCATTGGGGGATCGCGCGATGGAGGTGTACACGCGGGTGATCGAGGCGATGGCCCACTACTTCCTGGGGGAGCTGGACCATACCCTCGAGCTACTCGACGGCTTCAACAGGGCGAATCAGGGGGTGGGGGACCTGTTCTGCCAAAACTGGCCGATCTTCACTTCGGATGGATCCACCAGCTTCGCGGCGAGCTCAGCCAGGCGCGGCCGTACGTGGAGATGGTGGTGGCGAACGCCACGCTCATCGGCGACAACACGGGGCTGAACTCGGCGAAGTACCTGGATGCGCGGATCCGGGCCGCCCAGGGTGACGAGGCGGGTGCGGAGCGAGCCGCCCAGGCCGCGCTGACCCTGACCGCAGCCGACATGATGAACCACGCGGGTGCCTGGAGCAGCAGTGGAATGACGAAGCTCTTCCGGGGCGACCTGGAGGGCGCCACCGGGTGCTTCCGGAGGGCCCTGAGCGTGGCCTGGAAGAACTCCATCACCCAGGAGTACTGGGTGGTGGCGATTCCGGCCCTCGCCGAGGCGGCGGTGCTCCAGTGTCGCTCCTTGGGCGCCTCGAACCGAGCGGCCTTGGCTCGCGCGCTTCGCCTGTGCCGGTTCGCGCGACTCGTGCCGCTCGTCTATCCGGTCTACGGGCCGATGGCACACCGCGTCTCGGCGATGGCCTACGCCCTCAAGGGAGACCTGCGCCGCTCCCGGCGCCACCTGGAGCGGGCGACGGCCGAGGCCGCCCGGCTGAGAATGCAGCTCGAGGTGGCCAGGATCCACCAGGTCCGGGGTGACCTGCTGCCGGCGAGCGATCCCCGCCGCCAGATGTACTACGAGCTGGCTGGGGCGAACTATCGCCGGCTGGGGGCGCTGGCCCTGCTCAGGAGCCTCCCCGCGGAGCACCAAGAGGTCGACGAGCCCTCTGGCTCGAGCAGCCTCAGCGGAGGGGACGGTGAGTTGCAGACCCCGGGCAGACCTCCCTCCAAGTCGGACCGTAGGAGCGAGCTTTCGCTCGATTGGCTGGTGCAGATCGCCCAGGAGATCGGGAAGCTCGGGGAGCCGACGAAGCTCCAGGAGGAGATTCTCCGCGTGGCGACGGAGCAGACCGGCGCCCAATCGGGCTGCATCTTCCTCTACAATCCTGAGAAGGAGCCTGACCCGGGGCTGCCCAGGGGACTGACGCGGGTGGCGAGCTACGTGCAGGGCGAGGCGGCCTCGCTCCTGCCGAGCACCAGCGTCCTGGAGCAGGTGCTCCGGACGCGCGACCGCGTCATCGTGGGCGACGCCCAGGAGGATCTCTCCGGAGCGCGCAGCGTGATGCTCAGCAAGAAGCGCTCGCTTCTTTGCGCCCCCATGGTGGTGGGCAGGCGGATGGTGGGGCTGCTCTACCTCGAGAACAACCTTCTCTCCCGGGTCTTCTCCGCCCGAGACCTGGAGGCGGTGGGCATTCTCTCGGCGCAGGCGGTGATCGCGCTGGAGAACTCCTCCTATCTGGCCAAGGCCCGCGAGGCACACCGCAGCGAGTACGCGCTGCGGCGGCTGTTCCAGAGCTACGTGCCGCCAGCGGTGGTGCACGAGGTGCTAAGGCGCAACCACGAGGGCATGCTCAAGGGTGAGCGGCGGGTGCTCACGGCCCTCTTCGCTGACATTCGCGGGTTCACCGGCCTCTCGGAGGAGCTCGATCCCGAGCAGCTACTGGTCCAGCTCAACGAGCTGTTCGCCGCGATCAGCGAGGTCATCAATGATTGCCACGGCATCGTGGACAAGTTTATCGGCGACGCGGTGATGGCCCTGTTCGGCGTGCCCAACTCCCGGGGGAACGACGCACTCAACGCGGTGACCGCGGCGGTGCGGATCCAGCAGGCGGTCCGCAAGATCAACGCCCGGAGCGCCACCGCCGGCCGGCGGCCGGTGGCCCTGGGGATCGGCGTCAACAGCGGCGAGGCGGTGGTGGGGAACGTGGGCTCCCAGCAGCGGATGGAGTACACCGCCGTGGGCGACACCATCAATCTGGCCTCCGGCGTGGAAGCCACCACCTCCACCTACCGCACCGGCATCCTCATCACCGAGCACACCCGCGTCCATCTGGGTGAGGCGTTCGGCGTGCGGCAGCTCGAGAGCATCCGGGTCGGGGGGCGAGCCAGGCCGGTCAGGCTCTACGAGGTCCTCGGAAGGAGCGAGCAGATGGACCCGGATCAGGCGGCGCTGCTCGAGACGTTTCAGAGGGGGCTTGGCGCATACGAGCAGGGGGAGTGGCTAAAGGCGGAGTCGGCCTTCGGCGAGGTGATCCGCGCATGCCCGCAAGATGGGCCAGCCAGCGTGTTCTTGCAGCGGGTCATCGAGCGACACACGCGGGGGTCCGGCTGAGCCGCGCGGGCAGGTCGTTGGCGCGAAGGCCGAGACTCGCGCGGCGACGCCCGCGGTGCCGAGGCCCAAAGCCCGGGCGAGCCACCCGTCGCCCGCGGACTCATTGCTGGCCAGCCGGGCTCTTAGGGGCGGCGGGGCCACGCCGACGGAACCGGCGGGCGGCGGCGTCCACCCGCTCGGCGGTGAGCTTTCCGCTCCCGATCGCCCCGGTGAATCCGCCGCCTGGCTGGGACCATGCGCCCGCCAAGTACAACCCCCGAACCGGCGTTCGGTTGTCGGGCCGGCGCCTGCCTGTCTGTGCCTCAACCGACGCGGCCCCGTAGACCGCGCCCGCAGGGTTCAAGGTGTAGCGGGCCATGGTGTGGGGTGTGGCGAGCTCGGCGTGCTCGATGCGGTCGCGGATCCCAGGAATCTCCCGCTCCACCGACCGCAGCATCGCCTCCATCACCTCCCGCTTTCGGGCCCGGTAGGCTTCCGAGCCTCTGGGTGGCCAGGCGGCGGCCTCGTCGAGCAAGCAGACCGAAGCCACGCTGTGGCCTTCCGGCGCCAATCTGGAGTCGATCGCCCCATAGTTGGAAAGGTGCCAAATTCGCTCGCCGTAGGGGCTCCGCACCGAGAGCTCCGCGAACCGGCGGAGCTCGGGCGGCTCCTCCCCTGGGAGGTGGATCAAGAGGTAGGAAGGCATTCCCAGCTCGGCGAGCGAGCCGGAAAGGCCCAGGTAGAGGGCGGTGATGGACGGCGAGGGAAGGATCGCCTCTACCCGCTCCCGCAGCTCGGGCTCGATCGACTCTTGCGGCAAGAGCTGCAGGAAGGTCTGCTGCGGCGAGGCGTTGGAGATCACCCAGCGTGCCGGGAGGAGCCGGCGGGCGCCGGTTCGCAGGTTCCGCGCCTCCACCGCGCAGACGCGCCCGGCCTCCAGCTCGATGCGGGTCGCCTCGTGGCGAAGCAGGACCTGGCCCCCGTTCCGCACGACCCGCTCCGCCAGTGCCCTCGAGAGCGAGTGCGAGGAGCCCTGCACGTAGGCCGCCCGGCGCAAGTAGGAGCCAAACCCGAGCGCATAGGCCCGGAGCGGGAGCTGGAAGGGGTCATCGAGGTGATAGCTGGTCTGCATCGCCAGGATCAGCCTGAGCTCCCGTCCCGTAAAGGACTCCTCCAGCACCTCTCCCAGCGTGCGCGACCACCAACGCTCGCAGTCGGCCAAGGGGTCGGAGCGGGGCCTGCGACCCAAGTGCTCGGCGAGCACGGCGTGAAGGCGCTCGGAGGGAACCCCCGAACCGCCCGCCAGGCCGCCGCCAAGGCCGGTGAGGCTATAGCCCAGCATGGCCGCGAGGAAGCGTTCAATGGCGCTCTCCTCCTCGGGGTACTGCGCGCAGAGCATCCGGAGGAGATCGCGGCATCGCGCGGGCAGAGTGACGCGGCGCGCCCCCAGCCGCATGGTGCAAAGCTCCCCGAGCTCGATCAGCGGCACGTCCTCCTGCAGGCGCAACTCGGAGAACGCGCTCGCCTTGATGTCGAACTCGTCCAGCGGCGCGTCGATCTCGTGCAGGCTCGCCTCGAAGACGAAGCGGCCACGGCGGAAGGAGGTGGCGTAGCCGCCGGGCACGGTGTGGCGCTCGACCACTACGACCTCGAACCCCCGCTGGGCCAAGAGCGCTCCGGCGGTCAGTCCGCCAAGCCCGGCTCCGATGACCACCACCGGTTCGCGCGCCTGCATGGAACGGGCACCCGAGGGCCCCGGTGAATCCCAGCACCGCCCGAGGCAGAGCGCAATGACTCCCGGGCCCTCGCCGCCAGAAGGGCGCGATACCCCCCGTCGAACACCGATGCTAGGGTCGGCGCGAGTGTCGCTTTCGACCTCCGACACGGGAACGAACCAATGCGAGCTTTGGTCACCGGAGCAAGTGGTCACGTCGGCGCCAACCTGTGCCGCGAGCTGCTCGCGCACGGCCACCAAGTGGCGGCGTTCGTGCGGAAGACGTCGGACCTGCGTGGCCTGGAGTCGCTCGACGTCGAGTACCGCCACGGCGACATCCGCGACGCGGAGGCCCTGCAGCAGGCGGTCCAGGGCTGCGATCTCGTCTTTCACACCGCCGCCGTCTACGACCTCGGCACTCGGACCACCCGCGCCGAAGAGGTGACGGGGCCGGCCCTGGAGGGAACCCGCAACGCCATCGCCGCTGCCGCCAAGGCGGGGGTCAAGCGCGTCGTCTTCACCAGCTCGGTGATGGCGGTGGGTAACTCGCGCAGCCCGGAGGTAATCCTCGCCGAGAAGGATTGGAACCAGGAGCAGAACACCCCCTACGAGGTCGCCAAGGTCGAGTCGGAGCGAGAGGCCTACCGGCTGGCCGAGCAGCACGGCATCGAGCTGGTGGTGACGGTGCCGGCGGGCCTGCTCGGCCCCTATGACTACCGGCTCACCCCTTCCATGGGGCTGTTGTGCGATCTGATCAACGGAGATGCAGTCCTCGGCTCGGGCGGGGCTCCCTGGGTGGACGCCCGCGACGTCGCCCGCGGCCACCTCCAAGCGGCGAGCAAGGGCCGCGCCGGAGAGCGCTACATCCTCGCCGGCGAGGGGGCGAGCAACCGCGACTGGATGCGGGAGCTGGGCGAGGCCAGCGGGAGCTCGCCCCGGTACCTGCCCTTGCCGCGCGCTTTGGCAATTCCGAGCGTGGCCATGCTGAACGGATTCTTGCACCTCCTCGGGAGAACCCCGCAGCTGACCACCCAGTGGGCGCGGGCGGGGGCGGGGCGCTACTGGTACTACGACTCCTCCAAGGCGGAGCGAGAGCTCGGCTGGACGCGCCGCGAGCGCCGCCAGATGTTTCTCGACTGCGCCCGCTGGCTCGCCTTCACCGGCCGGCTCAAGCCCAAGATCGCCGGGCCCTTGCTCGCGACCCACCCGCCCGACCCGGAATGGAGCCGCCCTTCGCGCGCCCGATAGCTGCGGGTGGGGCGCCTCAGGCGCCCGCGGGAAGGGAAAACACCAGCCGGCTGCGCTCGCCGCCAGGGGACCTTTCGATGGCTTCGAGCAGCGTCGCCGCGCCTTGGCCCGCCAGTGGCTCCAGCAGGTGGATGACGGTTGAGATCGCCTTCAATCCCTCGAGTGGCTTCTCCTCGAGGCTGGGCCGGGCCCGCTGCACCAGTGCTTTGGCCCCGGCGTCGCCGGTGTGGGGCAGATAGACCAGGAACTTCGCCGGCGAGACCCGGCAGCCGAAGTCGTCGCTGCGAGTGAGCGAGACCAGCGCCGAGGTGAACTCCGCCAGCGCCAGCTCCGAGGGCGGCGAGTCGCCCTGCCACTCCAGGCAGATCTCCAGGATGGAGCATTGGAGCTTGTGGCGGCGAGCCCGGTTGAGCTCGGCGTCCATCCGCGCAATGAATTCCGCAAGCGGCACCAGCCGGGTGTTCCGTCCGGAAGAGATGCGCGCGCCCTGCTGGGCGCTGCGCACCATGATCGCGGCGTTGCGCGACAGCAGGCTGAGAAGCGCAAGGTCCTGCCCGGTGAAGACTTCTCCTTCGCCGAGCCGGTTCAGCACCTGGATGGCGCCTATGGCCCGGCCTATCCCCGGCAAGGGGCTGCAGATCATCGATCGGGTCTGGAAGCCGGTCTGCTTGTCGGCGCTCGAATTGAAGGCGGCGTGCGCCCGGGCGTTCGAGACGATTTGCCCGATCCCGCCGGAGATCACCTCGCCGACGATGCCGGTGCCAATGGGGACGCTGAAGCGGGCGAGCTGCTCTCCCGCCGGGCCCACAGAGGCCTCGCAGACGATCCGTTCTCCGTTGGCGTCCACCAGCCACAGCGAGGCCGCCTCCGCCTTGAAGGCCCGCACCATTCGCCGGAGCAGTTGCCGGAAGAACCCCACCAGGTCCGCGCTGGCGTCGATGGCCTCGGCCAGCTCGTCCAGCATGGTGAGCTGGGCCAGCCGCTGGCGGAATCCGCTCCGGACCAGCCGCAGCTGGATGTCGGCGTCGCCGATGGGCTCCCCGAAGGAGCGCAGGTGGGCCAGCTTGAAGCCGTGCCTGGCCGCCACGGCGCTCAGCTTCTGCACCCGCTCGGTGGAGAAGTTGACGATCTCCAGGCCGCGCTCTCGCTCGTTCTCGAGAGCCAGCAGCATCGTCTCTCCGATGCACGCATAGACGACGCCGGGCGGCACCCCGTAGTAGGGGTGCATGGTGCGGGCGGTGAAACCGCCGGGAACCTCCACCAGCCCGCCGTCGATCACCAGCACGTCGTCGCGCGCCGAGGCCACGTCGCGGCTGACGTTGGTGGGCCTGGAGACGTCGCAGACCACCGAGCCGGTCGCGAGGTGGTGCGGGGCCACCAGCGCCTCCGGGCTGCTGGTGGCGAGCAGCACCACGTTGGCCTCCGAGAGGGCCTCCTGCAGGTCGGTGGTGACGTGCACCTCGCGCCCGGTCTCACGCCGGATCTTCTCCGCCTTCAGGGCCAGTCTCTCCTTGGTGCGCGCCACCAGGCTCAAGGAGCAATCGACGTTGCGGGCCAGGATTTCCGCGCAGACCCCTCCGATGGAGCCGGTGGCGCCTACCACCGCGATGCGGCAGGAGCCGAGGTCGATGCCCATCTTCAGCGCGCCCGCCTGGACGCCTTCCAGCGCCATGGCTGCGGTCAGGCAGTTGCCGGAGGTGACGGTCAGGGCAAGCTGCTCCTGGAGCTGCATCGGAATGCCCGGCGGGAAAATGGAGGTGTAGCCACCCAGGCCGAGCACCGAGGCGCCCAGCCGCTCCGCCACGTGCCCCACCTGGACGATGCGCTGGGCCACCACCTTGCCCGGCAGGGTGAAGTGCTGCTCGGGAAGCAGCCAGGTGGAGATGAGGTAGCCCCGGATCACGTCCCCGGTGTGGGACCTGATGTCCTCGATCACCGCGGTCACCTGCGGCGGAAGCCAGAGGAGCACCTTCTCCATGAACTCGCGCCGCGCCGGGGTCAGCTCCGAAGGAGACAGCAGCCAGCGCTCGATCTGTTCGGGCAGCGTCCGGAGGTAGTCCAGGACCTCCGCGGCCTGAGTCCATTGCGGAGCCAGGCTCTCCAGCTCCTCGTAGCGCTCGCAGAGGAAGGGAACGCAGTGCAGCGCCTCGCGCGGCGTGGCGGCGTTGTAGGCCCACGCAAAGGTCCTCATGCCGAGCCCACCTGTCCGAAGGAGAGCCTTCCGGAGGCGACTTCGACTTCGCCGACGCGGCAGACCACCTCGGCGATCGCCGCGGTGCTCACCACCTTGTCGGCTTTGGCGGTCACCACCAGCTGATCCCCGGGCCGCACGGGAGAGCGGAAACGGAAGCGCTCCACCCGGCCCAAGGCATAGAGGGGCTTGGGCGAGGGGTGGCCCGCGAGCATCATCAGGCAACAGGCCTGCGCGGCCGCCTCGATCATCAGCACTCCGGGCATGAGCGCCCGCCGGGGAAAGTGACCCTGTACGAAGGGCTCGGTCCCAGTCACGTTCTTCAGCGCAGTGATTGACTGTCCCGGAACCACTTCCACTGCGCGGTCAATCAGCACGAATGGGTAGGCATGGGGAAGCAGCGCGCAGATCTGGTCGAAATCGAGGGTCATCCAGTTGCTCCGGGAGCTTTCAGAGCGTCGGGCATCCGTCAACGACCGATCCCGGCCCCGTCACGCAGGCCGACCCGAGTGCCGCGGTGAAGAGAACAGCCGAAGTCAACTCTCCGGGCCCGAGGTACTTCACGAAGTTTGCCGCAGCGGCCTCGCCCTCGGCCCGCCCGCACCGGCGAACCTTTCGCCCACGGCCACCGGCGGTCAGCTACCGCGCTGCGCCATGTACTTCTGCGCGACGGTGATCGATTGCCGCAAGCTGGTGAGCTCCTTGAGGTCGCGCTCCTCGAGCTTCACCTTGAAGGTCTTCTCCACTTTCGCGGCGATCTCCAGCAGCAGCATCGAGTCCAGGTCGAGCTCCTTGATGAAGTGAGCGTCCATGGTCACCGCCTCGGGCTCGATCTCCGCGGCCTCGGCGATGATTTTTCGCAGTGTGTTGGTGACTTCGTTAGTGTCCACGGTTCCCTCCCAGGAACCGCACCACTCTGTCACCGATCGGCGCGGTCCGTCCACCGTCTTCTGTCGGAGGCGAGACGCTGATCGCCCGCAGGGTCGCTCACCGGCGGGACGGCTCTGCGTGAGCGGAAAGCAGCCCTCGCGACTTGATGGTAACCTCCAGCCGCCATGAAGCCGACCTTCGAAAGGGACCGATCATGGCGGAGCTCCCGCTTCCCAGATTCTCGGAGATCATCGCCCGCAGTATCGCCACCGCGACGTTCGTGGACACGGTGGAGCTGCTGTTCAAGGCGCTAGCGGAACGTGCCGACTCCGAGGAGCTGCGTGAAGTGCTCTACCGCGCCTTCTACGAGCGCGGCAAGCGGCTGGGAGAGAAGGCGCCGCTCGAGCGGCTTGGCTTGAGCTCCGACGCGATGGGCATCGCCGTCTTCCCCCACCTCTCGGACGAGGGGATGCAGATCGAGGGCACCATCGTCGAGGCCAGCCCGACCAGGGTCGTGAAGGAAGTCACCAAGTGCCCGATGCAGCACATTTCCGCCGACCTGTGCCACGCCTATGACGGAATGATGCTGGGGATGGTGGAAGGGATGAACCCCGCCTACAAGTGCTCGCTGCCTCAGTGCCTCTCTCGAGGCGATTCCGTTTGCCGGGTGGTGGTCGAAAAGAAGTGAGCCGGGGGTTGAGGTCGCCTCACCGGGGCCGCAGCCGCACGCGGACGTTCTTGTGGTACGGCGTGGCCGTGAGCGGATCGCAATGTGCGGCGTCCGTGAGCAGGTTGAGCATCGGGCCCGCGGCGCGCCGGCCAGCGTTTCCGTCGGGGTAGTCATTGCCATACCCGTGTGGGAGCGAGACCACCCCGCGGAGCAGCGTATCGTCGAGCGCTACGCGAACCGGGATTTGGCCGCGCGAGGACTCGCAGACGGCCGTGGCTCCTTCCGCTAGTCCGAGTTGCCGCGCGTCTTCGGGGTGGATGCGGAGCGCTCCGTCCCCGTCGGTCTTCCGCCAGCGCGGGTCGCGGAAGATTTGGTTCGCGTTGTAGGACCGGCGATCTCCGGCGATGAGCGTGAGCGGGAACGCAGCCGCATTCGCGGGCTCCGGCTCGCTTCGCAACGCGCGCAGCGCATCCAGCATCTCGGGGACGTCGAGGTGGATGCGCCCGTCGGCGTGACGGATCACCCTCCACATCTCGCCATGCTCGTGGGTGCTGATCCGGGCGCCGCTCGGGCTCCCGAGCAACCGCGCGAACAGGGCTTCGCCCAGCTGGGCGCCGTTTCCGGAGAGCCCTGTGCGCCGCACGGCCTCCGCGTGGCGCGATGCGTATTGCTGCGCCGCCGCCCAGAGCGGCGTGGTGGCAGCGGCTCCCTCCGGCAGCACTCGCCCCAGGGTGTCGTAGAGCACGAACGCCGCGTAGGGGCCCAGGCGGGGGCGGAGCTTGAGCGTGGCCGCCAGGGCCGCCGGAAACAGCCGCCGGCTCAGGCGGGCCACCCCCCGCAAAAGCGGAAAGCCTCCCCGGGGCAGCTTGCCCATGGCCACGAGGAGTCGCCGATATATCTCGGGTTCCGGCAAGGTCCCCGGGTGGGCTCCGAAGAGAGGGCGGCGCAGCTGGGCGACCTGCGTGGGGAACTCGAGCTGGAAGAAGGACGTCTCCCATTTCTCGAACTGGGAGGAGGCCGGCAGTACGTAGTGGGCCATCCGGGCGGTCTCGGTGAGGGCCACGTCGATCACCACCAGCAACTCCAGCTTCGAGAGGGCGGCGCGGTAGGCCTGGGTGTCGGCGCCCGTGAGGACGACGTTGGCGCTGTCCACCACCAGGGCGCGAAGGCGGCCGGAGTGCTCGGTGGCGATCTCCGCCGGCAACACGTTGGGCGGGAAGAGCTTGCCGATCTCCCGCACCCCGGTGACGGTCGTCGTCCAGCTCTCCTTCCCGGCTGCCGGATCGTCGGAGTGGCCCACCAGCGGCACGAAGAAGGTGTGAAAGGTGTTGCACCCGCGCCGGTTGAAGTGGCCGGGGACGAGGAACAGCAGCTTCTCGAGGTAGGAGTTCAGGGTGCTGTGCAGGCTCTGCTGCAAGCCCAGGTCTACCCGCACCGAGGCGCTCTTCGCCCTCGCGATCAGGCGGGCCACTTTCACCACCTCCTCGGTGGCTATCCCCGCGCGCGAGGCGAACTGCTCCACCGGCACCTCGGCCAGCGCGGCTCGGACCGATTCGAAACCGCAGGTGCGGGCTTGGTGGAAGCTGCGGTCTTCCAGGCCTTCCCGCACCATCACCGAGAGCATCGCCGCCAGGAGGAAGGCATCGGTGCCCGGCCTCAGTTGCAGGTGGAGGTTGGCGAGCGCGGCGGTCTCGGTGCGGCGAGGATCGATGACCACCAGGGTGCGCGCGGGATCGCGGGAAATCGCGCGCAGCGTCTCGCGGGCGTTGCGGATGCCGTGGGCCTGCCACGGGTTCGTCCCGATGACCACCACCACCTCGGCGTGCTCGACACCCTCGGTGAGGTGGCAGCTCTGGCGCCCGAAGAGCCGGCCGTTGACCCAGAAGTCGCCGGTCTTCTCCTGGGCCATCGCGGTGTAGTGGAACCGCGTGCCCAGAGCCTGCACGAGCCCGCGGGCGTATATCCCGCCCAAGTGGTTTCCCTGGCCTCCGCCCCCGTAGAGGGCGCAGGCACGCGCGCCGTGGCGTGCGCGGATGTCCCGCAGCCGCTCGGCGACCTCCGCGATCGCCACCTCCCAGGAGACTTCCTCGTAGGAGCCGTCCACCCGGCGCCTGAGAGGCGAGGCGAGCCGGTCGGCGTGGTTCTGGTAGTAGTCGAGGCGGGCGGCCTTCTGGCACAGGTAGCCCTCGGACAGCGGGTGTGCCCGGTCGCCCCGCACGCGGGTGATGTGCCCGCCGTCCACCTGAACCTCGATCCCGCAGTTGCGGGAGCAGAGGATGCAAGCGGTGGGAAGCCACTTCGAGCTGCTCACGGCCGACCTCCTCACCTGTTCGACCGCTCCGCTATCTACCACACGCCACCTTTGAGCGAATGCCCTCGGGGTCGACCCCTCGGCCGACCGCTTGGCTCCGGTGAAGAACGTCGTCCGGTGCGCTCTCCCCGTAGAGCTTCAATGCGGTTGGATTCGGAATGGTGTTACCATCGCGGGCCATGTCGGTTCCGGCGTCCGCCGCTTTGGAAGCGGCCCTGCCTCCACGGGAGCCGATCGGGGGGCGGTACCTACTCCACGAGCAACTGGGGGCGGGGGCGATAGGAGTGGTGTACCGCGGGAGCGATCGGGAGCGGGGCGGGGAGCCGGTCGCAGTCAAGCTCATCGACCTCAGGGCGTTCGAGGCGCCCGACGACTACGCCCTGCAGTTCCGCCGCCACTCGCGGGCGCTGGCCAACCTTTCCCACCCGAACGTGGTGCGCACCCTGGACTTCGGGAAGTCCGGGCACCTGCTCTGGCTGGTGATGGAGCACTACCCGTCGGTGACGCTGCGGCGGTTCCTCTCCGAGCGCGGCGCGCTGGAGATTCCACTCGCCCTGGCGATCGTCGCGGAGACGGCGAAGGCGCTCGAGCACATCCACGGCTTCGGGCTCATCCACGGCGACCTCTCGCCGAACAACATCCTGGTGCGCTTGGAGGGCGAGCGGCCGCGGATCGCCCTCATCGACTTCGCCCTGGTCGCGCCGGATCAGCTCCTCCTCGAGGCCTCCGCCAACGGGATTGCCGGCACCGCCCACTACATCGCTCCCGAGCAGACCGGCGGGGTGGACATGGGCGTCGACGGGAGGGCCGACCTGTACTCGCTGGGAGCCACCTTCTACGAGCTGGTGACGGCCGAGCGCCCCTTCACCGGGGCGAGCCTGAGCGAGATCCTCCACAAGCACCTGGTGGAGCGCCCCTCGCCCCCCTCCTCGCGGCGCAAGGAGCTTCCGGCCAGCCTCGACGCGGTGGTGCTCAAGCTGCTCGCCAAAGACCGCGAGGAGCGTTACCAGTCGGCCTCCGGGCTCTTGCACGACCTCTCCGAGGTCCAGGCCGCCCTCGAGCGGGGCGAGCAAGGGCCGATCGAGATCGGCCGTCAGGACTTCCGCCGCGACCTGAGCGCCCTCAACCAGCTCTACGGCCGCCAGGCGGAGGGTCAGCTCCTCCGCGAGTGGCTCACCGAGGCGGCCCATGGCCGCGGCGGGTGTTGCTTCCTCTTGGGGTCGCCCGGGGTCGGGAAGACGACCTTGGCGAGGGACATCGCCGAGCAGGCGGTGAAGTCGAACGGAGTCTACCTGGTGGGCAAGTGCGACCCGCTGCTCCAGGAGCAGCCGCTCGCCCCGCTCCAGGCGGCGCTGGGCACGCTCTTCCGGTCGGTGCTTTCGCGCCAGAAGGACCAGACGCAGCGAATCCTCAAGAGGCTGCGCGAGCAGGTGGGCGAGGTGGGGCAGGCGCTCGCGGCGCTCATCCCCGAGGCGGCGCAGGTCTTCCCGGGCGCGACCGAGGTGGGGGCGCTCGCCTCGGCGGAGGCCCAGAACATCCGCCTCTTCCTCGCGCTGGGGCGGGTGCTCAGGGCGGTCGGCGAGGAGGGCCGGCCGCTCTTGCTGCTGCTCGACGACGCCCAGTGGGCGGACTCCACCACCGGGGAGTTCTTGCCCTACCTGCAAAGGAACGTCTCCGACGGCCACCTCTTGGTGCTGGTCACCTCCCGGAGCGAAGGCGGCGAAGTGGCCGGTCCCCTCGGGGAGGCGATCCGCTTCGCCGACGCCACGCGGACCCACGGCGAGGTGCTACACCTCGAGCCGCTCGACCGTCAGACGGTGGGGCTTTTGGTTTCCCGCCTGGTGAACGCCCACGACCAGGAGCTGGCGACCCTCACCGACTGGATCTGGCGGCGCGCCAACGGGAACCCGCTCTTCACCAAGGAGGTGTTGAGGCAGCTCATTCGCGAAGGGGCAATCTACGCGAGCGACCAGGGCTGGCAGCTCAAGGTGAACATGCTGGAGGGCATCCGGATCCCTCCCACGCTCACCGAGCTGCTGGTCAACAAGCTGGGCACTCTTCCGCCGGAGCTCGGAAGCCTGCTCTCCACCGCGGCGGTGCTCGGGAAGGAGTTCTCGGCGGCGGCGCTGGCCCAGCTCACCGAAATGAACCCGGACCGCCTGACCGACCTGATCGACCAGGCGACTCGCGAGGGGCTTCTGGAGCGGGCGGCGGGCGGCCACGCCTTCACCAGCGACCAGCTCCGCGACGGGGCCTACAACCGGCTCGCCGCCGAGAAACGCGCGGAGACCCACCTCCGCATCGCGAAGATGCTCGAGCCTTTGCGCCGCAAGGGCTCCCTCTTGGACCAGGTCGAGGTCGCCCACCACTTCATCTTCTCTTTGGACGACGAGCGCGCCGCGGAGCACGCCCTCTTGGCCGGGGAGGCCTGCCTCAAGACGTACGCCAACCGCGAGGCAGTGCATTACTTCGAGGTGGCCCGGGCCAGGTCCAAGCAAGGGCTCACCCTCGCCGCCGCCGAAAGGCTGGGCGACGCCTACGCGGCCGCCGGCGAGTTCGCCAAGGCGGTCGAGCAGCACGAGCGGGTCCTCTCGCAGCTCTCCGGCGCGCTCGACCGCGCTCGGGTGATGGACAAGATCTGCAACCTCCTCGACCGCCAGGGGCGATTCCACGATGCGGCGCGCCTGGGGAACGAAGCGCTGAAGACGCTGGGCGTGAACTCGCCCAAGAGCAGGCTGGGGGTGCTGATCGGCATCGTGGGGTGGCTGGTGGTGGCGCTCATCGGGGGACGCTGGCCCTGGCTGCTGCCGCGCTTTCGCCGGAAGCGCGAGAAGCGGCTGATCGTGGGGCGCCACCTCGTGCGGCAGACCCATTCCTACTTCATGATCAACATGGAGCGGTGTACCTACTTCCACCTGCGAGCGCTGGTGCTGCTGCTGCGCCTGGGCCCATGCCGGGATCTCGCCCGGGTGATGGTGGAGCACGCCTACGTCGTCTGCACCGTCACGCGGATGAGAGGCAGGGCGAAGCGCTTCGCGAAGAACGCGGTGAAGATGGCTCAGTCGCTCAGGGACGGGGCCATGCAGTCGTACACGCGGGTCATCGAGGCGATGACCTACTACTTCATCGGCGAGCTGGACCGGGCCTTCGAGTTGCTCAACGCGTTCAACAAGGTGAACCAAGGCGTGGGCGACCTCTTTTGCCAGATCCTGGCCGACATCCACTTCGGATGGATTCACCGGCTCCGGGGGGACCTCAGCCAGGCGCGGCTGTACGCGGATCTGGTGCTGGCCAACGGCCAGCTCATCAACGACGACTTTTCGCGGGGAGTGGCCAGGTACATGGACGCCTTGGTCCGGGCCGCGCAGGGCGACACCCCCGCCGCGGAGGAGGCGGCGCAGGCCGGCCTGGCCCTCACAGCCCCGGACCCGCTCACCCACGCCGCCGCCTGGCGCAGCAGCGGGGTGGTGAAGCTCTTCCAGGGCGACCTGAGCGCTGCCGCCGAGAGCTTCCGCAAGTCGATGCGCGTGGCCTGGGAGAACTCCATCACCCAGGAGTACTGGGTCGAGGCCATCTCCGGCCTGGCGGAGGTGGCGGTGCTTCAAAGCCGCACCACCCACCCACCCGAGACGGCGGTCATCGGCCGCGCCCTTCGCCTGTGTCGGTATGCGCGTTGGGTGCCGCTGCTCTACCCCGCCTATGGGCCGGCAGCCTACCGGGTGAGCGCCATGGCCTACGCCGACAAGGGCGACCAGGGCCGAGCGCTGCACTTCCTCGAGCGGGCGATCTCCGAGGGCGCCCGGCTCGGGCTGAAGCTGGAGGTGGCGCGAGCGCACCAGCTGTGGGCAGACCTTCTGCCTGCCGAGGACCCGCGCCGCAAGATGTACTACTCCCTGGCGGGAGCGACCTACCGCCGGCAGGGAGCGGTGGGCCTGCTCCGGAGCCTTCCTCCAGAGCACCAGGCGGTGGACGACCGCTCCGGCTCCGGCGGCCGGAGCAACCTCGATCGCACCCAGCTCTTCGGAGCCAAGTCGCCGAGTTCCTCGGAGGGTGGCGGGGTCAAGAAGAGCAGCCTCACCCTCGATCGGCTGGTGCAGATCGCCCAAGAGATTGGCAAGCTGGACGAATCCGAGAAGCTCCAGCGGGAGATCCTCCGCGTGGCGGCGGAGCAGACCGGCGCCGAGTCGGGCTGCATCTTCCTCTACAACCCGGAGGAGGCCGAGTCGGACCCGGGCCTGCCCAAGGGACTGAGGCGGGTGGCCAGCTACGCCCAAGGCGAGGCGGCCCCGCCGGTGCCGAGCACCTCCGCCTTGGAGCAGGTCTTGAGAACGCGCAGCCCGGTGGTGGTCGGCGACGCTCAGGAGGACCTCTCCGGGGCGCGGAGCGTGATGCTGAGCAAGAAGCGCTCGCTGCTGTGCGCGCCGATGGTGGTGGGAGGCCGGCTGGCCGGGCTCATCTACCTGGAGAACAACCTCCTCGCGCAGGTCTTCTCCGATTCCGACTTGGAGACGCTGGGGATTCTCTCAGCGCAGGGGGCGATCGCGCTGGAGAACTCCTCCTACCTCTCCAAGGTCCGAAAGGCGCACCGGAACGAGTACACCCTGCGGCGACTGTTCCAGAGCTATGTCCCGCCCGCGGTGGTGAACGAATTGTTGAGACGCGGCACCGAGAGCATGCTCAAGGGCGAGCGGCGGCTGGTGACGGTGCTCTTCGCCGACATCCGAGGGTTCACCGGCCTCTCCGAGGAGCTGGAGCCTGAGCAAGTGCTGGCTCAGCTCAACGAGCTCTTCGCGGCAATCACCGGGGTGATCCACGACTGCCACGGCATCATCGACAAGTTCATCGGCGACGCGGTGATGGCGCTCTTCGGCGCCCCCCACTCCCACGGCAACGACGCCCTCAACGCGGTGGCGGCCGGGGTGCGGATCCAGGAGGCGGTAAGGGACATCAACGCCCGCAACGCGGCGGCCGGGCGGCGGCAGGTGGTGTTGGGAATTGGCATCAACAGCGGGGAGGCGGTGGTGGGGAGCGTGGGTTCCCAGCAGCGGATGGAGTTCACCGCTATCGGAGACACCGTCAACGTCGCCAGCCGGGTGGAGGCCACCACCGCCGTCTACCGCTCCGGAATCCTGATCACCGAACACACCCGCCAGCACCTGGGCCAGGAGTTCGCCCTGCGCCAGCTGGACAGCATCCGAGTCAAAGGGCGGAACAAGCCCGTCAGACTCTTCGAGGTGTGGGGGAAGAGCGAGCAGCTGACGCCGGACCAGGCGGCGCTGATCACCCAATTCCAGGACGGTTTGACGGCCTACGAGCGTGCGGAGTGGAACGCAGCACGGCTGGCGTTCGAGCAAGTCATCCGCTCGCGGCCGGACGACGGCCCCGCCCACGTGCTCTTGCAGCGGATTCTCGACCAGCAGCATCGCGACGCCGGATGAGAGGAATGTCTGATGGATCTCCGGCCCATTCCCGAGAAGCTCCAGCGCCTGGCCGACGCTTTCGATCGCTTCGCGCCGCGCTACGACCGCTGGTTCGGGAGGATCCTCGACCGCGCCTGGGAGGCGACCGCAGCTGCCCTGCCGGTCGAACCTGGGGCGCGCGTCCTCGACCTGTGCACCGGCACCGGCGGCCTGCTGGATCGCTTCGCCGCCCGGGGGGCCGACGTGGTGGGGGTGGACGTTTCCGAGGGGATGCTGGCCAAGGCCGCCGAGAAGCTGCGGGCTCGCGGCATCGACCCCGAACGCCGGCTGATCCGGGCCAACGTGGCGGAGGTGAACTTTCCCCCGGAGACCTTTGACTTCGTCACTCTCTCCTTGGGTCTCCACGAGATGCCCACCGCGGTCCGCCGCGAGGCCCTCTCCCGAATGGCCCGGCTGACCCGGAGGTACCTGCTCCTGTTCGACTACTACCTGCCGGCCTCGCTCCCCGGAAGGGTGCTCCAGGCGCTCTTGGCCCCCTGGGAGTGGTTCGAGACTCCGAGCTTCTTGCGCCACTACCTTTGGGCCGACCTCCCCCGCGAGCTGAAGGAGCTTGGCCTGGAGGTGGTGGAGGTTCGGCGGGTCCGGGGCCTCTTCCCGGGGCAAGGGGCCATCTGGATCGCGGAGAAGCGAAAGGCGGCCGAGCCCCATCCGACGTAGCGGTCAGAGCGGATAGATGGCCACGAACCGCTCACAGGTGCGGGCCGGGCTGATGCCCTCCACCCGGTGGTCGAAGCAGAGCTTGCCGTCGTGCTCGCAGCAGCGACTGTGCAGCCGGAATGGCTCTCGGAACCAGAACGGCAGCTTCACGTCGACCGCGAAGACCGAGGGGACTCCCCTCCGGCAGGCGGCGAAGCGCTGGTAGCGGTCCGGGTGGGCCTTCCTCAGCTCGGACAGCAATAGCTCCTGGCCTTCCGCGGCGAGCTGGGGCGCGTGGTTCATGAACACCGCCATGTCGGTGAACTCGCACAGGTGGGCAGCGGCGGTCCGCTCAATCGCGGGCCCGTTGAACCACTCCGCGCCGTGGAGGTGACGCAGCTCGTGCTGGTAGCGCGCCCCGGCGAGGCGGTGGTCTTCCTCGAACTCGGTCACTCGCTGGGCGATCTTGGGCGAGAGCGGGCCGACGTGGGCCGCCCAGGTCTCCGGGTCGTCGATCTGCACCCCGGACATCGCCACCAGGGCCCTGGCGAAGCGCTCCTGCACCTTGCGGCCGCAGCGGTAGTAGGTGCACTCGAAGAGGAACTTCCGCTGGTTGTAGAGGGTCCAGCCGTCCAGCTCGACGAGCAGGGTGCGGTCGTCGGGGAAGTTGAGGCGCCGGCCGGTCTGTTCGAGCACCACATGGAAGGGCTCGGCCATCACCCGGGTCTCCACCGCCAGCTCGAGCATCGGCCAGAGATTGCGCCGGCCCCATTCCTCCATGCCCTCGTAGCAGCGGTCGAGCAGCACGTGGGGGAGGACGTGGACGGAGGAGAAGTCCCACGCCCTGAGCGAAGTGACGAAGTGGAAGGGCCGGCCGGGGACGGTAGTCACCTAGCCTCCCGCGACCGGGACGCCGACGCACAGCTCGACACCGTCGCTGGCCGGCTCCGAGAGCTTCTCCGCGGCGGTGACCTCGTCGTCCAGGAAGAAGGCCAGGTGGGGGCGCAGCTGCCCGCCCTCATAGAGGCGGTTGCGCAGCGCCGGGTAGCGGCCGGCGAGGCTCTCCAGGGCCGAGGCCGGAGTGGCCGCCTCGATGGTGAATTCGTTCTCGTAGCCGGTATCGCGTATCAGCGGGCCAAGCAGCTTGATGTTGATCTTCATCCGCCCCTCGCAGGTGGGCGGCATCTTAGCCCACCCAGGCGCGAGCCCGGATGCCATTGGCGGGAGCCGTTGGTGAGATGCTACCTTCCCCCTGCGAGTTTGACCGCTTGGGCCTGACCTACCTGGACAACCACGCCACGACTCCCCTCGACCCTCGGGTCGCCCGGGAGATGGCGCCCTACCTCGCGGACGAGTTCGGCAACGCCTCCTCCAAGCACGCTCTCGGCATGAGGGCGGCGGCGGCGGTGGAGCGCGCCCGGGAGCAGCTGGCCTCTCTTCTCGGAGCGAGCCCCAAGGAGGTCGTCTTCACCAGCGGCGCCACCGAATCCAACAACCTGGTGCTCAAGGGAATCGCCGAGGCTTCGCGCGGACAGCGCGACCACATCGTCACCGTCCGGACCGAGCACAAGGCCATCCTCGACGCCTGCAAATATTTGGAGAAGACCCGCGAGCAGCAGCTCAGAATGCTTCGCCCGCTCGGGCTCGCTCCCTCAGCCCTGGAAGGGCTCGAGCCTCAGCTTGCCGGGGCGCGGGTGACATACCTGGAGGTGGGCCGAGACGGCCGGATCGACCTGGGCCGCTTGCGCGAGGCGATCTCCCAGCGGACTTGCCTGGTCAGCGTGATGCTGGCGAACAACGAGATCGGAGTGCTCCAGCCAATCGCGGAGATCGGCCGGCTGTGCCGGGAGAAGGGCGTGCCCTTCCACACCGACGCGGCGCAGGGGCTGGGCAGGGTGGAGCTCGACGTGAAGGCGGCCGGGGTGGACTTCGTGTCGATCAGCGGCCACAAGATGTACGGCCCCAAGGGGGTCGGGGCGCTCTACGTGCGCGACGGGGCGAAGCTGCCTTCCTGCCAGATTCACGGCGGCGGCCATGAGCGGGGAGTCCGCTCCGGCACCCTGAACGTAGCGGGCGTGGTGGGGCTGGGCGCGGCGGCGGAGCTGTCTGGGCTCGAGCTGAAGTCCGAGGCGCCGCGGCTGCTCCAACTCCGCGAGAGGTTGACCTCCCGCCTGGAGGGCTCGGTGGAGGGGATCGTCTTCAACGGCGACCTCCGGCACCGGCTCCCCGGGAGCCTGAGCCTCACCGTCCCGCTGGTCGATTCCGAGAAGGTGATGGAGGAGCTGCCGGGGACGGCAATCTCGTCGGGAGCGGCCTGCTCCTCGCAGTCGCTCGAGACCTCGCACGTCCTCAGGGCGATCGGCGTCGGGCAGGAGGCCGCCCGCTGCACCCTGCGCATCGGCATCGGCAGGTTCAACACCGAGGAGGAAGTGGAGCGCTTCGCCCAAGAGCTGCTCTTGGCGATCGAGCGAGTGCGCAGGAGGCTGTCGGGCATGCCCCGCCGGCCGCGAGAAGAGGCCCGCGATGGATGAAAGGAAGCTCCGGCACGCCCGCCAGCTCCAGATGCCGGAGATCGGCCAGGAGGGACAGGAGCGCATCCGCGCCTCCCGCGTGCTGGTGATCGGCTGCGGCGGCCTCGGGGCTCCGGTGGTGCAGTACCTGGCGGCGGCCGGCCCCGGCTCGCTCACCCTGGTGGATGACGACATCGTAGAAGTCACCAACCTCAACCGGCAGGTGTTGCACCGGTCTGCCGACATCGGCCGCCGCAAGGTGGAGCGCGCCCAGGAGTGGGTGAAGTCGCTCGACCCATCCCTGGAGGTCCGGGCGATCGAGGAGCGGCTCGGGGTGGAGAACGCGAGGGAGATCATCTCCGACCACCAGTTGGTCGTCGACTGCACCGACGGGCTCACCACCAAGTACCTGCTCAACGACGCCTGCGTGCTCGAGGATCGCCCGCTGGTGCACGGGGCGGCGGTGGGCCTGAGCGGCCAGGTGTTGGTGGTGAGGGGCCGGAACGGGCCCTGCCTGCGCTGCATCTACCCGCGGATACCCGCCCGGGGCGAGGTTCCCTCCTGCCAGGAGGCGGGGGTTTTGGGAAGCACCACCGGGGTGGTGGGCGCCTTCATGGCCAGCGAGGCCTTGAAGGTGCTGGCGGGAGTGCGCGCGGCTCCTGCAAAGCTGTGGTCGTTCGATCTGCTCACGCCGCAGATCCGAGGGTTTTCGGTGCCCAAGCGCACCGACTGCGCCGCCTGCGGCGAGAGCCCCAAAGTGGACGCCCGCTGCCGCGAGGACTACGAGGCGGCCGCGAGCTGCGAGCGGCCGGAGCCGCGGGCCGCCGGCACCCGGACTTGAGGCGGTGGGAGGCGGCCCCGTCAGGCTGCCTCGAACCAGTTCTCGACCTCGAGGAGCGGCACGCGCTCGAAGTGCCGGACGTTTCTCGTCACCAAAGCGAGCCGATGGGCGAGGGCGACGGCGGCGATGAGCGTGTCCTCCAGACCAATCGGGACTCCGCGCTTGACCAGCTCGGCAAGAAGGTCGCCTGCCTGCTCCGCCTCGCCTGGGCCGAACCCGAGGACCCGGACACGTGAGAGCACCTCCTCCTCGAGCCGCGCCCAGAACTTTCGCCGATCGGGCCGGCGCGCCGCCCCGTAGCGGAGCTCCATGACCGTGATGCTCGTGGTGAAGAGCTCGTCGGCCGGCGCCTCGGCGAGTCGCGCCATCAACACCGCGCTGGGCTCGCGCTTGATGACCTCCGAGAGAACGTTCGTGTCGAGGAGATACATGCTATTTGGCCGTCACCAGCCGCGGGCGGTGCTTCCCGCGAGCTTCCACGAGCCGAGCGATCTCCACGAAGAACCGGTCGTCCTTGTCCAGCCACCCCTTCGCATCCGCCAGCCGCGGGCGCATGACCTCCTCCCCTGCCGGGACCAGCCGCGCCATCGGGCGACCACGTCGCACGATGGTGATCCGCTCCTTCCCGTAGGCCACCCGGCCAAGCAGGTGCGAGAACTGGCGCTTCGCGTCCGCGACGCTGACCTCCGCTTCGCGTTTCTTCACCGTCTTCCCCTTGAAATGGTCTTTTTGACCATTATGGCCCTGCTGACCTGATTCGGCAAGCTCCCAGTTGCGGGCGAGGCGCCGGGAGAAGCACCGGCGGCCAGCCGCCGAGGGTGGGGCGGTCAGAAGATTAGCCTGGCGAGGGCCGCCTGCTTCACCTGGTCCCAGCGCGAGCCGGTCCTCGGCCAGCGGAAGCGCTTGCCGCGCTCGTCGGTCAAGCGCTTGCCGGTGTAGAGCGCCTTGGCCACCGCCACCGCGTGCCCCACCGCCTGCTCGCGGCTCCGGCCCCAGATTTCATGGGGCCCGAAGCCGAGCTGGGGCAGCGCGAGCTTGGCGTACCAGGCGGCGCGCAGCTTCCTCGGCGCGTAGACGGTCACCGAGTGGCTCACGTAGCGCCGGAGAGTCTCCGCCACCAAAAAGCTCGCCTGGTACACCACCGCACGGCTCAGCCGCGCGGTGGTGCGCGAGCTGGACCCTCGGCTCCGCTTGGCGCTGCTCCTCGGCCGGATCATCGCCTTCCTCCTTCTGCGGCGTAGGTCAGCTCCGCACCAGCGGCTTGTACCGGATGCGCGTCGGCCTCAGCGCCTCCGCGCCCAGGCGCTTCTTCTTGTCCGCCTCGTAGTCCTGGAAGTTGCCCTCGAAGAAGAACACCTTGCTCTCTCCCTCGAACGCCAGGATGTGAGTGGCCACCCGGTCGAGGAACCAGCGGTCGTGGCTGATCACCACCGCGCAGCCGGCAAAGCCGAGCAGCCCCTCCTCCAGCGAGCGGAGCGTCTCCACGTCCAGGTCGTTGGTCGGCTCGTCCAGGAGGATGAGGTTGGCGCCCTCCTTGAGCATCTTCGCCAGGTGGACCCGGTTCCGCTCGCCGCCTGAGAGCTCCCCCACCCGCTTCTGCTGGTCGGTGCCCTTGAAGGCGAAGTTGGCCAGGTAGGCGCGCGACTGCACCGTCCGCTTGCCCAGCTCGAGCTGGTCTTGGCCCCCGGAGACTTCCTGGAAGACGGTCTTCTTCGGGTCGAGGGCGTCGCGGCTCTGATCCACGTAGGCTAGCTTCACCGTCGGGCCGATGCGCAGCTCGCCCGCGTCCGGCTTCTCCTGGCCGGTGATCATCCTGAACAGGGTCGTCTTCCCGGCGCCGTTGGGGCCGATCACCCCCACGATGCCTCCCGGCGGAAGCCTGAAGCTCAGCTCGTCGATGAGCAGACGGTCGCGGTAGCCCTTGCGCAGCTGCATCGCCTCGACCACCGCGCCGCCCAGCCTGGGGCCGGGAGGGATGAAGATTTCCCCCGCGAGCTCGCGCTTCTCCGGCGCCTCGGCGAGCAACTTCTCGTAGGCGGCCAGCCGCGCCTTGCCCTTGGCCTGGCGGGCGCGGGGGCTCATCCTCGCCCACTCCAGCTCGCGCTCGAGCTGCTTCTGCCGGGCGCTCTCCGCCTTCTCTTCCACGGCCAGCCGGCGCTGCTTCTGCTCCAGCCAGGAGGAGTAGTTGCCCTTCCAGGGGCAGCCCTCGCCCCGGTCCAGCTCGAGGATCCACTCCGCCACGTTGTCGAGGAAGTAGCGGTCGTGGGTGATGGAGACGACGGTGCCCTGATACTCCTTGAGGTGGTGCTCCAGCCAGGCCACCGACTCGGCGTCGAGGTGGTTGGTGGGCTCGTCGAGCAGGAGCAGGTCGGGCTTCTCGAGGAGGATGCGACAGAGGGCGACCCGCCTGCGCTCTCCCCCGGAGAGCGTCTTCACCTGGGCATCGCCGGGAGGAAGCCGGAGGGCGTCCATCGCCATCTCCAGGGTGCGGTCCAGCTCCCAGCCGTTGACCGCGTCGATGGCGTCCTGGAGCTTGGCCTGCTCGGCGAGGAGCTTCTCCATCTCCTCGTCCCTCATCGGCTCGGAGAATCTGGCCGAGACCGCGTTGAAGCGGTCGAGCAGCATTCGGACCGGCTTGAGGCCGAGCTCCACGTTGCCGCGCACGTCCAGCGCGCCGTCGAGCTGCGGCTCTTGCGGGAGGTAGCCGACCCGGGCGGATGGGTCCGGGCGGGCCTGGCCGAAGAACTCCCTTTCCACTCCGGCCATCACCCTGAGCAGGGTGGACTTGCCCGCGCCGTTGGGGCCGATGACGCCGATCTTCGCCCCGGGGAAGAACGCCAGGGAGATGTCCTTCAGAATCTCCTTGCCGCCCTTCACCACGCGAAGGTCCTGCATGGTGAAGATGAAGTTCTGCATGGTCGAGAGTCGAGGGTTGAGTGTCTAGTGTCACCCGTCGAGCCGCGTCCAGCGGCAAGGGCGTTCAGTGCCCTTCGCGGACGGCCCGCGGCGCCGGTCCGACCAACGACTTGCCTAAGGCGAGCATTCCGGCGGACGCTTGGGCCCCGGAGGTGCCACCGTGCGCTCGCACTGCTCCCTCGTCCTTCTGGCCGGTTTGCCGCTGGCGGCCCTCGCCCAGCCCAAGCTCCGCGCGCCGCCGCCGGAGTTCGTCGAGATGGAGGTGAAGGACCTCATCGCGGTCGACGGCTCCTCCAACGCGGTCCTGCTCTCTCCCAGAGGCGAGGAAATCGTCGTCCCCATCTTCATCGGCGACGCCGAGGCCACCGCCATCAGGCTCCGCCTCGACCGCCAGATGCCTCCCCGCCCGCTCACCCATGACCTGCTCGAGACGATGATCAGAAACCTCGGGGGGAGGATCACCAAGATCCAGATCGACGACCTCAAGGACAACGTCTATCTCGGCCGCATCCACCTCACCCAGGGCGAGCGCACCCTGGAGATCGACGCCCGGCCCTCCGATTCCATCGCCCTCGCCCTCGGCATGCGCGCTCCCATCTATGCAGCTCGGAAGGTGATCGACCAGGCCGGAGTCGACCGGCGCGAGCTGGAGCGCAGCCGAAGACGCCCCGGACGGCCGCGGTCGGAGGAGCCGCCGAAGTCGGAGCTGTGAAGACGGTCGAGCGTCGAGGCTCGGCCCTCGACTCCCTAGCGCCCTCGATCCCTCTCCGCGTTCTCGCCCTTGAGCGGCACGAACCGCACCGGGATGCTCCGCTCGGTGAGACTGGTGCCGTCCGCTTTCTTGGTCACCACCAGCAATTCCGTGTCGTCGCCCTCTCCCACCGGGATGACCAGCTTTCCCCCGGGCCCAAGCTGCTCGACCAGCGGAGGCGGTACCTTCGCCGCGCCCGCCGACACCACCACCCCATCGAACGGCGCCCGCTCCGGCCACCCCAGATAGCCGTCCCCTGCCTTCACCTTCACGTTCCGGTAGCCCAGCCGGGCCAGCACCGAGCTGGACCGCTCCGCCAAAGGCTCGACGATCTCCACGCTCGCCACCTGCGCGCATAGCTCCGCCAAGAGCGCCGTCTGGTACCCCGAACCCGTCCCCACCTCCAAGACCCGGCAGCCAGGCTTGAGCTCCATCGATTGAATCATCAGCGCGATCAACGACGGCTGGCTCGTCGTCTGCTCGAAGCCGATCGGCAGAGGGCGGTCCGCCATCTCCTCGCGCTTGGTGGAGTCGAGCAGGAAGTCCGCCCGCCGCACCTTCTCCATCGCCTGGATGATCCGCTCGTCGCGGATGCCCTGTCGCTCCAAGACCGGCCTCCAAGAGCGCCCCGGCACCTCCGCGGCGCGGCTGTGACAGGCGACCAACGCAACCGCCACGCACGCCAGCACACGCATCGCGACGGCCAGGCTACCACCTCCTGCCCCCTTCTCCGACACCCCCTCTTGCCCAGCGCCACCCGAAGGGCCAGGCTCCTGCACTCGGAACCGTCTGCCGGGTTCTACTTTCGAGGAGCCCCTTTGCCTCGCCGCCCCCAGTCGCTTCGAGCCATCACCTGGACCCCCCAGGCAGTCCTCGTACTGCTCGCCGGGTGCGGCTCCCTCTCCTCCCGGGTGCCGGGCCCTCCGGCGGGGCTCGTCTGCAATCGGGTGCTGCTCGCCCGGGCCGACGCCGCGAGCCTCGGCTCGGCCCTCGGGCGCGCCCAGGCCGGCGACTGCGTGGTCGCTGAGGGCGGCACCTACCAGGGTGCTTTCAGCGTGCCCGCCGACGTTAGCCTGGCCGCCGACGAGGGCGCGGTGGTGCAACTCGTGGGAGACCAGGCCGACGCCCCGGCGCTGCACGTCTCGGGCGGACGCCGCTCCACCATTCGCAGCGTGCGGATTGTCTCCGCCGCCGGCGTGGGCATCGTCATCGACCCCGGCCCCGCCCAGTTGGTCGACGTGTCGGTGCAGCGCGCCTCCAAGAGCGCCCTGCTCGCCTCTTGCGCGGGGGCAAGCTGCCGCGAGCAAGACGCCGAGAGCACCCTCAAGGAGTGTTTCCTCACCGAGAGCGGCATCGGCCTGTGGGCCGCCGGCGCCCGGGTGCGGGTGGAAGGTGGGCGCGTCGGCGACTGCCGCTCCACCTCGCTCACCACCGGCCACGGCGTCATCGCCAGCCATGGCGCCGCGCTCACCTTGGTCGGCACCCTGGTGGAGGCGAACGCCGACGTGGGGATTCTCCTCGACGGCCAAGCCACCACCGCGGTGCTGGAAGGCGCCCAGGTCTCGAGGAACCAGGGCCGCGGGGTGTGGGCCCAGGGGCTTCGCGGAAGCGTCGAGGCGCCCGCGCTTCACGTCCGCGGCCAGTCCGCGCTCGAGCAGAACCGGCTGGTGGGACTGGGCGCCCGCGACTCGCATGGAATCGTCGCGGAAGACAGCACCGTCCAGAGCACCGTCGCGGTGAAGGTGCCGGTCAGCCTGGGGAACCTGGAAGACGTCGGCGACGGGATCGGCCTTTTCGCCGGCTCCGGCAAGGCGGTGCTTCGCAACGTCACCTTGCGGGAGAACGCCAGGGCCCAGATGCTGGTGGACGAGGGCGGCAGCGACATCTCACTGCAGTCCGGCGCGATCGAGGAGGGGCCAACGGGCAAGTACAAGCTGGTGGTGCAGCGCACCACCGTTCAGGTGGCCGCTCCCGCCGCCCTATTGCAAGACCCCGGGCGCGAGCTGCCGGTGAGCGCGTCGGCACTTCCCATCGCGCAGCGGTGATGCGCCCGGCACCCGAAAGGCCTGGCCGCCAGCTCAGGACCGAATCGAGCCGGAGCCGCTTCGCGTCCGCCCCGCGCCTGCGAGCGCCCGGACGGCTCGATTGCCGGCGTGCGGGTGGAGCGAAGCGGCGTCGAGGGGCCGCGTGCGACTTCGCCCGGGCCAAACCGGAGCCGCCGCTCAGGCGGAGAGCCACACCCTTGCGGGCTGTCGGCGCAACGCTCGCCGGCGTCCTGCTCGCGGGCTGTGGCCCTACGCCGCCGCCGCCCCCGGAGGCCTCGCCGGACAATGGGCCAAGCCTCTCCTGCCGAGCAGGCTTCGCCCCCGCCGCAGATGGAGCACAGTGTGAGCCCATCCTCCCAGGCCAGGGCTGCCCGGCGGGGACGATGCCGCTCCTCGGCGACAGCCGCTGCCTGGAGGTCGGCTGGCTGGCCTGCCCGCCTGGTTTCTCCAGGGAGCAATCGGGCTGGGGCTGCCAGGAGCAGCTCCCCACCGCCACCTGCGCGAGCGCGACCCGAGAGGAGCTAGGCAGTGCAAGCTGCGTCCCTTTGGGCGACTGCTCCGCGCCGTTCCCTCCGGCGGGAGCCACCCACCTGGTCGACGACAGCTACACCCAGGAGGACGCGACCCACTTCCGCACCGTCGGGGCGGCGCTCCGGGCCGCGCCCGCCGGCGCGCTCATCGCCATCGAGCAAGGGACCTACCCGGAGGACCTCGTGGTCTCCCGTACGGTGAAGCTGGTCGGCCGCTGCGCGGCGAAGGTCCGCGTGGTGGCGCCGCCCAACGGGTACACCGGCCTCACCGTCAACGCCCAAGGCGTCGAGGCGCAGGGCCTCACCCTGGCCAATCACTGGTGGGGCGTGGACGTGCGGGGCGGAGCTTCGCTCACTCTCTCTCAGACCGTGGTGGAGGGCTCCTTGGACAACGGCGTGATGGTGGGAGACCCGGGCAGCCGCCTGAGGCTCACCGGCTCGGTGGTGCGCGGCACCAAGCCCTACCAGTCGCCGTCCGGCTTCGGGGTGCTGGTGGTGAAGGGCGCCTCGCTGGAGATGGACACCACCTCGGTGGCGGCCAACCGCGGCGCGGGCCTCTACGTGTCGGAGCCGGGGACCACCGCCTCGGTCAGCCGCTCGGTGGTGCGGGACACCCAGGTCGACCTCGATGGCTTGTTCGGGTACGGCATCACCGTGACCAGGGGCGCCAAGCTGTCGCTCGCCTCGTCGGCGGTTCTGACGAGCCACCGGGCCGGCCTCAACCTCCAGCACGCGGGCACCAGCGCCGTCGTGTCGGAGACGGTGGTCCGCGGCACCCTCCCCGACAACCGCCGCGCATACGGGGTGGGCATCTCGGTGGTGGGCGGGGCCAAGCTCGAGCTGTCCCGCTCCCAGCTCACCGAGACCGCCGGGCCGGGAATCGTCACCGTGGATCTCGGCACCGACGCAAAGCTGCGCGACTCGGTGATGCTGGACAACTTGGTCGACCGCGAGGGCTTCTTCGGCGACGGGGCCTACGCCTTCGGCGGATCGAAGCTCTCCCTCGATCGCTGCGCCCTGGTGCGCAACCACAGCGCCGGAGTCTTCGCCGGTGACGCGAACACGGTGCTCACCCTCACCCGCAGCTTGATCCGTGACAGCCGAAACACCCCCCAGCCGGAGGCCACCATGGGGATGGGCGCGGCGGCGCTCGGCGGAGCGACCGTCCGACTCTTCGAGTCCGCGGTGGTGGACAACCTCCACAGCGCGGTCTTCCTCCTCTACGGCGGCAAGGCGGAGGCGACCGGCTCGCTGCTGCTCGACACCAGGCCGGTGGGCGCGGAGAAGCTGCTTGGCCACGGCGTCTTCTTGCAAGAGGGCTCGAGCGCGGACTTGACCAGCACCGTGGTGCAGGGGAGCGAGGGCATCGGGCTGGTGGCCTCGGACTCCGCCGCTGCCCTGCGCGCTTGCTACCTGGGCTTCAACGAGGTGGGCGTGCACGTGCAGGATGGCTCTACTCTCTCGGAGCTGGACGTGGTGCCCGCCTCGGTCGCCCCGCGAGAGGTGGCGGTCTCCTCCGACACGGTGTTCGCCGGAAACCGGGTGCGGGTGGGCAGCGGCACCCTGGCCCTCCCTCCCCCGCCCAACTTCGGAAACCGCTGAGGCGGAGCTTCACTCGCACCCTGCCTCTTTCGTCTCCCGGACGAAGAAGGTGTACACCGCGCAATCCGCCTCGGAGGGCGGCAAAGGCGGAGGGACCTGGTTCCGCACCGGTGGGATGAGCCGCAAGTAGGCGATCAGCGCGCGCAGGTCCTCCTCGTCGAGGTTGGAGAGCAAGTCCCAGGTCATCCCCTGCCAGTGGAGCGCCCTCCCATCTCGAGAGATGCCGCTGCGGACGGCGCGGGAAATCTCGGCGTCGCTCCAGCCCGGCTTCGACGCGCTACGTCCGCCGCCGCGAGGCCCCGGCCGCGCGGGTACGCGAGCGAGAGCTGGGGGCGGACGTTCGACTCGGAGCCAGGTGCTTGGCCTTGGCGCCCACGAAGCTCACCACGGCTTGCTGATGCCGCTGGGGCAGCTCCACGAACTTGATGCCCATGCCCGGCGGTGCGCCCCCGGACGCCGGCAGTTGCCACACGACCACTCCCCTTGCCCGAAGGCGCCTGCGGGTTTCCGGCAGCACCCACTCCAGGGAAATCTCGGAGGCAATCGGCACGCCTACGTCCGCATGCACAAAGACGCCACCTCGGCCAAGGTTTTGCACGGTCGCCTCGCCTCGCTTGCCCCCGGCTTGATAGCGCGCCGGGGCTTCAAGCAGCACCCGAAGGAACCGGCGCTTCTCCACGTCCTCGAGGCGCTCGCTCCCAGCGGCCGGTGCCAGATCCTTGCTCCAGGCAGCCAGGACACTCGGGTCTCCCTGCCGCACTTGTGCCGTCACGTCGACGAGAATCTCCACCACCTTGTCCGCCTTGCCGTCGGCCCCGAGCACGGGGCCGGCCGTCCGGTGGACGTACACTTCCTCGCCGCGCCTGTTCTTCACCAGCGACACCTGCTGCTCAACCTTCCCGCTGATGAAGGAGCGCGTGACCGGACACCCCGCTGGCCCCGGGCTTCCGAAGACGTCGAAGGCGTTGCGCCCCGTCACTTCCTCGTCGGTCCACTCGCAGACGTTCTCCACCAGCCGGTTGCCGAGCAGGATGGTGCCGTCCCTGGCGAACAGGAGGCATGCGGCGGGAGTGGCGTCAAACGTCATCTTGAGGGTGGCGCATTGCTGCCGCAGCTCCTCCTCGAGGCGCCCGCGCTCGGTGACATCGTGGGCCACCGCCTGGATGCCGATGGCCCGCCCCAGCTCGTCATCGATGCGGGTGAGCCCCAGCTCCACGACGCGCACCGAGCCATCCCTGACCACCAGCGGGAAGGTGGCGCCGTGCGCCTCGCCGGCCTTGTAGACGGCCGCGGCCGCACCCACGAGCTGTGGCCTGCGGTCCGGCGGGAGGAGGTCGAAGAAGCTGCGCTGCAGAAGCTCGCCTTCCGAGAAGCCGGTGATGGCGCAGAGGCGGCGGTTGACGTCCTGAAACCGCCCCTGCACGTCCATGGTGAAGATGGCGTCGTTGACCCTGTCCAGGATGGCCTTGTACCCGCGCTCCTTCGATGCCGCCACGCGGTGAGCCGCCAGCACGCCCGTCATCAGCAGCTCCGAGAGCGTCTCGCGGTCATTTTCCAGCAGAAGCTGGTGCACCCTCTCCGCAGGCACTCCCCGGGCCACCTCGAAGACGAACGCCGCGTCGACGGACAGCACCCGGGCCAGGTCCTCCAGTTCGCCGATGCGGGGCACCTGCCGCCGCCCGTGCCGGAGCGCGTTGAAGCTCTTCCACTCCATCGCCCACCGGCGGGCCACCTCCCGGTCCGACACCCCGTCGCCGAGGCGGAGGCGGATGAAGCGGTAGATGTTCTGGCAGAGGCTCTTGGCTTCAAACTCCATCGCCCACTCCCTGTCTCGGCCGGAAAACCCTCCCCTGAGGCCCTCCGACGCTCGCCCAGCCTACAGCAGCGGCGCTCGCCCGGGCGTCCTCCCCCGCCAAGCGGGTGGTGGCACGGCGACGCCAGGGGCCTGGTAGCATGAACGGGCCCTTGCGCCCGCCGCCACAGCCACCGCCGAGCACGTGCCCCAATTGCAGCGACGATTCCTGGTCTCGAGCCCGCCGCCGCTTTGGGGAGAGACTCCTTGCCAGCAGGCGAGGCGCCGGCGCCGGCGCGAGATTCGAACAGCTAGCCACCGTCCGCCACGCGCAGTCCTCTCTCGCGTCGCTGGACCGGCGGCGAGGTGCGGGCTGCTGCGCCATGGGCCTTCCGGTGCCCCCCGCTTGGACCTCCTGGCGCAGGAAGCTTGCGCGCGCGGGCACAGCGCCCTCTTGGCGAGGAATGCCGCGGAGGCTGCCGCGATGGCAAGTGGAGGTCCAGGGAAACCGAGGAGGATGGAGCGACGGAAAGCTCCGGGGGCGCGCCTTGATCCGCATGCTCGACTGGTGTTAGTCGAACACCACATCACCTGCCGCGACCGCATCGAGCGCGGTCTGCCGAGCGGAGGCCCAATGCAACTCGTCGACAGCGCTGCCGCAACCAGCCGCGATGCCGCGGCCATGACCGTTGCCGCGCCAGTACATCAAGCTCGCGGCTGACCGCCTCATCGCGGGCGTGAACGCCGAGCAGTGTGTAACCCAAGCCAGGAGGAAGTCGTGGAGACCAAACGAAGCAAAGTTGTCACCGTTCAGCCAAGGGTGGCCATTTCGGCAGCGGCAGTCACCGCGGAGAACGCGAGGGCCGAGGGCCCCACGCATGAGGAGATTGCCCGGCGCGCCTACGAGCTCTTCCTGGCCCGTGGATGCCGGGATGGGCACCAGGATGACGACTGGTACCAGGCTGAGCGCGAGCTTCGCCTTGGCAGCCAGTAGCCTCCGGCTGGCGGCACCTCGCGAGGGCGCCTGCGGTGGGCCGCGCCGGTGGAGTGCACCGGGCCGACTGCCGAGCTCGGCCGCCGCGCGCGGGCGCGCCTCGTCGGCTCGGCCCGGGGGTCGGGTTTTCGCATGCCGGAAACGCTTCTGAGCTACGCCCAGAGATTCCTCGCCGGGGGCGGCGCCGACGTCAAGCCGCCCTCGCCGGTGCTCGTATGGGAGGCGCCTCCGGCAGAGGACTTGGACGACGACGAGCAGATGCTCACGACCGCTGGGCACCGCCTCGACCGGCCTCGGGCCGGCCAGGCGCTCGTCTTCGAGATCCAGAAGCGAGGGGAGAAATCGAATCCGTTCCTGGACTCCATCACCGTGGGGCGGACTACCAACAACGACGTCCTCATCGACGACCACAGCGTCTCGCGCTTTCACGCGTACTTCAAAAAGGACAACCAGAGCGGCCTGTGGAAGCTCGTGGACGCCAGCAGCAGCAACGGAACGTGGGTCGGGCCGCTGAAGTTGCGGCCCGGGGTCGCGGAGATGGTGCGCGATCTCCTCATGCTCCGCTTCGGCGACGTCGAGGTGCGGTTCATGCTGCCGGAGAGCTTCACGGCCATGCTCAGGGATCTGATGACGGCTCCTCGCTGATGCTGTGCGCTGGACCGCTCGCCTTTCCACACGGGCCGTCGCCTGCCTACCGCAGACAACTCGTGGCGCCACCAGCGCTGCGAGGAGCCGCACCGTCTACCCCGGCGACGGGCCGAGGCCCGTGGCATCAACGTCGCATGAGAGCAAGCTTCAGGCGGGCGGGGCTTCCGGCAACCAGGGGGCGGATAGATCGAGCTCGATGAAGGTTTTCGGGGAGAGCTCCAGATGCGGGCTCTACAGAAGAACCCTTGGGTGAGGCGAAGAGGTTGCCTCTTCGTCGGCCAGGTGGTCCGCGAGGGCGAGCGGCGGGGTGAAGAGGGGTGAAGAGCCCTTTGGCGCGCAAGCACCGTTCAGCCTCCTCGGGCTCCTCGACGAGCTCCACGGGGGCCATGGTGCCTCCGCAATTCGAGCAGCGCAGAGCGTCGACAGAAAAGACCCGCAAGAGAAGGTCAGCCCAGGGGACTCTTGTGGGGGCGGAGCCGGGGACAACCTTCCTGCGGTGAGGTGAGCCGGCGGCCAGGACGCCGATTTCGCGCTGGGCGCAAACCGAGGAGCCGGCAGAATAGCCGCGAGCCGGGCAAGGAGCTCCATGGGCGAGAAGACGAGTGCCGTCCGGCCATGCTGTCGGCCAGCCTGAGCCGATAGACGACGGCGCCGTCATCGCGCACAGAGAAGTGCTGGAGGCTGAAGCGGCGTCGACCAAAGCATGGGCGTCTACGCGGAGGTCAGCTGGCACCGCGGCGGCAACCAGATGCCGGTTCGGTGGGCACAGGACTACGACCGGGGCCGCGAGTTCCTTGGGCTCGCTGATGATGAAGTTCGAGGGGGGCGCCTGGCGCTACATCTCGCCCGAGGAGCTGACGGATCTTCGCGCGGCGCTGAGGCAGGTGCCGAACGGCCCGGGGAGTCGCGATGCGGGCGACTTCTACTCGGCGGTGATGCGCTACTCGATCATCGACCAGGTGAATGCGGCGGCGAACGACTCGACCGACAAGTCGCGCGGGTGGGTGCCCGGGTAGGCCCGCTTCAGGGCGGCTCCAGGCCGAGGTGCAACATCGCGGACCTTTCTCGGTTCGACCCCCACCTGTGGGTGGCAGTCGACCCACACGAGATCCCCCGCCGGAACTGCGGCGGCTCCGGGCTACGCGTCGCCATTGTCCATCCAGTCGAGCTGTCCCGTCGCGAGATCCTCCAGGAGCCCGTGCGCGGCCGGGTGCTTCCGGTCGGCGGCGTAGGCTTCGGCCAGGGCGCGTTCCAGCGCTTCCAGTCGTTCTTGCCGTCGCCCACGGAGTGGTCCGCTGGGCCTCCTACTGCTCTCGACCCAAGACGTTGTGAAGTCGCCAGCGGGCAGCAGCCAGGCTGATTCCATAGTCCTCGGCCAGTCGCTGCGGGTCGCTCGCGTATTCGGGCACGATCTCACTCGGGGCGAGCAGTTCCGCGGCAAATGCCCCGGCTCGCCGAGTCTCCAGAACTCTGGAGTGGTCGCCATAGGCCGCCCCCCACGCCTTTCCCCGTGCGTCAAACAGTAGTCGGCCGAACGCGGTCGCGAGCGCGACACGGCGCGCGGCCATGCCATGAACGGCCTTGTCAACGATCACTGGGGCTGGCTGGGGCAGATTCATCGCTCCGGCCAAGACCGTAGCCGACTTCGATAACCCGAACCAACTCCTGCGCGGCATTCGTCGGTCAGTCAAAGACGGCCCCCCTCAACCAGGTTCGGGACCGGGAGCGGGTGCGTTCGCGGGGACGGGGTCGGGGGGTGGGGTGCGGAGCTGGGTGAGAACGCCCACCCGCTCCCCGCGCTTGCGATCTGGTCAAGTTAGTCACATGATGTGACCATGAAGACCGCGAAGATCGCCGAGCTCAAGGCGCACCTCAGCCAGTACCTGAAGCTGGTGAAGAAGGGTCAGAGGGTGCTGGTCCTGGAGCGGAACGCGCCGGTGGCCGAGCTCGTGCCCTACAGGCCTCCTCCCAAGGTGGTGTTCGCGCGGCTCGCCGCGGAGGGGAAGTGCAAGCTCGGCGCGCAGAACCTTGCCGCGCTGACCTTCACTCCCTTGGAAAGACCGCTCACCGCCCGCGAGGTCGATGCGGTGGTTTCGGCAGTCAAGGGCGACCGTTGAGCGCCATCTACGTTGACCTTCGCGCGGCAGCTCGAATCCTGTTGCGCGAACCAGGCGTCGTTGCGCCCGCCGAGAAGGCGATCGTCACATCGTCTACTGTGCTGGAGATCGAGATCCAGCGAATGCTGGAACGGCTACGCGTTTCCGGCGCACTGAGGGAGGCGAGCTACGCCGCGAAGAGGCGCGAGTCGCGCGCCCTGCTGGGCGCGATGCACCTTTTCCCTCTGGGCGACGAGGTGCTGGAGCTGGCGCGAAACGAATACCCTTTCCCGGTGCTCGCGCTCGACTCCCTGCACATCGCAACTGCTCAGCTGGTGGCGCGCGAGGCCGGGGACCTCGAGTTCTGGACACACGATGCCGGCGTCGCCGCCGCGGCCCTGCATCGCGGCCTGACCGTACAAGGGGTCGAGCCGCACGCTTGAGGTCTGGCTTGAGTCTCGGTGAGGCACCAGACACTCCGCTTGCCTGAAAGAGGCGAGCTGGGAGAAAGATACCGCCGTGAAGGCGCGACAGGTGCTCACCATCCTGGCGGTGGAGGAGCTGACCCGCTCGGCGGAGTTCTACACCCGTGGCTTCGGCTGGGAGAAGGCCGTCGACACTTCTACCTACGTGGAGTTCGCCTTGCCGGATGGCCTGCGGCTCGGCCTCTACCAGCGCGAAGGCTTCGGGCGGAACACCGGCAAGCATCCGGCCCGCATTCCCGCCGGCGAGCTGGCGCCGACCGAGCTGTACTTCCACGTCGAGGAGCTGGAAGCGGCCATCGACCGGCTGAGGCGCGCCGGCGCCCGCGAGTTGAGCCCGCTCTCTCCGAGAGATTGGGGCGACGAAGCGGCCTACTTCGCCGACCCCGAGGGAAACGTGGTGGTGCTCGCCCGCCCACTGCCCCAAGCCTGAGCGCAGAGGAGGAACCGATGGCCTACGCAGAAATCCTCGCCGAGGTGTCCGATCGGGTGGGCACCGTCACCCTCAACCGTCCGGCGAAGAAGAACGCGCTCTCCATCCGCCTGCGCGACGAGGTGACCGCCTGCCTGGAGGCCTGGCGGGACTCGCCGGAGGTCTCGGCGGTGATCTTCCGGGGCGCCGGGGGAACCTTCTCGTCCGGGTTCGACCGCACCGAGCTGCTCTCGGCCGACAAGGAGGTCCAGCGCGAGGTGTACCGCTCCTCCCGGTCGTACCACCTCGCGGTGATGTCCTTCCCCAAACCCACCATCGCCGCCCTCGAGGGCTTCGCGCTCGGGGGAGGCTTCGACCTCGCGGTGCTCTGCGATGTCCGCCTCGCGGCGGAGAGCGCGGTGTTCGGCCACCCCGAGGTGAAGTTCGGCGGCCCGCCACTGGTGAGCCCGCTGCGCCGCATCGTGGGCGAGGGGTGGGCACGCGACCTGTGCCTGAGCGGCCGGCGCATCGACTCCGCCACCGCGTTCCGGATCGGCCTGGTGACGCACTTGGTGAGCTCCGCTGAGCTGTACCCGCGCGCCCTCGCGGTGGCGAGGGAAATCCTCGAGGCGCCCGCCTTGGCCCTCGCGCTCACCAAGCGCTTCTTCCTCGAGGGCCAGGGCGCCTCGATGGAGGAATGCTTCGCGCGCGAGCATGATCGCACCTTCGAGCTTTCCTATGGCCTCCCCCCGCTGCCCCCTCCGAGCGGCCGCTGAGCTCGTGGCTGGACGTCCGTGGATCTGGGACTGAACGGCGAGGCGGATCTGCTCTATCCTCCACCCCGTGGCAGTCGAGTTCGGCCGATATCAGCTCCTCAAGAAGATCGCCTCCGGGGGGATGGGGCAGATTTTCCTCGCCCGGGCGGCGGGCGAGCGCGGGTTCGAGAAGCTCCTGGTCATCAAACGCATCCTCCCGCACCTGCTCGAGGACGAAGAGTTCTTCACCATGTTCTTCGACGAGGCGCGCGTCTCCGCCCGCCTCAATCACCCCAACATCGTGCAGATCTTCGACCTGGGCGAGGTGGAGGGCTCTCACTTCCTGGCGATGGAGTACGTGCCCGGCGAGGACCTGCGCAGGCTGGACAAGCTCCTCCGCTCGATGGAGCAGAGCATCCCCTTGGGCCTGGCTTGCCGGATCATCGCCGACGCCGCGGCCGGGCTGGACTACGCCCACAAGGCGCGCGACTCGCAGGGACAGCCACTGGGCATCGTCCACCGCGACGTCTCGCCGCAGAACATCCTGGTCGGCTTCGACGGAGGGGTGAAGCTCATCGACTTCGGCGTGGCCAAGGCCGCCGGGAGGGGCCAGCAAACCGCCACCGGCATCCTCAAGGGCAAGTACGCCTACATGTCCCCGGAGCAGGTCGACGGCCTGGAGATAGACCACCGCTCGGACATCTTCGCCCTGGGCATCGTCTTCTGGGAGATTCTCACCGCCAAGCGCCTCTTCAAGGGCGAGTCCGACCTCACCACCATGCGGCTGGTGAAGGACTGCTCGGTGCCGCCCCCCTCCCGGGTGTCGAGCGAGCTGCCGCCGGCGATCGACGAAATCATCCTCAAGGCCTTGGCGCGGAACCGGGACCAGCGCTACCCCGACGCGATGGCCTTCCGGCTCGCCATCGAGGAGTTTTCCCTGGAGCAGAAGCAGCCCTCCAGCTCCGCCCACCTGGTGGCCTTCCTCCGCGAGCTGTACGCCGACCGGATTGCCGAGGAGGCAGACGTCGCCTCGATGGATCAGCTCCAGCCGGACGAGCAGCTGGACCCCACCGGCACGCCTTCCCGAAGCTCCACGATGCGGGTGGACCGGGCGGCCCCTAAGGCCTCGGCCAAGCCTGGGGGGACGGTCAGCCTCTCTCCGGCCCACAGGCGCCGCCTCCCCTGGGCGCTGATCGCCGTCGCGGTGGTGCTGGCGGTGGGCGCAGGCCTGGCGCTCCCCAGATTGCTCCCCGCCAAGCCGTCGACCGAGCCAATGCCGCCCGCCTCCGCGCTGCCGCCTCCACCTTCGCCCAACCCGCCCGCATCCGTGTCGGAGCCGCCAAGGCCTCCTCCCCCAGCGCCGATCGCCATCAAGCTGCTCTCCGAGCCGTTGGGCGCCGCGGTGGAGATAGACGGCAAGCCGCTGGGCACCACCCCTTTGGACTACGCTTTGGACGCCGCGGGTGGAACCAGGATGGCCCTCTTCACCAAGGAAGGCTTCGAGCCCGCCCAGGCGGCGGTGTCCGCCCAGGTGGCCCCCGAGCTGTCCGTGCAGCTCAAGCGAAAGCCAAAGGGGAAAAAGCCGCTGGGAATCAAGACCGGCCGCTGATGGTGGACAGCGAGCCAATCGGAAGTCGGACAGCCGACGTTTCGGGCGGCAATCGTTGACCGGGTGAACTTCCTTCGTACTCGGGATTGTCGCCGCCCCTTCCGGCCGAGAGCATTGGCGCGTCGCGCCTGAAGAAGGCGGAGAATGCAATTGGACGCCCGTACCAGCCCGAAGGGTGCGGCCCCGCTGGCGGTGCTGCTGGCGGGGCTGGCCGAGCCCGAGCGTCGCGCGGAGGCATCGCGCGAGCTGGCGGCGGCGCTCGGCGCCCGGCAGCTCTTCCTGCTGGTGAGGGACGCGGGCCAGGAAGAGCTGGTGCCGGCCCCGGGAATGGACCGGGCACCGGAGCCGCTGGTCCAGCTCGCTTGTCGGGCTTCGCGCGAGGGTGAAGGCTTGAACGCCCCCGGGGGAGCAGTGGCCCTTTCCTCCGGGGAGGATGCGGTGCTGGTGGCGGTGGGCGGAGAGCCGCAGCGGCTGGAGGAAGTCAGACAACTCCTCCCGGCGCTGGCGGTGGCGCTCCGGGCGGAGCAGCGCGAGAGGCGAGTCCTCGCGGAGCTTGTCGCCGCCGAGCGAAAGAAGGAACAGTTTCTGGCCACCCTCGCCCATGAGCTGCGCAACCCGCTCGCCCCGCTGGCCACCGCGCTGCACCTCATTCGCCTCCGCCGGGAGAATCCAGACGCCTTGGAGGGCGCCCTGGAGGTAGCCACTCGCCAGAGCCACCGGCTGGCGCGGCTGGTGGACGACTTGGTGGACGTCTCCCGGCTCACCCGCGGGAAGGTGGAGCTGCGAAAGGCGACCATCGAATTGGGCCAGGTGCTCTCGCGCTCGGTGGAGGCAGTGAGGGCTCAGCTCGAGGCGAGGCAGCATCGGCTCCGGCTATCGCTCCCCGAGGGCCCGCTGTGGGTGAGCGCGGATCCCGTTCGGCTCGAACAGGTGTTCGTCAACCTCTTGGACAACGCCGTCAAGTACACCGAGCCGGGGGGGCGAATCTGGGTGAGCGCGGAACGGGTGGAAGGCCGTTCAGCGGTGCGGGTGAGGGACAGCGGCATGGGGATTCCGGCGGAGCTGCTCCCCCACCTCTTCGACCTCTTCACCCAGGCGGACCGGCCTCCGGACCGCGCTCCCGGGGGACTGGGCATCGGTCTCACCCTGGTGCGCTCCCTGGTGGAGCTGCATGGCGGGAGTGTTCAGGCCGAGAGCGCCGGCCTTGGACAAGGGGCGGCCTTCACCGTCTGGCTCCCCTGCTTGCCCGAGAAAGAGGCGCCTTCCGAGCCCACGCCCGGCACCCCGCCGCTCACCCCTGTCGGCCGGAGGGTCCTGGTGGTGGACGACAACGAAGATGCGGCGGAGACTTTGGCCGAGCTGCTCCAGTCCTGGGGGCACGCCACCAGGGTGGCCTTCGACGGAACCTCGGCGGTGAGGCTGGTCGAGCACTTCCGGCCGGAGGTGGTGTTCCTGGACATCGGGCTGCCCGGGATGAGCGGCTACGAGGTGGCGGTGCGCATCAGGCAGGGAGAAGGGGCGCACCACCCCAGGCTGGTGGCGCTCACCGGCTATGGGCAGGACGCGGACCGGCGGCGCTCGAAGGAAGCGGGCTTCGACCTACACCTGGTGAAGCCGGTGGACATCGAAACGCTGGAGCGGACACTGGGCGAGTGAAATAGTCCCCCCGTGCGCGGCAAACTGGGGGTGCTCCTCGCCGGCAGCCTTGCTGCGTCGGTGGCGCTGGCCGACAACACCGCCGACGAGGCCGACATCGCCTTTAGGCTGGGCAACGAGGACTATTCTAAGCGCGACTACGACGGGGCGCTCTCGCACTACTTCCTCTCCTACCGGCTGGTGGCCAACCAGAACGTCCTCTTCAACATCGCCCGCTGCTTCGAGGCCCTGGACCGCTTCGACGAGGCCTACCGCTACTACAACGATCTCTCCTCGATGAGCCTGGAGGGGGAGGACCGCCGCGAGGTGAGCCAGGCGCTCGCCCGCATCCGCCCCAAGGTGGCCCTGCTCAAGGTGGTGACCGAGCCTCCCGGGGCGGACGTCTTCGTCGACCGCGAGGATTTGGGCTCGCGCGGCCGCTCCCCGCAAGCCTTGGCCCTGCCTCCGGGGCGCCACAAGGTAGTGGTGAGGCTTTCGGGACACCACTCCGCCGAGGCCTTCGCGGTCCTCTCCAAGGGAAGGGAGACGGTGCAGCGCTTCGCCCTTCCGCTCGTCGTGGGAAAAGTGGATTTCACCGGAGCTCCGGAGGGAGCCGCCATCCGGGAAGGCGCGGAGGGGCCGGTGCTGGGAAAGGTGCCGGCGAGCCTGTCCTTCCCTCCGGGGAAGCGGCTGTTCCACGTGGGGGCGGAGGGATTCCTTCCCTCGCAGCACCTGGTGGAGGTGAAGGCGGAGGGGACGGTGGAGCTGCCGGTGAAGCTCGAGGCCCGGCCGCCGGCGAGTGGGAAGGTCATCGTCACCGCCAACCGGGAGAGCGCGCTGGTGAAGGTGGACGGCAGGGAGGCCGGCTTCACCCCCACGGTGCTCTTGCTCCCGGTGGGCGAGCACACCCTGGAGGTGTCGATGAAGGAGCTGCGCCCTGTCAGCCGCCAGCTCGTGGTGGAGGCGGACAGCGAACAAAAAATCTACGCCGAATTGCGCTATGCGCCTCCGGAGGTGCAGGCGGCGAGCAAGTCGGTCTCTTCGGCGGACGAGGCGCCCGCCTCCATCACCGTCATCAGCTCGGAGGAGCTGCGGGCCTTCGGCTTCCACACCCTGGCCGAGGCGCTCTCCTCGGTGCGGGGCCTCTTCGTCACCGACGACCGCGTCTACACCCGGCTGGGCATCCGCGGCTTCTCCCCGCCGGGCGACTACAACACCCGGGTGCTCATCCTCTGGGATGGACACTCGATGAACGACATCTGGGCCGGCCAGGGCTACGCGGGGAGAGACCTCTCGGCCGACCTGGACGAGGTGGAGCGAATCGAGGTGGTGCGTGGCCCTGGCTCGGCGCTCTACGGCACCGGGGCCTTCTTCGCGGTGATCAACGTGGTCCCACGGCAGCACCTCTTTGGGAAAAACGGCGAGGCCAGGGCCGGGGCGGGAGCGCTCTCCTCCTTCCGCGGGCACCTTGCGGGCGGGCCCTCCGGCGAGAGGATGGGCGCGCTCTTCTCTGCGGGCGCCTACCGGGCGGCGGGGGCGGAGAACACCGACCTCCTCGGCCTGGGCCGGGCATACGGCCTCGATCAGGAGCGGGCCTACTCTGGAACGGCGCGGGCGAAGCTTGGCGGGCTGACCCTGTTCGCCCAAGTCAACCACCGGGAGAAGGAAATCCCCACCGCACCCTTCGGCACCGTGCTGGGAGCCTCGGGCACGAGCGTGCAGGACCAGCGGGGCTTCGCCGAGGCCCGCTACGAGGCTTTTCTGGGCAGCCACGCGCTCACCTTGAGGGGCTATTACGACGCCTCCCGGTACGTTGGAGGGTGGGTGTACCCCGGTGAGTCCGAGGAGGACCCTCCGGTCCGGCACACCGATTCCGGCCAGGCGGACTGGGTCGGCTCCGAGGCGCGGCTTCGGCTTCGGCTCTCTCCCTCCAACCACCTCACCGCGGGAGTGGAGTCGCAGCTCCACTTGCGGGTGGACCAGCAGGTGTTCGGCGGCGCCGATGCCGGTCCCTTGGAGACCAGGCGGCGGACTTTGGTGTCGGCCTACCTGCTCGATGAGTGGCGGCTCCACCCGCGGCTATTGATTTCGGCCGGGCTGCGGCTGGACAAGGTGCTGGACCTCGCGGAGCTGCCCATCACTCCCAGGCTCGGGGTGGTGGCGCGGCCGTATGAGCGGGGGCTGACCAAGCTGGTGGCCGGCACCGCCTTTCGGGCGCCCAACGTCTACGAGCTGTACTACGGGGACAACAACGTCACCCAGCGGCCGGCGCTGCGGCTCTCGCCGGAGACGATCGCCACCTTCGAGCTGGAGCACGCCCACGAGCTGTCCGACGAGCTGACGGTGGCGGTGGCCGGCTACCACAACCGCATCCAGGGGTTGGTGGTGCTGCTTCCGGACCCTTCGGGAGAGCTTTCCTGCGGCGCCACGGAGAACACCGAGGTGTGCCAGGTCAACCAGAACGCCTCGGGAGTCATCGGCGTCTACGGCGCGGAGGCGGAGGTGCGCTGGCAGGCCGGGCGGTTCGCGATGATGGACGCCAGCTATTCCTTCGTGCGCATCGTCGCTGACGAGACCGGGTCCTTCCCGGCGCCGGCGCACCTCTTCGGCGCGAGGCTCCTCATGCCGATTGGAGAGAGCGGGATGCGGGTGGCGGTGCAGGCCAACTATCAGAGCCGGCAGGTCCCTCTTGGGGAGGACCCCTGGGAGTCGTCCACCGAGGCCTTGATTCTCTCCCTGGCGCTCTCGGGAGATGCCGGGCCGCTCCGCTACCACGCCTCGGTGCGGAACCTGCTCGACGCGCGCTGGGCCATCCCCACCGTCGAGGAGGGCGAGCAGCGGCTCATCCCCCAGTACGGGCGCGCCTTCTCGCTGGAGCTGTCGGCGCGGTTCTGACGCGGAGCTCGAGCCAGCGGGCGGTACGCCAACTGCTGCCCCAACCGCTCACAGGCGAAGCAGGATTCGCAGCGCGTCTTCGACCTCCCGCATGGTGGCGGGAGAAACAACTCCCCATCGGCGGACGAGGCGCTGTTTGGAGATCGAACGTATGGCCTCGCACAGGGCAGCGCTTGGAACCTTCACCCCTCCTTCGGGTGGCGAGAGCCGCACGTGTGAAGGGATTGGGCGGAGCGTGGAGGTCAACGGCACGACGATGGCCAGGTCCGCTGGCCCCGCGTTGAATGCGTCCTCCGACAGTACCAGCACGGGCCGCTGCCCAGCTTGTTCGTGGCCGCGGGTAGGGTTGAGATCGGCCAGCCAGATCTCACCGCGCGCTGGCGTCACCGCCGAGCGCCCCGCCGGACCCGCGGTCCGCGTTCAAAGGTTTCGGCTTCCAGCCCATCGGCCACGGTCTGCTCGAGACTGCCCAGCTCTCGCTCGTACGCCCGCAAGGCCTTCTCGTCCTTCCGAAGCTCGGCGTAGCCGGCATTTATCCGCTCGATGAATCGACTCCGTCGATACGCCTCGACGGCCTTGGCGAGAATGGCGGGCATCGCCTCGTCCTCTTGCCGCGCGATTTCGCGCAGCGTGCTCAGCGTGGACTGCTCGATGCGTACGGTTGCCTGGCCCATTCTGTATACCTTATCTGTAAACATATTAAGTGGTGCATTTGGGTTACGCAAGCCCACCGAAACCAATGGGCGCGAACGCCGCCGAAGAAGATCGGCCGCTTGCCCTCGGCGGCCGGTGCTATGCTTCCTAAGGCATTATGAGTCAGCGCGAGGGGACTTGGCCCCGGTGACCGCTGCGGCAACCGGCTTCACTGGAGAGCGCGGTGCCACCGCCAACCCCCGAGGGAACGATGCCGAATACCCTCTGCTACTACCACCTGCTCGACGCTCGAGGCGACCCCGAGCGATTGACGGAGCTGTCCATGAAGCTCCTCCTGCAGGACGCCCGCGGGCTTCCGTTCGGTGTCCTTGGTGACACTGAGCGCCTGGCCGAGCTGGCGGGGCGCCGTGCGCTCGGTAGCGAGCGGCTCGACGCCCGTCTCGCCGATGGCGAGCGGCTGTCTCTCCGCGCTGTCTTCGCGTCATACAGAATGGTGAGACGGCTCGCCCTACTTGATGGGCAGGCGGCGTTCGTCTTCCGCGGCCCGGAGTGCCGCGGAGAGATTCACGTCTTCTATGTCCACGCCACCGCCAACGCCATTGGGCGGCCTGGAGCCTCGCAGCTTCGCAGGGCCCTGGAAGAACTTCTCGGCGAGCGGGCAGCATTCTGTCTGCGGCCGCGCTCCTTCAACGATGCCTTACTCGTCCAAACGAAAGGCGAGCCGGTCGAGGCTTGGCGCAGCGTTTGAGGCGCCCGCCCCCAAGGGGGTCGCACGGGCTTCGGCCAGAGAGCTGCTGCGAAAGCGGCGTCAGCTCGATGGCTGGGTCGCGGAGCTTGCCAGCCAGACGGACGAGGTCCGCCGAACCGAGGCTTTCCGCCGCTGGTTCGGAGCGACCGCCCGACTCTGGCGTTACTCGTTCTTCAACCAGTGGCTCATCTCCGAGCAGATGCCGTCGGCCACCAGCGTCGCAGGCCGGGCGGAGTGGGCGCGGCTTGGGCGCAGCGTCGCTCCGGGCGCAGCGGAGCGCCAGGCGACGTTGCTCCACGAGATCGCCCTCGAGCTTCTGCACCCGCCTGGAGATCGCTCGGGGCCGTTCAACCTGGGAATCAGGGCAGTGCGGACCCGGCTCGAGGCCGAGGCGGACGCCGTCGCATGGGTTGTGTGCAAGGCCACGAGCCAGCCGTGTCCACCGTCTCCCGAGTATGTCGCGTGGCACGGCGCGACGGGGAAGGTGCTGCTGCGCTCGATGAAGCGGATTGCCGGCGCCGCGCGCGCCATCCTTCATGCGATGGAGGGAAAGCGCATCGAGGCTCGGATTCCGGACCTGGAGGGCCGAAGGCGGGCAGGGCGCGTCGCCGCGGTGCGCGCCCGGTCGTCGCTGCTGGGCTCTTGAGCCCACAGAGCATGCTCAAGGACCAGGGGGGTTCGGGCCTGCAGGCGCCATCGCGGACCAGTCGCTGGCCCCTATTCTCCAGAGCCTAACGGTCTGGCAGAGTCAGTGTTTGGAGGGGTTCGCCATGCTGGATAGGTCGGAAGCCCCGCAAGGCTGGCTCGTCTCGTTGCGGACGGACAATGAACGCGGCAGCTGGGGCGACCTCAACCACTTTCTCAGCGATGTGACGAACTGTCCGAAACGGGAGGGCAGGTACGTTGTTGCGACTACGTGGGCCGGGAGGCACAACGTCCGGTTGGGTGTCCGGCCGCGTCCCGGGGACGGCATCGGTTTCTACTTTTCGTCGCGTTCCCGCACGCCGAGTGGGCCAGGCATCTACGCCTTCGGAGAGCTTCGGAGGTGCCGCGAGGACGACGCCACCTCACAGACGCTCACCGTCGCCATTGACGAGGAGGCCCTGGGTCGGAATGTCGTGAACCCACTCCTACGCAGCAGGCACTCAGGCCTCTTCGAGCGCATCGGCATTCGACAGGGCCCAGTATTCGCGTGGTACCACGTCAAGCCCGATCTCTGGTGCCGCTTGCAACGCCTCGCCCTTGCCAAGGGCACGCTGGACCCCTGCGGGCTCTGGTCAACCCGGCACACCGGCGCGGCACGGGTGGAGAAGCTCTCCGTCGAGTGGCTTGCTTCGCATGGGGACGCGGTGGACCTCGTGTGGGTGTTGGCGGCATTCTGGGATGAGGAATTCCTGAGCACCTTCCTCCGGAGCCTTCCGAAGCCAATCTTCCGGCAGGGCTCGCTCTACTTCGAGCCGAAAATACAGATTCAGTTTTCGTTTGATGGGCTGCATTGCCCTCCCGAGTACAACGAGGCGCTGGGTCAACAACTGGAAGCTCGGCAAATCCACCCGCATCTTGAGCCTGGGAGGGCTATCCGTTCGTACAGCGTCAAACGCGCGCTCGGCATCGGCGACGACTCGGAGGGCCATGAGCGGGTCCCGGTCCACATCCGACCCCACTCAATAGAGACCTGCTTTGGGTATTGGGTCCCGGAGGCGTACCGGAGGGATCTCGAGGCGGCCATCGGTCGGGCGGGCGAATGCAAACGCGCCCGGCTGAACCAGATCCGCGACAGGCTCCACGAAAAGCCGCGTGGCGAGCTGCTGCTCAGGTACGAGGAGATGCTGCGCAGCGTGGAGAGCCTCGTTCGCGAGTTCGAGGCCCGGTTGCCGCGCGGGCTCAAGCCTTGGAATCGGCCGGACCCAGCGGATGCTCGCCGTGGATACGAAGTCTATCTCAAGCGACTGGATGCCAAGCTGAGCGACGAGGACTTCATGGATCGAGCGTCCAGGAAGCTCACGGACACTCCGATGCCGGAGATCTGGGCGGATCCACTGGCTGCAGCTGAGTTCACCGACTCGTTCTTCGAATACGCCGAATGGGCGCTGGCCCAGAGTAGCTCCGGGGCTCTGCCTCTAATCGTGCGCCAACTCCGACAAGAGGCGGGCTGGGGTGTGAACGACGACCAACAAGCTCTCCTGGAGAAGCTCAAGGCCCGCATCTCGAAGGGCTGGGACGAAGAAAGGGACTGGTGAGCCTCGATTGGCGTGCAGCGCGCACCCTGCGGCTCGATAGTGCCCTTGGGCCCATGTGCCCAGCCCTGTGGCGCTGGTGCGACCTCCCGCGTGGCACTCGAGAGCCGGCCGGGGTTCGCGGTCGATTCTGAACGTCAGACCCGGCTGGTCGGGTCTTCCATGTCGATCTTCCCCTGGGAGGGCCCCAAGGGGATCGCGCACTGGTTGCACATCCAGAAGCTGATCACCATCCCGTTGGCGCCGTTGGAGGTGAACGTCGCCCCGGGCACCGCCGGCCCCTCCACCCGCTTGCACGCGATGCACTTGGTCGGCTTCGCCTTCTTCTCTGACATGGGCGAACTCTATCCGATCGCGACTTGATAGCCGCCGTTCGGGTTGGAACGGATGAAGTGCGCCATCTGCTCCGGCGTCACGGTGCGCACGTTCTGGTCGGCGGGGTCCCGCACGATGAAGTTTCCCTGCGCGTCCAGCCCCGCCACCGCCACGTAGTGGCCCGAGGTGCGCGATTCGTTCTGGTGCGGAGGCATCGCGAAGTAGTCGCCGTTCGCCACCACCATCTTCCCCGCCCGGAGCTGCTCGGCCATCCACTCCACCTGGGGGCCGGGGCCGCGCGTCTCCGCGCCCTTGCCCATCGCCTGGGCCATCGCCGCGATGCCGTTCACCCCGGTGCCGTTGGCGCCGGTGCCGCCGATCCGCCCCAGGTGGTTGATCAGCTCGGCGTCGGTCATCCCCGCGCCGTACCCGAACGCCCTCGCCAGCATCGCCATCGAGGTGGGACCGCAGTTGGCCGGTCCGTTGGAGTAGCCGCGCTCGGCTCCCGCCGGCCGATACTGGCTGATGAAGGGCACCTGGCTGCCGTCCACCTGGCCGCGATCGCCCACCTCCTCCACCTGCTGCGCCGGGCTCAGGTCCACCGGGTCCGGAAGCTGCGCCGGCGGCGAATAGGTGCTCTGGGCCGCGCCGGCCACTCCCGGCAACTTGAGCGTGTCGCCCGCGTAGATGAGGTTCGGGTCCTTGATCTGCGGGTTCATCGAGACGATCTGATTGATGATGTCCCAGTGCGAGCCCTGCATCCCCTGGGCTTTCAAGCGCGAGGCGATTCCCCACAAGGTGTCCCCGGACTGGATGCGGTAGCTGCCTCCGTCCACCGGCTGGCTGGCCGGGGCGTCGTCCGGCCTGGGAGGCGCCTGGCTGGGGACGTCGTTGTCCGGCACCGGCCCGTCCGCCGAGGGCGTCTGCCCGTTGGGGAATAGCTCAGCGATGTGGCCCTGGATGAGCTTCTGGTAGTTGTAGCCGGCCGAGTCGTTCATCGCCCCGCGGCCGCGGTGCCACTCCCGCGCCGCCGCGAAGCCGTCGCCGTGGGTCCTCGTCAGCTCGCCGATGGTCTTGGCCAGAAACTCCACCTGAAGCTCCGGCGGAATGGTGCGCGCGCCGGAGCCGCGGCCGACGTCCACTCCGGACCACTGCTCGAAGGAAGGCAGCAGCCCGTTGTCATCGAGACCGATCAGCCCGTGCCCGGTGCCGTCTTGGTGCACTCCGTAGTTCTTGAAGCCCGACTCCTGGGCGATGATCCCCGCGAGGATCTTCGGATCCGCCCCGTACTTCTCCGCGTACTTCTGGAGGTACGGCCAAAGCTGCTCCAAGGAGAGCTGCGCGTCCCGCCCCTGCGGCAAGGACTGCACCGGGGCTGCTTGCTGGCTCTGCGGGCGAGAAGTAACGGCGCCGATGCGGCTCATGAGTGCTCCCGGGCAGGCGGCCCCCTTGTCAAATGCCGCCTGTCTCGATTTTCGCCCAGGCCGAGAAACAGTTGCCGAAGAATCTTGCCAGCAAATCAGCGGAGTTGGGGTTAAGGAGCGCCCGATGAGCTCGGTGGTGGTGAGCGAGGTCTTCCTCTCCTTGCAAGGCGAGTCCACGAACCAGGGAAAGCTCTGCGCCTTCGTCAGGCTGACCGGCTGCAACCTCAGATGTCGCTGGTGCGACACCGAGTACGCCTTCACCGGCGGGGAGCGGATGGAAGTGGGCGAGGTGGTGGCGAAGGTGAAGGCGCTCGGGGTGCCGATGGTGGAGGTGACCGGCGGCGAGCCCTTGCTGCAGCCAGGGGTCTACCCGCTCATGCGGGCGCTGTTGGCCTTGGGCCTCACGGTGCTCTTGGAGACCTCGGGCTCGATCGACGTGCGGGAGGTTCCTGCCGGGGTGCGGAAGATAGTGGACCTCAAGGCGCCCTCTTCGGGCGAGTGCGAGCGAAACGACTTTCGGGTGCTGGACTCGATGGGAGCCGGCGACGAATTGAAGCTGGTGCTCGGCTCCCGCGAGGACTACGAGTGGTGCAAGCGGACCCTCCTCGAGCGCGGGCTGCTCGGGCGGCCGTTCGAGGTGCTGCTCTCGGCGGTCCACGGCGAGCTGCCGCCGGACCAGCTGGCCTCGTGGATCATCGAGGACAAGCTGCCGGTGCGGCTGCAGCTTCAGCAGCACAAGCTTCTGTGGCCCGAGCGGAGCCGAGGGGTGTGAGGAGCACGCGCCTCGAGCTCAGGTGACTCGAGGAGCCGGGGCTGACCGGCGGCGGAACAGCCGGGCGATCTGCTAGGAAGCGGCCGTGCGACTGGGCTGCCTCCAGCTCTTCCTCTTGCTCGCGCTCGGTGGGTGCGGGCCGAGGCCTCCCTCGAACCTGCCGCCGCTGGAGCTGTTGCCTGGCTGCCAGCCCCTGCTGGCCGGGCACGACTGCCACCTGCCCTTCCCGTCCGACTTCTTCCGCACGGAGGACGCGCTGCTTCCCTCCGGCTTCCGGATCGCCGCCCGCGGAGCGGCCAAGCCCCGCACCTCCACCGGACTCAACGCCGACGTCACCGACTGGCGGCCGGCGGACGGCTTCTCGAGCCTCCCCACCTTGGTGGCGGTGTTGCCGAGCGCGGTTTCTCCGGCGGGGCTGGTCGGAGTGCTGGATGCCCCCGAGGCCAGCCTTGGACCCGATAGCCCCGTGCTCCTCCTGGAGGCCGAGACCAACTCGCCCCTGCCTCACTTCACCGACCTCGATCCGCGGGCGACCGAGCCCACCCGACAGGCGATCGTCATCCACCCCATCGTCCGGCTCGAGGCGAGGACCCGATACGTGGTGGGCATCCACGGCCTCCGGCAGCCGGACGGCGAGTTGGCTCCGGCTCCGGAAGGTTTTCGGCGGCTGCGCGACCGGCAGTCGGCCGGCGACCCTGCCCTCAAGTCGCTGCAAGCCCGCTTCGACGAGCAAGTCTTCCCGGTGCTGGAGGCGGCGGGGCTGCAGCGGAGCCAGCTCCAGCTGGCCTGGGACTTCACCACCGGGAGCGAGGAGCACGTCTTGGGCGACATGCTCCGGGTTCGCGAGCTGGCGCTGGCCGCGCTCGCCTCCAGTCCGCCCAAGGTGAAAGTCGAGTCGGTGGAGGAGGCCCCTGAGCCAGGAGTGTGGAGACTGGTCCGGGGCACGGTGGAGGCGCCGCTCTTTCTGGATGATCCGGGCTCCGGCGGACGACTGATCCGCGGTGGGGACGGCCGGGTGGAGCAAAGCGGCACCGCCGCGGTCCCCTTCCTCGCGCTCGTCCCGGTGGCGGTTCGAGATCAGTTCGGCCCCGGCCGCCCGCTCGCCTACGGTCACGGCTTCTTCGGCGGCAGGGACGAAATCGAGGGCAACGACAGCGTCACCGCCATCGCCAACCGCCTCGGCGCGGTGGTGTTCTCCATCGACTGGTGGGGGATGTCGCGGGTGGACCTGCTCGCGCTGGCCGACGCGGCGCTGGCCCGGCCGTTCGAGGTCGCCGCGTTCACCGACCGGGTCCATCAGGCGATGGCCAACTGGCTGGCGATGACCTCCGCCATCCGAGGCCCACTCCGGGAAGAGCCGGCCTTCCGGCGGCCGGCGAGCCCGGGCGCTCCCGGGGTCTCCACCGACGCGAGCGGCCAGAGCAACGCGGGCCATACGTTGCTGGAGCCTGGGGCCCCCTACTTCCTCGGCATCAGCCAGGGACACATCCTCGGCGGGACTCTCGCCGCGCTCAATCCCGACTTCCGCCGCATCTGCCTGAACGTGGGCGGCGCCGGATTGACCCACATGATGTTTCGCGCGCGGCCGTTCGTGGACCTCGTCTCCATCCTGGAGAAGGGGAACAAGGACCCTCTGGAGCAGCAGAAGTTCGCCGCCACCTTGCAGGTCCACCTGGACCGGATTGACCCGGGCTTCTGGGCCTCGCGGGTGCTCGCCGAGCCGCTGCCGGGAAGCCCTTCTGACCGCCGCCTGCTCCTGCAGGTTGGCCTGGGCGACACCGAAGTCCCCAACCTCGGCAGCTTCCTCCATGCGCGGCTCCTCGGGGTGCCCGTGCTCACGCCCAGCCCCTCACAGGTGTACGGGCTTTACGAGGTGCCGTCTCCGCACCAGGGCTCGGCGATGGAGCTGTTCGACTTCGGCATCGACCTCGACGCGGCCTACCGCAGCGCCTGGCCTCCGGAGAGTGAGAACCCGGTGCACGAGGGAGTGCGCCGCCTCGACGCCGCCATCGAGCAGATGGACCTCTTCTTCCGGCCCGAGGGGAGAATCGTCCGCACCTGCGCAGGGGTGTGCGATCCTGGCTGAGCGCGCGCTGCCAACCCCCTCAGCGCCGCCATTGCCGCTGGGCGCGGCGCCCTCATCGCACTACATTCTCGCCATGCCCGATCTGATTCCCAAAGCGCCCGTCAGCGACGAATCACTGATGGACCACATCGTCGTGCTGCACGATGTGCCCTGGGAGACGTACGAGGCAGTCCTGGCTGCGCGCGGCGACAAGTCTGCTCCGCGCATCAATTACCTGGAGGGGGAGCTCGAAATCATGAGCCCATCGATTTTTCACGAAAAGATCGGGCGAATGATCGACGCGCTGCTGCGAGTCTGGGCCGACGTGATGGATGCGAGCCTCAATTCCTTCGGCTCCTGGACCATCAAGATGCGCCGCCACAAGCGCGGAGCCGAGGCAGACAATTGCTACCTCCTGGGAAGAGACGAAGACGACCGCCCCGCCAGACCCGATCTTGCCATCGAGGTCGAGTGGACCCCCGGCGGCGTCGAAAAGCTGGAGGTCTGGCGCGTGCTTGGGGTGCCGGAGATCTGGTTCTGGCGGAGGGGCTCTTTCGAAGTCTTTGTACTCCGCGACGCCGAGTACCACGCAGTGAAGCGCAGCGTGCTCCTTCCCGAGCTGGACGTGCGCCTGCTGGCCAAGTTCGTGCGCCGGAAGGACCAGATCCAAGCGCTACGTGAATACCGAGCCGCGCTTCGCCGGCGTAGGCATTGACCGCGCTGTCGCTCACTCACACGCGGGGGTGCAGCATCTTCCAGTGCGACCTTGCGGAAGAGGCTACCGGATGGCGAGCGACATCAACCCCAGGAACGCCGAAATCGCCGCCATCACCACGTCCGCCCATCCCAAGTACACCGCCGCGTCCGCGTAGATTCTCCCCTTCCTGGCCGCCTCGCCGGTGCGCACCTTGGCGCGCTCCTGGTAGCCCATCACCATTCCGGCCACCCCTGGTGCGTAGGCCGGCATCACGAAGAGCGGTCCCCCCTTCACCTCGGTGGCCAAGAGGACGGCGGCGGCGACGAGCCCGTAGAAGCCGAGCACCGCGGAGGCCGTGGCGAGCGCCACCGCCACCAGCGAGCGCCGCGACTCCGGCCGGAGCACCACCTTGAGGCAGTCCTCGCAGTAGGGCTCGTCCGCGTGGAGCTGGATGCACTCTCCACAGAGGAAGCCGCCACACCTTCGGCACAGCTCCACCGCCGCATCCGAGGGATGGCGCGCACAGCGCCCGGTGACGGGTACCGCCATCTCCTACCGGCTCGCGGCGAGCGGCGCGGCCAAGCCCTTGAGCACCACCCCCAGCACGAAGGCGCCTAGCCAGCCGGCGAGGATGAGCCCTTTGTACCGATGCTCGAACTGGGTGAAGCCGTAGTAGACGTTGTAGCAAGGGATGCAGAGCACCATGAAGCCGGTGCCCACGCTCCGGCGGAAGGCGTGGATGAGCACGAAGGCGTAGCAGACCACCGCCAAGAGCAGGCTCAACAGTGCCAGCACCGTCACGGAAACACCTCGCCCCGAACCAGGAAGGCGGCGAACCGCAGCATCCCGAAGCCCAAGAAGGCCGCCAGCGAAACCCCGTAGGCCCTTCCCACCGCGCTCCCGCGGGCGGCGAGCCAACGCTCAGCGCTCTCCCGCATTCGGTCCGGGAGCAGCGCCGACGCCCCCAGCGCCAGGAAGAGCGGATAGAGGAGCAGCGCGAACGGGTTGGCCCCGGCGGCGGTGGCCAAGTCCCCTTGGGAGAGGGCGATGAAGGCCCTGGTCATCCCGCAGCCCGGGCAAGGAAGGCCGGTGACCGAGTGCAGCCAGCAGAGGTCCACCCCCACTCCGGAGAAAGGCAGCACCAGCGAGGAGGCGATGGCGAAGAGTGCCAAGTAGCGCGTGCGCTGGTCGGTGAGCGCTCCCAGCCACCACTCGAGTCTCCGCCGCCCAGGCACGTTTTCTCCCTCGCGAAGGGCGTCGCATACTAGGGAGTCATATTTCACCGCGTCAACGCGCATCGCGCTGGCGCCGCCGGAGGACACCTTGGCCACTTTCAAGAGGCTGCTCGCATTCCTGCTGGGAGGGGCGATTCTGGGTGCGGTGGTGGCGTCGCTCGTCGCCCCGGGGCTGATCAGCTGGTACAACACCCCGGGGGCGATGGTGCCGCCCGGCTTCGACCTCTCCCCCTTCGCCCGGCAGGTGACCAACGCGCTGCTTCGGGCCCAGCTCATCGGCGCGGGGGTGGGGGCGGCCGCCGCGGCGGCCCTGGCGGTGTTCGTGTTCCGGGCCAAGAAGAAGGCTGAGGCGCCGCTTCCGGCCACGCCCGCCCCGGTCAAGGCGGCGCAGCCGGCGGATCCGCCGATGTGAGCGGGCGCTACTTCTTCAGCTTGAAGCCGGCCGTGGCGACCGCCTTCTCCAGTTGCTCGGCCTTCACCTTGGCGTCGTCGTAGGTGACTTCGGTGGTGCCCTTGCCGAGGTCGGTCTTCACCGATTTCACCCCGGTGACCTTCTTCAGCTCGGCCTCGGTCTTGTCCGAGCAGCCGCCGCAGTGCCAGCCCTCCACCTTGAGGGTGGTGGTGACTTCCTTGGCGAGCGCCGCGGTGGACAGCGACAGGGCGAGGGCGATGACCAGCTTCTTCATGACTCCTCCAGTTGGCTCCGGCTCACTCGCCGGCAGGTTTGACCGCTGCCTTGGGCAAGAGCGAGCCCAGAAGCGCTCGCTCCTTTCGGGGGGAAATCGTGCCGAGGACGGATGATGCCACCTTCCCGCCCGGGAGAATCCCGAAAGTCGCCGGGAGGGAGCCGGACCAACGCTGCTCGAGCAGGGCCGACACCTCGGACGGCTGGACCTCGGGGTCGAGCTGTGCGTGGCGGCCGACCTCCAGAGCTCCCAGCTTGGCGAGGAGCGCCCGCGCGGCCTCCTCCTTGGCGAAGCCGTCCAGGTTGATCATCAGGACCGCGATTCCCTTCTCCTTCGCACGATGGGCGAGCCTCACCTGCCGGGGCAGCTCCTCCCTGCAGGGCGCGCACCAGAGTGCCCAGAAGTGGACGATGAGCGGGCTCGAGCTCGGCCGGAGGGAAAAAGCGAGCGAGCGGGCGTCGCCCAGGCGCTCGAGCTTTCCTGCCTGGGCCGCGGCGGCGGAGAGCGAGGCGGCGAGGACGGCGGCGGAGAGCGTCACGGCGAGTAGGTAGCTCGAGGCCGGGTTTCGTTACGCAGGCGCAGGCGGGAACGGCCCAACAGCTCGAGCTTGCGGGAGCGGCTGAGTTGCTTGATGGCCGCCTCGCGGCGGAGAGCGTCGCCTCTTCCCTCCGCCGCCATCCGGAACACCAGCGAGAGCGGCCGGCGCGAGCGGGTGTAGGCCGCTCCCTTGCCCTCCCGGTGCCGGCGCAACCGCCGCTCCAGGTCGTTCGTGCAGCCGGTGTACAAGGAGCCGTCGCCGCACCTGAGGATGTACACCGTCCAGCCGCTCTTCCTTGGCATCCGTCGAGGCCTACTCTCCCTCCTCGGGCGGGAGCAGGGAAGGGCGGCCGAGCAGCTCGCGGATTACCCTCCGGCGCTCGGTCGTGGTAGCAGTCCTGGGCCTATGACTGCCCGCGCGCTATTGGCCCTCCCTCTCTTCGCCCTGACCCTCGCCTCCTGCGGGGACAAGCCCGGCTTCGCCCAGGTCAACTTCCGCCACAACAAGGACGGCAAGGGGACGAAGGTGGCGAGCTTCGGAGGCGACTTCATCGCCGCGGAGGAGCTGAAGCAGCGCTTCGCCGAGATGAGCCAGTACGCCCGGGCCCGCTACCAGACGGTGGAGCAGCGCAAGGAGTTCGTGGAGGGGATGGTCCGCTTCGAGCTGTTGGCCCAGGAGGCCGTGCGCCGCGGGATGGCCAACGACCCCGAGGTGGTGGAGCAGGCGAAGAGGGTGATGGTCCAGCAGCTCCTCCGAAAGGAGCTGGAGGAAAAGCCCACCCCGGTCCCGGAAGCGGAAGTCTCCCGCTACTACGAGAAGCACCGCGCGGACTACGTGAAGCCGGAGATGGTCCGGTTGGCCCACGTCTTCCTCACTGACAAGGACAAGGCCGCCCAAGTCCTGGAGAAGGCCAAGGCCTTGCAGCCGATGGACTACCAGGGCTTCGCCCAGCTGGTGCGGGAGCACTCCGAGGAGGCCCGCACCAAGCCGCTCGAGGGCGACATGCGCTTTCTCTCCCTCGAGGAGCTCTCCAGCCAGTACGGCCCCGAGGTGGCGCAGGCGGCCCAGAAGCTCACCCAGGTGGGCCAGCTCGCCGAGGAGCCGGTGCAGACCTCCAAAGGCTTCCACGTGCTCAAGCTCCAGGGGAGGCAGGCGGCGCTCAACCTCTCCTTGGAGCAGGTGAGGACCCAGGTGCAGCAGATCCTCCTCCACGAGCGGAAGATGCAGAATTACCAGGCGCTGCTCGACTCGCTCAAGAAGTCGCAGGGCTACCAGGTGGACGAGCAGGCGCTCTCGCGCATCGAGGTGGACCTCAAGGCCCCCGCGGTGGAGGCCAAGGGGCCACAGGTGGGCTTCGTCCCCGCGCCCAACCAGGCGGCAGTTGCCCAGTGAGGGCGCCCTGGACAGCCGCGCTCGCCGCGCTCGCCCTGGCCGGCCTGGGCTGCCCGGAGCAGGCCAAGCCTCAGCAGGACCCCAACGTGGTGGCCACCATCAACGGAGAGGTGGTGCCCCGGAGCGACTTCGAGCGCGAGCTCTCGCGCGAGCTGAACGCCCTGGGCGGGACTCACGCCCGGACCCCGGAGGAGATCGAGCCCTTCAAGCGGGCGCTGTTGGACACGCTGGTGGAGCGGACGGTGCTGCTCCAGGCCGCCAGGGCGGCCAACGTCGCCGCTACTCCGGAGGAGGTGGACCGGCGGGTGCTAAGGCTGGGGGCGGACTACCCGGCGGAGAGCTTCGAGGAGGCGATGGCCCAGGGGCAGACCTCCCTCACCGAGCTCAAGCGGAAGACCGCCCAGCTCATCGCCATCGAGAAGCTGTTCGAGGAGCACGTCTACCCGCGGGTGGCGGTGACCGAGGATGAGATCCGCCGCTACTACGAGGCCCACGCGGAAGAGCTGCAGGAGCCCGAGCAGGTGCACGCGGCGCAGATAGTGGTGAAGGGGCTGGACGACGCCCGGCGGGTCCAGTCGCTCCTGCGCTCGGGGAAGAAGTTCCCCGACCTGGCCCGCCGCTACTCGCTCTCCCCCGAGGCCAAGCTGGGCGGAGATTTGGGCTTCTTCGCCCGCGGGGTGATGCCTCCCCAGTTCGACGAGGTGGTCTTCCGGCTTTCGGTCAACCAGGTTTCCGACGTGGTGACCACCGACTACGGCTTCCACCTGTTCAAGGTGCTGGAGCGAAAACCGGCGAGGAAGCGCGAGCTGCCCGAGGCGCGGCGCGAGGTGGAGGAGAAGGTGCTCCAGGAGAAGCGCGCGCGGGCCCAGGAGGAGTACGTCCGGGCGCTCAAGGAGAAGGCGGACATCCGGGTGAACGAGCAGGTGCTCTTGGCGGTGACCGGGAAGGTGCGCCCCGGCTCGGCGGCGCCCGAGCCCTGAAGGAGGAGTGATGAGCAGAATCTCGATCTGGGTGGCCCTCTTGCTGGCCACCACCGCCCGGGCGGAGCTGGTGGACCGGGTGGCGGCGATGGTGAACAGCGACCTCGTGGCCCTCTCCGAGGTGGAGCAGCGGGCGGCGCCCGAGCTGGCGAGGGTCAACTCGGAGCGGGACCCGGAGAAGCGCGGCCAAAAGCGCTGCGAGGCCCTGAAGCGCGGGCTGGATCAGCTCATCGGGGAGAAGCTGCTCGAGGCCGCCTTGCGTGAGCTGAACATCGACGTGTCGGATCAGGAAGTGGAGATGGGCATCGAGGACGTGCGAAAGCAGAACAACCTCGACGCCGAGCAGTTCGAGAACCTCCTCCGCACCGAGGGCTACTCCATGGACAGCTACCGCCAGTTCATGCGCAAGCACCTCGCCAAGCTCAAGCTCATCAACCTCAAGGTGCGCAGCAAGGTGAAGGTCTCCGACGAGGACTTGCGCGCGGAGTACGCCCGCTACTCCCGCATGGAGTCGGAGGATCCGGAGATCCACGCCCGCCACATCCTGGTGCAGCTGCCCAAGGCCGCCACCCCCGAGCAGCTGGAGGAGGCGCGGAAGAAGGCCCAATCCCTCGCCGAGGAGGCCAGAATGGACGGGGTGGACTTCGCCGAGCTGGCCAAGAAGAAGAGCGAAGGGCCCTCGGCCGCCGACGGCGGGGACCTGGGCTTCTTCCGCCGCGGGGTGATGGTGGCCGAGTTCGAGAAGGCCGCCTTCGGGCTCAAGGTGGGGGGGGTGTCGGAGCCGGTCCGCACCAAGTTCGGCTGGCACGTCATCAAGGTGGAGGAGCGCCGCGCCGTCGCCCCGCGCGCCTTCGAGGAGATGAAGGAGGAGCTGAAGGACCGGCTCCTCCGCTCCCAGCTCGAGAAGTACACCGAGCAGTACGTGCAGGAGCTGAGGCAGGCCGCGGCGGTCGAGGTGAAAATCTGCACGTGAGGCGGCGAGTCGGCCTGCCTGTGGTGGGCATCTCCGCCGGGGACCCTTCCGGGGTGGGGCCGGAGGTCTTGGCGAAGGCGCTTGCCTCTCCCAAAGTCCGCCGCGCGCTGGTGCCGCTGGTGTTCGGCGACGCCTCTCTCGCCAAGGCGCTGGGAGCGGTGGAGGCTTGGGGGCCGTCGTCGCCGCGCCCTTCCTCCGCGGCCTTCTTCGCGGTCAGCCATCTGGCGAAGAGGGACCGGAGGCCGGGGCATCCAACTCGGGCCGGCGGATGGGCCCAGTTGGACTACGCGCGGGAGGCGATCTCAGCCGCCAGGCGATGGTTGGTGGACGCCCTCTGCACCGCGCCGGTCTCGAAGGAAGCCATCACCCGCGCCGGGGTGCGCTTCTTGGGGCACACCGAGCTGTTGGCCACCTCGTTCGGGTGCCGGACGCTGATGTTGATGGCGGGGCCGAGGTTGAAGGTGGCACTGGCCACCAACCACCTTCCCCTGGCGGAGGTGAGCGGTGCGCTCTCGGTGGCGCACCTCGCCGAGCAACTGCTGCTCCTCTCCCATGGCCTCTCCGCGCTGGTTGGCCGCAAGCCCCGCATCGCGGTGTGCGCGCTGAATCCCCACGCGGGAGAGGGAGGACTCCTGGGCCGGGAGGAGTTGACCATCATCTCCCCCGCCATCCGCAAGGCGCGGCGCCGGGGAGTGGACTGCCGCGGCCCCTTCTCCGCCGACGGCCTGTTCGCCCTCGCGGGCGAAGGGCGCTTCCCCTACGACGCGGCGCTGGCGATGTTCCACGACCAAGGGCTGGTGGCGGCCAAGGCGCTCGACTTCCGGCTCACCGTCAACGTCACCCTTGGGCTGCCCTTGCCGCGCACCTCGCCGGACCACGGCGTGGCCTACGACATCGCCGGGAAGGGGCGGGCGGACTGGGCCTCGATGGAGCAGGCTCTCCTCATGGCGGCGAAGCTGGCCCACCGCTGGCCTTCCTGACGCGTCGCGCCGGGGCGCGGCCAGCGCAACCGGTGCGCCTTGGGTGGACTGAACGCAAAGCTGGCGCCGGTACAATCCTGTAACTGGCCGTGGCGAGGGCGGCACGGTTTGTGATCTGCCCTGGCGACTACGGAAGGGAAGCGGGGGAGATGACGAAGCTGTACGAGCAAGCCCGGAGCGCCTTGCTTTCGCGGCGGGAGTCGCTGACGCGGCAAGCGCGGCATGCAGCCGGGGCGGAGGGGAGCACCGCCGGCGAGGACCAAGAGCTAGGCGACATCGACGCCGCCCTGGCCAGGTTGGACGCGGGCACCTACGGCACCTGTCAGTCCTGCGGAAGCTCGGTCGGAACCCAGAGGCTCCGGGCGGTGCCGGAGACGGTGTACTGCTCCGGCTGCCTGTTGCAGCACGCCCTCGCAGGTGGCCGAAGGGACTGAACACCGCGCCCGTCATTCCGCGCGGCCTCGGCTTGGCGGCGGTGTCTTCAACTTGGCCTGCTGAGGCCGAGATGGAGGTAGAGCGCTTCATCCAGCAACCGGAGGACGTCCCCGGCGACGCGGCCGGCGCGGCTCGCCACCCGGCTTCGGTCGTAGGTCATCACCATCGAGGCGTTCGCCACGCGAGCATCATCGAGGGTGGAGCGAGGGCGGCGGAGGTCGACCATGTACGCCCTGCGGGCGCGCTCCGGCGTGTAGCGCTGGGTAGGGACGACCGTCAGCGCCTGACCGAACCGATTGGCGATGTCGTTCGACACCACCACGCAGGTTCGAGTCTTTCTTGTCCAGTTGGCCAACCTCGATCTCCGACAACAGCGCGCGCGCATCGGAGCGGCCGGCGGCGTAGTCCGCGGCGAGCCGCCGGTTGCGCTCGGCTGTCTCTTCGCGGGCGAGTGCTCCGCTCAAGAGCTTCCTGGCGTAGGCGGCCTGAGGTTGGCGGAGCCTTTTAGCGTGTCGTACTAGGCTAGAAAACGTGTCATCATCGAGTGTCAGATTCAACCTGGGCATGACACCATGCTAGGTGCCTTCTCGTTCCGCAGCAACGCTCGGGGGTGAGCGGGGAGCCCTCAGCCAGTCCAGCCGTCTGCCGGGCCGGACGCGATCTGCTCGAGCTGGCGCCGGTTCAACGGCTCGAAGAACGGCTCGCGGAGCAGTCGCCCAAGCGGTTTCTTCCCGAGGCACCACAGCTGGCGCATGTCCTCGAAGTCGCCCAGGACGGCGGCAGTTTTGACCTCCGGGTCCGTGCGGTAGAGGTCGTTCAGGTTGTGGACCAGGGCGTCGATTCCTTCCAGCTCCCAGCGCTCGGAGGTGCCCTCGAAGGAGACCACGAGCTCCATCGGAGAGTCGCCGCGCGCGTCGAAGACCTTGAGGCGCGTCGCCGTGCCGCCGAGAGCGTAGGTGAGCGGGCCCACCAGCTCGTCGGGCCGGACGTCCAGCGCGACCGAGAGTCCGCCCTCGAGCGCGCCCTGGTGGCAAAGGCGCAGCAGCTCGCCCTGGAGCTCCGCGGCGGAGAATCGGAGCGGAGCCGCGCGGGGGACGAAGTCGAGCTTGTCTTTCTCGAGCAGGCCCAGCTCGCCGATTCGCGCGGCCAGCGCGGACCGGATTGCCTCGCCCTTCTTGGCGCGGGCCACTAGCGCCTCCTTCGGGACGGCCGCACCCTTGGTGGCTCTCCCGGCTGCCTGGCGAAGTGGGGAGGCCAGGGCGCCTCGCCCAGCCCTTCCCGCTCGTGGCGGGCGGCGATCTCGAGCAGCCCCTCCAGGCTGAAGGAGGCCTCGTCGATGGAGGCGGAGGGGTCGCCTCCCTGGCGGAACCGCGCGGGCACGGTGGAGATGGTGAGGTCGGCGAGTTCCACGGTGAGCACCTCTTCCCAGGCGTAGATGTGAATGCCGCGCGAGCCGGAGGTCTTCGGGTAGCTGATCAGACCGTGTTGGGACAGCTCCTCTCGGACCAAGAGAGCGACTTCGCGGACGGCGGCGAAGGGCAGGCCGGGAGTCGGATCCAGGTCGACCCTCAACTCGTCGGCGGTGCGCCCGGAGGGGAAGGTGAGCCGGACTGTCTGGAGCCAATCTGGCCTCGGCTCGGGGGCTCGCTTCTGGAAGAAGAAGTGGCCGGCGGCGCCCTCGGGGTATCGCTTGAGGGCCATCGGGCGGCCGCGGACGCCGCGGAGCGCTCCGTCGGAGACCTCGAGGTAGTAGCGGACCAAGTCGAGCTTCGTGATGCCTCGCTCTGGGAAGAAGAGTTTGCCCGGGTTGGTGATGCGAAGGAGCCGGCCGGAGACGGCCAGCTCGACCTCGGTGGCCCTGGGCATCGGAGGCTGGAACGGTATTCACCTCGGGCCGGGAGTGGAGGCCTCCGGGGGCCAAAGCGTCGGAAAAGGGAAGCTGGCGCCGCGAGGGTTCCTTCGAGTGCAGAGCCATTCTCTGCCATGCTTCAGTTGCAGCGGGCATGCATCCCAGCGGGGGAAGCTTTCGCCCGGAGGAGGAGCTGGATGCGGACTCGCGCGATCGTCCTGTGGCTTGGTCTCGTACTGATGTCACACCCTCCCGCGTGGGCGCAAGGGAAGGAGTCGGCCTCCTCGAGGTTGGCTCTGGTGATCGCACCGCTGCGGGATGCGGGACAGGCGAATCCGTCGCTCTCGAGCAAGCTCACCGATGCGGTCGAGTCCGAGCTGTCCGCGCGCGCGGCGTTCGAGGTGAGGCGTCAAGGCGCCGCGCCGAGGGGAGCGGCGGATGCCACTCCGGCGGCCCGCGCGCTCCTGGTGGGATCTCACCTCACGCTGGGCGGCACCACTGCGCTCAGTCTGTCGGTGGTCCAAGTGAAGAACGGGAAGGTGCTCTTCTCGGCCACGCTGAAGCTTCCGGGAGCAGCAGGCGCGGATGCCGACCAGCTTGGGAAGATGGTTGGCACGGCGCTGGCGAACCACATCGAGGGCATCGAGCGCGCGGTGAAGAAGGCGCGGTGAAGGGGGAGGAGGGTGAGCCGGGGCCCGCGCCGTTGCCTGTTTCGATGCCGCTCACTGGATGGGAAGCAAGTCCCGCCGCAGATGGACGGAGCGACATTGAAGCGGCTTGTGCCGGCTCGGGGCATCCATCATGCTCTGGTGGCTCGAGCGCAGCCTTGAGGGGGCCTCATGGAGTGCGTTGGCTGGCGACTTGCCCTGGTTATTTCCTGCCTGCTTTCTGGCCAAGGGCGTGCGGGGGATGCGGTCATCGCGGTGGGGGCCTGCGCGGACGGGTCAGCGGGCGCCTTCACGCGGGAGCTTCGGGCGGCGGTGGCGCGGGCGCCGGGGGCGAAGGTGTTGTCGGAGGAGGAGACGGTCGCCGCGCTGGGGGGAGTGCCGCGGGGCTCGATGGCGGACGTGCAGCGGCTGATCGCCAGTGCGAGGTTCGACCTCTACGACCAGGGCGCGTTCGACCGGGCGGAGCGGGCGCTGAAGGCGGCGCTGGATGACTTGTGGTTGCTGCCTCCGAGCGAGGCGCGCTGGGAGGACTTGCGGGAGGTGCAGACCTTCCTGGCGAAGGTGTACTTGAAGCTGGAGCGCCCGCGGGAGGCGGAGCAGCAGTTGGGGCGGGTGTACCGGGTGGAGCCGGACTACGGGCCGGATCCGAACACTCATCCGCCATCCTTCCGGGCCTTCGCGGCGTCGGTGCGGGAGCGGGTGGTGGCGGAGGCGATCCGCAATCTCTCGGTGGGGACGCGACCGGCGGGGCTACCGGTGTACGTGGAGGGGCGGCTGGTGGGGAGCTCTCCGGTAAACCTGCGGGTGTCGGCGGGGGAGTATCGGGTGGAGGCGCTCTTCGCGGGCGGCAGGGGGATGGCGAGGATGGTGGGGGTTTCGGTTGGAGGGGCGAGCGTGGAGTTGGAGGAGGGATTCGAGGGGGCGATCCATCCGCACAAGGGTCCGTGTCTGGCGACGGGGAATGAGCGGGAGGCGCGGTTGGCGGCGCTGATCAGGCTTGCGGGGTTACTGAAGGCGGAGCGGATGGTGTCGGCGCGGCTGGAGGAGCCAAGGCCGAGCGAGCGCTATCTGGTGGTGTCGCTCTTGGAGGCGGTCACCGGGCAGGAGACGCGGGAGGCGAAGGTGAAGGTGTTGCCGGTGGGAGTGCCGGTGGGGGGAATCGCGAGGCTGGCGGAGTTCATCGCCACCGGGGAGGCGTCGGAGCCGGTGGAGGCCATTCGCGGGGCGGTGAAGGTGGAGCCTCGGGTGGAGGCTCCGGCTGCGGTGGTGAAGGCGGAGCCGGAGCCGGGGCTTCGGCCGACGGGACTGGTGGTGGGGGGCGCGGGAGCGGCGGGGCTATTGGCGTCGGGGTATTTCTTCTTGCAGGCGAGCGGGGCTGCGGCGGAGCAGGGGCGGATTTGCAGCCGGACGAGCTGTGGGGACCGGGTGGCGGAGTACGAGCGGCTGGAGGCAGTGCGGTCGGCGAACAACACGCTGGGGTTGATTTCGGGAGTGGCCGGGTTGGTGACGATGGGAGTTGGGGTGTACCTGGCGTTGCCGGAGGAGCCGGCGAAGGAGGCGGCGGCCAAGGTGGTGGCGGGTCCGGGAGGTGTTGGGGCGCGGCTTCGATTTTGAGGCAGAGGAGAAGCGCGGTGCGCGGGTCACTGGCGATAGCTGTGGGGGGACTGGTCTGGCTCTTCGGGTGCCGGGAGTATCCGGAGCGGTGCACGAGCGACGAGCAGTGCACGGCGATGAACGGTGGGGTGGCGCACTACTGCCATGCGGCGCTGAAGGTGTGTTTCCGGTCGGGCGGAGAGGACGGGGGGCGAGATGGAGGAGGCGATGCCGGCGCGGATGCGGGGGATGGGTGTGAGGTGAAGGCATGTGCGGCGGGGCAGCGGTGCATGGCGGGGCAGTGCATTTGCGATGGGCGGTCGTGTCCGGGGAGTTGCTGTGTGGGGAGCGCGTGCGCGGCGCCGTCGGTACAGTTCTGTGGTTCGGATGGGGGGACGTGCGGCACATGCGACCCGGCGAAGGCGAGTGCCTGTGCAGCGGGAGAATGCCGGTGTGGTGACGAGCCGGCGTGCGGGGCGGGCTCGTATTGCGTGGCGAACGAGTGCTCGCGCTTCTGGCGCGACGCCGGGACGATGGTCATCCCGCGCGCCGAGCACACGGCCACTCTACTTCTTGACGGCACAGTCCTCGTGGTGGGTGGGCTACCGGGTGCCATTGGCTCCAACACGGAGATCTTTCTCCCCGACTCCGGCCTCTTCATCTCCACCGGTGCGATGGCGCCGGTTTTCCGCGCCGGGCATTCGGCGACACTGTTGCCGAACGGACGTGTACTAGCCGCGGGAGGCTTGGTGTATCCACCCAGCGGTCCCACCACCAGCGCAGAGATCTATGACCCTTCGCTGAAAGCTTGGGCCGACGCGGGGCAGATGTCCGCTCGTCGTGCGGCCCATCGAGCTGTCCTCCTTCAGGACGGGACGGTACTGATCCTTGGCGGTGACAACGGAAACGGCAATTCGATCGCCGACGCAGAATTGTATTACCCGGACTCAGGAGTGTTTTCGGCGGTCGGATCCATGCTGGTCGATCGCGCGTGGTTCACGGCAACACGGCTCGCCAACGGAAATGTCTTGGTCGCCGGAGGAAGAAGCGCCGATGGTGGCTCGCCAAGGAGAAGCGAAAAATACGACGTGCCAAGCAAGCGCTTCGACGGAGCAGCGAACCTGAATGTCCCGAGAGCATTCCATGCGGCGACAAGACTCATCGACGGGCGAGTGCTTGTTTGTGGCGGCGCGAATGCTGGGGGGCTCAAAAGTGCTGAGGTGTTTGATCCATCGACTGGAACCTGGGACCTAGTGGGTGCAATGAACGTCCCTCGGATGGGGCACACCGCCGTCCTGCTCCTCAGCGGACTTGTCTTGGTAGCCGGCGGGAGCGATGGGGTTGGAAGCCCACTGACCAGCGTCGAACTGTTCGATCCAGATGCAGGAACTTGGACTATGATCTCGTCACTTGAGGTCGCCCGGTCCCGGCACACAGGCACTCTGCTGCCAAGCGGCGAGGTGCTTGTGATAGGAGGCCAGGTCACTTCTGTCGCCCAAACTCCCAGTGCCGAGCGGTATTGACGCCAGCGCTAGGCGCCCGAGCACGGAGCTATTGGCACTGACCAGCGACGCACAACTTGACCTGTAACGTGCAGAAGTCGCACTCCGCTCCGTTCAGGCCGCAATAGTCGTTGCTGGATGGCGACTGGCAGATCATCCCCAACAGACAGCAACCCAGGGGACATGTCGACGGCCCGCAGAGCCCGAACCCACCGTCCAGGTTGAACCCTCCGTCCCCTCCGCTGCTGCCGCCGTCGAAGTAGCAGACGCCATCCTGACAGGTCTCCTGCCCCTGGCAGCTCACGCAGCTCGCTCCACCCTTCCCGCACTGCACGTCCGTCGGCGGAACCACGCACGTATTCCCCGCGCAACACCCGTTCTGACAGTTGCTCGGCCCGCACGCCCCTCCCGTGCACGCCCCCGCGGAGCACGCCTCCCCGATCGCCGTGTTGCAGGCCTTGCACAACCCTCCATCCGCCCCGCAAGCCGTGTTCGCCGTGCCCTGCAAACAATTCCCCACCGCGTCCACGCACCCCGCGCACCCCGCGCTCGTACACGCCTGCTGCTGGCACGATTGCCCCGACGGACACACCGTGCACACTCCCCCGTTCTTCCCGCACGCCGTCGGCTGATTCCCCGCCACACACTGCCCCTGCGCATTGCAACACCCACTCGCACAGCTCGACGGGCTGCACGCCCCTCCATCACTCCCTCCGTCCCCGCCTCCACTCCCCGTCGTCCGACACTGCCCATCCAGGCACGCCTGCCCCGCCCCGCACACCTGGCAGCTCACCGCGCCCGCCCCGCACGCCTCCACGCTTATCCCGTTGAAGCAAAACCCATCCGCGTCGCAGCAACCCTTGCAGTTCGACGGCAAGCACCGCGGACGCCGGTTCTGCCCACACGAGGGAACCACCGCCAACACGAAACCCACCAAGACTCCCACCGACAGCGCTCTCCACATCATCGTCGTCGACTCCGCAACGGCCCCTTTGAGGCCGCGCAACAGACCACACGACGCCCCGCTGATCAAACCCCCCGCTCCTCCAGAACCCGAACCTTCTCAATGTTTCTCGCGTCCCGTTCGGCGCCTCGCGTCATCGTTCGAGGCGCGCGATTTAAGCGCTCTCGCCTTGCTTTTAAGGAAGGAGGTTCGCCACGATGCGCGCTCCAAAAAGGGAAACCGCAACGGGAGCGCGGCCGCCCACCGCACCTGCTCCCGTGGGAGGAGAAGCTCATGTCCCGCATCATGCGCGCGTCCTTCGCGCTGGCCGCATTCTCTCTCTTCGGCTGCGAGTGCGGCCGGAAGTCGGGCCTCTCCTCCAGCTACGCCGAAATCGGCGTGGTGTGGACCGACGAGAACGGCGCCGAGTGGGCCGACCGCGACGCCACCTACGACTTCGGCGCCGCGCTGATGGGCGACAAGGTGGTGCGCAAGCTCGTCATCCGCAACCTCGGCTCCGGGCCGCTCACCCTGGAGTCGCTGGAGCGCACCGAGGGCTCCCCCGTCACCATCGGCCTCGAGGTGCAACCGAACGCCGCCTTCGACGTGCGCTTCGTCCCCGGGCAGACCATCCCCGCGCTCACCGAAGCCTCGCTGGACATGTACTTCACCCCTCCCCAGGCCAAGGACGCCACCGTGGAGCGCGAGGCCCACTTCGCCCGCCTCCTCCTTCGCGGCAGCGGCACCAGGCCCGAGGAGGACACCGCGCGCATCCTCCTCAAGGGCAACGCCGAGGCGGGAAGCTGCCTCCTCCCCAAAGCCCTCGACTTCGGCAAGGTGCCGGTGGGCGAGCGCTTCCAGCTCCAGTTCGACCTGAGGAACACCACCTCCGCCCCGTCCCAGGGCTACGTGGGAGACCCCTACTCCCAAAACGGAGACCACACCGCCTTCGGAGTGGCGCCCTCCTCTCCCAAGGGCGACGTGCAGGTGCCCGCCCAGGGCTCCCTCCGCATCACCTTCGAGTTCGGCCCCACCGAGCTGCGGCCCTACGCCGCCAAGGTGAAGCTGCGCGCTGGCGGCAACTGCCCCGAAGGGGAAATTTCCCTCACCGGCGAAGGAGTGGACGAGGTTTTGAGCTGGACTCCCACCCAGCTCGACTTCGGCTACGTCAGCCCCACCACCGCCGCGCCCAAGGCGGTGGTGTTCACCAACTTCGGCAAGCTGCCGGTGAAAATCCGCAACATCGCCACCAGCCTCCCGGCGGACTTCGGAATCCAGGCCGCCCCGGGGCAGGACCCCACCCAACTGGAAATCCCCGGCGGCGCGGTGCCCACCGAGCTGACCGTGCTCTGCCGCCCCTCCGGGCTCGGCCCCAGGCAGGCAGACCTCACCTTCGACACCGGCCTTACCAAGCAGCCCAAGGGCACCGTGGCCCTCAAGTGCTTCGGCGGAGGGCCCAACATCCAGGTCATCCCGCGGCCGACCCTGGCCTTCGGCAAGGTGGGCTTCTTCGCCGGAGTCAGCCCCGCCCCCTCGGTGGTGCGGAAAGTGACGGTGATGAACACCGGCACCAAGCCTCCGGTCTCCGACCCCAACGCCAACTTGAAGCTCGGCTCGGTCGGCCCCAACGGACCTGGCCAGCTCCCCCTGGTGTCGCTGCAGCCGCTCAACGCCACCACCGCCCAGGGCGAATTCTCCATCGGCCTGCCCTCCAGCTACGACCCCGCGGTGGGCCTGGAGGCAACGGTGGGGAAGAACATCCTCGACCTGGTGGTGACCCTCACCCCGCAGTCGGTGGGCACCAAGGAAGCGAACCTGGTCATCTACTCCAACGACCCCGACGAGCCGGCGGTGACGGTGAAGCTGACCGCCGACGCGCAGGTGGTGCCGCCCTGCAACTACTCGGTGACGCCCGCCCAGCTCAACTTCGGGCTGGTGACTCCGCCCACCTACAAGGACCTGCCGGTCACCATCACCAACCTCGGCGCCTCGCCGGGAGACCTCTGCTACCTCTCCGGCATCGAGGTGGCCGCCGGTAGCGACCCGGCCTACAGCATCGTCGGCGGGCCGATCGCCTCCAAGGAGCTGCAGCCCAAGGAGTCATTCCAGATTCTCGTCCGCTCCTGGCCGCAGGGGCAGGTGCCCACCGGAGTGGTCACCCTCTCGGGCGTGCTCCAGTTCAACGCCTCCTCGCCCACCAAGCCGCAGGGCACGGTGCCGCTCACCACCTCGATGGGACCGGCCTGCCTCACCATCGCCCCGGACAACCTGGACTTCGGCACGGTGAAGAAGGGCTGCAACTCCGCCGCGCGCACCTTCACGCTCTACAACATCTGCTCGCAGAACGTGACCCTCAAGAGCTTCGCGATGCAGGCGGCGGCGGGCCAGCCGGCCGGCGGCCCCGACTGCCCGGGCACCCAGCCCTGCCCGGAGTTCTTCCTGGTCTCCACCCCCACCATCCCCTCCCAGGGCCTGACGCTCTCCCCCGGCGCGGCGCCGGTGACCTTCCAGGCCAAGTACAAGCCGATCGACTTCGGCACCGACTCCGGGGCCATCGCCATCTCCGCCATCCAGGCCGGGCAGAACGTCACCTACCTGGTCTCGCTGCAGGGGACCGGCGACGCCTCGGGGCTGCAGACCGACGTCTTCGTGCAGGACGCCAAGCCGAAGGCGGACATCCTCCTCACGGTGGACAGCTCCTGCTCGATGCAGGACAAGCAGACCTCGCTGGGGAACAACTTCGCTTCCTTCCTCCAGTACGCCAACTCCGCCAACGTCGACTACCACATCGGCGTCACCACCACCGATGACGACCCGCCCATCGTCTTCAACGGGATGGTGGTGAAGGGCGACGGCGAGCACGGCCGATTGCTGGGCGACTCCAACAACCCCAAGGTGCTCACCCCGGCGACGCCGGACCTCTCCAACAAGTTCCGCGCCAAGGTGAACGTGGGCACCAACGGCAGCGGCGCGGAGAAGGGCCTGGACTGCTCGCTCAAGGCGGTGACGCCGCCCCTGGTGACGTCGGACAACGCCGGCTTCCTCCGCTTCGACGCCAACCTGGCCATCGTGGTGGTGACCGACGCCTTGGACCAGTCGGTGAGCCCGGTGAGCTACTACTTCAACCGCTTCATGAACATCAAAGGCTTCAACAAGGCGAACATGTTCACCTTCAACGTCATCGCGCCGTTCGCCTCGGCCGCGCCGGGAGGCTGCACCTACGACGACTCCGCGCCGGACGACGGGCGCTACCTCCAGATGGTGACCCAGACCAACGGAGTGAAGGCGGAGATCTGCGACTCCAACTGGTCCCAGAAGCTCCAGGACCTGGGGAAGATCGCCTTCGGCTTCCGCACCGTCTTCTTCCTCAACTCCACTCCGGACCTCTCCGGCGGGAAGACCATCGAGGTGAAGGTGGACGGGCAGGTGGTCCCGCCCACCCAGTCCGGCAGCACGGTGTGGAGCTACGACCCGGTGACCAACGCGGTGAAGTTCGAGCCGACCAAGACGCCCGGGCCGGGGCAGACGCTGAGCGTCACCTACTACGTGGCGTGCCTGTAGCGAGAAGCCCGGGGAGCTCACTGGCGAAGGCGAAGACTGAGCCGGCCTTTGCGGCGTCAGCGCTCCACCACCCCGAGAATCCACAGGTGGGGGCCTCCGGGGCGGGAGGCGAACGGCGAGGGCTCCACCTCGTGACAGAGGACGGTGACGGCGCTGCCGAGCGGCGGCGCCTTCTCCGGGAGGCGAACGAGGAAGTAGCTCTTTCCGCCCTCGGCGATGAAGACCGGAGTCTTCTCCCCGGCGAGCTTGGTGCCCTCCTCCCAGGTCATCTCCTCGAAGCGGCCGCGGAGCCGCTCTTCCGGCCCGATGCGCACCAGCGGCGCGCTCGGATCCACTCCCAGGAGCTCCATGGTCCGAACGCGGAAGTGGGTGCCGGCCAGCGCTTGTCCCTCAGGCGTGTAGGTCTCGCCCTCCACCTTGACTCGCTTTCCGCCCAGCTCGCGGAAGGGAGAGTCCGCCCGGTAGGAAATCACCCACTGCTCGCCTCCCTCGCGCTCCAGCCAGGCGCCGCGGAACTTCTTCCCAGGCCCCGCTTCCTCGCCCGCCGCGCGCACGGTGCCCTCGAGCACGAGCCCGCGCCTCGCCGTTTCCCGCGCATCCGCCGGCGGCGGTGGACTCATTGGCTGCCGGCAAGCTCCACCCGCCAGAGCCAATCCAGCGAGCCACACCAGCGCGCTTCCCGATTGCACGGAGGGATTGTGCCATGACGGCGCCTCGTCGGGGACGGGGGTCGGGCACGGAAACCCGCTACCGGCTCGGAGCTCCCGCAGCAGCTCGGAGCTATCCTCGAAGCTGGCGGTGCAGGGCGGACCTTCTGCCCAGAAGAGCCGGCCCTCGGCGAGGCGGTCGGGCAGGTAGAGCACCATCGAGGAGCGGGTTCCGTATCCGAGCGCCGGGACGTGCACGCACACGCTCCCCAGCGGGTCCTCGCCCGCGTGCTGGCGGAGGAGCGACATCAGCGACTCCGGCGAGGGGAGGCCGGGGGGTACCGCTGCGAGGCCGGCACGGATGCGCTCGGTGCGCGCTCGGTCGTCTCCGCCCAGGCTGCGCTCGGTGACGAGGTGCACGCCGGGGGAGAGCTCCTCCTGGAGTATTCGGCTCCCGTCGGACCAGGTGACGCACGCGGCGGAAGAGTCCGCATAGAGCAGGTGGAAGGCGTTGAAGCGCTCCGGAGGAAGGAAGGCCAATCGCCGGTGAAGCTCGCGGGCGGACGGCGCGCGCAGCGCCTCCACCACCAACTGCCCGCGCGATTCCCGCCCGTCGTCGCGGCCGGCGCCGAAGCGGTTGGTGATGCCCACGAACAGGCCGCTCGCGCTGAGGCCCAGCCAGCTGCCGCCCGCCAGCTCGTCCCTCGGAGCGAGGAAGCGCTCGCCGGGCCAAATCCCAGGTCCGGAGGCAGGGCGGTCGAGCCGTTCGTCCCGATTGGCTGCCACGACGAGTGGCCAGCCGGGGTAGTGCCGGAAGGCGGCGATGAGCGTGCACACGCCCGCAAGTTCTAGCCGGCAAAGCCCCGCGGCGCAGCGCCTGCCGAGTGCGCAGGTGGATTGGCCACCCCGGAGGTCCTATGGTTCTGACGATGCGGAAGGTCGCCAAGAGCGAAGTCCCCACCCACGTATGCGCGGCGATCGAGGACTATCAGCGGCGACTGATCGAGGCATTCGGGCCGCGGCTGAGAAAGGTGGCCCTCTTCGGCTCCTGGGCCAGAGGCGAGCAGCACGCCGAGTCGGACATCGACGTGCTGGTGCTGGTGGATGGCGCGGACCGAAAGGACTGGCGGCTGGCGGTGTGGCTCTCGGCCGACGCCGCGCTCGCCACGGAAACCCGGCTGAGCGCCACCGTCTATTCCACCGAGCAGATGCGACAACTGACGGAGATGGAGAACCCGTTTGCGCGCGGCATCGCGCGAGAGGCGATTGCCCTCTATGAGCCCGGGCAACCTGAGAGCGAACATCGAGTCTGAGGCGGACCGCGGCGGGCAGGCGCTGCGAGAGGCCGAGGAATTGCTGAGGGCCGAACTCTTCTACGGGGCGGCTTCGCGGGCGTACTACGCGGTGTTCCACCTCGCCCGCGCGCTGTGCCTCGCCGCCGGGGAGGAGCCGCGCTCACACGAGGGGGTGGCCCACCTGCTCTCGCTCCTCTACGTCAAGAGCGGCAAGCTGCCGGTCGACACCAGCCGCCTGTTTGCCGAGCTGCAGAAATACCGGGAGCAGGCCGACTACAACAGCGCCTTCGTGCTGGACCTCGCCGGGGCCCGTCAGGCGGTCGACGCCGCCCGAGCTCTGGCAGCGAGGTTCCGCGACAGCCTCAAGGAGCAGGGGCTGCTTGCCGAGTGATTACACAGCGAACTTGAAGAGAATGCAGTCGCCGTCCTGAACCAGGTACTCCTTCCCCTCCAGCCGGAGCAGCCCCCTCTCCCGCACCGCCGCCTCGGAGCCGAGCTTCGCCAAGTCCTCCCACCGCATCACCTCGGCCTTGATGAAGCCGCGCTCGAAGTCGGTGTGGATGACTCCCGCCGCCTGCGGCGCCCGGCAGCCCTTCTTCACCGTCCAGGCGCGCAGCTCCTTGGGGTTGAAGGTGAAGAAGGTGATGAGCCCCAACAGCCGGTAGCTCGCCTCCACCACCTTGTTCAACCCCGGCTCGGAAAGCCCCGCGCTCTCCAGGAAGGCCGGCCGGTCCTCTTCTGGCAGTTGCTGGATTTCCGCCTCCAGCTCCGCCGCCAGCGCCACCGCCTCCGCGCCCTCCGACTTCGCCATCTCCAGAACCCGAAGCCAGAGCGGGTCCTCCTCCAGCCGGTCGAGCTGCCCCTCGCCGACGTTGGCCACGTACAGCACCGGCTTCGCGGTGAGGAGGAAGAGGTCCGAAAGCTGCGCCGCCTCCTCGGGCGGAAGCCCCATCGCCCGCACCGGGCGTCCGGAGTTCAGCGCCTCACCGAGCCGGTCCAACAGCCCGAGCAGCTTCCGCGCCTCTTCCCCCTCCTTCCCCGGCGCCTTGGCCTCACGGGAGACTTTCTCCCTCCGCTTCTCCACCGTCTCCAGGTCCTTGAGGCACAGCTCGGTGTCCACCACCTCCTTGTCGCGGATGGGGTCGACCCCGCCCTCCACGTGGGAGACGTTCTCCGACTCGAAGCAGCGGAGCACCTGGGCCACCGCGCTCACCTCGCGGATGTTGGCGAGGAACTGGTTCCCCAGCCCCTCCCCCTTGGAGGCCCCGCGCACCAGCCCGGCGATGTCCACGAACTCCAGGGTGGTGGGAGTCACCTTCTCCGACTTCACCACCTTCGCCAGCCGCGAAAGCCGCTCATCCGGCACCGGCACCATCCCCAGGTTGGGCTCGATGGTGCAGAACGGATAGTTGGAGGCGGCGGCGCTCGCCGCGCAGAGCGCGTTGAACAGGGTGGTCTTGCCGACGTTGGGCAGCCCGACGATGCCGATGGAGAGGGCCACCCGCCCGCTCCCCTACCCTCCCAAGGCCTGGCGCAGCCCGCCGTTCGCCTTGGGTAGCTCGGCCACGAACTTCTCCGCGAGCTGGCGGTGCTTGGCTTCGTCCATGCGCTCATCCAAGAGCCGCTCGGCAATCTGCAGGGCCAGCCCCACCGCCTCCGAGCGCAGCTCCGCCACCGCCTTTTTGCGCTCGTCCTCGATGTCGCGGCGGGCCTGGGCCTTCAGCTCCTCCACTTCCTTGCGGCTCTTGGCGATCAGCTCCTCGCGGAAGCGGTCCACCTCCTCCTTGTTCTTCCGCATCATCTCCGCCGCCTCCCGCCTGGCCTCGGCCGCGGCGGCCTTCTGGTCGGCGAGCAGCTTCTCCGCCTCCGCTCGCTCGCGCTTGGCGCTCTCGATGGAGGCGGCGATCTGCTTCTCCCGCTCCTCCACCAGCTGGAGGATGGGCTTCCAGGCCTTGGCCCTTAGCACCAGCGCCACCAGGATGAAGGTGACCAATGTCCAGAAGATGAGTCCGGGGCGAAGCGAAGTGAGGCTCGAGGCGAGTACCAGAAAGCTCATGACTTCTCCTTCTACGTCGTGGACGGCTCGGAGAAAGGCGGCGCCCTCGGAATTTGGGCGCCGCGAGGGAGCTCGAAGCTAAGTCTTGGTGGCGAGGATGATCGCCACCACCAGGGCGAAGAGCGTCACGCCCTCGATGAGCGCGGCGGCGATGATCATCGTGGTGCGGATGTCTCCGGTGGAGGCGGGTTGGCGGGCGGTGCCCTCCATGGCCGCGGCGGCGAGCCGGCCGATTCCGGCGCCGGCGCCCATCACCGCGAGCCCCGCGCCGATACCGGCGCCGAGGAATCCCAGGGCGAGGTGAATCACGTTTGCTTCGGGCATATCGACTTCCTTCTCCCTCTTGGACCCGCTTCTCGGGGGGGTCGGTCGCTTCCCATCCGTGCTACCTCCGCCGGCCACCGGCCGCCGGGTTCTTTAGGGCCCCAGGCCCAATCGTTCAATGTCCTGCCGCGTGGGCCTCTCCGTGGTGGCCCATCGCCACGCCCATCCCGATGAAGAGCGCGGAGAGCATGGTGAAGATGTAGGCCTGGACCAAGGCCACGAACAGCTCGAGGAAGTAAATGCCGATGGCCAAGGGCACCGAGAAGGCGGCCATGCCCGGGTGCAAGAGGAAGATGAGGCCGAGCAAGAAGAAGATGACGATGTGCCCGGCGAGCATGTTGGCGAAGAGCCGGACGGTGAGGGCGAAGGGCTTGGTGAACAGGCCCAAGACCTCCACCGGAATCATGATTGGCCAAAGCCAGACCTGGACCCCGCCGGTGAGGTGCTTGAAGTAGCCCAAGAGGCCCGCCGCCCGAATGGAGGCCACCTGGGTGAGCACGAAGGTGCAGAAGGCCAGCCCGGCGGTGACCGCCAGGTTGCCGGTGGCGGTGGCCATCCAGGGGAACAGCCCGAGCACGTTCATGAAGAGGATGAAGAAGAAGGCGGTGAGGAGGTAGGGCACGTAGCGGGGGCCCTCCTCCTTGCCGATGTTCTTGATGGCCAGCTCGTCGCGCACGAAGAGGACCAGCAACTCGAAGAGGTTGGCGATCATCCCTCGGGGGACGAGCTGGGCCTTGTTCCGGTGCGAGCCGAAGAGCATCGCCAGGATGAGCAGCGCCCCGGCGAACCACATCATCAGCACGTGCTTGGTGGGCCGCAGGTCTACGCAGCCCTGGAAGAGGGCGGTGAAGCTGTGGGTGTCGGCGTGGAGGTCCGAAGGGCAGGCGCCGGGCTTGGTTTCGAGGCGGAGGAAGCTGAAGGCCACCGCGAGGTCCAACCGGGGGTTGTGCCCGGTGTAGAGCGGCCCCGGCAGCTCGAACTCGTAGGCGGTGTCGTCCCCCACGTGGTGGAAGATGTACTCCGCCACGTTGTCCTCGGAGCCGGCGTGGCCGGTGTGCTCCGCCACTTCATGCTGGGAGCCCGCTCCGGAGGCCCAGGCCGCTCCGGAAAAGAGCGCTAGCGCGAGCGCCAGCCGCCGAACCGATTCCCTCATCTCACCCTCCGCGCCCGCGCCGCTGCTCGGCAAGCACGTAGCCGATTTCCACCCACTGCAGCGTGAAGTAGATGCCGAAGAATCCGGCGGCGAAGGCGTAGGGGTGCGAGCGCACCAGGGCCAGGCCGGCGGCGGCGAGCAGTAGCCTCAGGGCAAAGGAGGCGCCGAGCACTTTCAGCGCCGAGGGGATGGGCTTCGGCTTGGCGAGCCGCTTGAGCAAGAGCGCCGCGAGGCCGCCCAGGGCCGACAGCCACACCCCGAGGAGGGCCGGGAACCGGGCGTCCGGCTGGGTGGCGAGGAAGGCGAGCGCCGTCCCCAAGAGCGCCACCGCGGCCAGCGCTGCGGCATGGCTTGGAAAAGGCCCCTTTCGCCCCGAGTCCACTCACCGCTTCCCCAGCCGGGACATCTCCCGGATGAAGGCGTAGAAGCCCACCGAGATGCCCACCACCGAGAGGGCCACCAACAGCCAGGGCGTGGTCCCCAGCCAATTGTCCAGGAAGTACCCGCCCAGCACTCCCACCGCGGCGCCGCCGACCATCTTCCAGACCGCGGAGATGTAGGGCGAGGCCGCCCGCATCAGCCGAGCCGCCTCGGATAGCTCCTCGCCCTCGCGCTTTTCGCTCACCAGCCAAGGCCCGAGAATAAAACGGATTTTGCCCGAAGGCGGGCGGGGCTTAGCACCCGCTTTCCGCGGGCGCAACAGCCTTGGGCCAGACGGCCCCTAGGGGAAGAAGCCCCACTGGAGGAAGTCGATGGTGAAGCTGGCGGGGGGCGAGGCCGCCTCCGGCTCGACGAAGACTTCCACCCGCTTCACCCTTCGGAGGAAGGCGGGGTCTGCGTTCTGGCTTCCGACGGTGTCCGCCCACCAGCCGCCCAGGGTGGTGCCGAGGGGGATTTGGAGGGGGACGGCGGTGTCCACGGTGCCGTTGTTGCCGCCGAGCATGGTGGCGCCGTAGGGCCGGTAGCGCACGTGGCCGGCGGGCCCGCACAGGATGACTTGGGGCTGGTTGAAGCCCGACTCCCAGGGAGGGCTGGTGTTGCTGGAGATGGAGTAGCGGAGCTTGAGCCGCAGGGAGAGCCCGGAGCGGGAGAGGTCCCACATGCGGGGCGCCTCGGCCCAGGCGACGTGGAGGTTGTAGCCGGCTCCCTTCCACTGGCCCAAAGAGAAGGGCTCGGCGGCGTAGGCGGTGCCGCGGTCCTTGAGGCAACCGTAGGTGACGCCGTCGACGACGCGGAAGCCGACGTTCTGCGCGCCCAAGTCCAGCCCGGGGGCGGTGAGGAGGTCCGCCTGCCCTCCGCAGTCGGGGCGCTCGTCGGGTGAGCCGGAGCAGTTGTTGTCGGCACCGTCGCAGACGTCCAGCCGGCCAGGGTTGATGGCGGAGTTTCCCTCATCGCAGTCGCCGCTCTGGGCGACGTGGCCCAGCGGGGCGGAGCAGGCCTGGACGGCAGTGCCGGAGCCGTAGCCGTCTCCGTCGCCGTCCGGGTAGTAGGGCGAGCTGACGCCCTCGTCGGTCTGCCCGTCGCAGTCGTCGTCTTCGGAGTTGCAGGACTCTGGGGCCTCCGGGTTTCGGGCTGGGTCTTCCGGCCAGCAGTCGCCGGGGCGTTCGACGTAGCCGAAGGGAGCAGTGCACTTCTCCACCGAGGCGTCGGGGGCGCCGTAGGTGTCGCGGTCCTGGTCGAGCCAGAAAGCCCGCGAGGGGAGGCCCTCGTCGGTCTGTCCGTCGCAGTCGTTGTCCACTTCGTCGCAGACTTCGTAGGCGGCAGGGTGGATGCCGGGGTTTCCGTCGTTGCAGTCGCCTCCCTGTTCGATGAGGCCTTCTCTGGCGGGGCGGCTGCAGTGGGGGCGGGGCTCGAACTGGTTTCCGAAGCTGTCTCCGTCCTGGTCGAGGTAATAGTAGCGGGCGAGGCCTCCGTCGGCGCAGGTGCCTCCGTCGAGGACGTGGGAGAGGCAGAGCGGCTCGCCTTGGGGGTTACAGCAGACGCCGTCGTCGCAGAGGAGGCCGCCGTCGCCGCAGTCTTTGGCCTCGCTGCAGGCGTAGGGGCCGACGAGCGGATTCACCTGGTAGCAGCCCGTGGCGGCTGCGAGAGTGAGGGCAGCCGCTCTCCAATGCCAGCGCTGGAGCTTTTCTGGCGCCATGTCCTCGGCCGGCCCTGGAGGGCAAGCATAGCCGCGGGCGCTCGAGCGGAGCGAGCGGGAGCGCGGGGGCCCGAAAGCGCGCTGGCTGGCAAGGCCAGCTCGCCCCGGCAGCTCCACCTGTGGGGGTTGGCGCGGCGTGTAAACCGAACTAGGCTTACGTCATGCGGCGAAGGACCCGGGCGGTGCGGTTGAGCTCCAAGGGCCAGGTCGTCATCCCGGCTGACCTGAGGCGACAGCTCGGCCTCACCGCCGGCGCAATCTTGAGGATCCGGGCCACCTCTGCGAGGGAAGTCGTCTTGAGCGCGGGCGAAGAGGAGCTCGATATCGAAGCCGCGCGGCGAGACTTGGAGAAGTGGTCGATCAGGACCGGCCGAGACCTGGTCGAAGAGCTGCACGCCGCGCGGCGCCGTGCGCGGGCCGAGGAGGCAGCCCGACGTGAAGCGTGGGGTCGTTGATTCCGGCGTTGCGATCGGGTGGATCATCCGGCGCCACCGCTCGCTCGCCAGGTTGAACGAGCTGTTCGATTCCTGCCGGGCAGGAAAGAGTCGGCTGATGGTCTCGCTGGTGAATCTGGTCGAGGTCATCAGACACACCGCGCAGGCGACCCGCGAAACGGGGCACGACCCGGTCGCGCTCTTGCGGGGGCAAGGCGTCGAGCTCCACGTCCCGAACGAAGCCATCGTGAGGCGAGTGGCGCGGCTTTCCACCTCGCTTGCCGACGGCTTTGCGGCGGCCACCGCGCTGGAGCTAGGAGCTCGGCTGCACACGACAGACCGTGAGCTGGTGGCCCAGCTCCGCTCCACCCGCATCACGGCCACCCTGTACTGAGCGAAGCCAGCCGTCAGCGCGTGGAGGGAGCCAGTCGCCTGGTGCAGCCCCGCGCGGGCGGCCGGCCCCGAATGAGAAGGGCAGCTGGCAGCGAATCCATCGCCACTCGGGCGCAGCCTCGGCGAGGCGCCACCGAAGAGCCTCATGCATTCGTCTCGTGTGCGAGGCGACCCGGCTATGACACAGGCTGGATCACCAGCGCCAAGCCGCTTGAACGGGTGGGTGGACTCCCCGCGCGACTCGATGAGGCAGCTGGGGCTACTCGGTCGCAGGGTGCCTTGAATCGTAAACGTTACGATTAGCGAAGGGCCGACGAAGCGCGCGAGATTCCACGGTGTTTTCCCCGGCAATCGGAATCGTAACGTTGACGATTACAGGGCGCCTGCGACGCAGTGACCTGGGCCGACTCTCGGCGTGTTCGCCGCTAGCTCGTCGAGTGAGACCACGGCGGGCACGCCCCGACCCCGAAGGGGCCGCTGCGAGTTTGAGCAACCGCGGAGCCTCCGCAGAAAGGAATCGCTTCACCGCTCGCCATTTCGCGGGCGCCAGCCCTCTCGGCAGGTGAGGGTCCCTCTCGGTGTCCTCTTCGAAGAACGCGAGCGCACGCGACCACCGCCAGCTTCATCACCGCGAGGTCCATCAAGCCCGCGATGGGAACGCCGATCGGCGAAGGCCGATCGCCGATCCGCCGGCGAGGTAGAAGCCCTCGACCGCCTTGGCGCGCCCTAGCCTCTCCAGCGCACGATGTTGACTCGACACCAGGCGGCTGGGTCCGGCCATTTTTCGCGCTCCGCATGCAAGACCACGCGCCATAGCGCACGGGTCCGTTCGCTGATCTCCGGGTGGCCCACCACGCGGAAGAAGCGGTGGATCCGCCGGAGCCCATACCGCTTCATCGCCCACTGCACTCGCCATCGCCGGGAATGTAGTGCGTCTAGCTGGTGCGCGCGCCTACGGCGCCTGGAGACGCCGGGGCGGCCGGCTCAGCGGATCTGAAACTTCGTCCACCTCACCGTGAAGGGCGAGGCAGGCGAGCCGGAGGTCTCGAGGTGGACCTCCACCCGGTACACCCGGTCGTAGGGCGGCGCCGCCTGCGTCTGGGTCCACCCGCCCGCCGAGACGTCCCACTGCTGCAGGTTGAGCGGAATCGCCTCGCTGAGGGAAACCTTGGTCCCCTTGGCGTTCCAGTTGATGTCGCTGGTGTGGATGAAGCGGGCGTAGGTGCCATCCTTGGCGCAGAGGATGACCGCCGGCTGCTTCCAGGCGCTCCACACCCCTGCGACATTGTCCAACTCCGCCACGAACGCCACCTCGAGCACCTTGCCGCCCACGTTCCACGCCGACGAGCCGCGCTCGGCATAGAACACCTGGGTGTTGTAGCCGCTGGCGGACCACACCGGAGAAGCCCACCCGGTAGAGGTCCCTCCGCTGCCGAGACAGCCCTGGTTCGCACCGCCGGTGCGCACCCCGCTGTCCTTCGCCCGCTGGATGGCCTCCCCGGGCGCCAATAGGCACAGGCTCGCCAGGCCCTCGTCCACCGAGTCGTCACAATCGTCGTCCACTCCGTTGCAGGCCTCGGCCCGGGTGTTGGGCTTGACGTTGGCGTCGCACTTGAGCGCGCCGCTCGTCGAGCAGACGATGGTCCCCTCGGCGCACACCCCGGACAGCCCCGAGGCGCATGGCGCGCCGACGTCGCTGGGGTTGTCGTCCACTCCGTTGGCACAGTCGTCATCGACCCCGTTGCACTTCTCGGTGGAATCGGGATTCATCGCCGGGTTGGCGTCGTCGCAGTCCCGCGGATCAGTGGAGGTGTAGTCCCCTTGCGCCGCGCAGAGGACGAACCCCGCGCTGCCCCGCTTGCCAAATCCGTCCTTGTCCGCGTCTGCGTAGTACGTCTGCCTGACGAACCCCTCGTCCTTCTCTCCATCGCAGTCGTTGTCCAATTCGTCGCACGCCTCGGTCGCGCCGGGTTTGACGCCGGGATCGCCGTCGTCGCAGTCCCCGCCCTGTTCGATCCACTTCGCCTCTGGCGCGCTCTCTGGGGTGCTCACCGGTTTCGCGCACGCCAGCCGCTCCGAGTTCCGGTCGCCGAACGCATCGCCGTCCTTGTCGAGAAACCACGTCTTCGGGGTGGCGCCGTTCGCACACCGGCCGCCGTCGAGCACCAGCGTGGGGCACAAAGGCAGCCCGAACGGCTGGCAGCAGATGCCGTCGTCGCACACCAGCGACGGATCCCCGCAGCTCCCATCCGACTGGCAACGGTAGGGACCGCTCAGCCCGGGCACTTGGTAGCAGGCCGCCGCCGCCGCGCACAGGGAGGCCATCCCGAGTGCCGCCTTTGCCTGCTTTGCGCCCATCACTCGTTCCCGGCGAGGTCGAACGCGAACAGCCCCGCGCCGGCCACCGAGAGGGCTGCCCCGGTCCCCAAGAGGATGTTGCCGGTCTGAGCATAGGCCGAAGCCTGCTCGTGCTTCCTCTGGGCCTCGGCGTAGGAGAGACAGGAGCGGTCCGCCCCTTCACAGGGAGCCAGCTCGGCCGCGGTCCTCCTCGAGGCGGCCCCGGCCAGGAGCGAGCCGGCGACCGCCAGCGCCCCCGCGCCAAACAGCCCCAACCCCGCAGTGCGCAGGTGCCTGCCGCCCGCCCTCGCCTCGGGCAAAGGCGAAAGCGGCGCCACCGCAAGCCGCAGCCGCTCTCCCTCGCCGACGGAGAGGCGCTGGAGGACCGCCTCCCCACCCGGGAAGAGCACGTCCACCGAGTGCACGCTGGCGGTGACGGCGAGCGGCTCGAGCGGCGTCCTCCCCACCGCGCGCCCGTCGAGCTTCACCTTGGCGCCGGCCGCAGCCTCCACCTCGAGCCCGCCCCAACCCTTTCGCCCGTAGGCGGGCAAGAGCGCCTCCACCAGGGACTTGGCGGCCACCTCGGGGTAATCGAGCGAAGCATCCTCCACCCGCCGGTGGGCGGCCTTGCCCGAGCCGGTGGCGAAGTAGCCATCTACCGAGAGCCGCCCGCCGCCGCCGCGCAGCCAGAGGAGCAAGGCGTGGTCCGCCCCGGTGGCCCTGGCCGCGGCGGAGAGGCAGGAGGGGTCCCCCGCGCAGCCCCTCCGGACGGAGAGCCGGCCCTTGGGCTCGGCCACCGCGAAGGAGGACAGCTCCCGCAAGGCCACCTCGGCTGCCTTCCTCACCCGGGAAGCCTGCGCCTCGCCGAGCCCGGCGGACTCGATGACCTCCACCGCCACCGTTTCCGCGCGGGCGGTGAAAGCACAGAGAAGACAGCTGGCGAGGGCGGCTCTCACTGAGGCGCGAAGCGTACGTCGTCCAGCCAGAGCAGGGCGGTCCCGCTCGGCGCGCCGTTGTTAGCATGAAGCTCTATCCAGTCCACCCGGCTCCAGCTGAAGCCGCCCCCGTAGCTCCAAGGCCCGCCCGAGCTGGTGTTGGCGGGGATGTTGATGGTGAAGCCGGCGAAGGCGGAGCTGAGGCCCTGGGCGGCCGGCTGGTAGCGGGCAAAGCCCGAGCCGGCGCAGAACATCACCAAGGGTTGTCGGAAGGCGGAGTCCCAGCTCGGAGCAGAGCCGGCGGCGTCGAAGCGGAAGACTTGCCCGCTGAGGCTCCAGGCGGCGCTGCGCTGCAAGGGGAAGTAGGCGAAGAAGTCGCGCGCCGAGTTGTCCTCCAGCTTGACGGAGGCCTGGCCAGCCGACTTGAAGCTGGCGTCCTGCTGCACCGGCAGCGCGGTGGCCGAGGCGGTGAGGGCGAGGCACCCGCCAGGGAGGTTGTTGGCGCCGGAGCCGGTGGCGTAGCCGGCACCCCAGGCGGCGGCCACCTCTGCTTGGTCCAGCCTTGGGCCGCAGGTGGGAGTGTTGTCCTTCACCCCGTCGCAGTCGTTGTCCGCCGCGTCGCACAACTCGGGCGCGCCCGGAAAGCTGTCGGCGCGAGAGTCGTTGCAGTCGGCCGAGTTGTCCACGTGCTTTGGGTTTTGCGGAGCGGGCGGGCAGCTGGAGAGCTGGGAGGCCGGGTTTCCGAAGCCGTCCCCGTCTGCGTCCCGGAAGTAGGTTTGGACAAGTCCCTCGTCGGTGAGGCCGTCGCAGTCGTCGTCGGCGCCGTTGCAGCTCTCCGGGCGGGAGGGGTTGATCAGCGCGGATCCGTCGTTGCAATCGGAGTTGTCCGCCACCTGCCCGGCAGGCGCAGAGCAGGCCGGTGCTCCGCCGGTCCTCGCCCCGTAGCCGTCACCGTCGGCGTCGGGGAAGTAGAGGGTGGCGACTCCCTCGTCTTTCAGCCCGTCGCAGTCGTCATCCGCCGAATTGCAAACCTCGTAGGCGGCGGGATTGATGGTGGGCGCTCCGTCGTCGCAGTCGAGGGCGTTCAGAGACTCGCCTGGTCCGGGCGAGCAAGCTTGGGAGGGGATGGCGGCCTTGTCCCCGAAGCCGTCGGCATCCCGGTCCGGGTAGATGTCCACCTTCACCCCCTCGTCGGTGACGCCGTCGCAGTCATCGTCGGCGCCGTTGCAGCTCTCGTTGGCCCCGGGGTTGACCAGCGGGCTCTGGTCGTCGCAGTCGTCCTTGAGCTTGGCGTAGCCCTCGGGGCGCTCGCAGGCCTTCTTGGGGCTGTCGGTCCTCCCGAAGCCATCGCCGTCCGCATCGAGGTGCCAGACGGAGGTGACTCCCTCGTCCGCCTCGCCGTTGCAGTCGTTGTCCACACCGTCGCACACCTCGGGGTTGCCGACGAAGCGAAGCGGGTTTCCGTCGTCGCAGTCGTCGCTCGAGGGCAAAAGGCCCGGCGTCTCCTGGCAAACCATCAAGGCGTCGTTGGGGGAGGCGCTGCCGTGTCCATCGCCGTCGAGGTCGCGGTGCCGGAGGAGCCCCACTCCTTCGTCGATGGCTCCGTCGCAGTTGTTGTCCCGCCCGTCGCAGGCCTCCTGGGCGCCCGGGCGGACGGAGGGGTCCGCGTCGTCGCAGTCCCCGGCGCACAGGGGAAAGCCGTCGCGGTCGGAGTCCGTCCCTTGGGAGAGACAAGGGTGGTCCACGCACAGGCCGGTGGCGGTGTCTCGCTTGCAGCAGTAGCCCTGGTAGCAGACGTGCCCGGAGAGGCACTGAGTGGTGTCGCGGCAGTAGTACTTCCCGGAGACGGGCGCGGCTCCGAAACAGCCGGCCAGCGCGAGCAGGCTCGCGGCGGCGAGGGCTGGAACGGAGCGCATCACTCCTCCCGGCTTCCGAGCCAATACAGCACTCCCGCCCCGGCGGTGAAGAGGAGCCCGGTGAAGAGGCCCACGTTCCCCAGCATCGCCCGGCTGCTGGACTCCTGGTTGAGCGACTGGGCCTGCTGCTGAGTCATCCCCTCCGGGCAGGGAAGCTCTTGGCACTCCCCGGCGCGGATGCGCTCGTTCAGCGAGTTGGACTCGAGTCCGAAGTACACCCCGGCGCCCAAGGAGAGCACGCCGGCTCCGCCCACCAGGAAGGAGGCGGTGCGGAGGGTGCGGCCCTTGGGCTCGGGCGGCATGGTGAGCGAGGCCACCGCTTCGCTCGCCGCCGAGGCGTCCAGCGAGGCCTTCCGGCCCTCCGCCACCTCCGCCGAGCGGGCCTCCCGCCGCCCCGAGGGAGTGATGACGTCCACCCGGTGGATTCCCGCGCTCACCACCAGGGGCTCCGAAAAGGGCGCCTGCCCCGCCCGCTGGCCATCCACCAGCACCTCCGAGCCGGTTTCCGCGAGCACGGTCAGCCCTCCCATCCCCTTCCGGGCATAGGCGGGAAGGGCGGCGCGCACTCCGGCTCGGACGCCTTTCTCGATTGCGGCCGGGGTGCGGTGGAGCGCCGCCTCCGACTCGGTGGGCAGCCCGCGCGCATCCCCGGCCACCCAGAGCAACTGGAAGGCGACCTCCTTGCGGCCTTCGGCCGTCGCCCGCACCGCCACCAGCGCGTCCACCTCGATGGACTCGGCCACCCGGAGCAGGCACTCCGGCTCCAGCTCGCAGCCCAAGGAGGCCACCTCGCTCCCGGCGGCCAGCGAGGCGGTAGCGTCGGCGGAGAATCCGCTGGAGGCGCGCATCTCGGCGAGCGCGGCCTCGAGGACCAAATCCACTTCCCTGGGAGAGAGCCCCTTGGTCGAGCCGACCAGCACCACCGCGGCGCGCGGCTTTCCCGCTGGAGGAGGCTTGGCCAGGCCGGAAGCGGCGACGAGCAGCCCCGCGAGTGCCAGTCCGGCGCGAGGAGGGGTGGCCACGGCGGAGAGTCTAGCGGATCAGCCCGATTGCACGCCCAGGGGCCCTGGCGTGTTAGATACGCAGCGCTCTTGAAGCCACGCTCGAGGTGTCTGATGCGGTCGATTCCGTTGATGGTGCTCTCCGCATTGCTGGTCCTCTTCGGCTGCCCCGGGCCGGGAGGCGGAGGAGAGGACGGCGGAGGTCAAGGCGGAGGCGCGGGAGGAGGCTCGGGCGGCGGTGCAGGCGGAGGTGCCGGCGGTGGCGCGGGTGGGGGAGGAGGAGGCGGCGGCTGCGTGGATCAATGCGCCGAGGGCGCCCGGGCCTGCGATGGAGCCGGATTCAAGACATGCCAGGTGGGCGCCTCCGGATGCCGGGTGTGGAGCCAGGTGACCGCCTGCGCGCAAGGGGAGGTTTGCGACCTCGGCACCTGCCGGAAGAACTGCGTGGACAACTGCTCGGCGGGCGCCGCGCTGTGCACTCCTTCCGGAGTCCGTCCCTGCGTGGCGCAGCCGAGCGGCTGCTACGACTGGGGCGCCGCGGCGGCCTGCAGCGCCAACCAGGTCTGCTCCGGCGGCCAGTGCGTCGCCACTTGCCAGAACCAGTGCACCGAGGGCCAGAAGCAGTGCAGCGGGAGCGGCTTCGTCACCTGCGTGAAGCAGCCCTCCGGCTGCACCGAGTGGGTCAACCCCACCGCCTGTCCTTCCGGCCAGGTGTGCTCGGCGGGGGCCTGCGTGCAGAACGGCCAGTGTCAGAACCAGTGCACCGCCAACGCCACCCGGTGCACCAGCTCCGGGCTGCAGCAGAGCTGCGTCAATCTGCCCTCGGGTTGCACCGACTGGGCGCTGCCGGCGGCGTGCCCGTTGGGCCAGAGCTGTCCTTCCAGCGGCTCCTCCTGCGTGGCGCTGCCGTGCAAGCCGGGGGACAAGCGCTGCAACGGCACCAGCGTGGAGACCTGCGATGCGGCCTCCAACTGGATTGCGACGCAGACCTGCCCGCAGGCCTGCGCGAGCGGCGCCTGCACCACCGCGGTGTCTTGCACCGCCGGGGCGGTGAGGTGCAACGGTTCGAGCGTGGAGATTTGCAACTCCTCGGGGACTGCCTGGCTGTACAACATGACCTGCAACGTGGGGTGCGCCGGAGGGGTGTGCACCGACCCGTGCAGCGCCGGGGCGGCGCGGTGCAACGGCAGCACGGTGGAGACCTGCGCCGATGGCGGCACCGGCTGGCTTTCGGGGCAGAGCTGCAGCACCGCTTGCTACAAGGGCGCCTGCGTGGCGACCGACCTCTTGGTGGACGGAGTCACCCAGACCCTGGAGGGTGACCAGGTCTTCCTCAACAGCGTCATCGTGAGGAACGGAGGGCAAATCAAGGTCGGCAACTCCGGAGAGCTATCCATCCGGGCGAAGACCATCAGCATCGACGGCGCCTCTTCCATCGTGGCGAGCGGGCTGGGGAATGAAACGCGCGGGACCGGCTCCGAGGGCTGCTGCTACTACTGTGGAGGCACCCGCTGCAGCACTTCCATCCAAGGTGGCGCGAGCTACGGGACGAGCGGAGGGCAGTCCTCGGGCAGCGTCTACTATTACTGCTGCGGCGGCTGCTACAACAGTTGCTGGGCGACGGCGTACGCGGGCTCGGTCTACGACTCGGACACCGACCTCTCCATCAGCCAGGGGAGCAAGCAGGGCACGAGCCTGGGCGGAGGGCTGGTGAAGCTCAGGGCCGAGTCAGTGAGCATCGGCGGCCAGGTGGTGTCCAACGGTTTTGGCAGCGCTGCTGGCGGGGGCATTCTGATTGCGGCGGACTCGGTGAGCGGGGCGGGGGCGATCCAGGCAGTGGGAGGCGGGGGGACACCGGCGGGCGGGCAGGGGCGGATCAAGGTGCTCCGCGGCTCGACCGACTCCTTCTCCGGAAGCGTCACCGCGAAGGTGACGAGGTCGATCATGCCGCCTTTGGACCTGGTTTCGGGGAGCCACCCCAATCCGGCGCGCTGGTACAACGACGGGCTGGGGGACCTCTTCCTGGCCTGGTCGCGGCCGTTCCCGACGGTGAACGGCTACTACTACAAGGTGTCCGCCAACCCGGCGGACTTGCCCAGCCCGTCGAACGGCACCTTCCTGCAGGCGGAGTCATTCCAGGTGCCGGCGGCGACGCTCACGAGCGGGCCCAACTACTTCCACCTCGTCTCGGTGGACTCGGCGGCGAACGTGGGGGCGGTGGAGAGCGTGTTCATGGCGATGGTGAACAGCACTCCGCCTCTCATCTCCTCCAGCAGTCACCCGAGCCAGCGGACCTGGTACCAGAACAACGCCATCTACCTCACCTGGTCCAACACCCAGGCGGACGCGAACTTCACCGGCTACTACTACCTCTTCGACCACTACGCGGACACGGTGCCTTCGGCGACCGCGGGCACCTTCACCACCAACAAGCAGTTGCTCTTGTCCAACGTGACGCCGGGCATCTGGGTATTCCACCTGGTGAATCGGGACACCCGTGGCGCCACGACCAAGGCGGCGGCGAGCTTCGTGGTGTACGTGGGCACCGCGCCGGGGCAGGGGAACCTCTCGGGCAGCGTGTTCGACGGGAGCGCAGGGAACGCGCCGCTCTCGGGAGTGGACATCAAGATAAACCGCGGGCTGTTCGGCAGCGTGACGGTGTCCGGAGGCACCTACACCTTCAACAACGCTCTCTACGAGGGCACCTGGGACGTCACTGCCTCGAAGGCCGGCTACCAGCCGCAGACCAAGACGGTGGTAGTAACCGCCGGCCAAGTGACGAACCAAAACTTTACGCTGGTGAAATAGAGAAGCGGTCAAGCGTCGAGGGTCGAGCGTCGAGTGGGCGGTCCAGCGGCCGTCCAGCGAGCTTGACGTCCAGGGCTCGACCCCAGACCGTCCAGCGTTCGACGCCGCTCGACAGGTCGCACTCGACGCTCGACGCTCGACGCTCGACTATGGACAGACCGCTGTACTCATCAGCAGCCTCGCGTAGATTCCGAGGTGCTCGTACCGCGCGGTTCCCGGTATCTGGCCGATGCCCTTGGCCGCCTCCAGCTTGAGCTGGAAGTCGCCGAAGGGCGGCAGGCTCATCTTCGCCAAGGATGTCCCCACCTGGCCCTCCCCCGCCGCCACCAGCATCGGCACCAGCTTCTCCAGCTGGCTCAGGTCCTCCGCGAGGATTTCGCTGTTGCTCGCTCGAACGTTGGTCACCGCTCCTTGCAGGCTGCCCAGACTCGGCGCCAACGTCGCACAGCCCTCGAGCCCCACCCCCATCGGCAAGGTGATGTCCATGGTCAGGGTGAAGAGGCGGGCGAAGCGCTCATCCAGCGCCGCATAGACATCGATGGAGAGGTCCTTCACCGACACCACCACCAGCGGCTCCACCAGCTTGCCGTTCGCATCCACCTTGCCCGCACCGAAGAGCGCGGTCGGCGGCTGCGCTGGCCGGAGCGCCACCAGCATCGGCACGTCGGCCGGCCCGGTCAGCTTCCCCAGCGACGGCAACAGCACCTTGAACAGCCCCGAGTTGAGCTGCGCCACCTCGGCGGTGGTGAGCGAAACGCACATCGCCCCGGCCTGGTGCGCCCTGTGGAAGGTGTGGTCCAGGTACTGGCGCGAGAGCGCCATGCCCACGTCGTACCCGCCGTCGGGAGCGTCCGCGTCCAGCGGCGCCGCGGGCACCCCCACGATGGGCGGAGCCGGCAAGGGCTTCACGCACTCCGCCACCGAAAGCTCCAGCGCTCCACCCCTCGCCGCCACCGTGGTGCCAGTGTCGCTGGTGGCGCTGCCTCCCGCGGCCAAGTGGATGTCCATCGCCGCCGAGGGGTCAGATTCGAAGGCGCCGCCTAGCTTGGAGAGCGGGAGCCGCCCCTCCAGCCCCAGGACTTTCGGCACGCAGGTCCCCGCATCCGCGGTGAGGCACAGCCCCTCCGGGCCGCACACTCCCTGCGCACCGGGAATCGAGGGGCAGGCGCCCCCATCGCCGCAACGCTCGCAGGACTGGCTGTCGATGGACTTCTGGATTTCCGCTTTCAACGCATCGGCCAGCTTGCCCAGCAAGTACGACTTCACCGGCCCCCAGTCCGCCGCGTTGCAGGTGGCGCAGCTTCCCTCCGCCTGCACCAGCAGGTCCGCGGTGTCCAGACACTCCGGAGGCGGCGAGGCCCCACTCGAGCCGCAGGTCTGGCTCCCTCCCACCGAGGCGACCGAGAAGGAGAGCAGCTTGTCCCAACGCTGGTCAATCACCAGCTTCACCGCCACCCGCATCCGGTTCTCCGGAGGCGACGCCCTCGCCGAGGCGTAGTCGAAGCTGCACTTGAGCGGGGCGGTGAAGGCGCACAGGTAGTGGTTCCGGCTCTGGGTGTCGACGTGGATTTTCCCGGTGGAGAGCGAGAGGTCGATGGTGGCCTCCAGCTGATCCGGCGCCTTGGGAGCGAACGCCAAGCGGGTGAACTGGATGGGGATGGTGATTGGCTGGTCCCAGCCGTCGCAGCGCCCATCCATCAGCCCGCAGCTCTCCGAGGTGCAGCCGGCAGTGCCCTCGTCAGCCACCACCACGTTGCCCACCAGGGTGAAGTTCCGCACCTCGCAGCTCAGCGGCACCGCGAGCTGATTCCCAGGAGCGAAACGCGAGAGGATGGTCTGCCAGTTGTCGTTCAGCACCCCGTAGCCGCCGGCGGTCAGGCGAGTGGTGAGCGCCGAGTCCACCTTCGGGCCCACGAAGCGGCCGCCGGGAATCGGCTCCAGCGAGCCACAGCCCCCGCAGCTCCCGGAGCAACCCGAAAGCAACGCCAATAGCCACCAGACGACTCGCCTGGACATCGCGCCTCCCGCTCGCCGGAGCCTTCTACCACCGGTTCGCAAAGAGCTCCCACAGCCAGATGCCGGCGAACCCGACGCCCGAGGCCAGCAGGAAGACCATCACGCAGAGCAGCAGCCACCGCTTGTGCCCGGGGGTGTCGTAGGGAGCGGTGTGGTACTCCTCCTCGGCGGAGACGACGGCCTCGATCTCGTCCACGATCGAGCGCTCCACCGCTGGATCCGTGAGCCCGGCGAAGGGTATCGCGAAGGCCACCCGGGTCGGGTTCACCGCCTCCAGGCCCGGCCGCCTTGCCGGAGTCGGAGTGCCGGTGGGGTCGGTCACCTCATCGTCGTCGGGGACGAAGTCCACCGGCGCGTGGAGGGCGCGGTGCTCGAAGGCCAGCGCGGTGGGAGGCACCACCATCGTCTTCTTGTCGGTCTCCACTTCGGTGATGGGGCTGCCTCCCAAGAGCCTCGCGAGCAGGCCCTCCTCGGTCAGCTTCTCCTCGTTGAAGGCGTGCGAGAGGAGCGCCGCCAGCTCCTTCTCGTTGGCGTCGGGCGCGTACTTCGCCCGGAGGCGCGCGAGCTCGGCCCCTAGCGTGGCGGCGTCGGGGTAGCGCTCGCCGGGGTCCTTCCGGAGCGCCTTGAGGATGGCCAGGTCCACCTCCGGCGGAACTCCGGGGCGGTGGCGCGAGGGAGGCTCCCAGCTCGGGTTGGCGGCCTTGCGCCAGCGCTCGATGGGATCTCCCCGCTGCGGCAGCGCGTGCCAGGCCAACAGCTCCCAGAGGCAGACTCCCACCGAGTAGACGTCGGCGCGGCAGTCGACGATTTGCTTCTTCGCCTGCTCCGGGGCCATGTAGGTGAGGTTGCCGATCACCACCCGAGGAGCGGTCTGCTCCTCCTTGAGGGTGGACTGGGCGGCGCCGAAGTCGATGATTTTCACCTCGCCCCGGTAGCTCACGCAGACGTTGGCCGGGGAGAGGTCGCGGTGGACGAGGTGGAGCGGCTGGCCCCCCTCGTCCTGGGCCTTGTGAGCGTAGGCGAGCCCCTGGCACATCCGCTCGCCGATGAGCAGCACCAGCCCGAACGGCATCACCTGCTTGCGCTCGCGGAGCCTTCGAGCGAAGCGGGAGACGGTCTTCCCTTGCACGTACTCCATGGCGAGGAAGTACTCGCCGTTCACCTCGCCCATCGCGTACACCCTGGCCACCTGGGGGTGCCTCAGGCGCACCACCACCTTGGACTCGTCGACGAAGCGCCCGACGAAGGCGCGGTTCTGCGAGAGGTGGGGGAGGACCTTCTTCACCACGCAGGCGCGGGGCACCTGGCCGGACTCGTCGCGGGCGAGGAAGACTTCTCCCATCCCGCCGGCGCCGATCCTCCGGACGAGCTGGAACTTGCCGAACTCGACGGGCTCCTTGAGCGAGGGCTCCTGCTGCATCGCGCCGGCGGAGCATACCCGCCAGCGGCCTGGTGCGCGCCCTCTACCAAGGATGCCAGGGCACCGCCCGAACGCGCGGACGCAGCGCCTGCGGCCGCGCCACGTTGCAGGCCAACGGGGGTGGCGCTAGGCCAATTGGGCGAAGGCTGTCCGGGCAGCCTTCAAGGTGCGCTCCACCTCGGCCTCGCCGTGGCCGAATGAGACGAACGCGGCCTCGAATTGCGAGGGCGGGAGGTAGATGCCCTCCTCCAGCATCGCGTGGAAGAAGCGGCCGAACTTCTTCGCGTCCGCCTCCCTGGCGCTCACATAGTCGAACACCGGGCTCGAGGTGAAAAAGCAGGTCCACATGCTGCCCACCCGGTTCAGCGTCAATGGCACTCCCGCCTCCGCGGCCGCCGTGGAGATTCCTTCGCACAGCTTGCGGCTGGTCGCCTCGAGCTTCCCGTACACGCCGGGCTTCGCCAGCTCCTTGAGGCAGGCGAGCCCCGCCGCCACCGCCAGCGGGTTCCCCGAGAGCGTGCCCGCCTGGTAGATGGGCCCCTCCGGCGCAATCTTCGACATCAGCTCGCGCCGCCCTCCGTAGGCACCCACCGGCAACCCGCCGCCGATCACCTTCCCCATGGTGGTGAGGTCCGGCGAGATGCCGTACAGCTCCTGCGCCCCGCCGCGGGCGACGCGGAAGCCGGTCATCACTTCGTCGAGGATGAGCAGCGCGCCGTGCTTGTTGCAGAGCGCCTGCAATACTTGCAGATAGCCCTCCTTGGGAATCAGCACTCCCATGTTCCCCACCACCGGCTCCAGGATGACGCAGGCGATGTCCTTGCCTCGCTCTCCGAAGATGCGCTCCAGGGCGGGGATGTCGTTGAAGGGCGCGGTGAGGGTGAGCCTGGCCAGCGCCGCCGGTACTCCCGGCGAGTCCGGCAGCCCCAGCGTCTCCACTCCGGAGCCGGCCTTCACCAAGAAGGAGTCGGCCGCGCCGTGGTAGCAGCCCTCCAGCTTGACGATGCTGTCCCGCGAGGTGGCGCCGCGGGCCAGCCGCACCGCCGCCTGGGTGGCCTCGGTGCCGCTGGAGACCAGCCGCACCATCTGCACGCTGGGGACCGTCTTGCAAATGAGCTCCGCCAGCTCCACCTCCGCCTCGTGGGGAGCGCCGAAGGAGGTGCCGCTCTTGGTGGCCAAAGTCACCGCCTCCACGATGGCGGGGTGGGCGTGCCCCAGGATGAGCGGCCCCCAGCTCCCCACGTAGTCCACGTAGCGGTTGCCATCCACGTCCGTGAGCCACGCCCCCTGCCCGGAGCGGAAGAAGACCGGCTCGCCGCCCACCCCGCGGAAGGCGCGAACCGGCGAGTTGACTCCGCCCGGCATCAGCCCCCGGGCACGCTGGAAGAGGTTGTGACTGTTGGTGTGTTCCATGGCCGCAGGTTCCTACCACACCCTCGCGGCCGCCACGGCAGCCGCGCAGCTTCCAAGGGCCCGCCCGCGGCACTGCCAGCTCGGGTGACTATGGCCCTGGCTCGTTCGCCAGCGGCGTCTCGGGGGAGCCGGCGCCTTCCGGAGGGAGGTTTTGCTCCCTCGCCGCCTCCTCGGCGGTGCCGCCTGCCGCCTCCACCGAGCTGGCCGGCCGGGCCATGGGCCGCTCGCGGGCGGCCACCCGCTCCTCCCGGTCGAACGCCTTGTCCTTCTCGCCGATGGCGTCGGGAGTGGTGGCCTCCAGCCTCTTTCGGATCAGGGCAATCTGCCCCTGGACCACCTTGGGGTCAGGGTGGCGCCTCAGGGCCTCCACCCAGGTTTCGATCGCCTTCTCGCCCTCTCCCAACTCGGCGCGAAGCTTCCCCAGCTCGAAGAGGGCGTGGGGCTGAAGCTCGCTGTCCGGGAAGCGCTCGGCGAGTTGCTGGAAGGCGCGGGCGGCCTCGGGGCGGCGTCCCTCCATCATCGCGAGCGCCTGGGCCCTGAGGAAGAGCGCGTCATCCACGTGGGCGGAGGTCTCGTACTTGTTCTCCAAACTGGAGGCCTCCAATTCGCACTGCTGGTAGTTGCCCAGCTCGAAGTACAGCTTGGCCACCTGGTAGCTCAGCTCGGCGCCCTGGGGAGGATTCCTGGCCAGCGCGGCGGTCAGCTCGCTGATGGCGCCCCGGTGGTCCCGGAAGTGGTTCTTCAGGATGTCCGCCAGGTACACCCGCGCTTCCAGCGTCTCCGGGGCCTCGGGGCAGAGCGAGATGAGCTCGCGGTACACCTCGGTCGCCCTGCGGACGTCGCGCAGCTCGAGGTAGTAGATGTCCGCCGCGCCGCGCAGCGCCCGCGCCCGCAAGACTTGGGCCTCCGGCGAGTCGTCGTGCTCCAGCGCGTCCAGCGCCCGCCGGTACTCGGCCAACGCCTCCGGGGCGCGCTTCTCGTAGAGCGCCGCCTTGGCCCTGAGGATGTGCTGGGCGGCGTCCTTCTCGCAGCCGGCGAGGGCCAGAGCCAGGCAGGCGGCGAGGGCGCACCTCACGGGCAGGCGCCTCCGTCCGGCCGGGGCAGCGGGCTGACGCGCACGCAGGCGGTCTGCTCGCACTTCACGCAGTCCGTCTCCTGCGGCCCGGTGGTGGTGCAGACGAACACCCCCGAGGGCCGGGGGCAGTCCTCGGCGCGGATGCAGCTCACCACTCCGCCGTCGGCCCTCAACACCGGCTCCTCTCTCGCACCGCAAAAGCCGTCCTCCGGGCAGCCCAACAGGGCGGCAGCCAGGACCGCCACGGCGACTCTCCCGCGCTGCATCTTCCCCACCCCTCGCCGCGCCTACAACCCGATGTCCTTCATCGTCACCACCTTGTTGCCGTTGGCGTCGATGGCCACGATTTCAATCTGCTTCTGTCCCTTCCGCACCGGCACCTCGGCCTTGTAGCGGCCGTTGGGCTCCACCGAGACCTCGCGCCCGTCGATGAGCACCGAGGAGCCGGGGTCCACCTGGCCCTCCACCACCACCCGCACCGTGGCCTCCAGGGCCGGCGGACGGGTGTCCACCGCCACTCGCACCTGCGCCTTCCCCTCGTTGCCGGTCTTGTCCTTGGCCACCGCCAACAGGTCGTTCACCCCTTCCGCCAGCCTCAGCTTCACCCTCCAGATGTTCCCCTTGTAGCGCTCCGCCCGGGAGCCGTTCACCGCCACCTCGGCCACGTCCTGGTCCGGCACCTCCACCGCGATGTGCTGCTCGGGGTCGGTCACCACCTTCCCCTCCTCCGGGTGCACGAAGGCCACCTTGGGAGGCTGGTTGTCGAAGGCGGAGAAGGAGAGCCGGCTCACCCGCCCCTGGTACTTGAACCCCAAGGCCTGGATGGCCACCACCTTCGAGGGCAGCTCGCACTCGCAGCCCTTCACGTCCAGCTCGTACACCGCGGTGCCCTGCTGGAAGCTCTTGAGCGCGACGTTCTCCACTCCGCCCTGGTCCCGAACCTGCTCCTTGAAGGCCTCCGCCTCGGCCTGGGTGAGGTTGGAGATGGTCAGCTCCACGTGCGAGACCGGGTCCTCCCCGATGGGAGAGGTGGGAGCGGTGCCGGTGCGCCTTGGCCCTCCGCAGCCGGACAAGGCGGCGAGCAAAGAGAGCAAAAGGCGAGGGGCGGTGCGCATGGCGGCGGAAGATATCCGCCCGCCCGGATTCCCTCTACCGCTGATCGGGCGAGGGGCCGCCCACTCCACCCGGCTCCTTCGAGCGGGCCAGCATCGGCCGCCTCCGGCTGGCCTTTTTGAGCTGCTTTTCCATCAGCGCCTCCATCTGCTGGAGGTGCTCCTCCTGGCTCTGGCAGGCGAGGGCGGAGACGCTCTGGTGCCGCTCGGACAGCTCCTGCCAGTGGGACACCTTGGCCCTCCCGGCGAGGAGCCGGTCTTCCAGTGCGTCCAGCGCCCGGTCCATCTCTGCGCCCTGTCGCTCCACCTCGGTGAGCCGCTGCACCGCCTCTTGGGGAGGCTCGAAGCAGGCCGACAAAAGCCAAGCCCCCACGGCCACCCCAAGCCCCCTTTGCCTCTTTCCCATCCCACCCCACCTCGCTGGATTGACGGCGCCGCTTTGCGGAGCCGTGGGTCGAGGCACGGTAGGGAGCACTGGAGGGCGCGACAACCCACCCCGCCAGCGGTAGGGCCGCGGCTTTCAGCAGTCGACTGGGCAAACCTGCGGGCCGAGCGGTGCCTTAGACAGCCGCGGGCTTGCGGTGTCGGAGGATGAACTCGCAAACCTCGCGCGCCGCTCCGGCGCCGGCCGGCTTGTGGGCGACGTAGTGGACCGCCGAGCGCACCTCCTCCGGCGCCTCGGGAGGAGCGGCGGAGAAGCCCACCGCGCGCAGGAGCGGGAGGTCCACCACCTCGTCGCCCATGTAGCCGCACAGTCCCCGGTCTACCTTGAGCTGCTCCAACAGCCGCTCGAAGTGGGCCACCTTGTCCTGGCTGCCGAAGTGGACGTGCTTGATGCCGAGCGACTGCATCCGCATCTGGGCCGAGAGGCTGTCCCCTCCGGAGATGGCCGCCACCTCCACTCCCGCCTCCTGCAGCCGCTTGATTCCCATCCCGTCCCGAACGCTGTAGGCCTGGGTCCACCCCGAGCTCGGCACCCAGAAGATGCGCCCGTCAGTGAGGGTCCCGTCGATGTCGAAGATCATCAGCGACAGCCGGGACACCCGCTGCCGGAGCGCGTCCAGGTCCTCGTTCACTTCGGCACCGCGCGCAGGATGGCCTTGCCGTCCTTGATCACCACCTTGAAGTCGACCGCCTTGGCGTTGTGCTGCTTGAGCAGCTCGGGCACTTGTTTCTTGAGCGCGCCGGCCACCGACTCGTAGCTCAGCCGGGAGACGTCCTCGTTGCAGCGCCGCTTGGCCATGAGGTAGGCGTCGTAGATGGACCTGAGCTTGGCGTCCGAAAGGCCGCCCTCCCCGGTGGAGGCGGGCGCGACAGGAGCCTTCGCTGCGGCCTTGGCGAGCTCGTTGGCCTGGGCTTCATTGGGCTGGGGTTTGGGCTCGGCGGCGCGGGCCTTGGTGTGGAGCCGGGCCTTGAAGAGGTCGCGCCGGTAGGTGCCGTTCTCCATCTCCTGGATGGTGCGCTCCCACATCCTCTCGTAGCTGGAGAGGGTGGTGGCCAAGGTGCCCAGGCGGAACTTGGCGGCGGTCTGGCGGACGTAGCTGGACTTGAGCTTGGTGAGCCGCTTCTTGATGGCCTGGTGCTCCTGGTGGGGCGGGCGGCGCTCCATTCCCAAGAAGAACTGCTCGTAGGCGACCTTCAGGGCGGTGAGGTCGGCCGCGAGCTCGTCGCATTCCTTGGCTATCGTCTCGGCGGCGACGATCTTGGCGTTGAGGACGTCGGCCATCGGTCGGTCAAGGATGGTCCAAGCGCGCGGTGGCGATCAACCCTCAGGCGGAGGCCAAAGTCAGCTCGGCCCGGCCCGACTCCTTGCGCTGGCGGGCCTTGCGGTAGAGCACCGCCGCCCCCAGGGTGAACATGCAGATGGAGATGAACTGGCTGATGGAGATGTTGTACCAGGCCTCGAGGGGGAACTTCTCCGCCAGGGCGCCCATCCCCAGGTAGTTGAGGAGCCCGTGGAGGGTGCCTCGCTCCACGTCGCCCCGGAACAGCTCCACCGTGGAGCGGAGGACCGCGTAGCACATCAGCCACAGGCCGAAGACTTGGCCGTGGAAGAGGCGGAAGCGGCGCATGGTGAGCAGGGCGGCGAAGAGGACGAGCTGGCCGATCGACTCGTAGAGTTGGGTGGCGTAGACGGGAAAGGTGTGGCCGTGCTGGGCCACCCACTCCGAGATGCGGGAGGCCCCCGGCGCCATCTGGTGGAGCACCTCGCCGCTCTGCTCGACCGCGAAGCGGCTGTCCTCGGCCATCGACTGGTAGGCCAAGCTGGCGGTGCCGCCCGGGCCGCCGAAGAGGTTCTGCACTCCCTTGCCGGGGAACTGGACGGTGGCCGCGGTGCCGGCGGGGGCGATTCTCCCCCAGCAGCAGCCGGCGGCGAAGCAGCCGAGCCGTCCCAGGCACTGGCCCAGGGACACCGCGGGCATGGCGATGTCGGCCAGCCGGAGAAAGTCAATCCGGTGCACCCGCGCGTAGACGAGGGAGGTGAGGGCGGCGCCGATGAGCCCGCCGTAGAACACCAGCCCGCCCTCCAGGCTCAGGATTTTCCCTGGGCTCTGGGCGTAGTCCTTCCAGTTGATGATGACGAACAGCACTCTCGAGCCCACCATCCCGCCGATGAACACCCAGAAGGCGAGGTCGAAGATTTGCTCCCGCTTGTGCTCGCCCTCCTCGCCCGGCCACTCGCGCCGGGCCAGCCAGCCGCACAAGGTGACCGCGGCGATGAAGCCTCCGCCCACCAGGACGCCGTAGGTGTGGATGGGGATTCCCTCCCCCTTTCCGAAGGGGAGCTTCTCCATCACCACCGGGAGCAGCTTGCGAAGCGCCAGCGCGGCCGCCACCGCGGCCACCACCGCCCAGGTGAGGGCGGACTTCTTCCTCTCCTCTCGGCTGGGGGCCGCCCCTGCTTTGGCCTTGGCCTGTTTCCATCCGCTCAGCGCGAACATCAGCACCAGCTGGGCCGACAAGAGGAGCGCGGCGGCCACCCCCAGTGGGACGAGGAACGGCCGCGGCGGCAGCGCGTAGTACAGGCCGGCCACCGCGAGCCCAAAGCCCAAGGTGGCGAACAGGCCGCTTCGCCGGAGTTGCCCGAAGCGGCTGGGGGCGGTGAGCTCACCGGTCTTCGGGTCCTCCGGACCATGGGCGCCGCGGAAGCCGGCCCAGGCGGCGTAACCGACCAGCGCCACTGCCAAGAGGTAGAGGATTCCCTCGGAGAGAGGAGTGTCGAACACGAACTTGTAGAGGACGGGAATCATCGATTGCTCAGCGCTCGGCGGGCGCGGCCTCCTTCTTCACCTTCTTCTCCCTCCGCACGAGGGAGTCGAGCACCAGCATCCCCACTCCCACGCAGATGGCGGAGTCGGCGATGTTGAACGAGGGCCAGGCGGCCTTGTCGAACCAGTGGGCCTCGAGGAAGTCAATCACGAAGCCCCGGGCGATCCGGTCGACGTAGTTGCCGATCGCCCCGCCCAGCACCAAGGGCAGCCCCCAGAGCGCCCAGCGCTCGGCTGGGTTCTTCCCCGACAGCTTGGAGAAGTAATAGACGATGAGGACCACCGCTCCCCAGGAGACGATGTGGAAGAGCGGCCCGCGCACGTGCGCCGGCAGGCTCCGGAACAGGCCCCAGGCGGCGCCTGGGTTCTCGGCATAGCGGAAGCGGAAGAAGCTCTCCGACACCGTCACCGAGCGCTTCTGGCGGAAGTGGCTGCCGTCGAAGTACTCCGGCGGGGCGTCGCCCAGCATCACTCCCACTCGGCTCAGCCAGCCGGACGCGCCGTCGAAGGCCACCGTCAGCTCCCGAAGCACCAGGTACTTGGTCCACTGATCTGCCGCCACCACGAAGAAGGCGGCTCCGATGAGGATGAGGTACTTGCGCGGCACGGGCGGGTTATAGGTGGTCGCGGGGCGGTACGTCGACACCCGGCTCCTCGGCCGGAGGACAGCCGCGCTATCCTCGTCCCATGCGGAACGGTGGGTGGGCAAGGCTGCTCTCGCTTGGGCCGCTTCTGGGCGCGCTGGCGGGCTGCCCGCCGAGGCCTTCCGGCTTCTGCGACGAGAAGGCTCCCTGTCCCGAAGGCCAGCGCTGCACCGCCAATCGCTGCGAGCCGGCGGCCTGCGCGTGCGTGGCCACCCGGGTGTGCCTGAGCGGAGAGTGCGTTCCCAGGCTCTGCTTGGCCTCGCTCCCCGCCGGCGGCACCCGGGAGATTGCCTGCCCGGAGGGCGAAGGCTGCGTGGGGGGCCAGTGCTCCACGGAGGGCTGCCCGCAAAGCTGTGGCCCGCTCCAGCAGTGCGCGCTGGGGAGCTGCCTGGAGCGGACCTGCCCGGAGGGAATGGTCTGCCCCAAGGGGATGGCGTGCGCCTCCGGGAGGTGCGTCACTCCGGCCTGCGCCACCACCGCTTGCGCGCCGGGCTCCAGGTGCGTGGGAGGCAAGTGCGAGCCCGAGGGCTGTCCGGGAGCGCAGTGCCGCTTCGGAGAGGTATGTGAGGCGGGAGCCTGCGTCCAGCCCGCGTGCGTGGGAATCAGCTGCGAGGCCCAGGAGGTGTGTGCCCAGGGCACCTGCTGGCCGGAGTCCTGCGGGGCCCAAAGCTGCGGGCCGGGCCTCTTGTGCGACGGCGCGGCCTGCGTCACGCCCACCTGCGCGGGAGTGAGCTGCCCCGCCGGCCAGGGCTGCGCGAATGGCCGGTGCTACCCGACGGTGTGCGGCGGGGTGGATTGTCCGGCGGGGAGGGTGTGCGTGAGCGGCAGCTGCGAGGACCAGCGCTGCGCCGGAGTGCAGTGCTTGCTTTCGCAGCAGTGCTCCGAGGGGCTGTGCGTGGGCGACACGGACAACGACGGCGTCTCGGACGCCACGGACAACTGCCGGCTGCTGCCCAACGCGGATCAGAAGGACTCCGACGGCGACAAGTCGGGTGACGTTTGCGACTGCGGGCCGACCGACGCCTCGCGCGCGCCGGGGAAAGCCGAGCTGTGCGACGGAGTGGACCAGAACTGCGACGGGGCAGCGGACGAGGGCCTCCCCTTGCAGACCGTCTACCGGGACCAGGACGGAGACGGCTTCGGAGTGGCCGCCCTCACCAAGCAGCAGTGCGGCGCCTTCGGCGGCTACGTCTCGAAGTCGGGCGACTGCAACGACGGGGACGCGAGGGTGAACCCCGGCGCGCAGGAGCTATGCGACGGGGCGGACAACAACTGCAACGGGCAGGTGGACGAGGTGGTACCCACCTGGTACCCGGACGCGGACTCTGACGGCTACGGCGCCTCCTCGGGGGGCGTCCAGCAGTGTGCCCAGCCGGCCGGCCGGGTGTTGGACAACACCGACTGCGACGACCAAAGCAGCGCGGTGCACCCCGGCGCCAGCGAGGTGTGCGACGGCAAGGACAACGACTGCGACGCGCAGGTGGATGAGGGGGTGCAGCTCTCCTTCTACCGGGACCAGGACGGCGACGGGTTTGGGGACGCGAACAACGTGCTGCTGGCCTGTGCCGCTCCGGCGGGCTACGTCTCCAACAACACCGACTGCGACGATGCGAGCGCGGCGGTGAACCCCAACACCCTCTGGTACCGCGACCAGGATGCGGATGGCTACGGCAATCCGGCCATCTCCACTCGGACTTGTCTCAAGCCGGCGAACTACGTGGCCAACTCGCAGGACTGCAACGACAACAACCCCGCCATCAATCCGGCGGCCTCGGACGGCTGCGACGGCATCGACAACGACTGCGACCTGGCGGTGGACGAATCGCCGGACATCACCTGGTACCCGGATGCGGACTCGGACGGCTACGGGGCGGCAGGCTCCTCGGGGGTCTTGCAGTGCCAGGCCCCGGCGTCTCCGCCTCCCTGGGCGCGGAACAACCAGGACTGCAACGATGGCAGTTCGGCCATCCGGCCGGGGGCGGCGGACCCGTGCGGCACCGCGGCGGACGAGGACTGCAGCGGGGCGAACGGGAAACCCGAGGCGTGCAACGGCGCGGACGACGACTGTGACGGCCAGGTGGACGAGGTGTTCCTGGCCAGGGACATCCCGCTGAACTACTCGGCCAGCCTGGGGGCCTCGGGGGTACCGGCTTCCGGAAACGGGGCGTGCGACACCGCGATGGCCAGCGCCCTGCAGAGCGGCGCCGCGCTGGTGTACCAGGGCTACTCCTCCTACTCGGCGATTGGCTCGACCGGCCGGAGCGCCTCGGCCTGCCTGCGGGGGCTCTTCACCGGCAACGCCTTCATCACCAACGTGCAGGTGTACCTTGAGCCGGACGACCCAAACGGCTCGGGCTGCTCCAGCGACTCGGCGAGCGGGGGCGCGCAGATGGTGGATGTCTACGCCATCAACTCTGCGGGCGCGGAGGTGTACCTGAACGCTTCGCGGAACTTCACCTCTTGCAGCAACAAGCCCACCTGCAGCGCGCAGGGGGTGACGTTCAACTTCACCCCTTGCCCGACGGTGACCACGGGCTGTCCGGTGGCGGGAGGCATCTTCGCCAGAGGGCTGCTGGTATGCCGGAACTCGGGCGCCAGCACCGTCGCCAACAACCTCCTCGTCGACAATTTCGCGGCGAGGGGAACTTGCAATTGATGAGGGTCTTGCGGTCGAGGGTCGAGAGTCGAGTGTCGAGTGGAAAGCGCCGAGCGCCCGTCGAGCGGCTGGCTGACGGCTGCGGTCGAGCGACGGCCGTCGACGTCCATCCTCGACCGCAAACCGCTCACGCTTGACGTCGCTCGACGGGTTACACTCGGCGCTCGACTCTCGACATTCGACCTGGGGGTTCCTATGTCCGTTGCACGCGCTTTCCTGGCCGGCCTCGCGGCCGGGCTGTTGCTCGCGGTCGCCTCCTGCGGCTCCGCCCGTCCTTGCGGCCCGGGCACCTGCTCCGGGTGCTGCGACGCGAAGGGCTCCTGCCAGCCGGGAAGCGCATCCGGCGCCTGCGGAACCGGCGGCATCTCCTGCCTCGCTTGCGCGGGGAGCCAGTTCTGCCAGGGCGGTGTCTGCACCGGAGGCGCAGGAGGTGGTGGCGGAGGCGCGGGGGGCGGAGCCGGAGGAGGCGCCGGCGGCGGGGCAGGCGGAGGCGCCGGAGGAGGCGGTGGCCAGGACTCCGGTTCGCCGGATTCGGGTGTCCCTGACTCCGGCACCCCGGATGCCGGCGGCGACTCCGGCACCCCACCCGACGGCGGCTTCGGCACCGTCGACGCCGGGCCCTACAGCAGCCAGATTTGGTTCCGCGGCGACTTCCTCACCGACACCGCCGATTCGCTCGGCAAGCAGGTGCAGCCCTCCGGGGTGAGCGTCAACTTCCCCTTGCCTGGGAAGGTCAACGCCTTCGCCGTCTCCTCCGACGGCCTCAAGGTGGCAGTGGCTATCGACGCCGAGCAGCCCACCCGCTTCGACCTCTGGCTGATGGGAGCCGACGGCTCGAACCCGGTGAAGCTCGTCACCATGCCCGCCACCGGGGCGGTTTCCTCCGTCCGCTTCTCTCCCGACGGCACCAAGCTCGCCTTCGAGGCCGACATCGACGCGGACGGGGTGAAGGACATCTACTTCATCCCCGCGAGCGGCGGCAGCCCGACGAAGCTCACCCCGCCGCGCCCATCCGGGCAGACCACCAACACCGCGCTGCAGCCGTCGCTGTACACCTGGTCCCGCGACTCCTCCCGCGTCGCCATCACTGGCGACCTGGAGGTGGACAAGGTGGTCCAGCTCTACGTCGCCGACGCCACCACCTCCCCCGTCCCCACCACGGTGGTGACCAGCGCCATGGTCGGCACCCCGCCCGGCACCAGCAACATCGGCGTCACCGGCGGAGTCGGCTTCGCCTCCCAAGGCCAGCTCCTCTTCAAGGCCCGCCTGGCCACCGACTCCGGCTTCCGGCTCTACTCCGTCGACTCCAACCTCGCCAACCTGGCCATCGTCCCCAACTCTCCGAGCGCCCCGGCCCAGCTCGGCACCTTCGGTATCTCCCCCGACGGGACCAACCTCGCCTTCAGCGCCGATACCGCCCTGGCCAACGCCTACGAGGTGTACCTGATGCCGGTCACCGGAGCGACGGCGCCGGTGCGCCTCACCTCCGGCACTGTGGCCGCCTCCAGAAACCCGGACTTCTTCAGCCCCATCAAGTGGAGCCCCGATGGCACCAGGCTGGCCTTCGCCGCGGACTTCGTCCTGGACAACCAGTTCGAGCCCTACGTGCTGCCCGTCGCCGGCGGCGGAGAGGTGCGGCTCGCCGCCTTCACCACCGGGCAGGACGTGGGCGAGCTGGACTGGTCCCCCGACTCCAGCGAGCTCGTCCTCCGCGCCGACTTCCGGGTGGACAACGACACCGAGGCCGGCCGGCTCACCGTCAGCGCGGGCATGCAGACGCCCACCCTGGTGCAGAGCGTCGTCACCGGGGGCGACGTCTTCGACGTGAAGTGGACCCGCTGAAGCCCTTCAATCCGAACCGAACGGCAGGTCGACCCATTGGCCCTTGTGGCCCGAACGCGACGCCTGGCCCGCCGGCAGCCTGGCTCCCGGGGGCGGGCGGCGAGACGATTGCCGCGCCGAAAGCACTCCCCAGCTTTTCCTTCGGCGACCTGGAGGCCGACGCATGCCCGACTACGAGTTCTACTGCCGACGCTGCAAGAAACAGTACGCCGCCTGGATGAGCGTGAAGGAGCACGACGAGCGCCTGGCCGAATGCCCGGAGTGCCACCGGACCGACCAAGCGGAGAAGCGGCTCAGCGACTTCTTCGCGCGCACCAGCCGCAAGTCCTAGGGCGCACGGAACCCACTGCCCGCGAGGCGAAACCGTCAGATTCTTTTCTGCAAAAGTTCACAAATCTGCTCACTTCTGCAGAAAAGAACTCCCTCAGGCCAGCGCCTCGGCGCACTTGCGGCAGACGGGCGCCTCCTTGCCGACCTCCACCGCGTACAGCCAGCAGCGCGGGCACTTCTGGCCGTCGGCGGGCAGCACCTCGGCCAGGACCTCGGAGGAGGCAAATGCCGGCAAGGACAACCGCTGCGCCTTGGCCGAAGGAGTGGTCACCAGCTCCACCTGGCTCACGATGAAGAGCGCCGCAACCGCGGAGAGGTTCTTCCGCAGCAGTTCCTCGGCCGGCCCGCGTGCGCTGAGCACCAGCTTGGCGTCGGCGGAGGCGCCGATCAGCTTGTCCCTTCGCGCGCCCTCGAGGAGCTTCTGCACCTCTGAGCGCACCGCGAATAGCTTCTCGAAGGTGTCCATCAGCTCCGGGTCGGCCGGGGCCTTCACCTCCGGGAAGCCGGCGAGGAAGACCGAAGCCTCCTTCTTCCCCGGCAACAGCTGGTAGGCCTCCTCGGCGGTGAAGCTCATCACCGGGGCGAGCAGGCACAAGAGCTCGCGCGCCACTTGGTGGAGCACGGTCTGGGCCGAACGCCTGGCCCTGCCGCTGGCCTTGGCGGTGTAGAGCCGGTCCTTGAGGATGTCGAAGTAGACCGCGGAGAGGTCCATCGCGCAGAAGTCCACCACCGCGTGGTAGACGATGTGCAGCTCGTACTCCTCGTAGGCGGCCCGCACCTTCTGGACCAGCTGGTCGAGGCGGCCTTTGGCCCATCGGTCGAGCGGGAGCAGCTCCCCTTCGGGCACCGCGTCCTTCTCCGGGTCGAAGTCGTAGAGGTTCCCCAGGGCGTAGCGGATGGTGTTGCGGATTTTCCGGTACCCCTCGGAGAGGCCCTTGAGGATTTGGTCCGACAGCCGCACGTCGTCGCGGTAGTCGGAGGAGGCGACCCACAGCCGCATCACCTCGGCCCCGTACTGCTTGATGATCTGCTCCGGCGAGACGACGTTGCCCAAAGACTTGGACATCTTCCGCCCCTCGCCGTCCACCACGAAGCCGTGGGTGAGGCAGGTCTCGTAGGGCGAGCGGCCGCGGGTGCCCACTCCCACCAGGAGCGAGGAGTGGAACCAGCCGCGGTGCTGGTCGCTGCCCTCGAGATAGAGGTCCACCGGCACCTTCATGTTGGGCCGGCGGGCCGCCACCGCCGCGAAGGAGCAGGCTGAGTCGAACCAGACGTCGAGGATGTCGGTCTCCTTGCGGACCGCGCGGCCGCCGCACTTCCGGCAGGCGTGGCCTTCGGGGAGGAAGCGCTCGAGGGGCTCGCGGTACCAGACGCCTCCGCCTTCCTTCTCCACCGCCTGGGCGACCTTCTCCATCAGCTCCGCGCTCACCAGGGGCTCGTTGCAGCGTTCGCAGACCGCCACCGGGATGGGCACTCCCCAGGTGCGCTGGCGGCTGATGCACCAGTCCGGGCGGCCGGTGAGCATCCCGTAGATGCGCTCCCTCCCCCAGCGGGGGACCCACTTCACGCGGTCGATCTCCTCCAGCGCCCGCTGCCGGAGCCGGTTGGCCTCCAGCGAGATGAACCACTGGTGGGTGGCGCGGAAGATGACCGGCTCGTGGCAGCGCCAGCAGTGCGGGTAGCTGTGCTTGAGCGACTCGCCCTTCCGGTTGAGCAGGGCGCCCTTCTCCACCAGGAGGTCCACCACCAGGGCATTCGCCTCGAAGACCTTCTTCCCGGCGAGCAGCGGCCCCACCGTCTCGTCGAAACGGCCGTCGTTCTTCACCGGGTTGTAGATGTCCAGGCCGCGGGAGAGGCCCAGCTCGTAGTCCTCCTGGCCGTGGCCGGGGGCGGTGTGGACCAAGCCGGTGCCTTGCTCCAGGGTGACGTGCTCGGCGGGGAGAATGGGCGAAACCCGGTCGTAGAAGGCGTGCCGGTAGGTGAGGCCCTCGAGCTCCGCCCCCTTGGCGTAGGCGAGGATGCGGGTGGGGTCGGCGAGGGCGAGGCCTCCCAGCTTCTCCGGGGGGAGCGAGGCGAGCTTTGCGGCGGCCTCGGCCTCGGGCTTGGGGACGGCGACTTCCCGGCGCAAAAGGTGCCCTTCGGCGCGGATGTCGGCGAGGAAGCGGCCGAGCAGCTCCTTGGCCACGCAGAGCACCCTGGGGCCGAGCTCGTAGAAGACGTAGTCCAGCTCCGGGTGGACGGCGATGGCGAGGTTGGCCGGGAGAGTCCAGGGGGTGGTGGTCCAGATGGCGAAGGCCACCTTCTTCCCGGCGAGCTGGGGCCACCTCTTGCCCAGGTCCTCGGCGGTGTCGAAGGCGACGTGGATGGAGGGGGACTCGTGGTCCTCGTACTCCACCTCGGCCTCGGCCAGCGCGGTGGCGTCCACGATGCACCAGTAGACGGGCTTCTTCTTCCGGTAGATGAAGCCTTGCCGGGCGAAGGAGGCCAGCTCGCGCAGCTCCTGGGCCTCGTAGTCGAAGGAGAGGGTGAGGTAGGGCTCGGCCCAGCGGCCGAGGACGCCCATGCGCTTGAACTCCTCGCGCTGGATGTCCACGAACTCCAGGGCGTACTCGCGGCACTTGGCGAGGAAGTCCTCCCGGCCGAGCGCGCGGCGGTCGACTTTCCGGTCCCGCAGGCGCTTCTCCACCGCCTGCTCGATGGGGAGCCCGTGGCAGTCCCAGCCGGGGACGAAGTCGCAGAGGCTCCCGGCCATGTTGCGGTACTTCACCACGATGTCCTTGAGAATCTTGTTGAGCGCGTGCCCGGCGTGGAGGTGGCCGTTGGCGTAGGGCGGGCCGTCGTGGAGGACGTAGAGCGGCTTGCCGGAGTTCCTCTCGAGCAGGCGGGCGAAGAGCTGCTTCTCCTCCCAGAAGGAGAGCATCTTGGGCTCGAGCTGCTGGAGGTTCCCCTTCATGGGGAAGTCGGTCTTCGGGAGGTTGACCGTCCCGCGGTAGTCGCGCTGCGGCTTGTCTGTCTCGGGCATCGGGCGTGCGGTAGCACGGGGCCTGGGCGCTTTCAATCGCGGTCCCGGCCAGACGGCGGGGGTTTGGGTGGCCATCCTCGCAGGCGCTGGGCGGCTGAATCACCCGCCGCGAGGCCAGAGCCCGGCTTCTGGTAGACTTGGGCATCATGCGCGGCGGATCGGCTCGCTCCCGCTGGTTTGGGGCCCTCGCCGGCCTGATCGTCATGGCCACGCCGGGCTTTTCGATGGCCGCCGAGCCGTGCCTGGAGCGCTGCGCCACCCGGTTCACCGACTGCTCGAAGACCTGCCGGGACAACCCCTGCTTCAACCGTTGCTCGGACCGGCTGACATCCTGCCAGGGCCAGTGCGGGCCGCCGAAGGTCAAGCCGCAGCGCAGGGAGTGCTACGACACCAAGGGGCGGAAGATTCCCTGCAACCGCGAGCCGGTGCCGCCGCTCAAGCAACAATGAGCTGCCGGAGGAAAACCCAGATGCGCGTCTACGCCTTCTTCCTTCTCCTTGCCGCGCTGGTGGCCCCGCAGGCAATTGCCGGTGGGGTGGGGCCCAGCAGCTGCATCATCAAGTGCGCCGCGAAGCTCGGAGAGTGCTTCAAGCCGTGCAAGAACCGGCCGCAGGACCCCACCTGCTCGCAGCAGTGCATGCCCGACTTCCAGGCGTGCCAGTCCAAGTGCCCGCAGGATGAGCGCGACCGGTTGAAGAAGCGCGGCTGAGCTACTGCGGCGGGGCGGCGCGCGAGGTCACCAGCACCGATAGCTCGCCCTTCTTCTCGCCGGACTTCGCCTGCACGGCGATGAGCTCCGAGCCTCGGCGGAAGGCGCCGGGACTCTCCTCCTGGTAGCCCGCCTTGCCCATCACCGCGCGGTAGAAGTCGAAGACGTCCTTCTCCGAGGCCTTCGCGGCGTAGGTGATAGCCCGCATCGACTCGACGTTGGTCCGCACGACTCCGGTCGCCCCGGGGAAGATGGGAGCGAAGTCCGGAGGGGGAGCCGCCTTCTGGGAGAGGTAGGCCTGGCCCATGATGACGGTGGTCGAGCCGTCCGGGTTGGGCTGGAGGATGGCGGTGTAGGAAGTGCCCGACTCCCAATCCAGCGCGGTGAGCTGGGCCACCCTCTCGCCAACGTCCAACTGGTGCTGAGGCGGAGGGATGTACAGCTTTGCCGCGGCGAAGCTCCGGGTGATGTGCCGGGCGATGTCGTCCAGCTTCCACTTGGTGACGACCGCGTGGAACCGCACCGGAATCCCGTCCGCCATCTGCACCCCCGGCACCTCGACTGTGGAGACGATGTCCGGGATGTCCCAGGCGTAGCGGGGAGGACGCAGGCCCGCATCGATGCCGAGGAGGGGCGCTCCCAGCAACAGCACGAGCAGCGGAGCCGAAATCGGCGTCACGGCGCGGAGCCGTTGGGGCTGTTGCAGTTCAAGCCCAGGTAACAACCGCCCCGGTTTCGGCGTTGGATCCAAGAAGCCAGGTAGGTGGGCATGCTGAAGGCGAAGGGCGTGGTGTCCCAGGTGGGCATTCCTTCGCCGAAGGGGATGGGCTGCTGGAACAGCGCCTCTTCGCCGGTGTAGCTCATGTAGAACCACTGCTCGTTGGGAAACATCGGCCTGGTCCCCACGGTGGCTTCGGCCAGCTCGCTGCCGGCGGTGCCCTGGCCGGCGCCGTTGAGGACGTAGACCTTCGACACCGCCCAGTAGAAGGGCATGTTCATCCCGATGCAGGGAACGCCGAAGGGCCAGGCGGGGCAGATGTCGGCTTCGTCCTCTTCAGCCAGACCCCAGTCGTCGATCAGCAGCCTGTACTCCCCCGAGCACGCTCCTCCGCTTGCCCGCCCGAGTCCGCAGGCGGTGATGTTCCGGTTCTGCGAGTGCTGTTCGGTGAAGATGCCGTCCGAGGCGTCCACGAACGATGTCGGGATAAAGCGCGGAGCCAAGTCGGCCTGCGCGCTGCACGAGACCCCTCCGTTGTCCGAGTAGGAAACCCAGGTGAAGAGATTGACGGCGCTGTACCCCGGAGCCGTCCCGGGAGTGCACTGCACCTGCATGTTGGAAGCCTGGGTCCTCGCCAGGAGGATGGTCGCTGCCCCGTTCGCGGAGGTCCGGCCGTCGAAGTCGCTGTAACGCTGGTTGGCGTCGGACAGGGCCTGGGAAATCGCCTGGCCGGAGGGCGAGGTGTCGTAGAGGATGCCCATGTCGTGCATCTTGTAGGCGGTGGTGTCCCAGAGGGCCGACTGGGTCGCCTCCTGCACCTTCAAGGAGGCGTAGCCGACCTCTCCGAAGTGGATGCCAATCACCAGGATGGTCACGAACACCAGGCCGGCGAGCGCCAGCTCCACCGCCGCCTGGCCGCGGGGTTTTCGTTTGAGTATCCGTTTCATTGCCAGCCCTTGAACCCACCGGCCCGGAGCCCCTGGTAGGCGTCGGTGGCGGCGGGGTAGTTGATGTCGTTCAGCGCCTGGGGAATGTCGCCCCCCTTGCCCTGGTCATCGACGTCGGGGTGGACGAGGCCCGCTCGCCAGAAGGGGTTGAAGAAGTTAGGCGGCTCGGACCAGTGGCCCTTCCGGTGGAAGTAGGTCACTCCGGTGGAGAGGGCGACCTGACGGCTGATGTCGGTCTGGTCGCGGAGCTGGATTCCGCGCCCGTCGAACTCCTCTCCCGCCGGGGTGAAGCGGAAGCGGAAGAAGAGGTTCCACGGGTCCGCCCCGCCTGGCTGGCCGCTGGAGAAGGTCCCCGGCCGCGCGGCGTAGTCGCGCTGAATGACGGCGAAGTTCTTCGGCTGCCCGTAGATGTCTCCCGGCGAGGCGACGGTGACGAAGTTGTAGTCCATGAAGCGCGGCCAGATGCCGCGCGGAGGGATGAGCGAGGGGCCCAGGGTGTGCCGCTGAATCGGGTTGGGGTCACTGCCTCCGAACCATCGGTGCATGTCCTGCCCGTCGCCGCTGTGGGTGGAGCGAGCGAAGGTGGAGCCGGGGAAGACCGGGATCGCCATCGTCCTCATCCAGGGGCACGGCTGGCTCTGCTGGAAGTTGCCGGTGGTGAGCATGTTGTGGTCGTCGGCCCAGGCCTCGCCCCCGTTGGCGCTGGCGGCAGCGTGAGTCAATGCGGTGTCGAAGTAGCCGCTGCCGCTGCCGCCGGCGGCGATCAGGGTGTCGGGGGCGGTGATGATGTCCCGCAGTTTGTTGTTGATGAACATGTCAGCCATCCCCCAGAGCCGGCCGGTGACGAACGGGTGGCCGCGGCTGCCCATCCCCGCGTGTACCGCATGCCTCCGAATCGGCGCGAGCACCAGCACCGCGCTCGGCCCGAACGGATTCCAACCAGTTTCCCGCATGGTGATGTTCTCGCCTTGGTTCGGGGCGTCGATCTCGCCCGGCTGGTAGACGTTCCTCCCTCCCTGGATGACCTTCTTCGCCATGTTCTGGTTGTTGACCTCGAGCATCAGGTTCCCGAATGCCGGGAGCTGGCCGGCCACGTAGAGCGTGGTGGCCGCGCCCTGCAGCGCTCGGACCTGGTCTCCCGCCGCCTGATCCTTGCTCATCCATTCCTGCCCGACTCGCTGGTCCTCCTGCCAGAGGTCCATGATGTTCTGGATGAGCTGGAAGGTGCCGCTGATGGAGCAACCGCAGAACTGCGGGCAGGGCGAGAAGGGCCGGCAGCAGTTGAAGATCCCGGCAATCCAGCTCGGGAGCATCACCCCGAAGTCCACCATCCCCACGAACAGGTTGGACCGGTAGTAGCCCGACCAGCTGATCAAGCTCTGCACCCCCGCCATCGCCACCATGTGGGCGATCTGCGCTCGGTTGAGCACCGAGACCGCGTTGTAGGTGCGGGCGGTCATCACCGCGTTGCTGTAGGCCGCGGTGTCCGCCAACGTCTGCAGCTCCATCTTCTCCTTCGCCTTGGTGCTGAAGGAGAGCGTCATGCAGACCATCACCGTGAGCAGCAACAAGGTCAGCACGAAGAGCAACAGGGTCTGTCCACGGCGGAGCATCAGCATGGCTGCCTCACGGGAGAGGAGGGCAATTCTGCGTCTGGAAGTAGACCGCCTTCGCGGGAGTCATCATTCGCATCGTGTAAGTGGTCTCGATGGGGAAGACGTACTGGCCCATGTCGTAGCGGGCCTCCATCTCCGCCTTCACCATCGCGTCCGGGCCGGGCGACTCCGTGGTCCAGCTCGCGGTCTGACGGACCATGTAGGGGTTCTGCGCGGTGTAGTCGCGGATTCCCCACTGGGCCATGGCGATGCGCGCCATCACCCAGTCCGCGAAGGGAATCTTCATCGGGTACCAGTAGACCATCCGCACCTCGAGCCGCATGATCGGGTTGTCCGGCTGGTCGAAGTTCTTGTCCTGCCCGTCGGGGAACGCCTGCACGGTGCCCTGGAGCGGAGCCTCGCGGAAAATCCAGACGATCGGCCCGTTGAAGTTCATGTCCCGGAGCGGGGTGCCTCCGCCGGAGTACTGGTTGTTCGCCCGCGCCGCGAAGGCGTTCCCCAGCATCTGCCCCGCCGAGCCGCTCTGCGCCCCCAGGTAAGAACTGAAGGTGGGCAGCAACGCGCCGATCGCCGCGTGGGTCATCCGCTGGCAATCGCCGTGGTTGACGCTCCCCGCCCGGGTGGCCCGGAAGGCCGCGTACTGCGCCATCACCCGCGCCTGCAGCATGAGGAAGAGCTGCAGCGTCCCGAGGATCATGAACACCGCCAAAGGCAGCGTCAGCGCCGCCTCCACCGCCGCCTGGCCGGACTCGCCCTTCCCGGAATCCCGCTTCATGGCCCGGATTGTCGTCCCCCAGGCGAGGGCGGCCCATCGGACAGCTGGCCCGGCCCATCGGTCAACTGGCCGCGCCGATGTGCGACAGCGGCCTACCGGGGCTTCATCGACCGGGTATCGAGCTGGTACTTCTTCACCAGCCGCTCGATGGACTTGCGGTGGAGCCCGCTCTCCCTCGCGGCGCGGGAGATGTTCCCGTCGCACCGGCGCAACACCTGCCCGATGTACTCCCGCTCGAAGTTCTCCAAAAGCTGCTCCTTGGCGTCCTTGAACGAGAGGTGCTCGTTGAACGGCAGCGGCTGATCCTTCTGCTGGCCCTGCACCCGCGCCGGCAGGTGGGGGACGTCAATCTCCTCGCCGTCGCTGAAGGTGAGCACGTGCGAGAGCACGTTGATCAGCTCGCGCACGTTCCCCGGCCAGGGGTAGGCCATCAGCATCGAGAGCGCCCCGGGAGAGAAGCGCTTCCGCCCGTGCTTGGCCACCAGCTCCGGGTCCGACAGCGAGGACCGGAGGATGTGCGGGATGTCGTCCCTTCGCTGCCGGAGCGGCGGGAGCTGGATGTTGATCACCGACAGCCGGAAGTAGAGGTCCTCGCGGAAGTTGCCGGCCTGGATCTCCTTTACCAAATCCCGGTTGGTGGCGGCGATCACCCGCACCTCCACCTCGATCACCTCGTTGCCCCCCACCCGCCGCACCTCGCGGTTCTCCAGGACCCGGAGCAGCTTCGGCTGCAAATCCAGCCGCAGCTCGCCCATCTCGTCCAAGAAGATGGTCCCGTGGTCGGCCCGCTCGAACGCCCCAGGCCTCGAGGAGACCGCGCCGGTGAACGCCCCCTTCTCGTGGCCGAACAGCTCGCTCTCGATGAGGTTGGGCGGGATGGCGCCGCAGTCCAAGACCACGAACGGCCCCTTGCGCCGCGAGGAGTTCTCGTGAATCGCCCGCGCCACCAGCTCCTTGCCGGTGCCGGTCTCGCCCTGGATGATGACCGAGACGTCCATCGGGGCGATCTTCTTGATGAGGCCGAAGATCTGCCTCATCTTCACCGACTGCCCCACCATTCCTCCGAGCTGGCCGTCGCGGTCCGGCTCGACGGTCACCTCCTCGTCGATCGGCGCGAAGGTCAGGGTGGAGGAGCCCGCCCTCACCTGCGAGCCGGTCGAGAGGTAGGCGCGCTCGATCCGCCGCCCGTCCAGGTAGGTGCCGTTGGTGGAGTTGAGGTCGATGAGCAGGTAGCCCCGCTCGGTGTACTGGATCTCCGAGTGGTGCCGGCTGGCGGTCCGGTCCTCGGCCAGGACCAGGTCGTTGGAGGAGTGGGCTCCGATGCGAATGCGCTCCTTGTCCGAGACCAGCTCCTTGCCGGTGTCCGGCCCGGCGCTCACGGTGAGCCGGCACTTCCTCAGCTTGAGGGTGGTGCGGTTCTCCACCACCAGGGTGTGGGTGGCGGTGATGTGAGCTTCTTCCATCGGGTCGAGGTAGGCCGCCTCGCCCGGGCTGGTCATGATTTCGTCCTGGTGCTGTTCCTTGGTCGGCATGAACGCGGCGGACAGGATACAGATTCGCGGGCGAGAGGCGAACCGCTTTTCCGACCCCTCCTCGCAACCCGCCACTTTTGGCGCTAGCTTGCCGCGCCCCCGATGGCCGAGAAGAACGACAGGCGGCAGGGAAGGCTGGGCCTCCTCTCGCGGAAGCGCTCGCTCTACTCGACAAGGAGGCTGGTGGAGGCCACCAGGGAGCGCGAGCACCGGGTGTTGGTCCTCGACACCTTGCGCTGCAACCTCATCCTCGCGCCCTCGGGCCCCCGGCTGGTCTACCGCGGCGTGGAGGTGAGCGGCCTGGAGGTGGTCATCCCCCGCATCGGCGCCTCGGTGACCACCTACGGGCTGGCGGTGGTCCACCACCTGGAGATGATGGGCGTGCCGGTGGTGAACGGCTCGTTGGGCATCGCCTACAGCCGGGACAAGCTGCGCTGCCTGCAGCTCCTCGCCCGTTCGGGCATCGCCATTCCCCGCACGGTGATGGCCCACGACCGCTCCAAGGTGGACGAGCTGCTGGAGCAGGTGGGCGGGCTCCCGGCGATCATCAAGCTCATCCGCGGAACCCAGGGAGTGGGAGTGATGATCGCCTCCACCGTGCAGGAGGTGAAGGGCATCGTGGACACCTTCTGGCAGCTCGGCCAGGAAATCCTCATTCAGGAATTCGTGCGCGAGTCCAAGGGCCGCGACCTGCGCGCCCTGGTGGTGGGTGACCAGGTGGTGGCGGCGATGCGGCGGAAGGCGAAGAGGGGGGAGTTCCGCTCCAACCTGCACCGAGGGGGCGAGGGGAAGCCCGTCGACTTGGCTGCGCCCCACGCCCAGACCGCGGTGCGCGCGGCGAGGGTCCTGGGCCTGGAGATCGCCGGAGTCGACATGCTCGAGTCGGACGACGGCCCCAAGGTGATGGAGGTCAACTCCAGCCCGGGCTTCGAGGGCCTGGAGCGGGCCACCGGGCGGGACATCGCCGGAGCGATGGTGGAGCGGGCCTTCGCCTTCGCGAAGGAGCATCGCGCCACCCGAGCGGGGGAGCGGGCCTAGGGCCTCCTCGACTCCCTGCTCTCGGCGCGAACGGCTGCCCTGACGCGAAAGCCAGGGATTGTCGGCGTCCCGGAAGCTTCTCTAAATTCGGCGCCCGATGAGCCGGGTCTATCGACCGTTTCAGGTTCTCGTCTACCACGACGTGCTCTGCGCCTGGTGCTACCTCGCTGATCAGCGGCTGGCCTCGCTGCGCGAGGAGCTGAAGGATTTGGTCCGCTGGCGCTACCGCCCGTATCCGCTGCGCGCGCTGGAGGCGCAGCCCACGCAAGCGGAGATCGAAGATCGGGTGAAGGAGCTGATCCGCGCGCGGAATGAGGCGGGCGGCGAGAAGCTGAGCTGCGACTTGTGGACCACGGGAGATCCTCCCCGCTCGAGCGTGTCGCCGCTGGCGGCGCTGGAGGCGGCGAAGCTGCAGGGCTCGGCGGAGCGGGTCTCGCTCTGGCGGGCGATGCAGCGGGCCGCGCTGGAGCAGGGCGTGAACGTCACCCGGTCCGACGTGGTGTACGAGCTGGCCAGCCGGCTGGGGTTGAACATGAACCGCTTCGTGGCGGCCTACCAGTCGCCGGAGACCAGGAGGCTGATCCTGGAAGAGCACCGGCTGGCCTCCAGCCGCGGGGTGCGCGGAGTGCCGGCGGTGGTCTTGGGCGGCCGGTGGATGATCCGCGGGCTGCGCGAGGTTTCGGAGTACCGGGAGCTCGTCCTCTCCTGCGTGCAGAAGGCGGGGATGACCGGCTACGGGGCGCCGCTCGGGACGGTGCACTGAGGCGAGTCGAGGGTCGACGCTCTACCGGATGGACTTGAATCTTCTGCCGCCCCGCGCGTCTGATGGGGCGTCATTTCACCCAGGCCGAAAGGATTGGCCATGCGCAGAGTCCTGCTGATTGCCGCGCCGCTCTCGATGCTGCTCGGCGCCTGCACCGTGCACACCTACCGATATCGCGACCCCGACTACTACGCGTACCGGTACAGCTACCACCACCCCATCCCGGTGGAGCTTGGCGGCGGCTGGTGCCTCATCGACGGAAACCACTCCCACGAGTACGCGCCGGAGTACCGCTACTACACCTACTCCGGCAGCTACTACACCTACGCGGGGCCGACGGTGGTCTGGTACCACGACTACCACCCCATCCCCACCGGCGGGCACTGCAACCTCCACGGCCGCCACTCGCACGACTACACCCCAGGGGTGTACGCGGGGAACTTCTACTGGGACAACGGCCAGAGCGTTTACGTCTACAACGACCGGCCCACCCACGGGGCCAGCGGCGTCCAGCCTCCCTTGGGCCAAGGCTCGAGCTGGTCCCCGCCCGGGAAAGGCTCGGGCCCGCCGGCCGGGCAGGGCGGCTACCCTCCCGGCGGAGGCAGCTTCCCACCGGGCGGCTCCGGACAGAACCCTCCGCCTGGGCACGGCGGCGTCATCCCCGGCCACGGCGGCACTCCTCCCGGCCAGGGAGCCCAGATTCCTCCCGGGCAGCTGAACAACCCGGGCAAGGGGAACGCGGGCGGCCACTTCCCTCCGGGGTACATCGGCACGGTGCAGAATCCACCTCCGGGCCACGGCGGGACACCTCCTGGCCAGGGAGGGACTCCGCCCGGGCAAGGCGCGCAGGTTCCGCCCGGGCAGGTGAACAACCCGGGCCACGGCTCCGGCCGCACGGACCCACCGAGGGGAGAGGGCTACCTCCACCCCTCCGACCGCGCCCCCCAGCCCGCCGGCTCCTTCCCTCCGGGGCGCAATACTTTTGGTTCGCCGCCGGGAAGCCAGGGGCAGCCAACCTTCGCTCCTCCGCCGCGCCAAGAGCCCCCGCCCGCCAGGCCCAGCTTCGAGCGCCCGCCGCCGTCGTACGGCCCGCCGATGGGCACCCGTCCCCCGGAGACGCAGCCGCCGCCCAGCCACGGCTCTCCTCCCCGCGGGAACGAGTCGGTGGGCCGCCCCGAGCGCGAGGTGCCGCACAAGGTGGAGCTGCCTCCAGTGCACGCCCCGCAGCGAGAGGTGCCGCCGCGCGGAAGTCCGCCGCCGGCCCAGCCTCCGCAGGCCCAGCCGCCTCCGCAAGTGCAGCCTCCGCCGGGCGCGCAGCCGCCGCCGCCGCCGGGCGCTCCTCCCAGGGGGCGCGGCGCCGGAGGCCCTCCTCCACCCCGGCCGTAGCCTAAAGGGCCCGCTTCCAAGTAGCGTTCGCCCCTCACCAATGGAGGGGCGATGAAGAGTTGGGGCTTGGCCCTCGCCGCCGCGGCGGCAACTCTGGCGACGCCGGCGCGCGGCTCCGGCATCTACTTCGGAGAGAACGGCACCAAGGCGCTCCTGCAGGGAGGCGCCTTCGCCGCCCAGGCGGATGACCTCACCGCCATCCAGCACAATCCGGGAGGGCTGTCGCAGCTTGCGGGCTTCCACTTCCTGCTCGACACCGAGCTGCTCCGCCACGAGGTCGGCTTTCTTCGCAAGGACCCGGGCGCGGCCACCACGGTCGCCTCGCCGGTGTCCAACACTGCCGGCTTCTTCTTCCTGCCGAACCTGGCCTTCGGATACGGGATGGAGCTGGCCGGCCGGCCGGTCACCTTTGCCGTCGGCGCTTACGGGCCGCCCGCGGTGGGGCGCTACAAGTACCCCCGGCCGAACTACGCCAAAAAGGAGCAGGACGTCCGCGGCAAGCTGGAGCTGGTCTACGTGGAGCACCCGCGAAAAGCGGCGCCGCAGCGGTACGAGCTGATCGACAACGACGTCATCATCCTCTACCCGTCGCTCTCGGCGGCGGCGGAGCTTCACCCGCGCCTCTCCGTGGGTGCGTCCTTCCAGTACGTCTTCTCCAAGCTGGCCTTATCCCAGGCGGTGCACAGCGCGCCCTACACGCCGAGCTCGATCAGCTCCGAAGACCCTGGTTGGGATTCGGTGGTGGGGGTGGACCTGATGGGAAAGGGCGGCTGGACGGGCGTCCTGGGCGTGCTGGCGCGGCCGACCGACTCGCTCTCCATCGGCGCCTCGGTGCGCCCGCCGGTGCAGATTGCGGGAAACGGCAAGTTCATCATCGAGCCCGGGGAGCTGGCCCGCTCGGCGAAGATCGACGTCCAGTGCCCCAACCGGGAGCTGACCGAGCTGGACCCCTCGGCGGACGCCAACTCCGAAGTCGACCCGGGTGAGGCCCATCGGGTGAGCTGCCCCGGCGCCGCCGACCTGTTCCTCACCATGCCCCTGGAGGTGAAGCTGGGGCTCCGCTACCGCGCCACCGAGGCCTTGGCGCTGAACCTGGACTTCGTCTACCAGGGCTGGCAGTCGGTGAGCGAGATTGTCCTCGAGCCGAAGGGCATCACCATCCAGACTTTGGGCGGCGAGCCGCAGCCGGTGCAGACCTTCCACATCCCCAAGAGGTGGCACAAGGCGGCGTCGCTGAGGCTGGGCGGCTCCTACTCCTTCCCCTTCGGGCTCACCGCCTACGGAGGAGTGCTGGGCGAAGAGGGCGCGGCGCCGGACGAGTACTCCGGCATCGACTTCCTCCACTACACCCGGCTGTTCCTCACCGCCGGCGCCGGCTACCGGACAGGGGGCCTGGAGTTCCTCGCCGGAGCGGCCTACACCCCCACGGTGGTGAAGGAAGTTTCCGCGAGCGAGGTGAGGGCCGGCAGCACTGACCCCGCCATCCAAGGCATCGTGGTGGGAGCGGGCGCCCACTCCTCCGGAGGGCTGGTGCTCACCGCCGGCATCCGCGGCCGCTTCGGAAACACCGCGCGCGGCTCGACTTCCAACTGAGGAGCACTCATGAAGCAGCCGACTCAGACTGGCTCGCATCCGTCTCCGTTCGAGCCGTCCCATGCGAATGCGTTCGGCCTGGCCAGTCTCGGCGCCGTCGCGCTTCTTTCGCTCGGCCTCGCCGGATGCCCGAACGGCGGCAACCTCCCGGCCGCCGGAGAGCCGGACGGCTCCGAGGAGCAGGGCGAGGTGGAGGTGACCGCCTCCGGGTTCGCCTCGGTGCACCCGGCGGCGGCGCAGTACCTCCAGAGCAAGGGGGAGCCGGTGCCCTCGGTGGCGGGGCTCACCTTGCGAGTGGAGGAGCCCTTCAAGGTGGCGCTGAACGACCCCACCGGCATCTTCGGCGAGCTGACCCTCACCGGCGCGGGGACTTTCTCCGTCTCCGGGATTCGCAGCAGCCAGGTCATCCTGGGCATCGCCGCCGGAATCAAGGACGACTCCGACGCCGGGGTGTGCGGGGTGGACGGGGGCATCGCCGACGGCGGCTGCGGCCCCGCCCAGCGGAGGGTCATCCGCTCGGCCACCTCGCTCTACGACGTGGCGCTGGAAGGGAAGAAGCCGGACAAGGACGTGGTGGGGACCAAGGCCTACGCGGTGCCGGCCGCCTTCCACGACCAGCTCACCCAGGCGGTGACCGAGGCGCGCATCCGCCAGCTCACCGGGCCCAACAACAAGGGCACCCTCATCGAGGCGGGCTTCATGCTCGGCCGCATCGTGGACGCGAGCGGAAACCCGGTGGCCGGCGCCCGGGTGAGCCCCAGCCCGGACACCAAGGCGGGACAGTTCTTCTACCCGAGCTCAGACGTCTCCTCCGCCAGTCAGACTTCCACCTCCTCCAACGGGCTGTTCCTCTTCGTCCACTCCGGCGGAGACGTGGACACCTTCAAGTTCGCGGTGGAGGGAAAGCCGGAGTACCTGACCCGCAACGCCGGCGCCGCCAAGGACGCCTGCCTGGTGACGACCGTCTACCCGGGCAAGACGCCGCCGCCCTAACGCGGATGAGGCTGTTCGCCCTGGGAGACGTGCACCTCCCCTCCACCCGGAGGAAGGACATGGACCGGTTCGGCTGGACCGGACACCCGGAGCCACTGGGGAGGGCCTGGGACCAGTCGGTGGGCCAAGAGGACATCGTCATCCTGGCGGGGGACATCTCCTGGGCCACCAAGCCCACCGAGGTGCTGGAGGACCTGCGCTGGCTGGACGAGCGCCCGGGGAAGAAGGTGCTCCTCCGAGGCAACCACGACTACTGGTGGGGCGACTCGGCGGCCAAGCTGCGGAAGCTCTTCCAGCCCTTCGCCTCCTTCGCCGGTTTCATCCACAACTGCGCGGTGGAGGCGGGGCCGTGGCTCATCGCCGGCAGCCGGCTGTGGACGGTGCCGGAGGCGCCGCCGCTTCCCGGAGGAGAGCTGGGAGACGAGGCCCAGCGGCCGGACCACGTGGAGCGAGAGCTCCGCCGGCTGGAGCTGTCCTTCGCCGACGCGCGCGGGAAGCCGCCCGGGCTCGCCCGGGTGGTGGCGGTGCACTTTCCCCCGCTCTACTCCAACGGGCTTCCCACCGCCTTCAGCCGGGCCATCGAGGCCTACCAGCCCGCAGTCTGCGTCTATGGGCACCTCCACGGGCCCGGCATCTCCGCCGGCTTCCAGGGCGAGCACGGGGGAGTGCGGTATGTGTTGGCCTCCTGCGACGCGGCGGGCTTCGCGCCGGTGCTTTTGGACCAGCGCTGAGCGGCCTGGTGGAGCCATCGCCGAGGGCGGCAACTCAACCGGCCGGGACGGCCATCATCACTCCCGGCCGCGGGACTGCGCGTCCGAGCTGACGGGCGCCATCTCCTCGAGTTGGCCATCCGCGGCGAGGAGCGAGGCGGAGATGGGAATGGGCTGCTCCTCGATGAAGGCGTCCAGGTCCGCCTGGGCCGCGGCGAGGAGCGGGCTTCCTTGCTGCTGGTAGCACTTCACCCGGTAGGCGAGCAGCGTGCGGTGCCAGGGAGCGTCGGGCTCGAAGGGCGCCAGGGCGGAGGCGCAGAGGTCATCCCCCACCGCCTTGGCGATGTAGACGCGGGCCTTGAGCCGGTCCTCGTCGCTGGCCATCGCCGCGAAGGGCTCGGAGAGCGCCTGGTAGAGCCGCCGGCCCAGCTCCGGCTTCTTCTCGGCGATGCTCACCGCCGCGCGCAGGCTGCGGGAGACGACCCAACCGGAGGCCCAGGGGTTTTCCCGGTGCGAGGCGAACGCCGCCAAAAGGGCATCCGCCGCCGCGTCGTGCCGCCCCTGCCCCAGCCTGAGCGTCCCCAACAGCAGGTCCGCGTCCACCGGCAAGAGCGGCCGCAGCCTCTCGAGGTAGCCCAGGGCCTCCTCGTCGGCGGAGCTGGCCAGGAGGTCCGCCACCACCAACAGCTCCACCGGCCCCTGGGGCTCCCACCTGGACTCGCGGAAGGCCCTGGCCGGAGTGGCGAGGTCCCCGGCCCGGTACCGGGAGTACAGCTCGAAGCGGGGGCGCAGCGGGCCTTCTTTGGGCAGCCCCATCGAACGGGGAGAGCTTCCCAGGCCGAGCCCGGCGAGCATCCTCTCCAGCTCGAAGCGAGACCAGTCCACCGCGCCGGAGAGGGCCGGGCGGTCCGCCTTGCGCTGCTTGGCGAGCCCGAGCAGCTCGTCGCTGTGGAAGCCGGCGCTCCGTCCCACGTTGCGGGCGAAGCCGAACTCGATGTGGTTGAGGTCGTCGGTGTTGACCAGTTCGGCGGAGGCGAGGGAGTCGACCAGCTCCGGCCCCGCCACGAAGTGGGAGAGGAACCCCTCCAGCCCGTCCACCCGCCAGGTGGCGAGGAGGGCCTTTCGGAACGGCTCCTCGGCCATCCGCCGCCTCATCTGATCGGCGTCGCGGGTGGCCCTCGCCTCCTCCGCCACCAGGAGCATGTCCGAGCGCGAGGTGTGCCACACCTCCACCGAGGGAAACTCGGAGGCCACCGTGGAGAGCGCGGCGCGCACCGTCTGGGCGTCCACCTCGTAGGCCTGCAGCCACTGGACGAAGATTCCTCCCTGGGAGAGCCGCTGCTTCACCGCCCGGTAGTAGTCCCGGGTGTAGAGGCTGGCGATTCCCGCCCGGTAGGGGTTGGAGGGCTCGGAGAGGATGACGTCGTAGCGCTCCCGGCTGGTGAGGAGAATCTCCCGGGCGTCGCCGAGCTGGAGGTGGACCTTGGGGTTTTCCATCGCCCCGTGGTTCACCGCCGCGCAGCGCCGGGCCACCTCCAGGATGTCGGGCTCGATCTCCGCCACGTCCACCCGCTCGATGCCGGGCACCGCGGCCAGCCAGCCGGCGGTGCTCCCGGTGCCGAGGCCAATCACCATCGCCCGCTTGGGTGCCGGATGGAGCAGCGCCGCCATCAGGCCTCCCATCACCTGGGTGGGCGCGTCGAGGATGGAATTGCCGTCGCTCTTGCCGTTGACGAGGAAGCTGAGCCCGTGGCCCTTCACCAGCGCCAGCGAGCTTTCGACTCCCTCGCTCTCCCAGACGGTGTTGTGGCGCCGCTCCCGGAACCACCGCTCCACCTCGGTGGCGGTGCGCGGCGGGACGGCTCGCCCGGCTCCCACCGCCCCGTGCCTCCAGGCGGAAGTGGGGCCGCGGGCGAAGAGCATCGCCACCGAGAGCGTCACCGCGGCCAGGGTGCCGGCGAGCCTCAGGGCGCCTCCCTCGCGGCGGGCGAAGGCCAGCGCCCCCACCGAGATGGCGAGCAAGAGCGCGACCGACAGCCGCCAGGCTCCCGGGGCGGTGAGGGCGGGGAGCAACCCGAAGCCTCCCGCCAGCGAGCCCAGGATGGCTCCAAGAGTGTTGGAGGCGTAGGCCAGCCCCACCTGGCGCCCGAGGTGCTTTCTCCCCCGGCCGAGCAGGGCGATGAGCAGCGGGAACTGGGCGCCGGCCACCACCGCAGGGGGAAACACCACCAGGAAGGCGATGGCCGTCCAGCTCACCAAAAGCCCTCCGAAGCCCACTGCTCCCAAGGAACGGAGCAACAGAGCCCACACCGCCAGACGGTCCCCCAACGCGAGCGGCAGGGCCACCAGGGCGGCCTCGAGGGCGCAGCTCAAGGCGAAGGTGCGCACCGTGGGCATCCTCTGGCGGGCGAGGAAGGCGTATGCCCCTCCTCCCAGGGCGATGCCCAAGAGCGCGACGGCGAGGATGAGCCCGAAGGTGAAGGTGGAGCCGCCCAAGAGCGGGGCCAGCATCCGGTACCAGACCAGCTCCATCAGGAGGAAGACGAAGCCGACCGCGCCCGAGGCGGCGAAGACGAACCAGGCCGGAGCGAGCGCGGGCGGCGAGCCCTCCTCCGCCTTGGGCTCCGCGGGGGAAGCGGGCACCTCCGCTTCGCTTCGCCTTGCCACCACCCTCGCCACGATGGCCACCAGCGCGTTCACCAAGCAGGCGAGGTAGAGGGTGTTCCTGGAGCCGAAGGCCTCGAGCACAAAGAAGGTGGAGCCCGCCGCTCCCGCCACTGCTCCGAGGGTGTTGAGCCCGTAGAGCACCGCCACGCTGCGCCGGCCCTGGTCGGACTCCTCGCTCGCCGCCAGCGCCGCGGCGGGCAGGCTGCCGCCCATCAGGGCGGTGGGAAGGGCGAGCACCAGGGCGGAGAGGAGGAGCCTGGCGACGGTGCCTCCGAAAAGGCCCAGGGAAGGAGTGCCGCCCACCGCGAGGTAGGCCGCCCGCGCCAGGTAGAGGAGGAGCGGAGTCAAGGCGGCCGAGGCGGCGATGGCCAGCTCGAGGTGGGCGTAGAAGAAGAGCGGCCGGGGACGGCGCTCGGCGACTTTTCCGAGCAGGGCGCTGCCGACCCCGAGCCCTCCCATGAAGATGGCGAGCACTGCCGCGGAGGCGGCGGTGGACGCTCCGAAGATGAGCCGGAGCTCCCGCAGCCACACCGTCTGGTAGACGAGCGCGCACATCCCCGAGAAGAAGAGGAGGGGCCCGATTCTCCAGACGCTCTTGCTCAAGGTGGGGTTTTAGGGCCGGGGGGCCGGTCCTCGGGGCGCGCAGTATAGCGGCAGCCCGTCTCGGCGGGACCGGAAGGGAGGCGGGCGAGCGCGAAGGCGGCAAGCGCCCGGTGAGCGCGCTTGTCGGACCGCGCCACTCTGCTATTGAGGCGGCGCCCCACCGGCCACGACATGAGCCCCATCTTCACCTCGCTGCTCCTCGCCGCAGGCCTCCTCTTCTTCGCGGTCACCATCTTCTGGCGGGTCCGCGTCCTCTTCGCCCTCAAGCCGGAGCCGGGAAACCGGCTGGACCGGGCGGCGGAGCGGGCCGAGGCGCTCTTGGTCTTCGGCCTGGGGCAGCGGCGGCTTCTGGACCGAGAGGAGCGCGGCCCGGGGCTGATGCACGCCGCCATCTTCGCCGCCTTCATGGTGCTGGCGGCCCGCACTCTGATGCTCTTCGTGATGGGCTTCTCCGAGGGCGCCCACGCGGTGCTCTCGCTGCCCACCCACTGGTACTGGTCGGCCCACCCCAACCTCGCGGCGGTCTATCACGGCTACCTCCTGGTGAAGGACGTGGTGGCCCTCCTCGCGGTGTGGGGTGCCTCCTATTTCTGGTTCCTCCGCTGGAGGGTGAAGCCGGACCGGATGACGCCAAGCTGGGAGGCCTTCCTCATCCTGGGCTTCATCATCGGGCTGATGGTGACCGAGTTTCTCTTCGGCGCCTCGCACCTCGTTGCCCAGGGCCGGCCCTTCGACTCCGCCGAGCCGGTCACCTCCACGGTGGCCTATCTATTGTCCGGCCTCTCCCCGGGTGCGGTGGCCTTCCTGGGCAACCTGGGCTTCTGGCTGCACCTGTGCATCATCCTCGCCTTCCTCAACTTCCTCCCCTACGGGAAGCACTTCCACGTCATCACCGCGCTCCCCAACGTCTACCTCCGGCGCCTTTCCCCCAGCGGGAAGCTCTCCACCCCCAACCTCGAGAAGGAGGAGTTCGGCGCCAAGACCTTCAAGGACCTGAGCTGGAAGCAGGCTTTGGACCTCTACTCCTGCACCGAGTGCGGACGCTGCCAGACCCACTGCCCCACCTACGTCACCGGTAAGCCGCTCACCCACAAAGGAGTGAACCAGGACCTCAAGCACTGGCTGTGGGCCAACCAGACGCTTCTGGCCACCGGCAACGACGAGCAGGGCGCCGCCGCGGAGCTGCCCCCCTTGGTGGGCGGAGTGCTCAAGCCGGAGACGGTGTGGGCCTGCACCAGCTGCTCCTGGTGCGAGACCGCCTGCCCGGTGCTGATCGAGAACGTGCCCCGGCTGATCGACATGCGCCGGTACAAGGTGCAGGTGGAGGCCGACTTCCCGCCGGAAATCCAGCGCGTCTTCGAGGGAATGGAGCGGCAGGGCAATCCCTGGGGGCTCTCCCAGGAGGCGCGCACCGAATGGGAGGGGGAGCCTAGGCTTCACCGCTTCGGCGATGGCGGCCAATACGAGTACCTCTTCTTCGTCGGCTGCGCCGGGGCCTACGACGAGCGCCAGAAGAAAGTCACCCGCGCCCTGGTGCGGGTGATGCAGGAGGCGGGCGTCTCCTTCGCCACCTTGGGCAACGAGGAGGTGTGCACCGGCGACTCCGCCCGAAGGCTGGGCAACGAGTACCTATTCCAGACGATGGCCAAGGCCAACGTGGAGAAGTGGAACGGGCTCGAGGTGAAGGCGGTCATCACCCAGTGCCCGCACTGCTTCAACACCATCCGCAACGAGTACCCGGAGTTTGGAGGCAACTACCGGGTGGTGAGCCACACCGAGCTGTTGGCCGAGCTGGTGCGCGAGGGGCGGGTGCGGCTCTCCCGGGTGATGGCGGAGCGGCTCGCCTTCCACGACCCCTGCTACCTCGGCCGGCACAACGGGGTATTCGACGCTCCCCGCGAAGCCCTCGCCGCGCTCCCCGGGGCGAAGCTTCTGGAGCTGCCGCGCAGCCGCCGGGAGTCGTTCTGCTGCGGGGCGGGCGGCGGAAGGATGTGGTTGGAGGAGAAGATTGGGCAGCGCATCAACCAGAACCGGCTGAACGAGGTGGCCCTCGCCTTCGCCCACGCGGCCGAGCCGGGCGTGGAGGTGCCCTCCGCCACCGACAAGCGCAAGCCGGGGAAGGTGGGGGAGTACCAGGGCCCGGGGAAGGGAGTGCTGGCGGTGGCCTGCCCCTTCTGCATGACCATGCTCCGCGACGCGGTGAACGAGACCGGCCGCGAGGAGGCCATCCAGGTGAAGGACGTGGCGGAGCTGGTGGCCGAGGCGATGGAGGTGAAATCCGCCGCCGCGACGCCGGAAAAGCCGGGCGCCTGAGCTCCGAGCGAGCGGCCCGTCATGAATTTGTTTTGAGCTCAAACCAAGTTCGCGGCCGGCGCCGCCGGGGCGATACTCTTCCCCCATGCGCCTCTCGATGCTCGCCTGCCTGCTCGCCTCCCTCCCCGCCGCCGCGGCGGACCACAAGGGCTGCAAGGACAGCCCGCTCTTTCCCCGCCCCGCGGGAGCCACCCTGGAGTCCTGCCGGGGCGCGCGCTTCGACGAGGTGGCGCTGCCCGCGGCGGAGGGCCAGAAGGCCGAGCCGGTGCGGGGCCAGGTGCAGAGGCTCAGGTACGCCCACCCCGCCCGCCGCTCTCCCAAGGAGGTGGCCCGCGCCCACAAGGAGGCGCTCTCCCGGGCGGGGTACTCGGTCTCCTTCTCCTCGGAGGAGGGCGGCGGCTTCGTGGCCACCGCGAAGAAGGAGGGCGCGGAGACGGCCTGGGTGAGCGTGGAGCTGGAGGAGTACAACGCAGGCGAGCGGCTCTTGAGCGAGGTGGTGGCGGTGAAGGTGGCGCCCTTCGGCGCGCTCTCGGCAAAGGCCGGCTCCGACAAGCGGGACAAGAAGGGCTGCGCGGATCCAGCCGGCCTCTCGCGGCTCGCCGGCGCCTTCCTCGACGACTGCGAGGGGCGCGGCCACGACGAGCTGGAGCTGCAAGTCGGGCCCAGCGAGAAGAAGCGCCTGGAGGGGGAGGTGGCCCAGGTGCGCTACCGGCACGACGAGCAGGCCTCGCCTTTGGAAGTCTCCCAGAGCTACCGGAAGCTTCTCGAAGAGGCCGGCTTCGGCGTGCTGCACGAGGGCACCGACGGGGCGGAGCGGGTGCTCACCGCCAGCCGCTCCCGCGAGGGGAAGACCGAGTGGCTCTCGGTGGCCTCCGCCACCGTCAACGCCGACGAGTGGACTTACACCTACCTCACCTTGCTCACCGCGTATGCGCCGTGAGGCGGCCCTCCTCTCGCTTTTGACCGCGGGGGCGGCGCTGGCCGGCGAGCGCTTCTCCCTCGCCGACAAGGTCGCCCAGGCGGAGGTGGTGGTGGAAGTGAGGATGAGGGTGAAGGGCGGCTCGGCCCAGTTGGAGAAAGTGGAGCGGGTGCTCCATCCCCAGGGCGAAGCGCCCAAGCTCCCTTCCAAGGTGTTTCTCTTCTCCCGGGGCTCGCCCTGCTGGAAGAAGGCGAAGGCCAAAGGCTCGGTGAGGGCCTTGGTCTTCTTCGCCCGCGAGCAGTCGGGCGCCCTCCGGCAGCTCTCCGGAGTGGAGCAGGAGGACGGCCGCACCAGCGAGCTTTCCCCAGGCTACGAGAAGCTCTCGGAGGCGGTCACCCGCGCCAAGGGCTGGGTGGAGGAGCGGATGCGGGCGGTGCCGGCGCAGATGCTCTGGCGGGACCAGCGGAGCGCGCTTTCTTCGCAGGACAACCCCGCCCTCGCCTACCTCGCGGCGGCCTTCCTCCGCTCGAAAGACTCCGCTTCCGTGCTCGACGAGGAGTGGGGCTTCGCCGGGACGGAGGCGCGCAAGGCGCACGAGGCCTTCGCCCAGGAGCCCGCGGGCGGCTGCGGGCGATGAGCTGAGCTACTTCCCCTCGCGGTTCTCGATGAGCGGCTTCTTCTCGAAGTCGGTGGCCAGCCGAAGCCCTAAGACCTCCGCCTGGATGAGCCGCCCGGCGCCCCAGTCCTCCAGCCCGCCGCCCAGGCTGATGTCTCCCTGGGTCACCTTGGAGGTCCGAAACATCTTCTTGTCCACCCGGCTCTTCCCCAGCCTGAGCACCAGCCTGGCGGTGAGGTCGAAGCGGTGCTTGTCGCGGAACTCCTTGGCCTCGGCCTGGGTGCTCATCGGCAGGTGGTAGCTCAAGGGCTCCACCTGCCAGAGGTTCTGCTGCACCTCCGCGCCTTGCTTGGCGGCGGAGTTGGCCGGAATGACCGCCTTCGCCGGCGCCCAGGCCAAAGTCAGGTGCCCGAAGGAATCCGTGCAGTCGACTGAGCCGGCAATCTCGATGGGGAAGCTGCCCTTGGGCGCATCGAAGTCGTGCAGCTTCACCTCCATCGGCGAGTGCAGCTTCACCAGCGCCGTGGAGGCTTTCAGCTTGGAGGCGAGCTCGCCCCTGCGGCCCTCGTTGGCCTTCTTCTCCGTCGCGTCCTCTCCGGGGACATTCCCCGGGAAGAGGGCCCAGACGCCTTCCGGGCAGGCGCCGTCGGAGGAGAGCCTGAGGTAGCCGGGGTCATCCCAGAAGGCCTCCAGCTTCACCGGCTCGGGCTTGCCGGCGCCCTTCTCTTCCTTGGCCCCCTTGAGCTGGGCCCGCTGCTCTTCGATGGCGCGCTGCCGCTGCTCGGCGCGCTTCTTCGAGTCGCTGCACCCCGCCAGCACCAACGCCACCAGCGCGCAGCGGGAGAGAATCCGCGCGGTCATTCGTCCTCCTCTTCTTCGGCGCACCGCCGAAACATACCGCGGAGAGCTAGCCTCAGGCCTGGTCCTGCTGGGACAGCTCCTGCCGAACCTTTTCCATGTCCAGCTCGCGGACGCGGCGAATCAGCTCGTCCAGGATGGCTGCGGGAAGAGCGCCTGCCTGCGCGAAGAGCAACACGCCGTCGCGGAAGGCCATCAGGGTGGGAATGCCGCGGATGTCCAGGGCCTGGGCCAGGTCCGACTCCTGCTCGGTGTCCACCTTGGCGAAGGAGATGTCCGGGTGCTTTCCCGCCGCCGCTTCGAACACCGGCGCGAAAGCTCGGCAAGGGGCGCACCACTCCGCCCAGAAATCCACCAGGACGATTCCGCCCTTCTTCACCGCGGCGGCGAAGCTCTCTGCAGTAAGGCTCGTCATCCCCGCGCCCATGCCACCCTCTCTTGTGAAGCGCCGCCCAAGCTGTAACCACCCACCGTCCAGGCGGCCACGGATTTGCCGCCGGAGCAGCCTGAACGGTCCTCTGGCCAGCGTCCGGGTGTGCTAGGCATGGGCGTCCGCAGAACTAACGAGGGGCGGATTCGTTGACGCGAGTCACCCCCGGCCTGGAGGGAGTGACCATGCCCCTGACGCTCGCCTCGCGGCTCGCTGCCGCCACCGTTTCCCTCGCGCTCTTTGCCCCGGTGTCCCACACGGTCGTCGCCAAGGCGACGACCGACTCGCTCGGCGGATCCGAGCGGTACCTCACCTTCCTCACTACCGACAAGCCCATCTTCCGCCCCGGCGAGCGGGTGCACGTGCGCGGCGTCTTGCTGGAGGCCGCCCGCCGGACTCCTCTGCCCTCCTCGGCACGAGCTTCGGTGGAAATCCGCGGGCCAAGGGGAGACCAGGTGGCGGCAGGAATCAACCAGACCGCGGACGGCTCCTTTGGCTTCGGCTGGGACATCCCCGCCGAGCAGCCCGGAGGCGAGTACACCATCCGCGTCACCTACCCCTGGAACGGCTTCGCCCCCGCGGAGCGGAAGTTCGACGTCCGCGCCTACCGCGCTCCCAGGCTGAAGTCGCAGATTGTCTTCCTCCGCGACGGATACGGGCCGGGGGACAAGGTGACCGCCACCTTGGAGGTGAGCCGAGCCGAGGGCGGCTTCCCCACCGGAGCGAAAGTCACCGCCACCGCGATGGTGGACGGCGCCGACGTGGCGCGGGTGCCCGCCAAGGTGGACGAGAAGGGCCGCTGCACGGTGAGCTTCGAGCTGCCCAAGGAGATTGCCCGGGGCGAGGGCGCGCTGGCCTTCGCCATCGAGGACGGCGGAGTAGTGGAGACCGCCGCCAAGACCATCCCCATCCTTCTCCAGACGCTGGACATCGCCCTCTACCCCGAGGGTGGAGAGCTGGTGGCGGGGCTGTCTGGCCGGGTCTACTTCGAGGCGCGCACGCCGGCGAAGAAACCCGCGGACATCGCCGGCGAGGTGGTCGCGCAGGGCTCGGGCAAGGTGGTGTCCCGCTTCCGCTCCGAGCACGAGGGGCGCGGGCGCTTCGAGCTGACTCCGGAGATGGGAGAGCGCTACGCCTTGCGAGTCCTCCAGCCCTCCGGCATCAAGGCCAGCTTCCCGCTCCCGGCGGTGAAGGGAGCCGGGGCGCTCATCCGCAGCGAGCGCGACATGACCCCCAAGGGCCAGCCGGTGAAGCTCGCCGTCTCCCTCTTTGGGCTCAAGAAGGCCAAGCTGACTCTCTCCAAGCGCGAGGTGGAGCTGGCTTCTGCCGAGGTCTCGGGCGGCCCGGTGTCCTTGGACCCCAAGGGCGGCGAAGGAGTGCTGGTGGCCACGGTGTGGGACCACGACGGCAGGCCGCTGGCGGAGCGGTTGGTGTTCCGCGAGCCGGAGAAGGCCCTCTGGGTGGAGCTGCGCGCCGACCGGAAGTCCTACGTCCCCGGAGGCGAGGTGAAGCTCACCGCCCGCACTACCGTGGGCGGAAAGCCGGTTTCGGCAGTGGTTGGGCTCTCGGTGGCGGACGACAGCGTGCTGGAGATGGTGGAGAAGCGCGAGCAGGCCCCCAGGCTTCCGGTGATGGTGCTGCTCGAGTCGGAGGTCCGCGAGCTGGCCGACGCCCACCTCTACCTGGATTCGAAAAACCCCAAGGCTCCAATGGCGGTGGACCTGTTGCTGGGCACTCAGGGCTGGCGGCGCTTCGCCTTCGTCGAGCCGACCGCCTTCGTATCTCAGCATGGCGACCTCGCCCGCAGGGCGCTCGCCCTCCGCATCCCCACTCAAGTGGACTTGGAGACGATCGCCGAGGGGGCCATCGGCGGGAGAGCCGGGGTGCGCGGAGCAGCACGCGAAGAGATGCTGGTCCCCGCCGCGCCTCCGATGAAGCGCTCGGCGGCTCCGCGGCCTCAGGCGGTGGCAGCGCCTCCGATGGCCGAACCCGCGCCGATGCCGGCGCCTCCGCCCATGGCCAAGGCCCCGCCAGCCCGACCGCCGGTCGCCAGCGCGCCCAGGCCGATGGGCGGCGCAGCGGGAGGGAGGCCCTGGGGCCCGATGCGCAATGACCAGGCCGACCAGAAGATGCAGGACGCCCTCGGCAAGGCGGAGCTGGCGAGAAAGAACGCGCGCATCGCCCAAGAGCCCACTTCGGCCCTTAGCAACCTGGTCCCGGTGCGCGAGTACGCCCATGCCCTCCGCCCGGGAAGAAAGGCCACCGACAGGGTGGACTTCGCCGAGACGCTCTACTGGAACGCGGGAGTGAGGACGGATCCGAAGACCGGCGAGGCCACGGTCAGCTTCGCCTTGAACGACTCCGTCACCTCCTTCAAGGCCTTCGCCGACGCCTACGGGATGGACGGGGCGCTGGGCGCGGCCGCCTTCTCCATCGAGTCGGTGCAGCCCTTCCACCTCGAGCCCAAGCTGCCCCTGGAGGTGACCAGCGGAGACGTGGTGCGGCTGCCGCTGGCGCTGGTGAACGGGACTTCCTCCCCGCTGCGGGGCGCCAAGGTGGAGCTGAAGGCAGGAGGAGACCTGGAGGCCGGGCGCATCGAGCCTTTGGACCTAAGGCCGGAGGAGCGGGCCCGCCGAATCCTCGAGCTAAAAATAGGCGCCAAGGCGCGCCCGGTGGAGCTCGTCCTCTCCGCGCAGGCGGGCGAGTACTCCGACTCGGTCACCCGCAGCCTCTCGGTGAAGCCGCGGGGCTTCCCGGTGCAAGTTTCCTTCGGAGGGATGCTCGGGCCGGGCAATCCCGCGGTCCACTCGGCGGAGATTCCGGAGAAGGTGGTGCCGGGGAGCGTCACTACCTCCATCGCGGTGTACCCTACCCCGCTCGCCAACATGACCGAGTCTTTGGCCTCGCTCATCCGCGAGCCGTACGGCTGCTTCGAGCAGACCAGCTCCACCACCTACCCGCTCACCATGGCCCAGCAGTACTTCACCTCCCACACCGGGGTGGACCCGGCCTTGGTTTCCGCCGCCAGGGAGAAGCTGGAGGCGGGCTACAAGCGGCTGGTGGGCTTCGAGTGCTCCGAGAAGGGCTACGAGTGGTTCGGCCAGAGCCCCGGCCACGAGGCGCTGAGCGCCTACGGGCTGTTGCACTTCACCGACATGCGGAAGGTGCGGGAGGTGGACGGGGCGATGATGGAGCGGACCCGACAGTGGCTGCTCCGCCAGAAGGACGGCAAGGGCGGCTTCAACCGCAAGCGGCGGGCCCTGCACGTCTGGGTGGAGGACGCCGACACCTCCAACGCCTACATCCTCTGGTCTCTGCTCGAGGCCGGCGTGCGCGAGGTGGACAAGGAGGTGGCCGCCCTCAAAGAGGCCGCCAAGAAGAGCGAGAACAGCTACGTCCATGCCCTCGCCGCCAACGTGCTGGCGCTGGCAAAGGACTCGGCTGCGTCCAAGCGGATCATGCAGCGGCTGGCCCAGAAGCAGGGGAAGGACGGCGTGGTGGAGGGCGGCACCCAGTCGATCGTGGGCAGCGGCGGGGAGGCCCTGGCGATTGAAACCACTTCCCTGGCGGTCTTGGCCTGGCTTCGGGAGCCCTCCTTCGCCGGCAACGTGGAGCGGGCCATCAAGTACCTGGCTGACTCCTGCAAGGGGGGCCGGTACGGCTCCACCCAGAGCACCGTCTTGGCGCTAAGGGCCATCGTGGCCTACGACCAGGCGCGGGCCCGCCCCAAGGCGCCGGGGAGCGTCCGGGTATTCGTGGACGGCCAGCCGGTGGGGAGCGCGGTGAAGTTCGACGCCTCCGCCGAGGGCGCCATCAAGCTGCCGGACGTCTCGGAGTTGCTCCCCCCGGGCAAGCGGAAGCTGGAGCTTCGGATGGAGGGTGGCGGCCCGATGCCCTACGCAATCTCGGTGGAGCACCACGCGCTCACCCCGGCCAGCTCCGAGCAGAGCAAGCTCTCCTTGGAGGTTTCGCTCGGGAAGGCCGAAGTCCCCGAGGGAGAGCTTTTGGAGGCCAAGGCGGTGGTGCAAAACCGCACCAAGGAGAAGCTGCCCACCGCGGTGGCCATCGTGGGCCTCCCCGGAGGCCTCGAGCCCAGGCACGACCAGCTCAAGGAGTTGGTGAAGAAGGGCACCATCGACGCCTACGAGGTGCGCGGCCGGGACGTCGTCCTCTACTGGCGCGGGGTGGAGGCAGAAAAGCGCCTGGAGGTGCCGCTCTCGCTACTGGCGGCGGTCCCCGGCAGCTACTCCGGACCGGCCAGCCGCGCCTACCTCTATTACACCGACGAGCACAAGAGCTGGGTGGACGGGCTCAAGGTGGCGGTGACGCCCAAGGGCTGAACTAGGTCGGCCCGAACCACGGCTCGATGGCCGAGGGCAGCTCGAGGCCGCCGGAGGTCTTCGAGGCGCTCGCCGGCAGGGTGTACACCTGGTCACTCCCCCCGGTGTCGGAGGAGAAGCCCACCCGCTCGGTTCCAATCCAGGTAGGGAAGCCGTCCTGGGCGGTCGGGTCCGACGGGTAGTCGGTGAGCCGGGTGACCTGCTTGCTCGAGAGGTTGATGATGAAAATGCGCACCGCGTTCGAGCTCAGCCTCCCGTCGAAGGCGGCCCTCGTCCCGTCCGGCGAAACCACCACCCGGTTGGCGATCTGCACCACCTCGCTGCCCAGGTTGTTGGTGACGTTGGTGGCCTGACCGGTGGCGATGGCCACCCGCTCGAGCTGGGTGAAGGTGGAAGCGGAGTTGCCCGCCATCGCCAACACGCTCGTTCCGTCGGCGAAGAAGGAGGGCGAGCCGTAGGAGAGCGCGCCGCCGCCGGCCAGCCGGGCGAAGCCGCTCCCGTCGGCGTTCACGATGCCCAGCGCGGAGGAGGCGCCTTCGTCGTAGGCGAAGGCGATCCGGCTGCCCTCGGGCGAGAAGACCGGGCTCTTGAAGTTGCGCCAGGTGGCGGTGGAGGCGAGCACCAACGTGGGCTGCCCCCCGCTCGCTGGCACCGTCATCAGCTCGGTTTCCGCCCCGGCCGCCCGGACGAACACCACCCGCTTCCCGTCCGCGGAGAGCGAAGGGTGGCGGGCATTGCCGGTGGTGGTGAGCCGGGCCACCTTGGAGTAGTCGCTCTGGTCGGCCACGTAGAGGTTGCGGTCGTCCTTCCGGACGTAGACGAAGCCGCGGAGGAAGTTGACCGTGCCGCCGCCGCCTCCGCCGCCGCCGCCGTCCAGCAAAGGACATCCGAGCAGGGCGGCGGTAAGAAGCACTGCGCCCCATCGTCTCATCTTTCGACTCCTTAGATTCCGGCCTGTGCGCTCCGAGTTAACGGCGCGAGCCCTCGGACGTCAATCCGCCGGCCTTGATTCAGCGGTTCAGCTTGGCCAACTCGTTGCGGCAGACGTTGCACAGCGCCACCGACTTCCGGTCGCAGTCGGAGGGCGCGGTGGCGAGGAACATCACGCACCGCGGGTCATCGCAGTAGGAGAGCCCGAGCAGGTGCCCCGCCTGGTGCACCGTCTCCACTTGTGCCCGCCGCTTCAGGCCGTCCGAATCGGTGCCCTGCTTGAGCCGGAAGACCGAAACCAGCGCCACCTTCGACTCCCGGTCCGCCTCGCCGAACACGAAGGGCGAGTCGGGGACGAACAGGTCCACGTCCGCCAACCCCAGGACGAACTTCTGCCCGGGCTCCAAGAGCGGCACCAGCCGCCGCATGATGGCGTTGCAGTGGTACTGCTTGCGGTCCTTGTTGAAGGCGTAGGCGGGGCTCTGCAGCGGCGTCTTCCCCTGAGCGGCCTTTACTCCGAGGTGGTTCTGCAGGGGCTCCTCCATGTCCCTGAGCAGCCCGGGAGGCGCGCTGCCCACCGTCACCAGCTGCAAGTGCTTGCCGGGCATCGTCCCCCGTTCCTTTCCTCCGGTCAGGCGGCCTTACCCAATCCGGCCGCCCCGGGGCATGGCTGGGGCGCAAGGATTCGAACCTTGATAATCAGATCCAAAGTCTGACGTCCTGCCGTTAGACGACGCCCCAGTACGGAATTGGCCCATCCACCGCTCGGAAATGATAGGCAAGTTGCGGCCGCGCGGGAACCCTCAGTTTTCGGCCGCCCTGTAGGTCGACCGCCGACACCTCAGATATCCAGGTTCTGCACCTCGAGCGCGTTCTTCTCGATGAACTCGCGTCTGGGCTCCACCGCCTCGCCCATCAGGAGCGAGAAGATTTCGTCCGACTCCACCGCGTCGTCCACCTTGACCTGGAGCAGGGTGCGCCGAGCGGGGTCCATGGTGGTGTCCCACAGCTGCTCGGGGTTCATCTCCCCTAGCCCCTTGTAGCGCTGGATGTTGAGCCCCTTCTGCGCGTCGGCGAGCGCCGCATCGAGCACTTGTTGCACCGAGGCGGCCTCGACCTGCTGCTCCTCGAACTTCACCTTGTAGGGAGCCTCGCCCAAGGCCTCGAAGGCCTCCCGGAGGAGCAAGAGCTCCCGGTACTCCGGCGAGGAGAGGAAGGCGTGGTCGAGCACCGTCTCCTTGGGAGAGCCGTTCACCTCGGTGCGGAAGACCAGCTTCTTCGCCTGGTGCTCGGGGTCGTCCTTGCGGAACATCTTGAGGTGGGGCAACACCTCGGGCGAGCGCGCCTCGAGGTGGGCGTGCATCTTCTCCACCTCGCCGTTCAGCGCCTCCAGGTTCAAGAGGGTGTCGGTCTCGATGCGGGCGGACTGGACCAGGGCGTCGATGATCCGCGGATCTCTCCTCGCGGAGAGCTTGTCCAACCGGGCCTTGTAGGTGATGACCTTGCGCAAAAGCTCGCGGATCTCCCCGCCGCTGATTTCCTTCTTCGGGGTGAGCACCTTGGCCCGCTCGGCGGTGATGTTCAGCAGGTACTCGTTCTTCGCCTCGTCGTCCTTGAGGTAGGTGTCCTTCTTGTTGCGGGTGACTTTGTACAGGGGCGGCTGGGCGATGTAGAGGAAGCCGTTGCCGATCAGCTCGGGCATCTGGCGGAAGAAGAAGGTGAGCAACAGGGTGCGGATGTGGCTGCCGTCGACGTCCGCGTCGGTCATCAGGATGATCCGGTGATAGCGGACCTCCTGCGGCTTGTACTCCTCCTTGCCGATCCCAGTGCCGAGCGCGGTGATGAGGGTGACGATCTCCGCGCTGGTCAGCATCTTCTCGAAGCGGGCCTTCTCCACGTTGAGGATTTTTCCCCGGAGCGGCAGCACCGCCTGGTTCCGCCGGTCGCGGCCCTGCTTGGCCGAGCCGCCGGCGGAGTCCCCCTCCACGATGTACAGCTCGCTCTCCTTGGGGTCGCGGGTCTGGCAGTCGGCCAGCTTCCCCGGCAGCGAGCCCGAGTCCAATACGCCCTTCCTCCGCACCGTCTCCCGGGCCTTCCTCGCGGCGAGGCGGGCCCTGGTGGCGTCGCCGATCTTCGCCACGATTTTCCGGGCGTTGTTCGGGTTCTCCTCCAGCCAGATGGCGAGCTGCTCGTTCACCATCTGCTCGACCAGGCCCTTGATCTCCGAGTTGCCGAGCTTGGTCTTGGTCTGCCCCTCGAACTGGGGGTTGGGCACCTTGACGGAGATGACCGCGGCCAGGCCTTCGCGGGCGTCCTCTCCGGTGGGGGCCTCCTTGAGGTCCTTCCACAGCTGGTTCTTCTCGGCGTAGGTGTTGATGGTCCTGGTGAGGGCGCTCTTGAAGCCGGAGAGGTGCGTGCCGCCCTCGTGGGTGTTGATGTTGTTGGCGAAGGTGAAGATGCGCTCGTCGTACCCATCGTTCCACTGCATGGCGATCTCCAGCTCGACCTGGTCCTTGATCGCCCGGAAGTAGATGGGCTTCTCGTTGAGCGCCTCCTTGGCGCGGTTCAGGTACTCCACGAAGGAGACGATGCCGCCCTCGAACTTGAACTCGTGGCTCTTGCTGGTGCGCTCGTCGGTGATGCTGATTTTCAGGGTGGCGTTGAGGAAGGCGAGCTCCCGGAGCCGCTGCGAGAGGGTGTCGAAGTTCAGCTCGGTGACTTCGAAGATGCTGGTGTCCGGCTTGAAGGACACCTTGGTGCCCCGCTTCTCGGTGACGCCGATCTGCGCCACCTGCTGCTGGGGCACTCCGCGGGCGTAGCGCTGGCGGTAGACCTTCCCCTCGCGCTGGATTTCCACCTCCAGCCACTCGGAGAGCGCATTTACGCAGGACACCCCCACTCCGTGGAGGCCTCCCGACACCTTGTAGGCCGAGTTCTCGAACTTCCCCCCGGCGTGGAGCTTGGTCATCACCACGTCGACGGTGTCCATCCCCTTCACCGTGGGGTGCGGCCCCACCGGGATGCCGCGCCCGTTGTCGGTCACGGTGACCGAGTTGTCCACGTGGATGACCACCTCCACCTCGGTGCAGAAGCCCGCCAGGGCCTCGTCCACCGAGTTGTCCACCACCTCGTAGACCAGATGGTGCAGCCCGTAGACGTTGGTGTCGCCGATGTACATCCCCGGCCGCTTGCGCACCGCTTCCAGCCCGTCGAGCACGGTGATGGAGGAGGCGGTGTACTCCGCCGCCGGGGTGTCCAATGCCTCGGTGGGGACTGTCTTTTCCATCGCGCGGGGCTCCGCCAATCGCGGCGCCCAAAGAGGCCTTTTTCTAGCACGCACACCCCGGTGCGTAAAGGCCAGGCACGCACTCCAACCGCTCATAATCACGAGATATTTCACTGAACAACACCGCCTCGCCCGACCCTTGCCTGACGCCTTGCGTCAGGGCTGGGAAGCAGGGGGGTGAGAGGGTGACACGGTGCCTGCTCGGACGGAGAGCCAGCGAGCGCTGGGCGAGGCGGCGCGGCGGACGAGGGCAGGCTCGGTGGTGGTGAGGAAACACTGTGCGCCGCACCGGGCGAGGTAGTCCATGAGGAAGGCGTTGCGGTCGGGGTCCAGCTCGGAGGAGACGTCATCGAGCAGGAGCAGCGGGAGGTAGCCGAGCGAGGAGAGAAGGTTTTCCACCTCGGCGATCTTCCATGCGAGGACGAGGGCGCGCTGTTGGCCCTGGGAGGCGAAGGCTCGGGCCCTTTGGTCGCCGAGCTCGATGGCGAGGTCATCGGCGTGGGGGCCCACGGAGGTGAAGGCGCGATCCCGATCATGGGGAAGGCGGGCGCGGAGGGCCTCGCCAAGCCGGGTGCACAGCTGCGGCTCGGGGAGGGAGTGCTCCTCGGGGTGAAGGCGGGCGAGGGAATAGCGGTAGCGGGCGGGGGAGTCGATGCGGCCGATGGCGGCGAAGGCCTTCTCGGCGAGGGGGGCGAGCTCGCAGAGTAGCTGGCGCCGGCGCATCCAGATGCGCGCCCCGAGCCGGGCGAGGGTTTCGTCGTAGGCGGAGAGGTAGGCGTCGGGGGCGGAGTCGCGGAGGAGACGGTTTCTGCTCTTGAGGGCGCGGGAGTAGTCGCGGCTCTCCTTGAGGAAGGAGGGGAAGCGGTTGAAGACGGCGCGGTCGAGCAGGGCCCGTCTTCCCTCGGGGGCTCCCTTCACGACGGCGAGGTCATCGGGGGTGAAGGCCACCACCGAGACGCCTCCGAAGTAGTCCTCGAGGCTCTCGGCGCGCTTGCCGTCGACGTAGGCCTGCCGGGTTCCGGCGGAGGAGACTTCCACGGCGATGGCGCGCTCGGCCCCGCGGATGAGAAAGCGGCCTTCCACCCGTGCCTGATCCGCACCGAAGCGGATCAGCTCCGCCAGCCGCGCGGCGCGGAGCGGCTTGAGAGTGGCGAGGTAGTAGAGGGCTTCGAGGAGGTTGGTCTTCCCCTGGCCGTTCTGCCCGGCCGCCACGGTGGCGTCGGGCGAGGGCTCGACCTCGACCCGTTCGAGGTTGCGAAAGTCGCGAACCGCCAGCGCAAGCAGTCTCAAGTGCGGCTGGGATCTAGCACTCGGCGGCGCCCAGTGCTCGTCCGCGTCCGGAGCCGCCAATCCATATACTCTCCCCCGTGAGAATGGCGGGGAGCGATGCCTATCGGGTGCGCCTGGAGGGCCGGGCGGATCTCCTCGAGGCGACCTTGCTGCGCCTCAAGGCGCTGCTCCCCATGGTGCGCTCGCTCGGCTGGAGGCGACGGCTCAGGCGCAACTCGGCCCTCCTGCGCGAAGTGACCGCCCACCAGCAAGAAGTCGAGCGGGCCTTGGCGGCGGCCAGAAGGCGCGCGGAGGCTGAAGGGTGGCCGCGCCGCTCGCCAGTCGTCCGGCTGCTCGGCGAGCTGGACTCCCATGCCTCTCGCTTGCGAAGGGCGACCGCCCGCCGGCTCGGAGTGGCCGCGAACGAGGTGCCTCTGCCGCTCCTATTGGAGCGGCTCGAGGCGGCTGCCCTGGACAACCCCCGCCGGGTGCTTCCAGGCCGCCGGTGGTCCACTGCGCTCGAGGTCCTCCCGGCCAGTCTCCCCGAGCTGGGGAAGACCGGCGAGTTCGGGGATTTCCTCGAAGCCCTCTTCAAGCGGCCCTTCGAAGCCTCCGGCACCATCCCCGTCACGGCGGCCGAGGCCCAGGAGCTATTCCGCCGCTGGCCGGAGGGCGAAGAGAGCCTCGCCCGGGTCTGGGGGCGGCTGGAGGGAATCGACCGGACCGGCTCCCTGGTGCGCTATCTGCAAAAGCGCGCCCGGCGCGCTCCTCTCCGCGCCCCGCGCAGCGGCCCAGAGCGACTGCTCCACGCCGAGTTCTGGCACGGGGTGGCCCGATCCCGGCTGCGGGAAATCGCCGAGGCCCGCCTCTCCCCGGTGAAGCCCACCGATGCGGAGCTGCTCCCTTTGGTGGCCTGGCTCTGCGCCCGCGAGGAGGCCCCCCAGGCGCTGCTTGCCTCCCCCGCCCTGCCGGGCCCGCGGGCGGCGCTGATGGAGCTGGCCCACGAGCTGTGGCGGGGCACCAAAGGCGAGCTCTCCGGCCGCCAGCGCGCCTTTGACCGCCTCGCCGAGTGCGCCCGCCGGGCGGACCGGGCCGAAAGCGACGCCGATGCCGAACGGGTGCGAGACACCCTGCGGATGTTCATCCGCATCCGCCTGCTCACCCCTGCTCGAGACCGCCACTCTCTCGGCACCGGCCTCGCGTCCAACGCCGCTCCTCTGCAGCCCGAGAGCCTGCTCGCCTTGGTCAGCCAGATCCGCGCGCTGGTCCAGTAGGGCCGGCGGCTCACACCCGCATCGGCATCACCACCGCGGTGTAGCTCTTGTCGCCCGGGGCGTGGAGCACGCCGGGGCTGTGCTCGTCTCCCAGCTCGAACGCCACCTCGTCGGTGTCGATCACCGAGAGCACGTCCGCGAGGTAGCGGGCGTTGAAGCCGATGGTGATCTCCGCCCCCTGGTAGGGGACCTCCAGCTCGTCCTTGGCCTCGCCGAGGTCCGGGTTGTTGGCAGTGATGCGCAGGACCCCCGGGGCGAGCTGGATCTTCACCGCGTTGGACTTGTCCGCCGAGAGCAGCGAAATCCGCTTCAAGGCCTCGAGGAACCGCACCCGGGGGACCGAAATCTGGCGCTCGCCTTCCTTGGGGATGACCCGCTGGTACTCGGGGAACTGGCCGTCGATGAGGCGCATCACCATGGTGAGGCCGGGCTTCTTGAACAGAGCCGAGCTGTCCGCGAAGCCGAGCTGGCACTCCGCATCCGGCGCTTCGTCGAGCAGCCGCTTGAGCTCGAACAGCCCCTTGCGGGGGATGATCACCCCGCCCTTGAGCTTGATCTCCCCAGACAGCTCCCGCTCCACCAGGGAGAGCCGGTGCCCGTCGGTGGCCACCATCCGCCCCTTGCCTCCCTCCCGCGGCTCGAGGAAGACCCCGTTGAGGATGTAGCGGGTCTCGTCGGTGGAGATGGCGAAGGAAGTCTTCCTGATCATCTCCAAGAGGGTGCTCCCGCTCACCTTCGCGAGCTGGGCGTTCTCCTCCTTGGGCAACTTCGGGAACTCCTCGGGAGCCATCCCCACGATCTTGAAGTGCGCCGGACCGGAGATGATCTCCGCGTAGCTGTTGGGGAGCTTCCTCAGGGTGAGCTGGGCCTCCGGCAGGCTCTGCACGATGTCGAAGACGTACTTGGCGGAGAGCGTCACCGCCCCCGGCTTCAACACCTCGGCGGGGTGCTCGCTCACCACTCCGATGTCCAGGTCGAAGGCGGTGACCGTCACCCCGGTCTTGCTGGCAGTGACCAGCACGTTGGCCAGGATGGGCATGGTGGTCTTCTTCTCCACGATGCCCTGGGCGCGGTAGAGCGCCTTCCTCAGCTCCTCGGCCGCGATTCGGAATTCCATGGCTTCCTCGTCTGCTCGGACGTGCCGGGCCCGGGCGGGCCGGCGGCCGGGGTGTAGCCCGCGGCTCATGTCCAGTCAACGCGCGCGCGGCCGCCCGGCCGCCCGGTAGGGCAGAGGGGCCCTGTTGACGGCCTCCCTCGGTGCCCGTAAAGGGGGCCGCCATGCTCGGCCTGTTGCTCACCTTGGGCTTCCTGGGCGCGGTGGCCCTGGCGCTCTACTCCGTCGTCCGGGGCTCGGACTCCAAGGTGACCGAGTCGGACATCGGCGGAGTGAACGCCTTCGATTCCTACTACGGCAAGAACGCCCACCGCTACGGCGGCGAGACTCCCTGCGAGGAGTGCGGCAAGGAGGGGTGCATCGGCCTCGGCCTCTGCCGCTGCCGATGCCACCAGAAATGAGGCCCACAGTGAGGCGCCGGCCACCGGCGCTCCTGCTGCTGATCGCGGCCTGCGCGCACCCGCCCGACCCGGGCCGGCATGCACACCACGGGCACCACCATCGCTTCGAAGACGCACAGCGATGGGCGCGAGTCTTCGAAGACCCCTCCCGCGACGGCTGGCAGCTCCCCGAGGAGGTGCTCGCCGCGCTCAAGCTCAACCCCGACTCCAAGGTGGCCGACATCGGCTCCGCCACCGGCTACTTCGCGGTGCGCCTCTCGCGGGCTGTGCCGAGCGGCAAAGTTTACGCGGTGGACATCGAGCCCGAGATGCAGCGCTACCTGGAGCGCCGCGCCCAAGCGGAGGGCCTGAAAAACCTGGTCTCCATCCTCGGCACCGAGGACGACCCGCGCCTCCCCGAGCCGGTGGACTTGGTGCTGCTCGTCGACACCTACCACCACCTCGGCAGGCGAGAGGGCTACTTCTCCAGCCTGCGGCAGAAGCTCAGAGCCGGTGGCCGGCTGGCGGTGATCGACTTCAAGAAGGAGAGCCCCCGCGGCCCGCCTCCCGAGGCCAAGCTGGCCCCCGAGGAGGTCGTCTCCGAGCTCTCCGCCGCGGGCTACCAGCTTCTCGAGGAGCACCGCTTCTTGCCCGACCAGTACTTCCTGGTCTTCCGCTGAAGCCCTCCAAAGGGCCGGCGTTGAACTAGGATGTCCGCCTCCCCATGGGCGAGCTGTTCGGACCCTACGAGCTGTTGGCGCCCCTCGCCACCGGAGGGATGGGGCAGATCTACCTCGCCCGCAGCTCCAGGGCCGAAGGCTTCCAGAAGCTCCTGGTGGTGAAGATGATGCTCGCCCACCACTCGCGCGACGAGGGCTTCGTCCAGATGTTCCTCGACGAGGCGCGGCTGGCGGCCAGGCTCAACCACCCGAACATCTGCCACATCTTCGATTTGGGCGATGTGGCCGGCACCTACTACCTGGCGATGGAGTACGTCCCCGGAGTGGACCTCCGCTCGCTCCCCAAGGACTGCGGCGAGAAGGGCCGCCCGCTGCCCCTGCCGCTCACTTGCCGGATCATCGCCGACGCCGCCGCGGGCCTGCACTACGCCCACGAGCTGACCGACGACGCCGGGCGCCCGCTGGGGCTGGTGCACCGCGACATCTCCCCCTCCAACGTGCTGGTGAGCTTCGACGGCGCGGTGAAGCTCATCGACTTCGGCATCGCCAAGGCCACCGGGAGGACCACCTCCACCGCCACCGGCCAGCTCAAGGGGAAGTTCGCCTATATGTCGCCCGAGCAGGCCGAGGGCGAGCCGTTGGACCGCCGCAGCGACATCTATTCGCTGGGGCTGGTCTTCCACGAGCTGATCACCGGCCGGCGCGTCCTCCAGCGAGACTCCGACACCCAGACCCTCAAGGCCGCCCGGGACGCCCACATCGAGCCGCCCTCCCAGCTCAACCCCTCGCTGCCCTCGAGCATCGACCAGGTGCTGTCGCGGGCCCTGGCCAAGTCTCCCGGCGACCGCTACGCCACCGCGCAGGCGCTGGTGCTGGCCATCGAGGATTGGCTGCTCAAGGGCCAAAAGCCCGCCTCCCAGTCGCACCTCTCCGGCTTCCTCAGGGAGCTGTACCCCGACCACCAGGAGCGCTCCCGCGGGCCGTCCCGCAACGCCACTGAAGACGCCCTGGCCAGCACCCTCATCCGCACTCCCTCATCCGCCTCCTTCGCCACCGGGGCCCGGGCTTCCCAGTCAGGTGCGCCGCCGCCCAGACGCCCTCGCGCGCTCTGGGGAGCGATGGCCCTCCTGCTCGGCTCGGCGGTGGGGGTGGCCGCCATCATCGGGCCCAAGCTCAAGCCCGAACCGCCCGCCCCGCCTCCCCCGCCTCCTGCTCCCGTCACCCACTTGCTCTCGGTCGCCTCCGAGCCGACGGGAGCCTCGGTGAAGCTGGACGGCGCGCTCCTCGGCACGACTCCCCTCAAGGTGACGCTGGATGCGGGCACTTCCGGCACCCTCCTGCTGGTGGGCCCGGGCCTGGTCGCAAGAACGCACCAGCTTCGCTTGGAAAAGGACGCGGAGCTGCTCTTCCAGCTCCTGCGGGCGCGAGTGAAGGTGCCCATCGACAGCGAGCCGGCCGGGGCCTCGGTGAAGCTGGAAGGCCGGGAGCTGGGGAAGACTCCGTTCGTCTGGGAGACCGAGCCGGAGCACCGCTGCGTGCTCCTCTTCGAGCTGGAGGGCTACAAGCCGGCGGAGCTGGCGGTGGCCGCCGAGGAGGGAAGCGCCTTCAAGGCCACCCTGGAGCCGCTCCCCGCCGCGCCGCCTTCCTCCGACGACTCGCCGTTCAAGACCAAGGGCGCCAGGTGAGGCGCGGGCTGGGAGTCGCCGTCTGGCTCTGGGCCGCCGCCGCATCGGCCGCCGGCGTCGCCGACGAGGCGGAGTTCCACTTCCGCAGGGGCCTCGCCTTCGAAAAGCAAGGCAAGCTGGAGGAGGCCCTGGAAGCCTTCTACGCCTCCAACCGGCTGGTGCCGAACCGCAACGTGCAGCTCAACATCGCCTCAGCCTTGGGACGGCTCAAGCTGTACGACGAGGCGTTCCGGGCCTACTCGGAGCTGCTCGGCCAGCCCTCGAGCGCCGAGGAGCGGGCGGAGGTGGAGCGAGCCCTCTCCTACCTCCGGCCGATGCTGGCGCTGGTGAAGGTGGACTCTGCGCCAAAGGGAGCCCTCATCTTCGCCGAGCGGAGAGACTTGGGCGCCTTGGGCGCCACCGAGAAAGTCCTCGCTCTCAAGCCGGGGCGCACCCGCATCCTGCTCGACCTCCCGGGCTACCGCTCGGCGGAGGTGGAGGTGGAGCTGTCGCGGGGCAAGGAGGCGGTAGTCTTCCGCGAGCTGGAGCGGATCTACGGCGAGCTGGAGCTCTTTGGGCTACCCCGGGAGGCGGAGGTGCGGCTGGAGGGAGTGGAGGAGCCCATCCTTCGCGGGCCGGGCCGGGTGCGGCTGGTCCCCGGCCGGGTGGCGCTGCTCATCACCGCCCCGGGCTTCAAGCGCGAGCGGCTGGAGCGCGAAGTCCTGCCTGATCAGCTCCGCAGCGAGGAGGTGTCGCTGGAGCGCGAGAGCAGGCCGCCGCCCAAGGTGGGGGCGCTGGTGGTGAGGGCCAACGTCGACGGGGCGACGGTGACGGTGGGCAAGCTGGACCGCTGCTTCACTCCCTGCGTGGTGGAGAAGCTGGAGGTGGGTGAGTGGGAGGTGGCGGTGTCGCAGGAGGGGAGGGACCCCTTCCGGACGATGGTGGAGGTGAAGGAGAACCAGCTCCTGCCGGTCCTCGCTCACCTTCGCCCCAAGCGGATGGAGGTGGCGGGCGCCACCCAGAGGCTCATCCGGCTCGACGACGCGCCGGCCTCGATGACCGTCATCACCGCGGAGGAGATCCGCGCCTTCGGCTACGCCACGGTGGCCGAGGCGCTGCGCTCGGTGCGCGGGCTGCACGTCTGGAGCGACCGGGCCAGGGACTCGGTGGGGGTGAGGGGCTTCGGCTGGCCGGAGAGCGCCAACGCCCGGGTGCTGGTCCTGGTGAACGGCCACCCGCTGAACGAGCTGGTCCGCGGCTACGGCCCGATCGGGATGGACCTGGGCATCGACATGGAGCAGGTGGAGCGCATCGAGGTGGTGCGCGGCGGAGGGATGGTGTTCGGCTCCACCGCTTTTCTGGGCCTGGTGAACGTGGTGATGCGGCGGCCGGAGGTAGGCCCCCATGTCCGCGGGGCCTTCGCCCTCGACACCGACGGCCGCCAGGAGGCTCGGGCGCTGGCCTCGGTGCGCAAGGACTGGGGCGAACTGCTCGCTCTGGCCGGAATCGCCGGAGGCGCCGGCCAGCCGCTCTCGCTTCCCGGCGAGACGCAGCCGCGGCTGGACGGCTGGAACGGAAGGCAGGCCTTCCTCTCCGCCCGGCTAGGGCCGGTCACCCTCACCGCCGGCACCATCGCCTACGGAAAGAGCGTCCCCACCGGCTACGGCTGGTCAGGCGAAAACGGAGTGGCCAGCCTAGAGGGGCGAAGCTTCGCGGCGCTCCAGCTCGAGCACGAGTTTCCGGGCGGCAGCTTCCTCCTCGCGCGGCTGGCGGCCGACGCGGCGGGGCACTCACTTTCGTACGGTGGCCCCGACGGCTCGGCGCTCTCGGAGCATGCGGGCTACGGCGACCTCTCCGGCGAGCTGCGCTTCGAATGGGCGGTGCACCCCAAGCACCGGCTCCTGTTCGGGGCGGCCTCCGGGAGGACACCCGAGCTATGGCAGCGCGCCCAGGCCTCGGCCGCACCCGAGCCGATGGAACTTTCTGCGCCCGAGACGAAAACCACCTTCTACATGAGCCACGAGTGGGTCCCCAGGCCCTCCTTCCGGTTGAACCTGGGGCTCCGGTTCGACCCGGTGGGCACGATTGCCCGGGGCCGCCTGGCGCAGGTGGAGCGGGTGATGGAGTGGGGCAACCCCCACATCGCGCTGGTGCTCAAGCCGTACGAGGGCGGAAACACCAAGCTCGTGTTCGATGCCACCGTGCGGCGGACGACGCCGCGGGAGCTCACCTTCGGCTTCCCGCCGTTGCTGCGGGAGGCGCCTGCGAAGCTGGGTGAGGAGCAGCGGGGCGCCTTCGAGGTGGAGCACGCCCACACCTTGAGCGACGAGGCATCGCTGGTGGGAGTCCTCTTCCTCAACAGCTTCAACGCCATCATCTCCAGCGCGCCGGCGGAGTCGGGGGCGCTGGTCTACGGAAACTCCGCCCCCTATGCGGTGGTGGGAAGCGAGCTGGAGCTACGCTGGACGCCCGGAGACGGGAGATTTCTCTCGCTCTCGAACGTCTACCAGGGCTCGACGGGCGCGGTGGGAAGCCTGATCAACTCTCCGGAGCACAACATCGCCGCGCGCCTTTCCTGGCCCATCCTCTCCCAGGCGCTGCTCGCCTCCACGGAGATGGTCTTCCTCGGGGCGCGCAAGGACCGCGATGGGGCGCGCATCCCGGAGACGATGCAGTGGAACCTGGTGCTCTCGGGCGACTACCTGCCCTGGCGGCTCCACTACTACGGCGGGGTGATGAACCTGCTCGACGAGCGGAGGGCGGATCCGCTCGGGCCGGACACCTTGCTCTCACAGGTTCCACGCTACGGCCGCCAGGTGCGGGTGGGCTTCTCGCGGAGCTTCTGACGGCGCCGGCCCGGGACCCTCTCGGGCCCCGGGCCTTCTGGCCTTCCCCCTACGGGCTGCAGCCGGAGCCGTCGCTCGCGGCGACGCACACGTTCACGCTGTGCGAGGTGCGCTGGCCGCTCGAGTCCACCGCGGTGGCGGTGAGGGTCCAGCGCCCCCGTACCGCGGTGCGCGTCACCTGGTAGGGCGCAGTGGTGTCGGTGGCCAGCCGGGTGTTGTTGGCGAAGAACTCCACCTGTGCCACCTGGCGGTCATCGGAGGCGTTGGCCTGGATGGTCACCGAGGCTCCCTCGAGGATGACGGCTCCGCCGGCGGGGCTGGTGATGGCGACCGTCGGCGGCGCGTCGGTCCCCACCGGGCCGCAGCCAGAGCCGTCGCTCGCGGCGACGCACACGTTCACGCTGTGCGAGGTGCGCTGGCCGCCCGAGTCCACCGCGGTGGCGGTGAGGGTCCAACGCCCTCGTACCGCGGTGCGCGTCACCTGGTAGGGCGCAGTGGTGTCGGTGGCGAGCCGGGTGCTGTTGGCGAAGAACTCCACCTGCACCACCTGGCGGTCGTCGGAGGCGTTGGCCTGGATGGTCAGCGCGCTTCCCTCCCGGAGGATGGCCCCCTCGGCGGGGTTGGTGATGGCGACGGTCGGCGGCGCGTCGCCGATGATGGGACCGCAGCCGGAGCCATCGGAGAGGCGGACGCACACGCTGACGCTGTGCGAGGCCTGCTGGCCGGTGTTGTCGGTCGCGGTCGCGGCGAGCGCGTGCCGGCCCGACCTGGCCGTCCACAGGGCGTGGAAGCGCGGGGCGGTGTCGGTGCGAATCAGCACTCCGTCCACGAAGAAGGCCACCTGGCGGATTCCGCTTTCATCGTTGGCGTTGGCCTGGATGTCCACCGTGGTTCCGGCGTTGAAGATGGCGCCTTCCACCGGGCTGAAGATGGCCACCCTGGGGAGCGGCTCGCCCACGGTGAAGAACCAGCCGAAGGCCCCCTGGTTCCCCGCAGTGTCCTGGATGGAGACCGCCACCCGGTGCTCGCCGCTGGCGAAGCCGCCCACGGGAGAGACGCTGATCTGCTCCCCCACGAGCGAGGCCGGGGCCGGCAAGCCGTCCACCGTGGCGGAGAGAGAGGCCGCGACCAGGCCGTTGGCGTCCGAGGCCATCACCGTCGCGCTGGCCAAAGGCGGGACCACCGAGGAGCCGGGCGCGGGTGCGGGCCCCGCAAACGCCGGCGGAGTGGAATCAAGCACGATGCCCTGGCAGAGGTCCGCCGAGCGGTTGCCCGCGCCGTCGCGCAGGCGGGCGCAGACCGTCTTCGGGCCCTCGTCTCCGCTCAAAGAGAAGGAGAGCACCCCGACTGGCTGGAAGGCCGCTCCCTCGAGCTCCAAGGGCGACTCGGCCAGCGCCACCCCGAGCGGAGGAGTCGACGGGGAGGGATCAACCGCGGTCAGCTCCACTCGGACTTCCCGGTGAGTGGTGAAGGCCGCCCCGCCGTTCAACGAGAGCGCCACCAACTCCGGCGGAATCAAGTCCAGCGTCGCGATGAACGGCCGGCCCGGCGTGGGGAGTCCTCCGGGCGGAGTGGCGGTCATGGAGACGGTGAGCTCACCGCTGGCCAGCTCTCCGAGCGCGACTCCGGTCAAGGTCCAGGTGCCCCCCGGACTGGCGGTGCCCTCGAATGGACCCGCCGCTGCGCCCAGCCGGTCGGTGACGAGCACGCTCACGCTGCTTCCCGCCGGAGCCACCCCTTGGATGGTGACATTGGCCGCCCCGGCGATGCCGATGGGGTTGGGCGTCACCGCCACCGTGCCCACCCGAGCCACCGGCGGGCACTCGAGAGTCTCCTCTCCCGGCTCCTCGTAGATGGTCATCTCCGGCGCTTCCTCGATGGTGGGGTCCGGGTTGGGCAGCAGGAACTCGATCACCTGGTCGAGGCCGCTCGCCCTCACGTCGGCGATGTCCTGCTCGGTCACCTCGAAGCGCGCCACGAAGGTGCCGTCGGGGTTGACGGTGGGGATGGCTGCCAGCCGGCGCCGGTCAGTTCCGACCCAGTCCGCCCGGTTACCCTTAAAGATGCGCACCTCCAACTGCACCGCCGGCAGCGGCGAGCCGTCGAGGCCGCGCGCGTGGCCGTGGATGGTCAAGACGTTCCCCTCGATGACCGGCGAGCTGCCCGGGGCGCCGATGGGGGACGAGGAAGGAAGGATGAACAGGTCCCGGACGTCGGTGAAGTCCACTCCGGTGGCGTCGATCACCCGGACCCGGTCCTTGGCCAGCAGATCGGGCGTCCACCCTTCCCAGCAAACCAGAGCCGCCCCGGGAGCGTCTGGCGGGTGGTTGATGAGCAGACTTCCGGTGGCATCCGCCTGGGCGGTGACTCGGCCAATCACCAATCCCTCGCGCACCGCCTCCACGGTGAGGCTCTCCCCCGGCTGGTAGCCCTCGAGGAGCACCAAGTCCGTGGTCATGAAGACTTCGATCCGATGCGGTGGCCGGGTCTCCGCTGCCGCGATTCCCGCCAAAAGCCAAACTGCCGCCGCTCCCCCTCTGAGAAAACTCTTTCCCATCCTGTCCCCCTCCGGCCACGCCGTCACAAGTTTGCGGGCGCTCTTACAGATTTCGTGCCTGGCGCTCCGGGCCGAATCCCGGCTTCGGCGACGGCGTCCAGGGGAGGCGCGCTTCCTCTCGGATGGAAGAAGCTCGCCCTCAGGAGAGCTTCGGGAACAGCTCTTTCCTCGCCGCGAAGGCCTCCGCGGGGAAGCGGCGCTCGGCGCCTTCGCTGGGCACCTTGAGCGTCCGCTTGAGGACCAGGTCGAACAGCAGCGGGTTGTGCTGATCAATCTCGTTCAGCGCCGCACGCTCCTCGGAAGTGAGGTAGCCGGCCTTCTCCAGCGCCCCGGTCTGGATGAGCACGTTGATGGCCGGGAGCGGATAATCGCTGCCGTTGATCAGCCTTGGGAGGAGCTCCTCGCGGGCGAGCACGTCCCTGATGCGGCCGTGCCGGTTGACCTGCGCCAGCGCGGAGATGTCCGCGTAGAGCCTTCCCTCCCAGCGCTTCTCCCCCATCAGCCGGAGGAACAGCTCGAAGTTCTCCGCCCAGGGGCGCTCCTGGCCGCTCTTCACCTCGGCGTCGAGGTCGGGGTTCTTCCCCAGAGAAGCGCAGTGGGCCACCACCACCTTCACACCCCGCTCCAGCGGCCGGCGGAGGTGGAGCGGGTTGCCGAAGCGCTGGGCCTCCTCGGCGTCCACCGCCTTCTCCTCCCCCGCGTGGGTGATGAGCGGCAGCTCCAGCTCCGCCAGCTTGGAATAGAAGCCGTCGCACCGGGGCGAGGAGGGGTCGATGCGCATCGCGTTGGGGAGCCACTTCACCGCCTGGGCGCCCTCCCTGGCCACCCGCTCCAGCTCGGCCACGGCGTCCTTCCGGTAGGGGTGGATGGAGGCGCAAGGCACCAGCTTCTCCGGGTGGGCTCGGGCAAGGCGCAGGACGTAGTCGTTGGGGACGAAGAACTCCGACTCCTCCTTCTGGGGGCGCCCCTCCTCGTCGTGCACCTGGTCGAAGGCCATCGCCAAGAGCCTGAGGCCGGGGACGGCGGCGGCGAGCGCGAGCAGCCGCTCGAGGTACTGGGCGTCGGCCCGCTCGTCGTCCTTCACTCCGGAGGCGGTGCGGTAGATGGAGAAGCGGGCGTAGGAGATGGGGGACCACAAGCTCGTCATCCTGGAGTTGACGTAGCAGCCGGTGCCGCCGGCCCCCAGCCCCACCAGGTGGACGTGGGCGTCGAGCAGCCTCGAGCTGTCCAGCCCTTCCAGGGCGCGCCCGATGAGCGCCTGGGCCTTCTTGGACAAGGGCCCCGAAGGCGCGCTGGGCCGGGCCAGCCGGAAGCAACCCAGCCGCCCGAGGCCAGCCAGGGAAACCGAGCCGGCGAGAAGAAGAAAGTGGCGCCGCTTCATTGGAGCCAGTGTGCCAGGGCTTCAGCCCGGTAGCGACCTGTAGCCGAAAAGTTGATCCGCCGGCTTCCTCCCGTACCCTGTTTCTGCCCTCGGGGAGGATGCATGAAGACGCTCGCCTTGCTGGCCGCGGTTTTCTACCTGGCGCTCGCCGCCGCCACCGAGGCCCTCCTCTGGCGGGGCGGAGAGCCTCTGCGCCTCCTCGCCCAATCTGGACCTCCGGCCTACCTCGAGACCATCGCCTCCAGCCGGCTCGAGGCGGAGCCGCTGATGGCGGCGGCAGAGTAGCCTCCCCTCGCCGAAGGCGGGCAAGTCGGCGGCTCGCACGCCTGCCTGACCTGCTAGCATGCGCCCCCGCGCGGACGGGCCGATTTGACGCGGGAGCTCTCTTGATGAAACGGCTGACCGGGGCTTTGTTGGCGGCGCTGGCTTTGGCGTCCTGCAATTGCAAGCCTCCTTCCGGCGCTGACGCCGGCGGCGACTCGGGTGGCGGCGGCGGAGCGGGCGGAGGAGGAGGTGGTGGTGGCGGCGGCGCGGGCGGAGGCGGGGGAGGTGGAGCCGACCAGGATGCCGGCTGCGGGCTGGTGACTTGCGCCACCGCCAACGCCAACTGCGGACCGGTGGGGGACGGCTGCGGAGGCCTCCTCAACTGCGGCAGCTGCACTGCCCCCCAGAGTTGCGGCGGGGGTGGAGTGCCCAGCCGCTGCGGCGGCGACGGCGGCTGCCCGGCGAAGACTTGCGCTCAAATCGGCGCCAACTGCGGACCGGTGGGGGACGGCTGCGGGGGCCTGCTCAACTGCGGCGGCTGCACCTCTCCCCAGACCTGCGGCGGCGGGGGCATCAACAACCGCTGCGGCACCTCGGGAGGAGGCCTGGTCGACGGCGGCTGCGTGCCGCGCACTTGTGCTCAGGCCGGCGCCGACTGCGGGCCGGCGGGAGACGGCTGCGGAGGGCTGCTCAACTGCGGCAGTTGCACCTCTCCCCAGACTTGCGGCGGCGGCGGCACCCCCAGCGTCTGCGGCGCTCCTCCTTCCTGCGTGCCCAAGACCTGCGCCCAGTTCGGCGCCAACTGCGGGCCGGTGGGGGACGGCTGCGGCAATTTGCTCAACTGCGGCAGTTGCACCTCTCCCCAGACCTGCGGCGGCGGCGGCACTCCCAGCGTGTGCGGAGGCGGAGGAGCATGCGTCCCCCAGACCTGCGCCCAGCTCGGGAAGAATTGCGGCGCGGTGGGAAACGGCTGCGGAGGCCTCATCGACGGGGGCTGCGGGAGCTGCGCGGCGCCCAACATCTGCGGCGGCGGCGGCACCGCCAACCTCTGCGGCAACAACGTGCCGGATGCGGGCTCCTGCGTGAACCTCTGCCTCCAGCAGGTGAAATGCGACGCCGGCAGCACCACCATCAGCGGCACGGTGGTGGCGCCGACCGACCCATCGCTGGGCTACGGCCAGCCGGACCCCGTCTACGGGGCGCTGGTCTACATCCCCAACGCGCCGGTGAAGGCCTTCGACGCCGGCGTCTCCTGCGACAAGTGCGGCGCGGGCGCCACCGGCTCTCCCTTGGTCTCGGTGGTGACCGGGGTGAACGGCCAATTCGCCCTGCAGAACGCGCCCTGCGGCTCCAACATCCCGCTGGTGATTCAGCTCGGGAAGTGGCGGCGGCAAATCACCATCCCCAGCGTGGCCTGCTGCGCCAACAGCGCGCTCACCACCGCGCAGACTCGCCTCCCCCGAAACCAGAGCGAGGGCGACATTCCGCTCATCGCGGTGGTGACCGGCAGCGCCGACCCGTTCGAGTGCACCTTGCCGAAGATCGGCATCTCCCTGAGCGAGTACACCCTCCCTTCAGGCAATGGCCGGGTGCGCTTCTACCGGGACAATGGTTCCAACCTCGGTGCCAGCACTCCCGCCGCCAGCACTCTCTGGGGCAGCCAGGCGGAGCTGAACAAGTACGACATGATCATCGCCGACTGCGTGGGCCTCGAGGACCCGCAGTCCCCGGCGGATCAGCAGCGGGTGATCAACTACCTCAACGCCGGCGGGAGACTGTTCGCCACCCATTACAGCTACGTGTGGCTGTACAACGTCTCGCCGCTGTCCGGGACCGCGACCTGGAACGTGGACCAGGCCTTCCCGCCGAACAACAGCGCCTACGTCGACCAGACCTTCCCCAAGGGGCAGGCCTTCGCCCAGTGGCTGTTCAACGTGGGGGCCTCGACCACCCTGGGGCGCGTCCAGGTCAACGCCGTCCGGCACGACTTCGACGCGGTGATTCCGCCCGCCCAGCGGTGGATTTACTCCGACCCGGCGGTGCGGGCGAACAACCCCATCGAGTACACCTTCAACTGCCCGGTAGGCGCGGACGCGGGAGACCAGTGCGGCCGGGTGCTCTATAGCGACTTCCACGTGGCCACCGGCTCCGGCACCGGCACCTTCCCCGGCAACTGCGGGGCGGCGGCTCCGATGACGCCTCAGCAGAAGGCGTTGGAGTTCATGATTTTCGACCTCACCTCCTGCATCGTCCCCGACACCGCCTCGCCCACCTGTCCTCCGAAGAGCTGCTCCCAGCAGGGCTACGACTGCGGCCTGCAAGGAGATGGCTGCGGCGGGGTGATCAACTGCGGGAGCTGTACCGCGCCTCAAACCTGTGGCGGAGGCGGCGTCCCCGGGGTGTGCGGCGGCTCGAGCTGCACCCCGCGGACCTGCGCCCAGCTCGGCTACAACTGTGGCCTGGCGGGCGACGGCTGCGGCGGCAGCATCAACTGCGGAACCTGCACCGCGCCTCAAACCTGCGGCGGCGGCGGAACACCCAACGTCTGCGGTGCGCCCACCTGCACCCCCACCACCTGCGCGGCGCTGAGCTTCGACTGCGGGCCGGCCGGCGATGGCTGCGGAGGCACGCTCCAGTGCGGGGCTTGCACCCCGCCCCAGGTGTGCGGCGGCGGCGGACCCGGCAAGTGCGGAGCTGGCTGCCAGCCGCAGACTTGCGCCTCGCAGAACCTCTCTTGCGGGCCGGCCGGCGACGGATGCGGAGGCACGCTGGACTGCGGGACTTGCACCCCGCCGGACACCTGCGGCGGAGGCGGCACGCCCGGGGTCTGCGGCCGGCCAGCTTGCACCCCGCGGACCTGCGCGGACGTGGGCGCCAACTGCGGCTTCATCGCCGACGGCTGCGGAGGCTCGGTGGATTGCGGCCCCTGCGTCGCGCCGCAGACCTGCGGCGGAGGCGGCATCCCCAACGTCTGCGGAGGGATCGGCTGAACTACACCCGCACGCGGGTCTGGTCCCCGGATTCAGTCAGGGCCGAATTCGGCCTCGCGAAAGGACTTGCCCGAGCGCCACCTGACACGGGCGGTCGTGGTACAGGGTTCGGCCTGCTCCGCCTCTAGCCCATGTTTAACGTTTTGGCCGCCAAGCTCGCGGAATTGCTGAGGAGCCACGGGCGGTTTGTAACTACGCGGCCGTAGCGTCCTCCGTGGGTGGTGTCGGAGGTTCAAGCTGGGTGATACCGAGCGCCGATAGGAC